>NZ_JOJL01000012.1 GCF_000721705.1 Actinoplanes subtropicus
GACTGGCACCCACCTGCAGCTTCGTGCAGAAGTCGGCATAACGCGAACATCGTCATAATCGACACTATGCCGACGTCGGCATAGCGTCGACAACGGGTCCGCGTTCGTCGATGCGTGGTTGCTGCGGGCCTGCGCCAAGCTCGGGATCAAGCTGACTCACTCCACCCCGGGTCGGCCGCAGGGCCGCGGGAAGATCGAGCGGCTGTTTCGCACGGTGCGGGAGCAGTTCCTCGTCGAGGTCACCGGCGACACGGCGGTCCATGCTGCGCAGCCTGGCCGGCATCTGGTCGACGACCTGCTCACCCTCAACCGGTTGTTCGCTGCCTGGGCCGAGACCGTCTACCACCGTCAGGTGCACTCCGAGACCGGGCAGGCGCCGCTGCACCGGTGGCAGACCCACTGGTCGGACCGGCCGTTACCGCTACCCGCCCCGACCGAGTTGGCCGAGGCGTTCTTGTGGGCCGAGTACCGCACGGTCACCAAAACCGCCACGGTCAGCCTGCACGGCAACACCTACCAGGTCGACCCGGTCCTGGCCGGCCGTCGGGTCGAGTTGGTCTTCGACCCGTTCGACCTGACCACCATCGAGGTCCGCTCCCAGGGCAAACCGATGGGCCTGGCCATCCCGCACCGCGTCAGCCGCCACTCCCATCCCAAAGCCCGACCCGAAACGCCAGCCGACCAGCCGCCTCCGGCAGCGACCGGCATCAACTACCTGCGGCTGGTCGACCAGCAGCACCAGCGGCACCTCGGCGAGCAGATCAACTACACCGCCCTGACCGACCACCCAGCTGCCGACCGGCCCCAGCCCACGGACACGCTGTGACCACCGGCATCGGTGGCCGGCCCACCATCACCGAAATCGCCGGCCTGCTGGCCTGGGCCCGAACGCTCAGCGACACCCGCGGCGACGCCGACCCCGCCGAACGGGCCGCCTACCAGGCCGCCAAGACCACCCTGCTGGCCCGCCTCGCCCACCACAACCCGACGCCCACCCTCGAGGACCCCGCGTGATCGAGAAACTGCAAGGCTTCTACGGATTCACCCGCATGCCGTTCGGCCGCGACCTCGCCCCCGGCATGCTGCACCGCCACGCCGCTCACGGCGAAGCCGTCGCCCGGATCACCTGGTGCATCACCGAACACCGCATCGGCGTGATCACCGGCGAGGTCGGCGCCGGGAAAACCGTCGCCATCCGCGCCGCGCTCGCCGCCCTCGACGCCACCCGGCACACCATCGTCTACCTGCCCAACCCCACCATCGGCGTCCGCGGCATCCACCACCAGATCGTCCAAGCCCTCGGCGGCCAGCCTCGGGTCCACCACGCCACCCTGCTCCCGCAAGCCGCCGACGCCCTCGCCACCGAACACGCCGAACGCGGACGCATCCCCGTCCTGATCCTCGACGAGGCCCACCTACTCGACCACCCGCAACTGGAATCCATCCGCATGCTCACCAACCACGACATGGACAGCCGCAGCCCGTTCGCCTGCCTGCTGGTCGGGCAACCCACCCTCCGACGGCGCATAAAACTCGGCGTCCTGGCCGCCCTCGACCAGCGCATCGGACTGCGCTACACCATGCCACCCATGACCGACCAGGAAACCAGCAGCTACCTGCGCCACCACCTCGCCCTGGCCGGCCGCTCCGACACCCTGTTCTCCGACGACGCCACCGCACTGATCCACCAAACCAGCCGCGGCTACCCCCGCGCCGTCAACAACCTCGCCGTCCAAGCCCTCATCGCCGCCTACACCGCCGACAAAACCATCGTCGATGAATCCTCCACCCGCGCCGCCGTCGCCGAAGTCACGGCAGACTGAACACCACACACGCACCCTGAACACCAAGACCCCGCCCGGCACCCAGCCGGCGGGGTCTTCTCACACCACCACGTCCTCATCCTCAACGCCGCGTTCGTGCTCATTCTCAACGCCGCGCAACAGGCGACGAACAGCACGGCGTGGTTCAAGCGCACCGGACGGATCCTCATGACGCGCGCTCCTCTCGACTACTGCATTGCTCGCTTCGGGGCGGTGATGCCGCCTGAGCGAGCTTTGCGGGCTAGACCAGGCCGAGTGCTGCATGAACCTCAGCTGGCCGTAGGTGAGTTATTTCTCGTTCATCACACGTGTTGTGCCAAATGCTGACAGTGGCCATTTGTTGGCGGCGCACTTCTTGCCGTTAGGTGGGAGGAAGCCGCCTTTGCCGTGCGGCATGGATTGGTGAAACGTGCTGGTGAGGACGCTTGTCACCGCAGTGCGGTGCCCGAGGCTATCCGCATTGGGTCGTTGACGACGCGGGTGTGGGGGCGAAGGCGAACGGGAACTTGAGGTCCTCGATGTGAAGGGCTCACGTGACCATCGGTGTAGTACTGGTCGGGCCAGTGAGCGCGCATGTTCTCCGACTGACTGTCTTGGATCCGGTCCCTCTGCTGGTCGGAGGACAACGAAATCCACACTCGTCGAAGGTCTCCGGGTTGTGTCGCTCTCGATCTGTGTGGTGCGTGTAACGGGTAGCTCCGCGATGGGCCGGTCTCGGCCAGGTTGCCCAACAGCGCGGGCGTGACCGGTGCGAATGCCAGGTCGCCTGCGGCTCCAGCGAGGTATGCAGGGGTGGCCTGGGCCGAAAGCCGGGCCCGCTGAATGTCTGCGGTGGCGAGCGGCGGCCTGGATCGCCGTCTACCGGCCCGGATGCAGGCCGAGCACGCCGGGGCTGGGCGGGCCTTGCACCTCGCCGAAGTAGAGGCTGAAGGTCTGCCGCCAGCGTTCGGCCTCGGCGCGGTCGGCCATGAAGGCCGGGAAGCCGTCGAGGTGGGCGTTGGGGTATTCCCAGATCGGCCGGAGTCCACCTTGGGGCTGGACGTCGGTGCGCACCGCCCAGCCGTCGAAGGAGGCCTGCTGTACGGGGACGGACAGCGACCAGTTCAGGTAGAGCTTCGCGGCGGCGGGGTGTTTGGCCCCGGCCAGGATCGCCGCCCGGTGGCCCCAGGCCATGAACGGGTGGCCGTCGGGGATGACCCACTTCACGCCGGGCGCGACCGGGCCGGTCAGCGAGCCGATGCCGCCGATGCCGACCTTCTTCTGCTTGCTGGCGACGGCCACGATCGGGGTGGGTGTCCCGCGGCCGAACTGGATGTCCTGCGCGGCCAGGCGCGCGACCCAGTCCCAGCCGTACGTCTGGGCGTACAGCTTGTAGAGGTAGAGGATGGCGTCGTCGTCGTTCGGGTAGGAGGACGCGATCGTGCCTTTCCACCGCGGGTCGGCCAGGTCCCGCGGGGTGGCGGGCCCGGCGTTGCCGAGGCTGTCGTCGTACATGTAGCTGAAGGCGACGACGGCGATGCCGACCCAGGCGCCGTCGGGGTCGCGGAAGGCGGGGTACAGCTCGGAGAAGCCGGCTGGTTTGTACGGCTGGAGCACGCCTAGGCTCTTCCATCGGGTGAAGTCCTGCAGGGTCTGCAGCTGGACCAGGTCGGGGACGAGGGTGCCGGTGGCGAGCTGGTTGTCGATGCGTACGTCGTGGAATTTGCTGTAGTCGACGACCATGGTGAGCTTGATGTCCGGGAACTGGGCGAGGAACGCTTGCTTGGTGGCGTCCTGCTGGGTCGGTGTGTCGCCGCCGGCGTAGATGACGAGTTCGCCGCCTTCGCGGAGGGCGTCGGCGTACAGCTGGCCGAGCGACTTGCGCTCCTCCGCCACCGGGCGGCCGAGGCGAGCGGCCGAGGCGCTGCCGGGGATGGCGGCGCCGAGCGCGGCCGCCCCGAGCACTGTGCCGGCCGCGCCGAGCGCCTGTCGCCTGCTGAGTGTGGTCATGGCTGGAGTCCTTTCCGCCGAGGTGATTGGTTGTTCCTACAAGCAACTATCACGCTAGGGCATTGTAGTTGAATGATCAATTGTTGGCCGCGCCACATCTGCGGCCGGGGTGCCGTATCGTCGGCAGGATGGAGAAGGAGCGTCTCGCCGCTGCCGGCGCCGGGTGCCCGCTCTCCGCCGTGGCTCGCCTCCCGCGGCCGGAGAGCCTGCAACCACCTGCGAGAGCCTGCAACCACCTGCGCCGGAAGTGCAAAAAAGTGCACTACTTGAGGATGACCTGGCGTCACCGGCGGCGGCGATCGGAGCCGGGTCCGGCTGGCTCGGCAGGCGCGCCGGTGGACCCCGGACCGGCTGGCGAAGGCCATAGGGGTGAGCCGCCGGATCCTGGTCGAGGTCGAGTACGGCACCACCAACCCCAGTGTGGGCACCTTGCGGAAAACTCGGCGACGCCCTCGGAGTCGGCCTACTGGCGTTGGCCGAAACACTCCAGCACGCGCCCGGTAGGTCCCCGCCGCCGCCCCTGCGCGGCGCCGCAAGCGGCGAGGCCGGTGAACGTGGAATACCGGTCGATGGCGCATCAATTCCTCGAAGGTGCGAAAGCGCGTCACTCTGCTCGAAGCCGATCAGCGACTGGGTCATCGACGCCGCCATCGGTGCCCGGTGGTGATGCTGGTGCAGGCCATCCAGCGGGGCCCGCAACTTCGAATAAAGCCGACAGCCGTCAACCGCTGCGGGGCGTCATGACGGGCGGGGTGACGGGCCCCTCGCGCGGCGGCGCGGAACGCGAGCGGGGTGGTCCCGGTGCGCTGGTGGAAGTATTTGCTGAAGTAGGTGGCGCTGGTGAAGCCGAGCCGGGCGGCGATCTGCGCGGCTGTGTGGTCGCTGTGGGCGAGCAGCCTGCGGGCTTCCAGGATCACGCGGCGGTCGATGAACTCCTTGGCGTTCACGCCGGCGGCGGCCTGCGCGGCCCGGGATAGGGTCCGGGCGGAGTAGCCGAGGGTACGGGCGTAGTCCTGCAGCCGGCGGGTGCGGGTGAAGTCGCGTTCGACGGCGTCGCGCAGGCGCAGGAACGTGTCGTTCGGATCGGGGGCCGCGCTGCCGTGTGCGGCGCCGAGGTGGGCCAGACGCAGCACCAGCACGGCGAGCAGGTGCCGCAGCACGGCCTGGTGGATTTCCAGCGGCAGCGACCCGGGGTCGGCGCAGACGCGGGCGAGGTGCTCGGCGGCGTCGGTGAGCCGCTGCTGCTCGTCGCCGCCGGATTCGTGCAGGACCGGGGCGTGCGGGTCGTCCAATCGTGCGGCGGTGCCGGTGTCCCGGGAGTGTCAAGTTAACGGCTGGTCTCGGTTAGCGCCGATTCTCACATCCGGAGTTCGCCCCTAGTTTGATCTTGTTTGAGGGGTGGACTGGGTGCGGGATGACGGTGTCCCCGGCCGGATGGTGGGGCCGCTTCGCTGCCTGCTGGGCCATGATCGTTTTGGTGTGAGAGTGGTGGTGGTTGATGGCTGCCGGGATCGCGGGTTACCGCGGGCCTGAATGTCGTTGCCTGGCATGGCCCGGTCACTCGAATCGGGGTTATCCGGTATGGGGTGATAGACGTATTTGACGGTGTCTTGTGATGCTGGGTGGGTGGAACAGGCAGCGAATCCGGCCCCGGCCCGCGCGGGTGGCGAGTTCTTCGGGCAGCCTGTTCTGCCCGCTCACCGCAGATACGAGGCGTTACGGGCCTACTTGTGGGAAGGGGTCAGCGCGGCGGAGGTGGCCGCACGGTTCGGCTACACCGAGGCGAGTGTGGTGTCGCTGGCGCGGGACTTCCGGGCCGGTGAACGGGACTTCTTCGCTCAGGCGCGTCCGGGGCCGAGATCAGCGCCGGCCAAGCAGGCCGCTCGGGGCCGGATCATCGAGCTGCGACTGGCGGGGCACTCGGTGGCCGAGATCGCCGTGGTGCTGCGCGCCGAAGGTATCGGGCTCAACCGTACCGGGATCGGTGAGATCCTGGCCGAAGGGCTGCCCCGGCTGTGGCCCCGCCCGCACGCGGCGCGGGGCCTGCCCCGGCGGGAGAACCTGACCCGTACCCGGGTCATCGACTTCAACGCGTGGCCGGCGCAGAACTCGTCCCGGCTGGCCGGGCTGCTGCTGACGCTGCCCGACCTGGTCGCCCTGGACCTGCCCGCCCTGGTCGCCGCGGCCGGCTACCCCGGCACCCGGGTCATCCCCGCGGTCGGCTACCTGCTGTCGTTGCTGGCGCTGAAGCTGACCACCGTTCGCCGGGTCTCCCACGTGGACGATCTGGCCGCGGACCCGGGCGCGGCGCTGTTCGCCGGCCTGACCACGCTGCCCAAGGCCACCGCGCTGACCACCTACTCCTACCGGCTGCAACACCGCAAGCAGACCGCGCTACTGGCCGCGCTCGGATCGGCCATGACCCGCACCGGACTGGCCGCCGGCGACGAGTTCAACCTCGACTTCCACGCCGTCATGCACTGGGGCGACGACCCCGCCCTGGAGAAGCACTACGTGCCCCGCCGATCCCAGCGCACCCGCAGCGTGCTCACCTTCTTCGCCGAGGACCAAGCCACCCACACCCTGGTCTACGCCAACGCGGACCTGTCGAAAGCCACCCAAAACCAGGAGGTCATCGCGTTCTGCGACCACTGGAAAACCGTCACCGGCCGCGACCCGGCCCTGCTGGTCTTCGACTCCCGCCTGACCACCCAGGCCCAACTGGCCACACTGGACGCCCGCGGTGTCCGGTTCCTCACCCTGCGCGGACGCACCCCTCATCCACAGCGTCGCTCAACAGGCGCCGGGACTGTTCCCGAACGAGGTGGACTGGTCCTGGTTCGCGGTGTCGCGTGACGTCCGCCCCCGCGGCTTCTGATTAATTAGAGTGCGATTCTTTCCGCAACCGTTCGGATGAAGGGCGGCCGTCGCCCCGTCTTGTTGACCGCGGGCTCGAGCATGTTGCGCTCGAAGAAGTGGATGAGCTCTGCACGTGCGCTCAGTGGCAGCACGCCCGCGACGTACTGGTCAGGTCGGACGATGACGATCGCCCCCGCGCGGCTGAGCTCTCTGTCGCGGAAGATGTCGCGACCGTGACCCGCGGCGAATATCTGATTCGTGTCGTGCAGACCGTAGGGAAACTTGACCGGTCGGAATGCATGCGGTACCTCGCCCGGGTCAAACTCCGTGTAGTCCTGCTGGTAGATCACCTTTGTGTCGAACACGGCGTCGTCGTCCACGTCGATCGGGGTGTATCTCACTCGCGGGGAAGCGGGGTCGTCGGACCACCAGTTCGCGAAGTCGGCGGTTGGCGTGCCGGACAGGGTGGGGGCGGCCTCGTCGGCGAAGACATAGATGCGCCACCGCCCGTCGGCGTCGTGGAAGTGTCCGATGTGCCGCCACCGGTTGTCCGCCCGGCGGATCGCCTCGGCGGACTTGAACCGTTTCCCCACGGGGTATCCGGGGGCGAGTGCCTGGTGTTGCGTATCGAGGGTGATCATGGATTCGGTGTATCGAGTCATGAACCCGGCGGGGAATTCCATCGTGGCGACGTAGTACCGCTCCAGTTCGGTCGGGTCTTCCCAGGCGTCCACCGGGCGAGCCATCATTTCTGCCCACTCCTTGTCGAAGTCGATGAGGTTCTGGGCAACGACTTTCCGCTCGGCCGCGTAGGTGGACAGCAGCGATGCGGGGGCGCGGCCCTCGAGAACGGCGGCGAGCTTCCAGCCGAGGTTGAAGCCGTCCTGGATCGAGACGTTCATGCCCTGGCCGGCCTTCGCCGAATGGGTGTGGCAGGCGTCGCCCATGATGAAGGCGTGTGGAGCCACCCTTCCCTCGAGGTGGGCGGGGACGTCGTCGAACCCGTCGGTGATGCGATGGGCCACCTCATAGACGGACCACCAGGTTACGGCCCGGACGTCGAGTGAGTACGGGAAGAGAATCCGGTTCGCCGTGTCGATCATCGTTTCGATGGACGTTGCCCTGACTGATCCCGCGTCGTTCGCGTCGACTGCACCCAGATCGACGTAGAAGCGCGACAGGTACCCGCCCTCGCGAGGTATGAGAAGGAGGTTTCCCCCCTCGTGCGACTGGATGGAGCACTTGACCTGGAAGTCGGGGAAGTCGGTGTTCGCCATGACGTCCATCACGCCCCAGGCGTGCATTGCGGCTTCGCCGTGCAGGCGGTGGCCGAGGGACTCGCGGACGGCGCTGCGGGCGCCGTCGCCGCCGATGAGGTACTTGGACCGCACAGTGCGCTCCTCGCCCGCCCGCGGTCCCGCGGTGTGGCGCAGGCGAGACGTCACCGGGTATTCGGCGCTCGGGTCGATCTTGCAGTCCACGAACTCCACGCCGTAGTCGGGCTCGACACGACCCGGAGCGCGGACTGCGTCCCGGAGGAAGTAGTCGAGGATCCGTGATTGGTTGACGTAGATGTGCGGGAACTCGCTGATCCCGGTGGCGTCGTCAGGTACGCGCGAAACACGCACGATCTTTGACGGGTCTGTCGGCGCTGGCTTCCAGAAACACATCTCGACGTTCCGGTAGGCCTCGTCGACAACCTCGTTCGCGAAGCCGAAGGCCCGGAAGGTCTCCACGGAACGAGCCTGGATCCCGTCCGCCTGCCCGACCTCGAGGCGGCCAGGTCGTCGCTCGATCGTCCGGACGTTGATCGACGGGAACCGGGAGAGTTGCGCCGTCACGACGGCGGCCGCCGGTCCCGTGCCGACGATGAGGACGTCCATCTCCTCGGGGAGGTCCCCGGGCCGGTTCATGCCGTACCCGGCGGCCGGCTTGATCCGGGGATCATTCGCCTCATAGCCACGGACGTGGATCTGCATGGGACGACTCCTCGATCTTGTCTCCATCGTCGAGATCCTGGAAATAGTATTCGATACTAAACGGATCGTATCGTTAGGATGGGGCTGCGGCAAGGGAGCGACCTGCGGGTTGTCGCTTCCCGTTCTGCTCGACCCCGCGTACGACCTCGCTGTCATCACCTTGCTCGGCGGCTACGACGGGGAGGTGGGCCGTCGCCCTGGGTGCGAGCGGCGTGGGCTGCAGTGTCGGCGAATCGGCATCCGGGCGACGGTAAGTGCCCTCCGCCCCGGAAAAGCGATACGATCCGTCCCGTACGTGTTCTCGGGCCTGCCTCAGAAGGAGAGACAGTGAGCAAGCAACTCGCCCCCAACGACGCGGTCGTGGTGGCCTATCGGCGCACGCCGTTCGGCCGGGCCCGGAAGGGGTCCTTCCGCGCCGAGCGGCCGGAGGACCTGACGCTTGTGGCACTACAAGGCGCGCTGGCCGACGTACCGGCGCTCCGGGCCGACATGCTCGACGACTTCTACCTCGGTACCGCCGTTCCCGAGGGCGCCCAGGGGGACAACGCGGCCCGCCGCGTCGCGGTGTACGGCGGTTACGACGGGCTCCCCGGCGCGAGCGTGAACCGATTCTGCGCCTCCTCGCTCCAGGCGGTGGCTGCGGCCGCTCGCGCGGTGCGTGCTGGGGATGGAGACGCGTTCGTCGCGGGTGGGATGGAATCGACGTCGAGCACGCCTCCGAACCCGACGAACCGCTACCCGGGTTCCGAGCAGTCGGCCGCTCGAGCGGACGCACTCTTCGCGGCGTCCGCGCCGTGGACCGACCCGCGCGAGGAGGGGCTGCTCCCGGACGTCTACATCGCTATGGGCAAGACCGCCGAGTTCGTCGCCGGTCTGACCGGCACCACGCGCCAGGACCAGGACGCGTGGGCCTTGCGGTCCCAGCAGCGCACGGCCGCGGCGATCGGACGCGGCTTCTTCGACGGGGAGATCGTGCCGGTCACGACCACCGATGGACGGGTGGTCGAGACCGACGACGGCCCGCGCGCCGACACCACGGCAGAAGGGCTTGCCGCATTGCGGCCTGCCTTCCGCCCAGACGGCACGGTCACAGCCGGCAACGCCAGTCCACTCAACGACGGCGCCTCAGCCATGGTCGTGATGAGCGCAGCCAAGGCCATGGCTCTCGGTCTCCCGCCGCTTGCGCGGATCCTCGGGGCGGGTGCCAGCGCCCTCTCGCCGGAGATCATGGGTCTCGGCCCGGTCGAGGCCAGCCGCAGGCTGCTCGGCCGCCTGGGCTTGAGCACGGTGGACTTGGATCTTGTCGAGCTCAACGAGGCGTTTGCCGCCCAGGTCGTCCCCGCGGTCCGTGAGCTGGGGCTCGATCCGGCGAAGGTGAACGCCAACGGCGGCGCGATCGCCATCGGGCACCCGTTCGGCGCGACCGGGGTCCGGCTTGTCGGGACACTCATCCGTGCCCTTCGGGAACGTGACGGAACGCTGGGGCTGGCAACCCTGTGCGTCGGCGGAGGGCAGGGAATGGCATTGGTAGTGGAGCGGATCTCATGAGGCCCGACGACCGGCCCACCGGCCGGCACATCGACCCGGTCATCAAGGAACTGATGCTCGGCGAGTCGTCGCTCGAGTGGTTCGGCTTCGAGATCCTCGAGGCTACCGGCGGTTCTGCGACGGTGACGCTTGTCGCTCGTGACGGGCAGCTCAACGGGGCGGGTGTCGTGCATGGCGGCATCGTCTTCGCGCTCGCCGACCAAGCCTTCGCCGCGGCTGCGCTGACCGTGCTCGGCGCCGCCGTGACCGGTGATGCCGCGATCCAGTACCTCGCGCCCTCCGGTGGTGAGTCGGTTCTGACGGCACAGGCGCGTACGTCGTACTGCGACGGACGCCGTGCTGTGATCGACGTCGACGTCGTCGCCGACGACCGGATCGTGGCGTTGTATCGCGGCACCGCCCGGGCGGTTCGCAGGCCTCGGTGACGGTAAGCCGGCCGGAGCGCCCGTTCCCGGCCGGCCTTCATTCTCGCTAGGCCTTGATGCGACCCTTGACGAACTCACTGTCGGGAAGGTCGGTCACCGGTAGTCCGGACGCGACCAGCGCCGCACGCGCCTGCTTCATCAGCCGGTCAGGGATGCGGGGAGCCGGTGCGCGGAGTGCTCCGCCGTTGAACCCGGCCAGCCATTCCTGGTACTTCCACCCCGTCCGGTTGATGACCGTGGTGCCGATCGCCGATCCCGTGAGGATGGCCGTGTTGGCGGCACGCGCCGGCGCGACCTGCCACCACAGCTCCATCGCCTCCTCGAACCTTCCGCTGCGTGCGAGGCTGAAGGCCTTCGGGAAGTAGTCGCTCATCCAGTTGGTGTTGCTGGTCCCGGAGAACTGGAAGTCCAGCACGGACATGAGCGGGATCGTCTCGCCCTCGATGGGGCAGGAGATGACGACCTCGTCCCGGAAGTGGTGGTACATCTCCATGACCCCGGGGATGCCCGGATTTCCCTGCTCGGCCTTGACGGCCACGATGTTCGGGATCGTGTCGAGCACGTGGCGCACCCACCGCACGGGCATCCCGGCGTTGTCGATTCGCTCGAATCCCCAGGCGGGCAGCCCGAAGAGCATGACACCGAGAGGGGTCGAGTCGGCGAGTGCTTTGGTGTAGTCGTAGACCTCTTCGAGGGTGGTCGGCCAGAACGCGGTCGGGTAGGAGAGCAGCACGCTGTCGGCGCCGGCCTTCTCAGCGAGCCGCAGGGCGGCGATGTTCTCCTCGAGCGTGTTGAACGCGGCGTGGAAGAAGAGCTGGAAGTCCGGTCCGGCAGCTTCGCGGGCAACGGCGGTGACCCGCGCGTTCTCCTCGGGGGAGATCGCCACCTCGGCCACGAGCAGGGTCCCGGAGAAGCCGAGCTCCCTGAGCTTGTGGATGTCGTGACGGATCGCGTTCTCGTTGATACCCGCGAAATCCGGGGTGTAGGACGGTATCGTCACCGCGATGGCACCCTGCCAGTGCTGCCTGGCCCAGGCGCGCGCCTCGTTCTTAGTGTAGTCGACCATGCTGACTCCCTACTTCCGAGTGGTGACGATGCCGGCCGGCAGTTGGATCCCGACCCCGCGTTCGCGGGCGAGGTTCACGAGAGCCTCGGCGACGACGATGTCCTGGAGCCCGCAGCCCGTGGACTTGTAGATGCGGATCCCTCGGTCGACGTCCACAGTGATGTCGCCCAGAAGAACCGAGTTGAGCGAGACGGTGAGCCGGTCGACGTCGATGCCGGCGGCCCGGGCGGCGATCATGTCGCCGCTGCCGTGGACCACCTCGTCGACCCCGTCCGCCACCACGACGCCGGCTCGGGCGATCAGGTCGGCCGGAAGCTCGCGCTGTGCCGGCGTGGTGGACCCGATCGAGACGACGGTCGCGGTGTCCGCCACCCAGTCCGCCTCGATCGTCGGGGACTCATCGCGGGAGCGGGCGGCGCACAGCACGAGATCGGCTCCCCGCGCAGCGGCCTCCGCCGAGTCGACCGCCGCCACCGGGACGCCGAGGCCAGAGGTGAAGCGCTCCGCGAAAGCGAGCCGATTCGCCGGCGTCGGGCTGAAGACCCGCACCGAGGCGAAGGACGCGACCAGGGACAGCGCCGAGGTGTGCGACTGGGCCTCGAAGCCGGAGCCGATGACGCCGACCTGAAGAGGCCGCCGCGGTGTGATCGCCTCCGTGCCGACGGCCGTGGTGGCCGCGGTGCGCAGGCCCGTCACACGGTTGCCGTCCACGAGCGCGACGAGTTCTGCCGTGTCCTTGTCGAACAGCGAGATGAGGTAGCTGACGCGCAGCCCGTCGGCAAAGGAACCGTTGATGGACTTCGCGCCGAACAGCTGTCCGGTCGGGGGCGCCGAGGGCATCACGCGCATCCACTCCCTCCCGCCGTTTGCGAAGATCCTTCCCGGGTTGCGCTTGTCGTCCACGCCGGTGCGGTAGGCGGCGCGGATCACCGCGATGGCGCTCGGCAGGTCCGACAGCGTCTCCACGTCGCTGTCGGTGAGGAACAGGGGGAGCCGGGTCGGCGGCTCGGCTTCAGCGCTCATCGGTCTCTCCTCCGCGGCCTCACGGCCACCGACCTCATCGTAGACGAGACGTACCGTACCGCATGTGCCTAGACTGCGGTCGGATGATGTCGCGCTAAGGAGAGAAGTCGTGGCGATCGCAACCGTGAACCCGTCGACCGGGAAGACCGAGATGGTCATCGAGGCACACACGCCGGCACAGGTGCAGGAACGGATCGGCGAGGCGGCTGCCGCGGCCAAGGCGCTGTGCCGGACCACGTACGCCCAGCGGGCCGGTTGGATGCGCGCCGCCGCCGATCTGCTCGACGACGAGTCCGCCAACCTCGGCCGGCTCATCACGGTCGAGATGGGCAAGCCCCTCGCCCAGGCGATCGCCGAGGTGGCGAAGTCCGCCAGGGCGATGCGTTTCTACGCGGACAACGCCGAGAGCTTCCTGGCTGACGTGCCGCTCGAGGACCCGGCCGAGGTGGGCGCCTCCAGGGCCTGGACCCGCTACGAGCCGCTGGGCGTCGTGCTGGCCGTCATGCCGTGGAACTACCCGCTGTGGCAGGTCATCCGGTTCGCGGCCCCGGCGCTCATGGCCGGCAACGCCGGCCTCCTGAAGCATGCCTCGAACGTCCCGCAGGCGGCGATCTTCCTCGACACGCTCTTTGAGCGGGCAGGTTTCCCGAAGGGCTCCTTCCGCACCCTGCTCATCGGCGGCGCTGAGGTGGGTGCTGTGATCGCGGACCCGCGGGTCAAGGCCGTGACGCTCACCGGTTCGGAGCCCGCGGGTCGCTCCGTCGCCGCGATCGCGGGGGACCACATCAAAAAGACCGTGCTGGAACTCGGAGGCAGCGACCCGTTCATCGTCCTGCCGTCGGCGGACATCCAGCAGGCCGCCGCCACCGCCGTGCGTGCGCGAATCAACAACAACGGACAGTCCTGTATCGCCGGCAAGCGGTTCATCGTCCACGCCGAGGTCTACGACGCCTTCGCGGCGGAGTTCGCCAGGCGGATGTCCGAGCTGAGGGTCGGCGATCCCCTGCTGCCGGGCACGGAGGTCGGGCCGCTCGCAACCGAGTCGGGACGCCGGGAGCTCATCGAGCTCGTCGAGGACGCCCAGGCCAAGGGCGCCACCATCCTCGCCGGCGGCACCGTGCCCGACGGGGACGGCTGGTTCTACCCGCCGACCGTCATCGCAGACCTGCCCTGCGACGCCCGGCTCGTCCAGGAAGAGGCCTTCGGGCCGGTCGCCTGCCTCTATCGCGCGCACGACAACGAGCACGCGTTGCGCCTCGCGAACCAGACGACCTTCGGCCTCTCGAGCGCCGTCTGGACGAACGACCCGCAGGAGCAGGACTACTTCATCGCCCACCTCGAGGCAGGCGCCGTCTTCGTGAACGGAATGACCGTCTCGTACCAGGAACTCCCGTTCGGCGGGATCAAGCGCTCCGGTTTCGGTCGTGAGCTGGCCGCCGTGGGGCAGCGCGAGTTCTGCAACCTGAAGACCGTCTGGGCGGTGTAGGCCCGGCCTGGCCAGCACGGCGATGGGCTCCGGCCGCCGTACTGAACAGGATGTCTCCTTGGCGCCCGGTGGACAGACTTCCGGACCGAAGTTGCCCCGGAGCGGAGGGTCGCCAAGAGGTGTGGCGCGCGTTACGATTCGGCAACCGATACGATACGTATAGAACATGAAGGAGTGCCGATGGCCTACGACGCGGACGTCATCGTCATTGGGGCCGGACCCGTCGGGACCGTGGCTCTGGCCCTGCTCGGTCGCCTCGGTGTCGCTGCCATCGGCCTCGAGAAGGATGTCGAGATGTGGACCACCGCCCGCGCGGTCCATTTCGATGGAGAGACCTTCCGTACGCTCCAGGCGCTCGGTATCGCCGACGAGGTCCGGGCGGTCACGATCCCGATGAAGGACGTGGACATCGTCAACACCGACGGGGAGGTCCTCGTCCACGCGGAGACCCACGAGATCGGTGGCCAGGGCTGGAACGAGCACATCAGCTTCCACCAGCCCGATGTCGAGGCTCTCGTCCGCCGGGTTGTCGAGTCGGCCCCCGGAATCAGCCTGCGGAGGGGCGTGACGGTCACCGAGGTCCGCAACGTTGAAGGCGGTGTCGAAGTCGCCACCGAGGACGACGGCGGTGCGCGGAGCGTCCTGACGGCGCGGTGGGCGATCGCCGCCGACGGCGCACGGGGCCAGTTCCGCCGAGCCTTGGGCATCGAGACCGATAAGTACGGCGAGGACGAGCAGTGGCTCGTCGTCGACGGCCATCTCGTCGGAGCACCCGGTTACCAGACCGACATGATCCAATTCGCGAGCTATTTGCGACCTGCGCTGTGGCTGCGCCTGCCAGGCACCCGCGTCCGCATGGAGTTCATGCTCGTCCCGGGTGACGACCCTGACCACGTCGCCACTCCGGAAGCCGTCGAGCTGATGAGCGCCGGGATCCTCCCGCGGGACAAGTTCACGCCCGACCGCCAGGCGATCTACACGTTCCGCGGCCGGATCGCGCAGCGTTGGCGGGACGGAAACATTTTCATCGCCGGTGACGCGGCTCATCAGGCGCCGCCGCTGTTCGGCCAGGGCCTGTGCGCCGGCCTCCGTGACGTCGCGAACCTTGTCTGGAAGCTGGATCTGGTGAGGCGCGGGCTGGCTGGCGACGAGCTCCTCGACACGTACGAAAGCGAGCGTAAGCCCCATGCGACCTACTGGGTCGAGGTGGCCGCCAACCAGGCAGTCGCCATCCAGACCCTCGATCCCCACCTCGCCCAGGGGCGGGACGAGTTCATGAAGGCCCACCCGGAGGCGTCAGCGGTGCCGATCCCGCCGTCGCTGGGCCCCGGCCTGCACGACGGAGATCGGGACGGCCGTGCCGGAAGGCTAAGCATTCAGCCGATCCGGTCCGACGGCACGCGTCTCGACGATGAGGTCGGGCCCCGCTTCGTCGTCGCCGCCGAAAGATCCCTCTACGAGCAACTGCCGGACGAGGTGAAGGCGGTGCTCGACGAGGACAGCGACACCGTCACGCTGCTCGAACCGGTCGACGCCGGTGTGCTGCTGGCCTCGGTTGACGCCCAAGCCGTCGTGATCAGGCCCGACCACTACATCCTCGGCTGCGCCGACACCGTTGCCGACCTGGAGGGACTGGTCCGCCGGATCCCGTCCATCGCGCACCTGAGCGCACCCCTGCACCGCTGAGCCCGGAGAAGGAGAACCCGGTGGCCTTCAGCCCCATTACACATATCCGTCACTTCGACATCGCTGTGCCCGACTTCGATCAGCAGATCGAGTTCTACAAAAACCATTGGGGGCTGACGGTCCAGCACGACGACGGCGACGTCGTCTACTTCGCCGCCGAGGGCTCGCCGGAGCAGTACATCACCCGCGTGCGCAGGTCGGCCGACAAGCGCCTCGACCTGGTCGCCTTCGGGGCCGCCAACCGGGAGGCCGTCGACACCCTCGGGCGGGATCTCGCCGCCGCGGGGGTTCAGCTGGTCTTCGAACCGAAGGATCTGTCGACGCTCGGCGGCGGCTACGGCTTCCGCTTCTTCGACCTCGAGGGGCGCACGATCGAGGTCTCGACGGAGGTCGAAGCACGTCAGCACCGCAAGATCGAGCCGCGGGAGGCGATCCCGGTACGGCTCTCCCACGTGGTACTGAATTCCAGGCAGCCCGAGAGCATGCGCGCCTGGTACCAGAAGCACCTGGGGTTCCGCCTCTCGGACACCCTCCACCACCCGCAGGCTGGCGACCTCTTCTACTTCTTGCGATGCAGCCCGCAGCATCACTCGATCGCCATTGCCCGGGGGCCGCACGCGTCGCTCCAGCACGCCTCCTTCGAGCTGCGGAGCATCGACGACTACATGTTCGGCAGCGGCCGGATCATTCGCGCCGGCTACCGGAAGATCTGGGGCCCGGGTCGTCACCGCGCCGGGGACAACACGTTCACGTACTTCATCGACCCCAACGGCAACACGATGGAGATGACCACCGACCTGGAAATCCTCGACGAGGACGCGTGGCACCCGCACATCTACGACGTGCGGGAGCCCGCGACCAGTGATCTCTGGGGTACGGGCGGCGACATGAACGAGTTCATCACCAAGGAGATGTTCAACGATTCGGACAACGCCCACCTCTTCGTCGCGCCGCCGGTCTGAGACATGGACAGCTTCGCGATCGGCACCTTCGAGGTCGACGGTGCCCGTTTCCCCGCACTCGTACATGGGGACGACGTCCACGACATCCGCGCCGTCCTCCCGGAGGTGCGACGGACCGGTGACCTCTTCGAGGCCTGGGAGGCGAACCTGGATGTGCTCGCCTCGTTTCTGGCCGAGAGCCCTGCCGCCCCACACACTCTCAGCCGGCGGCTGGATTCGGGACGGCTCCACGTCCTGCCCCCCGTCGACCCGGTCGGCCCGATCCTCGCTGCCGGCGTCAACTACCGGGAGCACATCATCCAGATGGCGGTCGCCCACAAGCTCGGCAACGAGGGCGCGTCCGACGAGCAGCTCCGTGCGGACGCCGCGGCCGAGATCGACGAGCGCGTCGCCGCGGGTGATCCGTACGTCTGGACGGGAATCCCGTCCGCCGTCTCCGGTGCCTATGACGCGGTCCGCCTGCCCGACTTCGGCGGGGACGTCGACTGGGAGGCGGAACTCGGCGTCGTCATCGGCCGGTCGGCACATCGGGTCCGGGTCGAGGACGCCCTCGACGTCGTCGCCGGCTACACGATCGTCAACGACGTCTCGGCGCGATCGCTGATCCCCCGGCCCGACGTCGCCAACATCGGCACCGACTGGTTCCGTGCCAAGAACCAGCCGACATTCTTCCCGACTGGACCCTTCCTTGTCCCGGCGCGTTTCGTGCCCGATCCGATGCGGCTTCGCATCCAGCTCCGCCTGAACGGCCGGCTCATGCAGGACTCCTCCACCTCCAACATGGCTTTCGGGGTGCGAGAACTTATCTCGTATATCTCCTCCGTCGCCGTACTGAACCCCGGGGACGTCATCAGCACCGGGTCGCCTGCCGGAAACGGCTCGCACTGGAAGCGTTTCCTCCAGGGCGGCGACGTCATCGAGATCACGATCGAAGGCCTCGGCGTGCAGCGGACCCCGGTCATCGCCCCGACCGGGGAGCAGCCGCCGTGGCAGGCCTCGCGCGCCTCGAGGACTCGCCGGTGACGCTGCGCATGTCCTACTTCGTCCCTCCGGCTCCGCTTGTCGAGGCCCGGGCCCGCGGAGCGCTCGACGGTTTCGACCTGGAGGAGGTCCGTACGTCGGGTAGCCCCGCGCAACTGGCGGGCCTGCTGGACGGCACTCTCGACCTGGTCGTGACCGCCATCGACAACCTCTTCGAATGGGTCCGGGCGGGAGCCGATGTGCGGCTGGTCGGGCAGGTGGAGCGGACGACCCGGCTCGGTGTCTTCGCCGACGAGAGCGTGGAGTATCTGACCGGGCTGTCCGGTCAGCCGTTCGCGGTCGATGCGTTCACGAACGGTTTCGCTCTCGTCGCCCGGCGCCTGCTTGCCGAAGCCGGAGTCGAGGTGCGGTGGATCGAGGTCGGCGGAGTCGCGGAGCGGCTCGATGGGCTTCTGTCCGGCGCGGTGACCGCGACGTTGCTCGGGCCGCCGTTCGACGGCCAGGCTCGGCGGGCGGGTAAGCGGGAGATCCTCACCGTTCAGCAGGCTTTCCCGGCGTTTCCCGGTCAGGGCCTCGTCGCCCGCACCGACCTGCTGGGTAACCCCGAGTTGGACGACCTGCTCGACGGCCTCGGCGCGGCCGGTCTCCTTCCCGTTGATCCCCAGGGTCTCGCCGTCCTGACCGACATTCGCGACTCACTCGGTCTGCTGCCGCCTGGGGTCGTGCTCGGCGATCTGGTCGCGTAAACCCCGCACGGCAAGCCCTCCGCGCCACGCCGTCCCGCCCCAACGCCGTCCAGGAGGAGTGCCATGTCGTCCCGCACCGCCGCCGAGATCCTCGGCACACCGCTGACGATCAACAAGCTCACCCTGAAAAACCGGATCATCCTCGGGCCGATGGCAGTGCTGCGGCCCACGTCCGATGGCCGCCCCAGTGACCAGTCGATCGCCTTCCTCAGCCGTCGTGCGGCCGGCGGCGTCGGCGCGGTCATCGTGGGCGGCTCCGTCGCGACCGCGCGCGCTTTCCGGGAGTCGCCCTTCGCGCCGAACATCCGCTACGACGACGACATGTTCGTCCCCGGCCTCAGGAGGCTCGTCGACGCGGTGCACGCCGCCGCCCCGGACGTCGCGATCTTCGCGCAGCTCTTTCCGTCGTTCGGCAGGATGGGCGTGCCGCGAGACGGCCACGAGATCGTCTCCGCCTCTCCTAAGCGTGTCGATATGGGCGCCCACGGGCTCCCCGACAACGTCTACCTGCCGGGGGGCCAGGCCACACCGCTACCGAACGAGGCCGGCGTCGATGAGATCAAGGAGTTGGAGCAGGCGGTCGTCGACGCCGCACGGCGAGCCAAGGCCGCCGGCTTCGACGGCATCGAGATCGCGGCACACATGTGCTACTTCTACTCCTCGTTCCTCTCGCCGCTGTCCAACTTCCGGACCGACGAATACGGCGGATCGGTGGAGAACCGCGCCCGAGCCCTACGCGACACCGTCGCGGCGGTCCGTCAGGAGATCGGCCCGGACCTGGCGCTCGGCCTGCGGCTCAGCGCCAACGACCACGCGCCCAGCGGGCAGGGACCGGAAGGCTTCGCGGCCGTCACGGCGGAGATCGCCCGGGCGGGCCTTGACTTCGTCGCCCTCACCGACGGCAACTACGAGTCCATGAGGGACAACGTGCCTCGCGAGTCCGGGAAGATGCTTCGCGAGGGCGAGCCCCAAGCCTTCCGTGACTCGCTAGGACCCAGTGTGGCGCTGTTCTTGAGTAGCACGCCTGACCCGGATCAGGCGGCCGCCGCGATCGCCGACGGCATCGTGGACGCGACGATGCTGGCTCGCCAGATGCTCGCGGACCCCGACTACGCGACCAAGGTGCTCGAGGGCCGTTCCACCGAGATCGTGTGGTGCGACCACGCCAACTCCTGCATGCGGCGGCTGATCCTTCAAGTGGCGGTGCAATGCCACAAGAACCCCGAGATGGGGCACGAGCACCCGTCGGCCAAAGGCTCCAACCCCGCCCAGAACCTGGTCATCTGGGCCGCCGGAAACCGGGCGCTCATGAGGACGGCTGACAAGGCCATCCGCGCCAGCCGACGGCTGCGCCGTAGTGGGCCGGCGGCCGTGCGTACGGGCGAGCGCTGAGCGGGCGCTTCGCGACGTCCTGACGAGACCGTCGCGCGTTCCTGGTCCGGCCGTCGCCGGGTGCTCCCACATTAGGTACTAGACGTTTCGTACAGGATGTGGTTACCTCCTCGCGTGACCCGAGTCACGGTCGTTCAAATCTGACGGGAGAGTCATGTTCAGCAAATCAGCTCCCCTGCACCGCCGCCTCGGCCGTGGACGTGCACTGCTGGCCGGGGTGGGCAGCGTCGCCCTCGCGCTCGCCCTCGCCGCCTGCGGCACCGGTGGCTCGTCAACCTCGGCCAAGGGCACGACGGACGTGGCCGCGCCGGCTGCCGGGCAGTGCGGCTCCGTTCCGGTTCAGGCGCCGCAGGACCCCGGTGGTGTTCTTGCGGCCCTGCCCAAGGAGATCCAGGCCAACTACAACCTCTTCGGCACGCCCGTCGTAGCCAGCGCCTGGGCGGGTTGGAAGCCGAAGCATGACGCGCCGTACACGGTCGGCATCCTCTGGCAGCCTCCGCTCAACCCCTTCGTCACGAGCACGCACGACGCTCTCACGAAGGCGCTCAAGGACTCGGGCAAGGTCAACGTCATCGCTGACCTCGCACCCCAGGGCCCGACGGACGTTCCGGGAAGCTTGCAGCAGTTCGGCCAGATCGTGGCGAAGAAGCCGGACCTGATCATCGCCTTCCCGCTCGCCCCCGAGCCCTTCGTGAAGCCGATCAGCGAAGCGGGCGCCGCAGGCATCCCCGTCGTCACGGCGTGGAGCTCCGTGCCGTCGGAGTACGCGGTGAGCGTCGCTGCGAACACCGCGTTGTCCAGCGCCAAGCAGGCAGCCCAAGTCCTGACGGCGATGGGCGGGAAGGGCAGCGTGCTCCAGATCCACGGCATCCCGGGTATCACGAGCGACAACAACACCTTCGCCGGATTCAAGGCCGCGCTGAGCCTCTGCCCGGATGTGAAGGTCGCGGGTGAGGTCACCGGCAACTTCTCCAGCGCGGCCGCCAAGGCGGCGACGCTGCAGTTCCTCTCCACGCACCCGGCCGGCGTCGGCGGGGTGTTCCAGAGCGGCGTCATGACCCCAGGCGTCGTCCAGGCCTTCGAGCAGCTCGGCAAGCCGGTGCCGCCGATCGCCGACGTCGGCTCCACGCAGGGCAGCCTCGCCTACTTCGCCAAGAACCAGAAGGCGCTCGTGGCCGGCGTGTCGACCCCCGACGAGGCGATCGGGCAGGCGCCCGCCCGAGTCGCGCTCCGCATCCTCGCCGGGAACGGTCCGAAGGTGAACCAGATCATCACGCTGCAGAAGCCGATCACGCGCGACAACCTCGGCGACGTCGTGCAGCCGGGCTGGGACCCGGCCAGCGCCGCGGATGCCTGGATCCCCGGAGACCAGCTGTTCACGGATGGTGAACTCGACAGCTACTTCGGTGCGAAGTGACCCAGCCCGACGGGACAGCGCGCGTCGTCGTCCGCGACGTCACCAAGACGTTCGGCGCGACGCGCGCACTCGCCGGCGCGGACCTGGAGATCCGCGCCGGCGAGGTGCACACGGTCATGGGCGAGAACGGCAGCGGCAAGTCCTCCCTGGCCAAGATCCTCTCCGGCGTTCACCGCCCGGACAGCGGCCAGGTGTACATCGACGGCTGCGCGGCCACCTCGCTGCGGTCTCCGGCCCGGTCGCACGGACTGGGCATCTCGACGGTGTTCCAGGAAGTCCTGACCCTGCCGGGTCAGACGATCCTGGAGAACATCTGGATCGGTGCGAAACGGTCCGCGCTGAGCGCCTTGGAGCGCCGGGAGCGAGCCGCCGGGACCCTGACCGCGCTTCTCGGCGAGCAGGTCGACGTCGACGCGCCCATCGAGGCCCTGTCCCTGTCCGGACGCCAAGCCGCGTGCATCACGCGTTCGCTGGTCCAGGGCCCGTCCCTGCTGGTCCTCGACGAGTCGACCTCGGCTCTCGACATCGCCACCCGCGACCGGCTGTTCGGCCTGGTCCGCGACCTGACCTCGGGCGGCGGCAGCGTGCTGTTCATCTCCCACCGCATGGACGAGGTCTTCCAGATCAGTGACGTGATCACCGTGCTCCGGGGAGGACGAACGGTCGCCGCCCGCCTGGACGCCAGCGCCACGAACCCCGGCGAGTTGGTGAAGCTGATGTCGGGTGTCGATGCCGACGTCACCCGACGAGTCAGCCGTTCGTCCGCCGAGCCCGTCCTGCGTGTCGACCAGGTCAGCGTGGACGGCTCGAACGAGCCGCTATCGGTGACGCTGCGAGCGGGCGAAGTGCTCGGACTGGCTGGCCTGGAAGGCCAAGGGCAGGACGCGTTCCTCAAGGCCCTGCGCGGCGTCGCCGTCAACGGCAACGTCATCCGCCACATCGAGGGTGCCGACCAGGTCGTCGACGGCCCGGCGCGAGCCCGTGCCCTGGGCATCGGCTACGTGCCGCGCGAGCGTCGACGCGAGGGCATCTTCGAGCCCCTGTCCGTCATGGAGAACTTCGGCCTCCCCACGCAGAGCCGGGACACGCGAGCCGGCGTGATCAGGTCTCGACGCACACTGGAGCGGCTCAAGCGGCTGGCCGCGCCGTTACGTGTGAAGATGGGCCACGCGGGTGATCTCATCACGACGCTTTCGGGCGGCAACCAGCAGAAGGTCGTCCTGGCCCGCACCCTGGCGGACGCACCCCAGGTGCTCCTCCTGAACGACCCGACGCGCGGCATCGACCAGAACGCCAAGCACGACGTCTACGCGACACTCGACGACCTCGCCTCCCGCGGCGTGGCGATCGTCGTCCTGTCCAGCGAGGTCGACGAACTGGTGCACCTGGCCGATCGGGTCCTCGTCTTCAAAGACGGGCGCGTCAGCGCGCTCCTGCAAGGAGACGAGGTCACTCGCTCGGCGATCGTCGCGGCCTACTTCGGAAGCCGCCCTTCCGAGCCGGCCACGGCGCCGAGCGGGAAGGAGACGCGCGATGTCAACCACGCACCTTCCGCCGACTGACGTGACGTCCGGGAAGCCCGGCGGCCGGCGGTACGGCTTCCGCCGGTCATTCCTCCGGCAGCCCTGGACCTTCTCGGCGATCCTGGTAGCCGGCCTCCTGGCGGCGAACCTCCTGGCCGAGCACTCGATCCTGGCTCCGCGGTACTGGCCGTCGCTGCTCGGCAACCTCGCGCCGTTCGTCCTGGTCGCTTTCGCCTCCACGCTGCCGATCCTGGGCGGCGGGGGTGGCATCGACATCTCCGTCGGCCCGCAAGCGACACTCACGAACTGCTTGCTGTGCGCCGTCCTCTTCCCGCACGGTCTCGGTTCCCCGTGGGTCTCGATCCCGCTGCTGCTCCTCGTCGGCGCCGCGGTCGGTGTGGTGAACGGCCTGCTGGTGGCGTTCGGCCGGCTGCAACCTGTGATCGTCACCCTGGCGACTTTCTTCGTCGTCAGCGGGCTTGCCCTTCGGGTCTCGCCCGGCCCCGCCGGGCTGGCGAGTGGGAATTGGACCGAGTCCGTGGCCGGCAGGATCGGCATCCTTCCCGGCGGCCTCGTCACCATCGGCGTCGTCGCGCTCGCCTGGTTCGGTCTCAGCCGCACTCGTGTCCTGCGCACGCTCTACGCCGTGGGCGCCGACGACGTCGCCGCGTTCTCCGCGGGTGTCAATGTCAACGCCTTCCGGATCGGGGCGTATGTCGCCTCGGGGGTCCTGGCCACGGTGGCCGGTATCGCGCTGACCGGCGTCATCCAGACCTCGCAGCCGGCGCTCGCACCGACCTATTCGCTGGTCGCGCTCGCGGCGGTCTCCCTCGGAGGCACGTCACTGCTGGGCGGCCGGGGAGGCCTGATGGGCTCCTTCTTCGGCGCGGTTGCCATCTTCCTGCTGCAGGACCTGCTGGCTGCGACGGGCGTTCCGACGAGTTACGTCCAGCTGGCGTACGGCCTCCTCCTTGTCGCCGGTGTGGTGCTGTCGGGCCTGACTTCGCGAGCAAAGGTGAGTTAGCGACATGACAGATCTCGTATCGTCCACCGTGACGCCACCGACCGCGGCGTCGGGCCGGGAGCCGAACGCGGGCCGGCTGGCCCGGCCCGCGGCGCTGGTCCGGCGTTTCCCGATCATCCAGATGGTCGTGCTGGTCGCCGTCTACGCGTGGGGTTCGGTCCGCCTGGAGGGCTTCTCCTCTGCCTCGTCCCTCCGCGCGATGTCGGTGCTCGCCGCGCTGCTCGCGCTTGCCTCTCTCGGGCAGACTCTGGTCATCCTGATCGGCGGCCTCGACCTCGCCGTACCGGGCTACATCACGGTCGGTGCGGTGGCGGCAGCGCAGCTCGGCGGGGACAGGCACTGGCCGCTGTGGCTGGTGTGCGCCTTCACCGTTGCCGTTTGCGGGCTCGCCGGCGCCGCCATCGGCGCGATCTGTCACCTCCTGCGGGTCCAATCGCTCGTGGTGAGCCTGGGCATGTCGTCCGTGCTCATCGGCGGGGTTGTCGTCGCGACGAACGCCACCACCCTGGGGATACCACCGGCGAGCCTTTCCTCGTTGTCCGCGGTCATGAGCACGACCTTCGGGATTCCGGCGCCTCCGGTCGTCGTGGTGACGATCGGCCTTGTGGCCGCGACGTGGCTGTTCCTCTCCCACACGGTCACCGGGCGCCGGCTGTACGCGACCGGGGCCAATCCCCTTGCCGCGGAGGAGATCCTCATCCCCACCGGGCGGATCCGGATCGGCGTGTTCGCGTTCGGGGCCGCGTTCACCGGCCTCGTGGGCATCCTGATCGCCGGCTTCTCCAGCGGGGCCAGCGTGTCGACGGGCGATCCGTACTTCTACTCGGGCCTGGCTGCGGTCCTCGTCGGTGGGACCGCGCTGGGGGCCGCGCAGGGCGATTTCCTCCGCACCGTGCTCGGAGCGCTGACCCTCACCGGCCTCACGACCATTCTCAGCGGCGCGGGTTTGGGGGAGGGCGACACCAGGATCCTGTACGGAGTCGCCATCATCCTCGTCGTTCTCGCCTACGGTCGGGGCCGCCGGCTCCGCGATCGCCTCTGAGCGACGTACGGCCAGGTCAGTCTGCGTACGAGACGACAAGGACCTACGCCGCCAGGACGCGCCCGTGCGGTCTGCTCGGCAGGCGGGAGGGGTGTCTGACGCCGGTCAGCCACCCCTCCGGCGCCGGAGTGTCCGGCGTGCCCGGGGGCCGGTTCAGAGCTGGTTGCCCAGCTTGAAGCCGTGCTGGGTGTCGCCCTCGCGGGTGTAGGAGAAACCATCGGCGCCGACGGTGACGGCCATCTCGGAGTCGTCGGTGCGCTCGACGAGCGGCTGCAGGTTGCCGTCGAGGTCGAGCACCCGGGAGGCCTCGGTGTACCAGGACGGCACGACCTGGTTGCCCCACCAGTCGCGGCGCTGGTTGTCGTGGACGTCCCACGTCACGAGCGGGTTGTCAGGATCGCCGGTCCAGTAGTCCTGGGTGTAGATCTCCACCCGATGTCCGTCCGGGTCGCGAAGGTAGAGGTAAAAGGCGTTGGAGACGCCGTGGCGGCCGGGACCACGCTCGATCACGTCCGAGATCCGCAGGGCGCCCAGCTTGTCGCAGATCGCCAGGATGTTGTGCTTCTCGTGGGTAGCGAAGGCGACGTGGTGCATCCGAGGGCCGTCGCCGCCGGTCATCGCGGTGTCGTGGACGGTGGGTTTGCGGCGCATCCAGGCGGCGAAGACGGTTCCTTCGGCGTCCTCGATGTCCTCGGTCACCCGGAAGCCCAGACCCGCCATGAACTTCATGGCCCGCGGAACGTCCGGCGTCACCTGGTTGAAGTGGTCGAGCCGCACCAGCGTGCCCGGTGTGTGCAGGTCGTACCGCCAGGCAAGACGCTCGACCTTCTCGATGTCGTAGAAGTACTCGACGGGGAAGCCGAGCGGATCCACCACGCGGAGGGAGTCGCCGATCCCCTTCACGAAGCCGTCGGACTTGCGGCGGGTTTCGCAGCCGATGCCTCGGTAGTACGCCTCGGCCTTGTCCAACTCCTCGGGGCTGCGGAGGCGGTAGGAGAACACGGCGACAGCGGGCTCCGGACCCTGCCGCAGCACGAGGTTGTGGTGGATGAACTCCTCCATCGACCGCAGGTAGAACGCGTCCTCTGTCTCCGCGCTGACGACGAGTCCGAGCACGTCGACGTAGAACTTCTTCGACGCCGCGAGGTCGGTCACGACGAGTTCCATGTAGGCGCACCGGACGATGTCGAACGGTGGCTCAGGAAGTGGCGAGGGGTGGGTGACGACGGGCATGTCTCGGCTCCTTTACTTGTCGGTGCGGAAGGACGTGGCGGCCCCGGGCCCCCTGCCGAAGCGTGGGGAGTGGGAGTCGTCGAGGGTGATATGGACGGCCTGGCTGTCGCTGTAGAAATCGATGGAGCGGTAGCCGCCCTCGTGACCCAGTCCGGAGGCCTTCACGCCGCCGAACGGGGTGCGCAGGTCGCGGACGTTGTTGGAGTTGAGCCAGACCATCCCGGCATCGACGTCGTGGGCGAAGTTGTGCGCGCGGCGCAGATCATTGGTCCAGATGTAGGCGGCCAGGCCGTACTTGACGCCGTTCGCGAGAGTAAGTGCCTCCTCCTCGCTGTCGAAGGGGGTGATCGCGACGACCGGTCCAAAGATCTCTTCCTGAAAGATGCGGGCGTCGGGCTTTACGTCGGCAAAGACGGTGGGGGCGACGTAGTTGCCATGGGCCAGCTCGGGAGGAAGGCCGGCCGGCCGGCCACCGCCGGCGATCAGGCGGGCCTCGCGCTTGCCGATCTCGACGTAGCTCATCACCTTGTCGTAGTGCTCGGGGTGAACCAGAGCGCCGACCTCGGTGCGGGGGTCACCCGGGTCGCCCACGACGACGTTTCTCGCGCGCTCGGCGTAGGCCGTGACGAAGTCGTCGTAGACGGCGCGCTCGACCAGGATGCGGCTGCCCGCGGTGCAGCGCTCGCCGTTGAGGGAGAAGACACCGAAGACGGTGGCGTCGAGCGCCGCCTCGAGGTCGGCATCGGCGAAGACGATGGCCGGGGACTTGCCGCCCAGCTCCATGGAGAGGCCTTTGAGGAAGGGAGCGGCGTTGCCGAAGATGATCTGTCCGGTGCGGCTCTCCCCGGTGAAGGAGATCAGCGGTACGTCGGGATGCTTCACGAGGGCGTCGCCGGCGGTCTCGCCGAGACCGTTGACCAGGTTGAAGACGCCGTCCGGAACGCCGGCTTCGCGGAAGATCCCGGCCCACAGCGAGGCCGACAGCGGGGTGAACTCCGCCGGCTTGAGCACGACGGTGTTGCCGGTGGCCAGTGCCGGGGCGAGTTTCCACGATTCGAGCATGAACGGGGTGTTCCACGGCGTGATGAGGCCGGCGACGCCCTTGGGTTTGCGGTTGACGTAGTTCACCTGTCTGCCGGGCACCTTGTAGGCGTCGTCGGCCTGGCCGACCACAAGGTCGGCGAAGAAGCGGAAGTTTTCCGCCGCGCGCTGCGCCTGACCAAGGGCTTGGGTGATCGGCAGCCCGGTGTCCCAGGTCTCCAACCGGGCCAGGCGTTGGTCCTGACTTTCGACCAGATCCGCGATCCGGTGCAGGATCCGCGAGCGCCGCCGGGGGAGCATCCTCGGCCACGAACCGTCGGCGAAGGCGCGTTTGGCGGCAGCGACGGCGAGGTCGATGTCGGTCCGCTTGCCTGACGCCGCCGAGATATAGACCTCGTTCGTCGTCGGGTTGAGGACGTCGAATGTCTCCCCGTCGATGCTGTCGACGAACCTGCCGTCGATGAAGTGCTGGAGGCGGGCCGGAAGGTGATCCGGGACCTGTTGGGGCATGGCAGTCTCCTGGTGACGTCGATTCGGGGGTGGCCGGTGGCTACGCGGGGCGGGCGGCCGCTGTGTGATGGTGCTGTTCTTGGTAGGCGAGAACCGCCTCCAGGGTGTTGGTGCGGTGCCCCCGGGCGGCGACCTCGACCTCGAGCGGTGAGGCGCCCGACTCGAGGAGGACAAGAAGCGCCTCGTGTTCCCGCACGGACTGGCGTGCCCGTCCGGGCACGAACCCGAAGACCGAGTCGCGCAGCAGCGTGAGTCGCTTCCATCCGCGGTGGACCAGGTCCAGGACGTGCGGGTTGGGGCAGAGCTCGAAGAGCGCGGTGTGGAAGTCGCGGTTCAGCTCGGTGATGCGACGGGGGTCGAAGTCGGTGACCGCGGCGCTGAGCTCCTTGTTGATCGCTCTGGCCCGCCGGATGCGGTCAGCGTCGATCAGGCCGACGGAGAGTGCGATCGCGGCGCCCTCCAGGACCGCGAGGGTCTGCATGGTGTAGCGGTACTCCTGCTCGTGCATGAAGGCGACCTGCGCGCCGACGTTGCGCTCGAACGTGACCAGTTGCTCTGCCTCGAGGAGCCGCACCGCTTCGCGTACCGGCACGGTGCTGGTCTGGATCTCCTTGGCGATGACGTCGAGGACCAGGCGGTAGCCGGGGGAGAAACGGCCGTCCTCGATGCGGTCCTTGATGAAGCGGTAGGCCCGCTCGGTCTTGCTTTCCGTCATGGCTGCACCTCGCTCCAGGCCTGATAGCGCTCACGCCAGGTGCCGGTGGGCGGGAACAGCCCGTCGACGGGCTGCCCCTCGGCGACACGCTGGGAAACCCACGCGTCCTGCCTCTCCTGCTCGAGGGCCGCTGCGGCGATCTCCCCGACCAGATGCTGCGGGATCACGACCACGCCGTCGTCATCCCCGACGATCACGTCGCCGGGTTGTACGGTCGTGCCGCCGCAGGTGATCGTGCCATCGACCTCCCAGGGGACATGGCGGCGGCCGAGGACCGACGGGTGGGCTCCCTGAACGAAAGCCGGGATGCCGATCGCGGCGACCGCGGCGGCGTCTCGTGCTGGTCCGTCGCTGACGATTCCCGCGGCCCCGAGGGTCTTGGCGCGCAGCGCGAGGATGTCGCCGACGGTTCCCGCGGATGCGTCACCACGAGCCTCGATGACCAGCACCTCGCCGGACTTCAGAGAATCGAATGCGCGTTTCTGGGCGTTGTAGCCGCCGCCGTGGGACTCGAAGAGGTCGGGGCGGTGGGCGACGAACCGGAGGGTACGGGCAGTCCCGACCAGCTTCGTGCCTGGAGCGAGGGGGCGGACGCCGTCCACGGAGCTGTGGGAGTAGCCCCGCCTGCGCAACTCGGCACTGACGGTCGCGACCGCACACCGGCGTAGGGCGTCACGCGCCTGCTCGCTGAGCGAGCCCTTGGCGGGCACGGTGATGCCGGCGGACTCGGCGTCCCCCCAGGCCTCTATCCGCTGGATGTCGTCGACGACCGGCTGGGCGCTGTAGGGCGGCAGCGGCGTGGTGCCTTCGACCACGCGGGTGACGAGCCGGCCGCTGGAGGGCGCGCCGGGAGCCGAGGGCGCGTCGACCTCGACCTCGACGACGTCGCCCGGTACGGCGACCGAGGACCCTGCCGGTGTTCCGGTGAGGATCACGTCACCGGGCTGCAGAGTGATGAGCTGAGAGAGGTCGGCCACCAGCACCCCGAACGGGAAGACGAGATCAGCGGTGGTGTCCTCCTGGACGAGGCGACCGTTCAGCCAGGTCCGCACACGCAGTGCGGTCGGATCGATGGCCGCCGCGGCGATGACTCGCGGGCCCAGCGGGGTGAATCCGTCGCCTCCCTTGTTGCGAAGATTGGCTCCCTTGTCGGCCGTGCGCAGGTCGTAGACGCCCCAGTCGTTGGCCGCGGTGACGCCGGAGACGGCGGCCCAGCCCTCTTCGGGCGTGACGCGCCGGGTGCGCCGGCCGATGACGAGGGCGACCTCGCCCTCGTAGGCCAGCAGTTCGGTGCCCAGAGGCCGTTCGATGACGTCGCCGCTGGCGGACACGGACGAGGTCGGCTTGACGAAGTAGGACGGGTAGGCGGGTTTGCGGCCTCGCTGGGCGATGCGGGAGGGGTAGTTCAGGTGCAGCGCGATGACCTTCCCCGGAGGCTCCAGAGCGCTCACGGCATCTCCTTGATGTAGTCAGCAGCGAGTTTCTCGCTGCCTCGGGCGAGCAACTGGACGTCGGCGCCGACGAGGATGAAGTCGGCGCCGGCGGCCAGGTAGCGCCGCGCGAGTGTGGGGGCGAAGGCGTTGACGCCGACGGGGGTGTGCGCGCGGCGGCCGGCCGCGATGCACCGCAGCACGCTGTCGACGACGTCGGGGTGGTCCTGCTGGCCGAGCATGCCCATCGAGGCGGCCAGGTCGGAGGGGCCGACGAAGATGCCGTCGATGCCGGGCGTCCGGGCGATGGCGTCGACGTTCGCGACCGCCGTGGCGCTCTCGATCTGGACGTAGACCGACAGCGTGTCGCGCGCCGTCGCGAGGTAGCCGTCCACCCGGTTCCATCGGGAGGCCCGGGCCAGGGCGCTTCCGACGCCGCGGATTCCCTCGGGTGGGTAGGACGTCGCCCGGGCCACCTCCGCCGCCTGCTCGGGCGTATCGACCATCGGTACGAGGAGGTTCTGGACGCCCAGGTCGAGGTACTGCTTGATGGTCACGGCGTCCGCGACCGGAGGCCGGACGATGGGCGTCGCCGGGAGCCCGTGCACCGCCTGGAGCTGGGCCAGGATGGACTCCAGGCCGTTGGGGCTGTGCTCGGCGTCGACGAGCACCCAGTCCACGCCGCTACCGGCACAGATCTCCGCGACGAGCGGGCTGCCGCTGCAGACCCAGATGCCGACGAGAGGGCGGTCGGTCGCGGCGAGCGCCTGCCGGAAGGTCGGGTCGAGGCTCAAGCGAAGCGGCACGTGATCGCCCCCAGCGTTCCGTAGTCAGCGTGGACGGTGTCGCCGCGCTCGACCCACATCGGACGGGTGAAGGAGCCGGCCAGAATGATGTCGCCGGCCCGGAGGCTGGTCTGATGGTGCTGGAGTTTGTTCGCCAGCCAGGCCACGCCGCTCGCGGGGTGATTGAGCACTCCCGCGGCGACGCCGGTCTCCTCGATGGTCTGGTTGCGATAGAGCAGGGCGCCCACCCAGCGCAGGTCGACCGCGTCGACGGCGACGGGGCGACCGCCCAGGACCATCGCGCCCATGGCGGCGTTGTCACTGATCGTGTCGACTATCGTTCTGCCGCTCAGCTCGATGTGCGAGTTGAGGATCTCCAGCGCAGGGACGACGTATCTGGTCGCCGACAGAACGTCGAAGACCGTGCAGTGCGGGACGTCGAGCGGTTGGTCGAGGACGAATGCGAGCTCAACCTCGACCCGTACGTTGGAGTAGTTGGCGAAGGGCACGACGGCGCCGTTCTCGAACACCATGTCGTCGAAGATCACGCCGTAGTCGGGCTCGGTGATGCCGGTCGCGGCCTGCATCACCCTCGACGTCAGACCGATCTTGCGGCCCACGACCCGATGCCCGGCGTCGGCTCGACGCCGGGCCCAGAGCGCCTGGACGGCGTAGGCGTCCTCGACCGTCATGCCGGGGTAGCGAGCGGTCAGCAGCGGAACGACCGAGCGCGTTCGGTCCGCCTCGAGCAACTCGTCGGCGATGCTCTCGATCTGGGAGGGTCCGAGCATGGGTTATCCCTTCAGCGTCAGGACGAGCAGGAGGAGGTTGAGAGTGACGATCCCTAGGGCGACGACCGTTCCGGCGATGCGAAGGGCGGCTCGGTTGGCGAAGGAGCCCATCACCTCGCGGTCTGCCGTCAGGCGGATGAGGGGTATCAATGCCAGCGGAATGCCGATGGACAGGACGACCTGGCTCAGCACCAAGGCCCGAGAGGGGTCGACGCCGGTGGCGAGCACAACCAGGGCGGGGATGATCGTCACGACCCGTCGGGTGATGACAGGCACGCTGACCTTCAGCAGGCCCGCCATGATCTCGGACCCGGCATAGCCGCCGAGCGTCGTCGACGCCAGACCGGACGCCAACAGGCCCACCGCGAACACCAGGCCGACGCCCGCGCCGATATGGGCGGTCATCGCGCTCGCGGCCCCTTGGAGGGTATCCGTATCCCCGATGCCTCGCAGGGCCGCGGCGGCCAGCAGAAGCATGGCGAGGTTGACGCTCCCGGCCACAGCGAGAGCGGACCCGACGTCCCAGCGAGTCGCCCTGAGCAGCTTGTCGGCCAGCCCCGAGGGTACGGGGACGCCGGGTGCGCAGTGGCGGTCACGCGCGAGGCTGGAGTGCGCGTAGATCGCGTGCGGCATCACGGTGGCACCGACGACCGCGGCAGCGAGGAGCACCGAATCGGTCCCCGAGAAGCGCGGTGCCACACCACCCAGCGCGCCGAGCCAGTCGACGTGGCTGACCGCCAGGCCCGAGGTGAAACCGATCACGATGACGGCCAGCATGCCGATGAGCACAGCTTCGAACGTCCGCTGCCGGCGGCGCGATTGAAGCGCCAGCATCCCGAAGGAGACGGCACCGACGATCAGCCCTCCCAGGACAAGAGGGAGGCCGAACAGGATCCGCAGAGCCAGGGCGCCGCCGATCACCTCGGCCACCTCGGTCGCGACGATGGTCACTTCGGCCTGGGCCCAGTACAGCAGCCGCCAGCGGCCGGACAGGCGCGCCCGCATCTGCTCGGGGAGGCTGCGGCCAGTGACGATCCCGAGCTTGGCGGACAGGTACTGCGCAACCACGGCGGCGATATTCGCCAGCAGCAGCACCCATACGAGCAAGAAGCCGTACCGGGCACCGGCGGTCAGGTTCGTCGCGACATTCCCAGGGTCCACGTACGCGATCGACGCGACGAACGCGGGCCCCATCAGCCGGACCAAGTGTCCACCGTTGAACGACCGGCCGCGTTTCTCTGTCGGCCAAGCAGTCGCCTGGACCTCTTCCTGAACCGTCATGGTGGCCCTCCCTCCTGGTCCGGTTCTCGTATATGAAATCGTAGATGCGGTTCAGAACGTAGCGTATCGAATGAGATCCGGGAAGAGTGACTAGGAACCGATACGGGCCGTACCGTATAGTGTGGCCAGGTCAACCGAAAGGGAGTCACCCATGAAGTTGGGACGGATCGAGGTCCAAGGCCCGGACGGCGCCGAGCCCCGGGTCGTGGCGGCGGAGCCGGAGAACGCAAGGGTCATCGACCTGAAGAAGGCGTACGCCCTCGCGCTTCAGAAGGGCGGCGCCACGGTCGAGGGGTCACGGCACCTCGCCCACGCGACCTTCCGTGACCTCACTCAGGGCATCTCGACCGGCGACTTCTTCCTCCAGGCGGCGCACGAGGCGCTCAAGGCAGCTGACGACGCCTCCTTGCCGATCGCAGAGGTCACCTGGAAGGCCGCGATCAAGCCGCCGGTGATCCGGGACAGCCTGACTTTCAACGGGCACATCAAGAATTTCTTCGGCAACGTCATGAAGTCCGTCCCGACGCGGGCCGTCTACGAGCGGCCGGGGTTCTTCAAGGGCTCGACGGCGACGATCTACGGAACGAACGAGACGATCCCGTACCCCGACATCACCGAACAGCTCGACTACGAGCTCGAGATCGGCTTCATCATCGGCAAGCCGGGCCGGAACGTCACGCCGGAGGACGCGTTCCGGCACGTCTTCGGTATCACGATCTTCAACGACTGGTCCCTGCGCGACGTGCAGGTGCTGGAGAGCCCGATCGGCATGGGGGCGCAGCACTCGAAGGACTTCGCCTACGGGATCGGCCCCTGGATCGTCACCCTCGACGAGATCCCGTCGGTCATCGGTCTCACCGGCCAGGTGCGCGTCAACGGCGCGGTCTGGTCCGATACCAAGGTCGAGGATTTCATCTGGAAGCCGGAGGAAACCGTCTCGTACGTCTCGCAGTTCGACGGCCTCCAGCCCGGCGACCTCATCGGCTCCGGCACCATGGCGTTCGGCGCGGGCGTCGAGCTGAGAAAGTTCCTGCAGCCCGGCGATGTGCTCGAGCTCGAGCTGGAGCGCGTCGGGATCCTTCGCAACCCCATCTCGGCCAGCAAGGAGTCCGCGTCCTGGTGGCCGACCCCGCAGCCGTTCCCCTTCGAGGAGGCCTGAGCATGTCGTCGATCATGCCCCGCCCGCCGGTCCGGCGCGTTGTCACGGGCCACGATGACCGAGGCCGAGCGGTCATCCTCTCCGACGGGCCGGCGCCCAACACGTTCCGCTCCGCCGCCATCGCCGGATTCGGTGCATCCGTCGCCTGGTTTACGGCCTCTCCGCAGATCGACATGGTCACGCACGATGACAGCGCACCCGCCGAATCCATCGAGAACATCGGTTTCCCGACGCCCGGCCAGACGGTCTTCCGTGTCGCCGACTTCCCGCCGGACGCCAGCTACCCGAAGAACGCGGGGGACACGATCTTCGATGAGATCGACGGCCACGAGGAGCGGGTGACGAGCGACGACGGCGCCGACCAGAAGCATTTCTGGTTCCACCGAACCGACTCGCTCGACTACGCGATCGTCCTCGACGGCGAGATCACTCTGATCGTCGACGAGGGTGAGGTGACGTTGAAGGCCGGCGACGTGGCGGTTCAGCGCGCCACAGCCCACGCCTGGTCGAACCGCACGGACAGGATCGCCCGGGTCGCCTTCGTCCTGATCGGTACCGAGCCGATCAGTCCGGCCGAGATCGCCGCCCAGCGCACGGGGGCGCAGGCCTCCTCGCCGGCGTGATCGTCGACGACTTCGCGGCCGACGGCGACATCATCTGGCGGCCGTCGGCGGAGACGATCGAGAGCGCCCAGACGGAGCGGTTCGCCGCCTTCGTACGAGAGCGCGGCCAGCACCTCCGGCCTGGCTACGAGGGACTCTGGCGCTGGACCGTCGACGAGCCGGACGCGTTCTGGGCCGCGTTCGCAGAGTGGGCGGGCATCCGCCTCGGCGGGGCGCCGGGGCCGGTGACCAACGGCGCCGGGATGCCCGGAACCCGTTGGTTCCCCGGGCGGACGGTCAACTTCGCACGCCACCTGCTTGCGGGACGCGCGGGCGCCGCGATCGTCGCGGTCTCCGAGGACGGGGCAACCGAGGAGTGGTCGTTCGACCGCCTGCGCGGCGAGGTCGGGGCCCTGGCCGCGCACCTGCGCTCTCTCGGAGTGACGCCCGGGGATCGCGTCGTCGCGGTGCTCCCCAACATCCCGGAGGCCATGGTCGGGCTGCTCGCCGCCGCCTCCATCGGAGCGGTGTGGTCGGTGTGCGCGCCGGAGTTCGGGCCCGGTGCGATCGTCTCGCGGTTCCAGCAACTGCGTCCGAAGATCGTCATCGCCGCTCCGGGCTACCGGCTCGGCGGCAAGGAACGTGACCGCCGGCCCGAGATCGCTGACGTGCTTGCACAACTGCCCGGCGTGGTTGAGGTCATCTGGGTCAGCCACCGCGCCGCGACGCCTTGTCCCGACCAGGCGGGCGTTGCGGCCGTGGACTGGTCCGAGGCCGTGGGCTCCTGGCGGGAGCCGGACTTCGTCGACGTGGAGTTCAGCCACCCGCTGTGGGTGCTGTTCTCCTCGGGCACCACCGGTATCCCGAAGGGAATCGTCCACGGCCACGGCGGAGCGCTGTTCGAGGAGCTACAGATGCTCTATTTCGGCGGCGACCTGCGCCCCGGCGACCGTTACCTCAGCGTCGCCTCGACGAGTTGGGTCGTCTGGAACTCGCTCGTCTCGTCGATCGGCGTCGGCGCCACGCCGGTGTTGCTCGACGGCAACCCCACCTACCCGTCGCTGGACCGGGTGTGGGAGGTGACGGCCGCCACCCGGGCTGCCGTGCTCGGCGTCGGCGCCGGCTTCCTCCACGCCTGCGGCAAGTCGGAACTCGTCCCCCAGGCGGACCATGACCTCTCGTCGCTGCGGGAGATCCAGGTCACCGGCTCCCCGCTGTCCGTCGACGGCTTCAGGTGGGTTTACCGGAACGTTGGGGACGTCTGGCTGGTCTCGATGAGCGGCGGGACGGACATCGCCGGCTGCTTCGTCGGCGGAGCACCCACCGAGCCTGTGCGGGTCGGCTACATCCAGGCGCCGGCGCTCGGCGTCAAGGTCGAGTCATGGGACGACAAAGGGAGGCCCACGCCCGGGACGGGCGAACTCGTCGTCACCGCGCCGATGCCTTCCATGCCGCTCTACTTCTGGAACGACGAGGACGGGGCCAGGTACGCGGCGAGCTACTTCGAGACGTATCCAGGCGTATGGCGGCATGGTGACTTCATCACGATCTCGGACAAGGGCATCCAGATCCTGGGGCGGTCCGACTCCACGTTGAATCGCAACGGCATACGCCTGGGATCCGCGGACATCTACGCCGTCGTCGAGTCGCTCCCCGAGGTGGCCGAGGCGATGGTCGTCGGTGCCGAGATGGGGCCGGAGGCCTATTACATGCCGCTGTTCATCCAGCTCAGCCCGGGTACCGACCACGAGAGCGCGCGGGCGGCGGTGGAGAAGGCGATCCGGTCAAACCTCTCGGTCCGGTACCTTCCCGACGACCTGGTCGTCATGCCGGCGGTGCCGCACACGAAGACCGGCAAGAAGCTCGAAGTGCCTGTCAAGCGACTCCTGCAAGGCGCGGCCCTCGCCGATGTGGTGGACCTCGACGCCGTCGACGACCCCGCGCTCCTGCAGAAGTACGCCGCTTTCGCCGCCGCTGCGGCAAGGGCTCGCGCAAGGGGCTGACGCGTTTCGTTCGGGAACGTTTCGCCCGGGTTCCCCATGTACGCGGGTCGGAAACTCCGGAGATCCAGGAGCCCTGGCTTCGTGTCGGACCGGAAGAATCCCTATGCTTCTGGCTGTGGCAGTCAGGAGCGAACAAAGTCGCCAGGCAATCCTGGACGCAACGATGAAGCTGCTCGACGAGCGCGAACCCGGGTCGATGTCCCTCCAGCAGTTATCGATCGAACGGATCGCCCGGGAAGCCGGCGTCAGCAAGACCACGATCTACCGGTGGTGGCCGAATAAGGCTGCCGTGGTAATCGACACGTTCCTCGAGAACCACATCCTTGCCACGCCGCTGCGTGAGGACCTACCCGCGGTTGACGCCCTCCGCGAGCACATCCTGGCCCTCGCAGCCCTCTACGGCGGCCACGAGGGTCGTTTGATGGCCCAGCTCATCGCCGAGGCGCAGTACGACCCGCCGACGCTCGAGGAGTTCAAGAAGCACTTCTGGCGCCCGCGTCGCGAACTGGTGAATCGTCTGATCGAGCGGGCAATGTCCGAGGGTTCCATCCGGAGCGACCGTCACCCGGACCAGATTGCCGAGCGCGTGTACGCGCCGATCTATTTCAAGCTGCTCTTCCAGGAGGGCTCGTTCGACGCTGAATCCATGGCGGCCGGCTTCGATCTTGCCCTTGAAGGCATCGCGAAGCAGTGACACTCCGGACGCGTTGAGCTCGTGCTTCGTCTTCTGCGCAGATTCTCGTGCCCTGGCTCGACCAGCGCCGGCCCAGTTACGGCAGCGAGCCGAAGCAGGCATTCGACACTAGACGTTTCGTATCGGTTCGCCTAGCATTCGATGGGAGCGCTTGAGGTCTGGTGAGCGGATGGGCGTGGCGATGCGACCATGGAGGAGACCGAAGTGGGTGCACATGGGCCGGGCCGGATAAGCGTCCACATTCCCGGCTTCACACACGCCAACCCCATCCCCGCGGCCAGCATGATCGGGCCCTTCCTGTGCTCAGGAGCGATCACCGGCCGCGATCCCGCGACCGGCGAAATGCCAGCGAGCCCAGACAACCAGTGCGCGAACGTGTTCGTCCATGTCCGCGCGCTGCTCGAAGCGGCAGGCGGCACAACGGACGACATCCTCAAGATGACCTTCCACCTCGCCGACCGGAACGACCGAGACGCGCTCAACCGTGAATGGCTCGCGATGTTCCCCGACCCCGCGAGCCGTCCCGCGCGCCAATCGCTCGCCGCCCGGCTGGATGGTGCGGCGCTCATCCACTGCGATCTACTGGCCGTCGTCCAGGCATCGCCGAGATGACGCAACGGCTTGCCGCCCACCTGGCGCTCCGCGCCATGACCCGATTCTTGCCCGTCCCGTGGCGGTCGGCTCAAGCGCCCGGCTGAGATTGATGTGCAGCCTTCGGACCGAGAGGGTCCAGGAATGACTGCAGGGCTACAACGCTGGCGCCGGTGGTGTGTCGGCCGTCGTGGGTTCCGGTGACGGAGGCGCTGGCTTCAAGGACGCCGCCGTGTTCCTTGGTTCTTCGCTGTCGCGGTGACCTCGAGGTGCCGGCGATCAGCCGGGTGAGAGGCTCGTGACGACTGTGACGTAGCACGAGCCGGTGGCGTACCTCGGCCGCGTACTCGAGGCGTTGCTCTGCGGGGGCAGCCGTCATTCGGGCGGGCGACTCGGGCTTGGGTCGGGCGCGGGTAGGCCGGCCTGGAGCCGCGTCAGGGAGTCGTGGATCAGGTCGGCCAGAGCGGCGTCGGTCGTCGGCCGCGCCCAGTGCGTGATCGAGGTGCTTATCGCAGTGATGGCGGCGCCGGCGAGCAGGTTGGCGTAGGTGTCGGTGCGCGGGTCGGTGCCGGTGCGCTCGGCGATCACCTCGGCCAGGGAAACCCGGCTGCGGTCGAGCACCAGCAGGTTCTCGGCCAGCAGCGTGGGGTTCGCCACGATTGCCCGCATCAGCGTGGCGAATTCGGTTCGGTTGCCGGCGATCTCGGTGACGGCTTGGGGTAGGACCCGCAGCAGACCGTCCCAGATCGGCTCCCCGGCCGGGCGGGCCCGGAGCCGGGCGGCCAGCGTCAGCTGCTGCTGGGCCAACTCGTCGAGGATCGCCTCCTCCCGGTTGCGGAAGTGGTAGCGGAACGTGCGCGGCGCCATGTCGGCCGCCGCCGCGACGCTCTCCGGGGTGACCGCGTCCAAGCCCTGTTCCAGCATCATCGACCACGCCGTACGGCTGAGTGCCGCCCGCGTCGCCGCCTTCTTGCGCTCCCGCAGGCCGGGCTCCGATGTCATGCCTCTACCCTCCAATTTCGCTGCCAATATTGCAAGCTTGCAAATTTTGCAGTTATTGTGGCCGGGCGTCGCACGGCACGCCCATCCATCCGCATGACGGAGGACCATCATGACCACGTTTCCCGTCGGTTTTCTCTGGGGTGCGGCGACGGCGCCGCACCAGGTCGAGGGCAACAACCTCAACAGCGACTTCTGGCAGGCGGAGAGCGCCGTGCCGGGCATGGAGCGCAGCGGCGACGCCTGCGACAGCTATCACCGGTACGCCGAGGACATGCGCCTGCTGGCCGAGGCCGGCCTGAACTCCTACCGGTTCGGCATCGAGTGGGCGCGCGTCGAACCCGAGCCGGGCCTGGTCTCCCGGGCCGAGCTGGCGCACTACCGGCGCATGATCGACACGGCGCTGGGGCTCGGCCTGACGCCGGTCGTCACGCTGCACCATTTCACCAACCCGCGCTGGTTCGCCGCCGAGGGCGGCTGGACGGGCGGGCGGGCGGTCGACCGGTTCCGCTCGTACGCCGAGACGGTGACCACCATCCTGGACGGGGTGCCCTGGGTCTGCACCATGAACGAGCCCAACATGCTCGCCCTGATGACCATGATGGCCCGCTTGGCCGCCGATCCGGAGCGGCAGAAGCAGTGGCAGAGCCCGACGCTGGAGGACAAGGACGGCCGGGCGCCGCTGCCCGACCCCGACCCGGGCATCGGGCGCCGCCTGGTCGAGGCCCACCACGCGGTCCGGGAGATCGTCCGGGAGCGGACCGGCGCCGCGGTCGGCTGGAGCATCGCGAGCCAGGCGCTGATCGCCCGCCCCGGTGGCGAGGAGAAACTGAAGGAGCTCCAGTACGTACGGGAGGACCTGTACCTGGACGGCGCGAAGGGCGACGACTTCGTCGGGGTGCAGTCCTACTCCAGCCAGTGGGTCACGGCGGAGGGCATCGAGGCACACCCGCCGCACCCGGACAACACGCTCGTCGGCACGGCGTACCGGCCCGATGCCCTCGGCCTGGCCGTGCGGCACACGTGGGAGGCGACCGGCGGCATCCCGATCATGGTCACCGAGAACGGCATCGCGACCGCGGACGACGAGCGGCGCGTCGCCTACACCTCGGTGGCGCTGGAGCACCTGGCGGCGGCCGTCGCCGACGGCGTCGACGTGCGCGGCTACCAGCACTGGAGCCTGCTGGACAACTACGAGTGGGGGCACTGGCGGCCGACGTTCGGGCTGATCGCGGTGGATCGCGAGACGTTCGTGCGGACGCCGAAGCCGAGCCTCGCCTGGCTGGGCGGCGTCGCCCGGCGGAACGGACTGTGATGCTGAGGCCCCGACCCACCGCGACCCGCGAGCAGCTGAACCTCGACGGCCTCTGGCGCTTCTCGCTCGACTACGCCGGGGGTCCGCTCGACGGGACCCTCGAGGCCGCCGTGCCGGCCAGCTACAACGACCTGTTCACCGATCCGGCGATCCGCGACCACGTCGGCTGGGTCTGGTACCAGCGCACCGTCCGGGTTCCCCGGGGCTGGGCCGGCGAGCGCGTCTTCGTCCGCGTCGACGCCGCCACCCACCGGGGCCGGGTCTACGTCGACGACATCGCGGTCGCCGAGCACGCCGGCGGCTACACGCCGTTCGAGGCCGACGTCACCGACCTGGTCCGCGCGGGCGAGGAGTTCCGGCTGACCATCGGGGTGAACAACGAGCTCACCGAGGTCACCATCCCGCCGGGCACGGTCACCATGGGCCAGGACGGCCGCCCGAGGCAGAGCTACCAGCACGATTTCTACAACTACGCCGGGTTGCACCGCTCGGTCTGGCTGCACAGCGTGCCCGAGGTGCACATCACCGACGTCACGGTGGTCACGGCCCTGGACGGCACGGTTTCCTACGAGGTGGCGACCAGTGCCGACGCCGAGGTGCGGGTGCGCGTGCTCGACGACACCGGGGCGCAGGTCGCCGTGGGGGAGAACGGTGTCGCCAAGATCGACGATCCGATCTGGTGGCGGCCCGGCGCGGGTTACCTGTACACGCTGGTCGCCGAGATCGACGGGCGGGACGTCTACGAGCAGCCCTTCGGGGTGCGCACCGTCGAGGTCCGCGGCGCCGAGTTCCTGATCAACGGGGAGCCGTTCTACTTCACCGGCTTCGGCAAGCACGAGGACACCCCGGTCCGGGGCAAGGGGCACGACGACGCCTATCTGGTGCACGACTTCCAGCTGATGAACTGGATCGGGGCCAACTCGTTCCGCACTTCGCACTACCCGTATGCGGAGGAGGTTCTGGATTTCGCCGACCGGCACGGCATCGTGGTCATCGACGAGACCGCCGCGGTCGGGCTGAACCTGGCGATCGTCTCCGGCCTGACCGGTGCGCCGCCGCGGCCGACCTTCTCCCCGGAGACCTTCGGCGACGAGACGCGGGCCGCGCACGCGCGGGCCGTCACCGAGCTGATCGCCCGGGACAAGAACCATCCCAGCGTCGTCATGTGGAGCCTGGCCAACGAGCCGGCGTCGAACGAGGACGGCGCCCGCGAGTACTTCCAGCCGCTGGTGGAGCTGGCCCGCACGCTGGACCCGACGCGGCCGCTGACCTACTCCGTGGTCATGTTCGCCACCTTCCAGAACGACAAGATCGCCGACCTGTTCGACGTGCTGTCGATCAACCGCTACTACGGCTGGTACGTCGCCGCCGGCGACCTCGCCGCCGCCGAGCAGTACCTGGAGGGCGACCTGCGCGGCTGGGTCGCGACGTTCGGCAAGCCGGTGATGATGTCCGAGTACGGCGCGGACACCATGCCCGGCCTGCACGCGGTGTGGGACACGCCGTGGACCGAGGAGTACCAGGCCGCCTACCTGGCGATGAACCACCGCGTCTTCGACCGGATCGACGAGTTCGTCGGCGAGCACGTCTGGAATTTCGCCGACTTCCAGACCTCGCACGGCATCCACCGGGTCGACGGCAACCGCAAGGGCGTCTTCACCCGCGACCGCCGGCCCAAGGCCGCGGCTCAGGAGCTGCGCCGCCGCTGGCGCGGGCTCGACGGTGGCAAGCCCAGCCGCTGAACCGCCGGCGGCGCGGTTCCCGGCCCCCCGACCGCGCCGCCGGTTCCCCCTGCAGAAGGAGATCTCTTATGTCCACCGCTGATGTAGCGGGCAGATCCCTGGCCGAGCTGACCGCCCTGACCGGCCGGCGCGCCGTCGTCACCGGCGGCGGCCGAGGACTGGGCCGAGCGATCGCCGCGCGCCTGGCCGAGGCCGGCGCCGACCTGGTGATCGGCGACCTCGACGAAGGGCTCGCCGGGGTCGTCGCCGAAGACCTGGCGAGCCGCCACGGCGTACGGGCGATCGGCGCCGCCATGGACGTCGCCGACAGCGCCTCCGTCGCCGCGGTGGCGGAGCGTGCCGTCACCGATCTCGGCGGCTTGGAGATCTGGGTGAACAACGCCGGCGTCTTCCCGAGCGTCCCCCTGCTCGACCTGACCGACGAGACCTGGGACCGGGTCTTCGCGGTGAACGCCCGCGGTGTGTTCGCCGGCACGCGGGAGGCGGCCCGCCGGATGCGGGGCGGCGGGGTCATCGTGAACATCGTCTCCACCGCCGGTTTCCGCGGCAGCGCGCCGGGCCTGGCCGCGTACGTCGGCTCGAAGCACGCCGTCCGCGGCATCACCCGCGAGATGGCCCTCGAGCTCGCCCCGCTGGGCATCCGGGTACTCGGCGTCGCACCGAGCTTCGTTCCCACCGAAGGCACCATGGCCGCGGCCGCCGAGGCGGGCGTGCCGGCCGGCGACGTACCGACGCCGCTCATGCTGACCGGCCCGGTCGGCCGGGTCGGCGTCCCGGACGACATCGCGCGCGTGGTCCTGTTCTGCGCGTCGGACCTGTCGACCTTCATGACCGGCAGCACGCTGCTCGCCGACGGCGGCGACACCGCCTGACTGAAGAAGGAGGCCCTCGTGGCCGAAGTCAGCCTCGAACCGGCGGTCCTCTCGACCCCGCCGCTGCGGCGGGTCACCCGGAGCCACGTCGCCCTGCTGATGGCCGCCAGCTTCGGCGGCTCCATCGCGTTGCTGGTCCCCCTGACGTACGCGCTCGCGCTACGCATCTCCGAGCTCGCGCCGGACAACGAGGAGGTTCTGGGGTACGTCACCGGCACCGCGCAGCTGATCTATCTCGCGTTGAGCCCGCTCATCGGCATGTGGAGCGACCGAACCCGGTCGCGGTTCGGCCGGCGCGGGACGTTCATGCTGGCCGGCGCGGCCCTCGGCCTGGTCGCCCTGCTCCTGGTCGCCGCCGCGCCGACGATCCCGTTGATCGGCCTCGGCTGGGTGTTCGGCATGATCGGCTGGGCGACCGCCGGCGGGGCCGTGCAGACCCTGCAGGCCGACATCGTGCCCGAGGAGCAGCGCGGCCGGGTGTCGGCCCTCACCAGCCTCGCCACCCAGATCGGCCCGGTGGTCGGCATCGGCATCGCGTATGTGGTCTCGTCGAGCACGCTCCTGGTCTTCCTGGTGCCCGGGGCGATCGGCGCCGTGCTCCTGGTGCTCCTGCCGATTCTGCGGCCTGAGGCCGGCTCCCGCGAATTCGTGCCCGCCACCCGGATGGGCGCGAAGGAACTGTTCGCCGGCTTCGTCTTCGATCCGCGGAAGCACCCGGACTTCGGCTGGAACTGGCTTGGCCGCTTCGTCTTCTTCCTGGGCCTGTATCTCAACACGACCTTCGGCACGTTCTTCTACGCCCAGCGGCTCGACCTGCCCGTGCGGGAGGTCGCCGGGGTGGTCGCCTCGATCGGGATCCTGGGTGTGCTCGCGGCCGCCGTGGGAGCCATCGCCGGCGGTTTCCTCTCCGACAAACTCCGCCGCCGCCGGCTGTTCTCGTTCATCGGCGCGGCGCTGTTTGTCGCCGGCGCCTGCGTCGACGCCTTCGCTCACTCGCTGCCGCGGCTCATCGTCGGCACGGTGCTGATGCAGCTCGCCATCGCCGTCTTCGCCGCGGTCGACCAGGCGATCGTCTTCGCCATCCTGCCTGACCGCACGCAGGCCGGGCGGTACATGGCCGTCGTCGCGTTCGCTCAGAAGATCCCCAGCGCGGTCGCCCCGCTCATCGCCCCGCTGATCATCACGATCGGCGCGGCCGGCGCCGAGAAGAACTACACCCTGCTCTACCTGTCCGGGGCCGTGCTGGCCCTGTGCGGCGGCCTGATCGTCCTGTGCAAAGTCAAGTCGGTGCGGTGATCTGAATGAGCCCTTCCCCCTACGACCTGCGGATCGACAGCGGCGGAGACCAGTTCGCCGTCTCCGGGCCGGCGCCTCGGCTGTCCTGGAAGCTGCCGCCCGGCAGCGGGCGCCAGACCGCGTACGAGCTGGCCGCCACCGTCGACGGCGAGGCCCGGTCGGCGACCCGCCGGGGCGACCCGGACCACCTTTACGTGTCCTGGCCGTGGACGCCGCTGAGCAGCGGTCAACGCGTGACGTGGCGAGTCCGGGTCACCGACCCCGGCGGCGTCGCGTCGGACTGGTCGCCGTGGAGCACCTTCGAGACGGGCCTGCTCGACGGGGACTGGCAGGCCCGCTGGATCTCGCCGGTCGAGACCACCGATCCGGGCTACGGGAAACGGCCTGCACACACCCTGGCGACGGCGTTCGAGGCGACGGGCGAGGTCGTCTCCGCCCGGCTGTATGCGACCGCGCTCGGTGTCTACGAGGCGTTCGTCAACGGTGAGCGGGCCGGCTCCGCCGAGCTGTCGCCTGGTTCGACCTCGTACGACCGTACGCTCTACGCGCAGGCGTCCGACGTGACCGCCGCCGTCCGGCCGGGGCTCAATCGGCTGGCGATCCTGCTGTCCGACGGCTGGTACCGCGGCCAGGTCGGCGCGTTCCGGCGGCCCGCCGGCTGGGGCACGGAACTCGGCGCGCGGGCGGAGCTGCACCTGGCGTACCGGGACGGCTCCCGCCAGGTGGTGTGCACCGACCGGGGCTGGACCAGCGCGGGATCGGCGATCACCCGGGCGGATCTGATGGACGGGCAGACGGTCGACTTCTTCGCCGGCCCGGGCGCCCAGCGGCCGGTGCTGGTGGATCGGGTCACCGCGCCGCCGGTCGAGTGGTCCCCGGCGCCGCCGGTACGGGTCGTGGAGACCCGTCCTGCCGTGTCGGTCGACAAGGTCGGGGACGGCGCCTGGGTGGCGGACTTCGGGCAGAACGCCTCCGGGTGGGTGACGCTGACCGACCTCGGCCCGGCCGGAACCCGCACTGTGATCGACTACGGCGAGTACGTCGGCGCCGACGGTGATCTGTCGACCGCGCACCTGGACACGCACGGCGCTCCGGGCGAGGCGCCGATCAGTTTCATGCAGCGGGACGAGGTCGTCTCCGCCGGCGGCGAGGAGACGTTCGAGCCGAGGCACACGGTGCACGGCTTCCGGTACGCCCGGATCCGGCGCGACGGCGCGCCGCTGGACGCGGCGAGCCTGGCGATGCGGGTCGTGCAGACCGATCTGCGGCGCACCGGCAGGTTCGCGTGCAGCGACGACGACCTCACCAGGCTGCACGAGATCGCCGAGTGGAGCTTCCGGGGCAATGCGGTGGACGTCCCGACCGACTGCCCGACCCGGGAACGCCTGGCCTGGACCGGTGACTATCAGATCTTCGTGCCGACCGCGACGCGGCTCTACGACGTGCTCGGCTTCAGCCGCAAGTGGCTGCGCTCGGTCCGCGACGACCAGCTGCCCGACGGCCGGATCACGAACTTCTCGCCTGACGGGCGCCGCATCAAGCTCCACCTCGACGATCAGTTCGCCGCGATGACCGGATCCGCCGGGTGGGGCGACGCGATCGTGGCGGTTCCGTGGGAGCTCTACGAGTCGTACGGGGACCGGCAGGTGCTCGCCGAGAACTGGGCGGCGATGGTCCGCTGGGTGCAATGGGCGCTCGGCGCGGCCGCCACGGCCCGGCACCCGTCCCGCGTGGAACGCTCGGCCGAGCCTCGGCCGCACGAGCGCTACCTCTGGGACGGCACGTTCCACTGGGGAGAGTGGGCGGAGCCGAAGCCGCGCGCCGCCGACGGGACGCTCATCGATCCGATCAAGACCAACCCGATGGCCTGGTTCCTGGCCGACAAGGGCGAGGTGGGTACGGCCTACCTCTACCGCTCGACGGCCACGCTCGCCCGCGTCGCGCGGTTGCTCGGCCACACGGACGACGCCGCCCGGTATGCCGAGACCGCGGACCGCGTCCGCGCGGCGTGGCAGACCGAGTTCCTCGGGGCCGACGGACGGACGAGCGGCGACACGCAGGCAAGCTACGTGCGCGCACTGTCCTTCGGCCTCGTCCCCGACGACCTGCGGGTGGCCGCCGCGGAGCGGTTGGCCGAGCTGGTCCGCGCCGCCGGCACGCACCTCACGACCGGCTTCCTGTCGACCGGTGACCTGCTGCCCGTGCTCGCCGACACCGGGCACACCGATCTCGCGTACGAGCTGCTCCTTCAGCGCACCGCGCCGTCCTGGCTCACCATGCTCGAACGCGGCGCTACGACGATCTGGGAGGACTGGGAGGGCATCGACGCGAACGGCACGGCCCACGACTCGCTGAACCACTACAGCAAGGGCGCCGTGATCCGCTTCCTGCACACCCACACCCTCGGGCTGCGGCAGGCGCCCGGCTCGGCCGGCTGGCAGTCGTTCGTGGTCGCCCCCGTCCTTCATCCGTCGCTCACCTGGGCGGCCGGCACCCACGAGACCCCGCACGGCACGATCCGCGTGTCCTGGCAAACGGACGGCCGCGAGCTGCGCCTCGCGGTCGACGTGCCGCCGGCCACGACCGCGAGCATCGTGTTCCCCGACGGCACCACCGAAACCGTCAGGGGCGGCACCTTCAACACCGCCCGGCGGCTCAGCTGAGACCGCGCGCCGCGATCACCATGGCGTCGCGGACGGTCGCGCGGAGGCCGTCCGGGTCGGCCTCGGCCGGCTCGGTGGTGAACGCGTAGTGCTCCATCGCAGCCCGGAGTGCGCCGTTGAAAGCGGCGGCGTACACCCGGATGGCCAGATCGGGGGCGGGCAGGCCGGCGCGGCCGGCGAGCGCGTCGGCGATGACCGGCTCGGCGTCGTCGACCGAGTGGATCCACACCAGCCGCAGGCCGGGCTCCGTGCGAGTCAGCCGCACTAGATCGAGCAGGGCTGGGATGTCGGCGCCCATCCGGTCGGCGGCGATCGCGTCCGCGGTCTGCCGCACCATGGCCTCGAACAGCTCGTCGGCGTCACCCCCGGGGCGCCACCGGCGCAGCGCCTCCGCCGTGACCGCGAGCGGCTCGGACAGCAGCGGCATGACGCAGTGTTCCTTGTTGGGGAAGTGCCGCCACAGGCTGCGCACGGAGATCCCGACCGCGGCGGCGATCTCCTCCGCCGAGGTTGCGGCCACGCCCTTGGCCAGGAACAGCCGCACCGCCTGCCGGGCGATCTCGCGCCGGATCGCCGCCTTCTGCTGCTCGGTCTGCGGTGGCCGGCCCGCCTGCCGGCCGGTTGCCACCCGTTGCCCGCCGCCCGACACCCAAGCCTCCCGCCCATCGGTCCGTCCGGCCCCATCCTAGGCCGTACCTGCGGGAAGTTTCTGTCAATCGAATGCCAAAATTTAGAGGAGGGGCTCACATGCCCGTACGCTGGGCTGTCGTCGGCACCGGAGCGATCTCGCAACGCTTCGTGCCCGACCTGCGCTCGATGCCCGGCGCGGAGGTCGTCGCGGTGTTCGGCCGGTCCGGGTCCCGTGCGTTCGCCGCCGAGCACGGCATCGCGGCCGCGTTCGACGACTATCCCGCGCTGCTCGCCGATCCGGTGATCGACGCCGTCTATCTCGCGACCCCGTTCGGGACGCACCGCCGCATGGCCCGCGCCGCCCTGGAGGCCGGCAAGCACGTTCTCGTCGAGAAACCCATGGCACGGACCGCCGCCGAGGTGGCCGACCTGTTCGCTCTCGCGGCCGAGCGCGGACAGTTCCTCATGGAGGCGATGTGGATGAAGTTCAACCCAGGATTCCGGGACGTGTTGCGGGTCATCGCCGAGGGGCTGATCGGCGAGCCGCGCAGCATCCGCGCCGGGTTCGGTGTTCCCTTCCCGGGCGATCGGGCCGGCAGCCGGTGGGATCCGGAGCGTGGCGGCAGCACCCTGCTCGACCAGGGCATCTACCCGGTGACCCTGGCGCATGCCGTGTTCGGGCCGCCCGCTGCCGTGCACGCTTCCGGGATGGTGGAACCGAACGGCGTCGACGTGGCCGAGCACATCACGCTCGACTACGCGGGCGGCGGGTTCGCGCACCTGGCGGCCTCGATGGTCGAGTTTGTGGAGCCGTCGGCGGCGATCAGCGGCACCCACGGGTGGGTCGGCATCCCGCCGATGTTCTGGGCCACCACGTCGTACACGCTGCACGCCGGCTCGCGAGAGGCGTTGTTCGGCAACCCGCCGCGCACCGAGCTTCCGCAGGAGGGCAACGGCTTCGTGCCGATGCTGCGCGCGGCCGGCGAGGCCATCGAGCGGGGATGGGTGCAGCACCCCGAGCACAACGCGGCCACGACGATCGAGGTCTTCCGCACGCTCGACGCCATTCGCACGCAGCTGACAGGCAATTTACGGCAACCGCTTGCCAAGCCAGCGGCGATCAAGGTCCAGTGATCACATGCTTCGTCCTCAGGAAAGCGTCACCCGCGAGCGTAGGAGCCTGAACGGTCTGTGGACCTTCCGGCTGGACCCGGACGGCGCGGGCCGTGCCGAGCAGTGGTGGCGGGCCACCCTGGCCGGGGCGCGTGAGATGCCCGTGCCGGCCAGCTACAACGACATCGTTCCCGACCTCGCCTTCCGCGACCACGTCGGTGACGCCTGGTACCAGACCACGGTCCGGGTGCCGCGAGGCTGGGCCGGTCAGCGGATCGTGCTGCGCTTCGACGCGGCCACGCACCGCGCGGTGGTGTGGGTGAACGACGTTCAGGTCGCCGAGCACGAGGGCGGTTACACGCCCTTCGAGGCCGAGGTGACCGAGCTCGTCGAGCCGGGCGGCGCGGCGCGGGTGACCGTCGTGGTCAACAACGAGCTGACCTGGGCCTCGCTGCCGCCCGGCATCCTGCGGGAGACCGCCGCGGGACGTACTCAGCAGTATTTCCACGACTTCTTCAACTATGCCGGGCTGCACCGCTCAGTCTGGCTGTACGCCACGCCGCGCACCCACGTCACCGACATCGCGGTCGACACGGAGCTGGACGGCGGCACCGGCACCGTGCGGTACACGGTCGGCCAGGTGGGCTCCGCCGCGCAGCGGATCGTCCTGCGGGACGCCGCCGGGGTCGAGGTGGCCACGTCCGAGGGCGCCGAGGGGGTGCTCACCGTGCCGGAGGTGCACCCGTGGGCGCCGGGCGACGGCTACCTCTACGAGCTGGAAGCGAGCCTTCATGACGCGGCCGGCGTCCTTCTCGACCGCTACGCGCTGCCGGTGGGCGTGCGCACGGTGGCGGTGCACGGCACCGAGTTCCTGATCAACGGCGAGCCGTTCTACTTCCGTGGCTTCGGCAAGCATGAGGACGCGCCGGTCCGGGGAAAGGGCCATGACGACGCGCTCATGGTGCACGACTTCGAGCTGATGGAGTGGATCGGCGCCAACTCCTTCCGCACTTCGCATTACCCGTACGCCGAGGAGGTCCTCGACTACGCCGACCGGCACGGCATTGTCGTCATCGACGAGACCGCGGCGGTCGGGCTGAACCTGAGCGTCCTCGTCACCTACGGCCGTACCGACCTGCCACCGACCTATTCCGAGCACACCCTCGGGCCCGCGACCCAGCGCACCCACCTGCAGGCCGTACGGGAGCTGATCCGCCGCGACCGCAACCACCCGAGCGTCGTGCTGTGGTCGATCGCCAACGAGCCCGACGCCGCCGGTCCGGCGGCCCGGGACTACTTCGCGCCGCTGTTCGCCGAGGCGCGCAAGCTCGACCCGGGCCGTCCGGTCGGCTACGTCAACATGATCGCGAACGGCCCGGACACCTGCACGCTCACCGATCTGGCCGACGTCGTCATGGTCAACCGGTATTACGGCTGGTACGCGAACAACGGCGACCTCGCGGGGGCCGAGCCGGCGCTGGAGGCCGACCTGCGGGCCTGGGCCGAGCGGCACGGCAAGCCGATCATCGTCACCGAGTACGGCGCGGACGCCGTGACCGGGCTGCACGCCGTCGTCGACACACCGTGGTCGGAGGAGTATCAGGCCCGGCTCCTGGAGATGTACCACCGAGTGTTCGACCGGGTCGACGCGGTCGTCGGCGAGCACATCTGGAACTTCGCCGACTTCGCCACCCAGCCCGCGATCGTGCGGGTCGACGGCAACCGGAAGGGGATCTTCACCCGAGACCGCCGGCCGAAGAGCGCCGCGTTCACCGTGCGACGCCGCTGGCGGGGCGCGGAGTGACCACCGGCCCCGGCGTCACCCCGTTCTCGTTGAAGGCGTCGACGGCGAACCAGTACGGTTCGCCCGCGTTCAGGGTGCGCAGGTCGAGGGACGTCTGCTCGTAAAGGAGCCAGCTGTGGTAGAGCTTGCCCGGGTGGTTGCCGTAGCGGACGTTGTAGCCGTGTGCGCCCTCGACCGACTTCCACGCGAGACGGGCGGTGCGTTCGTCGATCCGGTCCACGGCGGGCGTGACGGCGGCCGGCGGGGTGCTGTTGCCGTGGCCGAAGAGGCGCAGCCCGCTGACCGCGAAATGCCCGTCGAAAGGCAGGCGGCCCGCGGTCACCCGGACGAATCGCACCCGGCGCGGCTCGTCGAGCACGGCCAGGGCGTGCGGTGCGTCGCGGCCGGTGCCGCGGGTGTCCACGACGGTCTCCCAGCCGGTCCCGTCGGCGGAGACCTCGAGGTGGAACTCCGCGGGTTGCACGCCGGTGTAGATGCCGCGGTACTCGTAGTTGCGCTGGGCGCCGTCCGCCGGCTCGGGGGCATGCGCGGCCAGGTCATGATCTGCGACGTTGATCTGGATGGCGTGCACCGTCCGGAGCTCGCCGAGGTCGAGCCGCAGCCAGGCGCCCGGTTCGCGGGACGCCGCCGCCCACCAGGTTCGGACGTCCTCGTTGACCGCGAGCTCGGGCGGGTGGCCGTCCAGCGTCGAGGACGCCGTAGCCGCCGCGCGGTAGGACAGCAGCATCCAACCCGGTGCCATCGTCCACGGGTCGAATCGGCCGGCCGGGACGTGCCGGGGGTAGTCGGCGAAGTTCTGGTTGCAGAACAGCACGCCGTCCTCGTCGAACCCGGCCGGGAACAGACCGATACGGCGTTCGAACTTGTGGTTGACCGAGACCCGCATGGTGGCGGCGTGCCACCAGTTGCCGTGCGCGTCCTGGAACGTGCTGCCGTGACCGGCCCCAGTGATGAAGCCGCCCGGCTTGGCGGAGAACGGGCTGTTCGCCGAGTACGCGAACGGGCCCAGTGGGGAGGTCGCGGTGTAGTAGCCGTCGGCGTAGCTGTTGTACTGCGTCCCCGGGGCCGAGTACTGCAGGTAGTAGGTGCCGTCGTGCTTGGTCATCCACGCGCCCTCGATGAAGGGCGCGTCGCCGATGTGCTCGGCGATCAGCCGCTCCATCTCCGTACGCGGGGGTTGCTTGACGTTGTCCTCGCCGTTCTGCTCCCAGCCGTGGGTGTCGGTGTCGGATCCGAACAGCGCCACGGGCTCGCCGAGCGGCTCGAACGTATCCGGGTCGAGTGCGACGCCGTACAGCGGCTCCTTGTTCGAGCAGCCCCAGTAGAAGTAGACCGATCCGTCGTCGTCTTGGAACAGATTCGGGTCCCAGAACGGGAAGGCGCCGGGCGTCACCTCGGTGAAGTCGTCGGCGAGCGGGTCCTCGCTGCGGAAGAAGGGGCAGTTCTCCCCGTGCCGGGAGGCCGAGATATACAGGGCGCCGTTCACCTCGCGTACGTCGGGGGCGTAGTCGAACGGCGGCAGCTTCTCCGTCGGCTGGTAGGTCCAGTCGACCAGGTCCGCCGAGTGCCAGAAGCCCCGCGACATGGAGGCGAACATATAGTACTGGCCGCGGAACAGGACGACCGACGGGTCGGCCGCCTCCCGCTGGACGCCGTGCTCCAGGTCGCCCAGCCGGACCTGCTGGTAGCGGTAGGCGAGATCCAGCGGGTTGCAGATGATGCGGCTCACGGGTGGCCCTCCAAGGCGAGCCGGCGGCGTTCCTCGCGACGCCGGCGCTGTTCGACGGGGTCGGCGACGGGAGCGGCGACCAGCAACTTGCGGGTGTACGGGTGGTCGGGGGCGGACGTCACCGTCGCCGCCGGCCCGGTCTCGATGAGGTCGCCGCGGTAGAGCACGGCGACCCGGTGGCTGATGTGCCGGACGACCGCGAGGTCGTGCGAGATGAACAGGTAAGCCGTGCCGGTGCGGCGCTGGATGTCGATGAACAGGTCCAGCACAAGGGCCTGGGTGGACAGGTCGAGCGCGGAGACCGGCTCGTCGCAGACGATGAGCTTGGGCTCCGGGGCGATCGCGCGGGCGATGGCGATGCGCTGGCGCTGCCCGCCGGAGAACTCCGCGGGCCGGCGGTCGGCGGCGTCCGCGGGCAGTCCCACCTGATCGAGCAGCGCCCGCACCCGGGCGCGGGCGTCCCGCACGGTCGCGCCCTGCACGACGAGCGGTTCGGTGAGGATGTCGCCGACGGTCATGGCCGGGTTCAGCGAGCTGTACGGGTCCTGGAAGACGACCTGGATGTCCTTGGCCAGGGCCCGGCGTTCCTTCGCGCTCAGCTCGCCGATCTCCCGGCCCGCGAAGCGGATGCTACCGGCGGTGGCCTTCGCCAGGCCGAGCACGGTGCGGCCGATCGTGGTCTTGCCCGATCCGGACTCGCCGACCAGGCCGAGCGTCTCACCGGCGCCGACCTGGAGCGATACGCCGTGCAGCACCTCGACGGGCTTGGCGCGGAATCCCCGGCGGGGGAACGCGACCCGCAGGTCGGTGACGTCGAGCAGACTCATCGATCGGCCCCTTCGGTGATGGCCCCGGGCGGCGGGTCGGTGCGGACCGTCGTGTCGTCGAGGATCGCGTCCAGCAGAGTCCGGGTGTACTCATGCCGTGGGTCGTTCAGGACCTTCTGGACGTCGCCCGTCTCCACGATCTCGCCGCGGGACATCACCGCGATGTGGTCGCAGATGTCGGCGACGACGCCGAAGTTGTGCGTGACGAGCAGCACCGCCATGCCGAGCTCGGCCTGCAGGTCGCGCAGCAGGTCGAGGATCTCGGCCTGGACGGTCACGTCGAGCGCGGTGGTGGGCTCGTCGGCGATGAGCAGCTTGGGGCGGCTGGCGACGGCGCCGGCGATGAGCACCCGCTGCGCCATGCCGCCGGAGAGCTGATGGGGGTACGAGTCGAAGGTGCGCGGGGGATCGGCGATGCCGCACCGTCCGAGCAGCGCCAGCACTCGGGTTCTGGCCTCCTGCTTGGAGACGCCGAGCGCGGACCGCACGCCTTCGACAAGCTGCGCGCCGACTTTGTACGAGGGGTCCAGATTGGACATCGGCTCCTGCGGGACGTACGCGATCTGCTTGCCGCGCAGGGGCCGCATCTCGCCATCGGTGAGCCCGACGAGCTCGCGGCCCTCGAACACGATGGAGCCGCGGGTGATGACGGCTTCGGCCGGCAGGACGCCGAGCACCGCGAACGCGGTCTGTGTCTTGCCCGATCCCGACTCGCCGACGAGCCCGAGCGTCTGCCCTCGGTCGATCCGCAGCGCGGCCCCGCGCACCACCTCGCGCGACTCCCCGCCGGGCCCGGGATAGGCGATCGTCAGGTCCCGGATCTCGAGCAGCGCCGCCGTGCCGGCCACGGGCGCAGGGCCGGTCCGTACGTCGGTGCGCTGCCCCTGGCCGACCTTCGCCGGCTTGGGCCGGGAACCCTCCAGGGTGTCGCGCAGCGCGTTGCCGAGCAGCACGAGCGACGCGGTGATCAGCCCGAGCAGCAGGCTCGGCCACAGGAACTGCGCCGGTGCGAGGTAGAGGTTCCGGAATCCGGACGAGATCATGTCGCCGAAGCTGGGGATCTCCTTCGACCCGACGCCGAGGAAGGCCAGCCCCGATTGGGTGGCGATGGCGGCGCCCATCAGGAACGCGGTGGCGATGATGATCGGCCCGCGCACGACCGACAGCACGTGCCGGCCGAGGATCCGGGTGTTGCCCAGGCCCGAGACGCGGGCGGCATCGACGTAGAGCTCGTTCTTCACGCCGAGCACGAGGTTGCGCACGATCCGGTAGATGCCCGGCGACAGCAGCACCCCGAAGATGAGCATCGTGAACCGGTAGTCGCCCCCGGTGACCGGCATCAGGATGATGAGCAGCAGCAGACCGGGGAAGGTCATGACGAGGTTGAACAGCCACTCGGTGGCGCCCCGGGTGCGCGCGCCGAAATAGCCGCCGACCAGTCCGGCGGTCACCCCGACGGCGAGCGCGACGCCCGTGCCGATCAGCGCCGAGACGGCGCTGGTGTTGATGGAGTGCAGCAGCCGCGAGAAGATGTCGCGGCCGCTCTCGTCGGCGCCGAGCAGATAGCCGGGGGTGCCGGCCGGCGCGTTGACCATGCCGAGGTCGGAGTCGTTGGGCCCGTGCTGCGCGAGGAACGGGGCCAGCAGTCCCAGCGCGACGATGACCAGGAGGATGCCGGCGGTGACGACCGCCTGCGGGTCGCGCAGGAGCCGCCGCCAGGTGCGGGTCCGGGTGCTCAATGGAGTCTCGCCTTCGGGTTGAGCCAGCCGTTGGCCAGGTCGGTGCCGAGGTTGACGACGGTCACGAGCAGCACACCGAAGACCGTGATGCCCATGATGACGGGGATGTCGCCCTGCAGCGACGCGTTGAATGCGTAGCTGCCGTATCCGGGCAGTGCGAAGACGTTCTCGATGATGAGCGCGCTGCCGAACATCTGGATGAATTCGAGCGACAGGACGGTCAGGGCCGGACCTGCGGCGTTGCGCAGGGCATGTCTGACCACAATGGACGTAGTGGAGACGCCGCGGGTGCGTAACGTCCGCACGTAGTCACGCCGCAGCTCGTCGATCATGCGGCCGCGAACCTGCGCGGCCATGTTCGCGACGCCGCCGATGACGAGCACGATCACCGGGATCGTGATGCTGTGCAGCCAGGCCGCCGGGTCGGTGCTCAGCGGCGTGTAGCCGGTCGCGGGCAGCAGTTTCGCCCGCACCGCCAGCAGGTAGACCAGCACGATCGCGATCAGCAGGCCCGGGACGATGTAGCCCACGAGCGACAGGCCCTGCGCGATACGGTCCGCGACGCCGCCACGGGTCGCCGCCCACACACCGAGGCTGATGCTCAGCAGCACCGTGATGAGCAATGCGGGCACGATGATCGACAGTGTCACGGCGAGCCGCTGGACTACCGACGGGCCGACCGGCAGCGAGGTGTAGACCGAGGTGCCGAGGTCACCCCGCAGGAGGTGCAGCAGCCAGTCGCCGTACTGGACCAGGACAGGCCGGTCGTAGCCCATCTGTTTCGTCATGGCGGCGACCGACTCGGGGGTCGCCGACTGGCCGAGGAGGGTCCGCACGACGTCCCCGAACGACAGGCTGAGCATCAGGAAGGTTACGAGCGTTACCAATAGGGCGAGGACGAGTCCGGCGCCGATCCTCCGCAAGACATAGGCAAGCATGGTCGCTCCCGGTCGGACGGTGGCGGCCGCCCGGCCGCCACCGTGGCCTGTTACTGCTGGGCGAGGCCGAACTGCCTCGTGGTGGACAGGCCCTTGCCGTCATCGAGCATCGCGACGCCCTTGCTGGTCGCCCAGGTCGAGCCGGTGAAGACGATCGGAGCTTCGAAGGCCTGCTTGACCGCGTACGCGTTGAGCTCCTGATAGGCCGGCAGCGCCTTGTCGAAGTCGACCGTGGTGTTGATGACCTTGAGGAGCCGGTCCGTGGTGGCGTCCTGGTAGTGCTGGGGGTTCGCGTAGCCGTCGGCCGCGTAGTGCTGGGCGGCGTCGGCGGCGTCGTTGTTGAAACCGAGGATCTGGAAGGAGAGGCCGTACTGGCCGGACAGCAGCGCCGACTGGGTCTGCTGGGGCGGCACCGAGACCCAGTCGAGTCCCAGGCCGATGTCCTTGAACGCCTGGGAGATGCTGGACTCGAAGGACGTGGAGAGGAACGTGCTCGGGATCTTGAAGGTCGTGCCCGCATAGCCAGCCTCCTGCACGAGGGCCTTGCCCTTCGCCGGATCGTGCGGGTACGTGACGTCCAGGGCCGGGTCGTTGACCTTGCCGAACGGGCTGAAGATCTGGTCGGTCACCTTGCCGTTGCCCTGAAGGATGCCCTTGAGAATGCCTTCGCGGTCGATGGCGTAGTTGATCGCCTGACGGACCCGGACGTCGCCCAGGGCCGGCCACTTCGCGCCCTTGCGGTCGAGGATGTCGAGGAACATGATCGCTTGGGCGTCGACCTTGGTGATCGTGAAGGTGCTCTTGTCGAGCTTCCCGACCAGCTGCGAGTTGACGGTCGCCGCGTTGATCTCGCCGGCCTGCAGCGCGTTGAACGACGCCGTCGGATCCGGCAACGCGCGCACCGTCACCGTGGTGAACGGGTACGCGGCGGCGTTCCAGTAGTCGTTCCGCTTCTTCAACACGTACTTGGAACCGGGCACCGTGGCGGCGGTGTCCAGGGTGTACGGCCCCGAGCCGACCGGGTCGGTCGCGGTGCGCTTGTCGGCGAGGGTCTTCGGGTCGCCGATAGCTCCCGCCCCACCGGCGAGGTTCGGCAGGAACTGCGGGTCGAAGTGCTTGAACTCGATGAGCACGGTGCTGTCGTCGACGGCGGTCACCGACTTCACGGCCGCGAGCTTGACCTGCAGAACGCCCGGCGTGGCCATCGTGCGCTGCATCGTCGCCGCAATGGCCTGGGCGTTGACCGGCGTGCCGGTGCTGAACGTCATGCCTTTGCGGATCTTGAGGGTCAGCTTGGTGCCGTCCCCGTTGTACTGCCAGCTCTCGGCCGCGTTGGGCTTGAGGTCGCCGGTCTTGACCTTCTTGTAGAGGAGCGTGTCGAGGATCGACCCCCACACGTACATCTGCTGGCCGTCGGCGAGCTGAGCCGGGTCCAGCGAGTTCGGGGGAGTGACGACGGCTATGGCGAGGGCGTGCGTGGCGGCGCCGGTGCTGTTCGGGGTGTCGGTCGAACATGCGCCGAGCGCGAGGGCCGTCGCCGCCGCGATGAGGGCCACTACTCGGAGGCGCGGGTATTTGTGGGGCATGGAGGCTCCCTTGGAAGAACACAGGGCGTATTTGGCAATCGGTTGACTTCGGCGATCCGCCGGCCGGTGCAGATGTCCCGCGTATGTCCCCCGTGTTGCCAGCCAGCTCAACACGTGGTCGACTTCTTGTCAACTGGTTGCCATAATTAGGGAGTGTCCTGTTGGCAATCGGTTGCCGACCTCCGGGCGCGGCATGCCACGATGAACCCACGCAGAGCACCTCGAGGGAGAACCGTGAAGCAGCGCGGCAACACCGACCGGAAGCCGGCCGCGACGATCTACGACATCGCCCGCCACCTAGGCCTCAGCCCCTCGACGGTTTCGCGCGCGCTCAACAAGCCCGGCCGGATCAATGCCAAGACCGAGCAGCGCGTACGGGAGGTCGCGGCGGAACTGAACTACCGGATCAACCCGATGGCTCGGGCCCTGCCCACCGGCCGGACGAACACCCTGGGCCTGATCCTCACCGACATCACCAACCCGGTCTACTTCCCCCTCGTCCGCGGCGCCGAGCGGATCACCGCCGGGGCGGGCCACACGCTCGTGCTCGCGGAGTCCCAAGAGTCCGGCACGCTGGAGGCGGAGACGGCGCGACGGCTGCTTCCGTCCATCGACGGTCTCGTCCTGGTCGCTTCGCGCCTCGACGACGAGCAGATCCGGGAGCTCGCCGAGGTGAAACCGCTTGTGCTGGTCAACCGGGCGGTCGAAAGTCTGCCCGCGGTGGTTCCCGACGTGCTGCCCGGCATCCGCGACGCGCTCGACCACCTCGCCTCGCTCGGCCATGCCTCACTCGCGTTCCTCTCCGGGCCGAGTGCGTCGTGGATGAGCCGGCTGCGGTGGGAGACCCTGCTCGACGAGGCGCCGGCCCGCGGGATGACGATCGTCGAGATCGGACCGGGCGCGCCGACGCTCGACGGGGGCGAGCAGGGTCTGCGGCGGGTTCGGGCATCGGGCGTCACGGCGGTCGTCGCGTACAACGACCTGATGGCGATCGGCCTGCTCCGGGCCTGCCGCGCCGCAGGTGTCGAGGTGCCGTCGTCGCTGAGCATCGTCGGTTTCGACGACATCTTCGGCTCCGACTTCACCTCGCCGCCGATCACGACGATCCGGACGCCGCTCGACCTGGCCGGCGAGGAGGCGGTGCATCAGGTTTTCGCCGCTCTCGGCGACGACGACGTCCCGGCGCCGAGACGCGTCAGCGCCCAGTTCGTCGAACGGGCGTCGACGGCGGCGCCGGCGCGCTGAGCGGCCGGACACCTCGGTTCAGCGGCGCGTGCTGCCGCCGTCCGCGACGATGATCTGGCCGGTGATGAAGGCGGCGTCGTCGGAGGCGAGGAACGTCACGACACCCGAGACGTCGGCCGGCATCTGGACGCGCTTGATGTTCTGGATCCGTACGGTCTGCTCGAAGAATGCCTCGCTCGTGGTCGCCGCGGCTGTGGCTGTCCGGACCAGGCTGGCTGCGACGCCGTTGACGGTGATGTCGTGGGCGGCGAGGTTGGCGGCCAGCACGGAGGTGAATCCGTTCAGCGCGCCCTTCGCGGAGACGTAGGAGACGAAGGGTGGTGGGGGAGTCCAGTAGCTGGAAGACGTGATGTTGATGATCCGGCCCGCCCCGGACTCCTTCAGGTCTGGCAGGAACGCCTTCGTGGCCAGGAAGGCGCCGTCGACGTTGACGGCGAAGGTGCGGCGCCATTCGTCGAGGGTCACGTGCTCGAAATCGGCCAATAGCACGACGGCCGCGTTGTTCACCAGGATGTCGGCGGCGCCCAGATCACGCCGGACACGCGCGGCGAACTCGTGGATCGCGTCCTCGTCGGTAATGTCGACCTTGTCGCCGAGGAATCGCCGGCCGGTCTCCGCGACGAGTTCCCGCGTCTCGTCGGCCGGGTTGACGTCCGCGACCGCGATGTCCGCACCCTCCGACGCGAGCCTGCGGGCAATCTCCTGCCCGATTCCGGCACTGCCCCCGGTGACGACCGCGGTCCGGCCCGCCAATCTCCCCGCCATAACTCCCCCTGCCTGCTCGATCGGTCCCAGGCCAGGATTTTGCGCGCCGAGCCGACGGTCGAGCGGCGGTCTGTTCGTCCAATGAACATGCCCGTTGAGTGTGACCGGGGCCGCACCCAACGCTGTCGCTGCTCGACACCACCCATCGCGATAGCCGCGCTTCGGCGCGCAAGGAGCCGTCCATGGTCAAGATCGATTCACTCGGTGCGGCGAGGGCCGAGGGCGGGAGATACACGCTCAACTCACGGACTCTGGCGGCGGTGGCTCTCGCCGTGTGCCTTGCCCAGATGGCCCTTTCCGTCCCCTCGCTCATCACCGGGCTGATCCAGCAAGACCTCGCGCCGTCCTCGGCCCAGCTGACCTGGATCGTCGACGCCTTCTTCCTGCCCGTCGCCGCGCTGGAGCTGGGCTTCGGCGTGTTCGGCGACCTGTTCGGCCGCAGGCGCCTGCTCGTCGGCGGCGCCGCGCTGATCGTCGTAGGCTCCGCGCTCGCCGTCCTGGTGCCCGGCGCGGGATCGTCGACCGACACCCGGGTGACGCTGTTGACCCTCGCCCAACTCCTCAACGGCATCGGCGCCGCCGCCATCTTCCCCACCAGTCTCGCCATGGTGGCGGCCGGCACCCACACCACGGCCACCCGCGCGCGTGGCGTCGCCATCTGGGCGTCCGCGCTATCCATCGGCGGCTTCCTCGGGCCGCTGCTGGCCGGGGTCGCCGCCAAGATTCACAGCGGGTGGGCGGGGACCGCGAACTGGCGCTGGGCGTACCTCGGTGTCCTGGTCATCGCCGCGGTGAGCGCGCTGCTGTCGCGGACGCTCGCCCAGAACTCCGCCGCGCCCGAGGGACGATCCATCGACTGGCCGGGTCAGATCACCGCCGCGATCGCCCTCTTCGCCCTGCTGTACGCCGTGATCCAAGGCCCGGAGAGCGGCTGGGGGAGCCCTCGGATCATTCTGGCGTTTGTCGTCGCGAGCGTCTTCCTCGTGTTGTTCGTCGTCGCCGAGAACCGCGTGGCCGAGCCGCTGCTGCTGCTGAGCGCGTTCCGGAACCGGGCGTTCGCGATGAACTCGGTGGTCACGCTGATCGGCATGTTCGGCTTCCTCGCGATCATGTACTCGACCAGCATCCGGCTCAGCACCATCCAGGGACTCAGCCCGCTGCGCAGCTCCGTCGCGTACCTCTTCTTCGGCGGCATCGGCCTCGTGCAGCTGCCGCTGACCTCGAAGCTGCTCGAGCGCTACAACGCGCGGTGGGTCCTGTTCAGCGGCCTGGTCCTGGTCGGCGCCGGCGGGCTGTGGTTCGCCACGGTCCCGGCGAGCAACCGGGCGCTGAGCGCCATCGTCGTGCCGCTGATCCTCGTCGGCGTCGGCTCCGCGCTCGCCATCTCGGCCGTCAGCGCGGTCGCGGTCAACACGCTGCCGAACCACCTCGCCGGCATGGCGAGCGGAGCCACCAGCACCTTCCGTGACCTCGGGTTCGCCCTCGCCCCGGCGATCGTCGGCGCCGTCGCTCTGGGCCAGGCGGCGAAGGAGATCGCCCGCAACGTGGCCGGGAATCCGGGGCTGAGCAACGCGTACGCGGCCTTCCAGGCCTCCGCGGCCCAGGCGCCCCCGGCGCAGAGACCGCAGCTCGAGGCGGCAGTTCATGCCGTGGCCTCGGGGCCGCTCGGGGCCAACTCGGTGCCGGGCAGCATCACGTTGCCGAATGGGCAGGTCATGCCGTTCAACCCGATCAAGGACGTCGCCTTCCACGCCCTCAGTCACAGCTACTCCGTTGCCTATGTGCTCGGCGGTGTGGCCGCGCTCGTCGCGGCCGCCCTCACCGTCCTGATCGGGCGCGACGGCGGCGCCCGGAACCATCTCGACGACTGACGCGCGATGACCAGCGCCGGGAGACGTCACGAGGTGCGGATGGGTACGCCCGGCCGCCAGCCCAGCCGCCGGGACAGGCCCAGCCCGCTCGCGACCAGCGAGGGTACGGCCGTCTCCAGGTTGATCGAGCCGGCGGCGACCACGACGGACAGGGCCGCGACGACTCGGCCGTGGCCGTCGACGATCCGGGTCGCCACTGACTCGGCACCCTCGCTCAGCTCCTCCCGGACGACCACCGTCCCGGTCGAGCGGCACGAAGCCAGCTCGCGGCGCAGCACGGCCGGGTCCACAATGGTCCGGGCCGTGAAGCGCCGCAGCCGGCCGGCCAGCACCTCGTCGATGAAGGCCGGACTGCTGTGGCTCAGCAGCACCTTGCCCACGCCCGAGCAGTGCAGCGGCAGGTGGCCGCCGATCTGCGAGGTCAGGCCGACGGCGTTGACGGCGGACAGCCGCTCGATGATCACGGCTCGGTCGCCCTGGAGGACGGCGAGCTGCACGTGCTGGCGCAGGGCCGTGTACAGATCCTCCACGAACGGCTGCGCCGCGCTGCGCAGCGTCTCGGCCCGGGGAGCCAGGGTGCCGAGGCGCCACAGCGGCAGGCCGATCGCGAACCGGTTGTCGCTGGTGCGCTCCAGCGCGCCCGCCGCCACGAGGTCGAGCGTGAGGCGCCGGGCGGTGGCGTGCGGCATGCCGGTGCGCCGGACCAGGTCGGCGAGGCTCAGCTCGGTGTGGTCGGGGTCGAAGGCGAACAGCAGATCCCACAGCCGGGAGCTGACCGAACGCCCGGGCTCGTTGGCGCGGGGCATGATCGACACCGTACCCCGGATGTTCGTTGGATGAACAGCATTGTTCTCACAACGACCAGTCGTCGTCAGTCTGGGCGCATGATGCGTACGGAAGACGGCCCGGAGATCGCGATTCTCGGCGGCGGCATCGGCGGCCTGGCCGCCGCGGCCTTCCTCGGCGCCAAGGGTTTCGACTGCGATGTGTACGAGCAGGCGGACGCCCTGACCGAGGTCGGCGCCGGCCTGGTGATCGCGCCCAACGCCGCCCGGCTGCTCCGGCGGCTCGGCGTGCTGGACCGGTTCGCCGGGCGGGCGGTCCGGATGGAGATCGGCTGGGAATTCCGGCGCTGGGAGAACGGCGCGGTGCTGTCCGCGGAGAACCTGGCGGAGGGGTGCCTGCGCCTGTTCGGCGAGCACACCTACACCGCGCACCGTGCCGACCTGCTGGACGCGCTGCGGTCGGCGGTCCCGGAGCGGGCGATCCATCTCGGCAAGCGCTGCGTCGACGTGGAGTTCGAAGGCGATCAGGCAGTTCTGCGTTTCGAGGACGGCGAGACGGTGCGCCCGGGGATCCTCATCGGCGCCGACGGGGTCCACTCCCGCGTGCGCGCCGCCGTCGCCGGGCCGACGGCGGGCCGGGAGTCCGGCATCTGCGCCTTCCGGGCTCTCGTACCGGCGGAGCGGTCACCAGGCTTCGCCAGGCGGCACGCCCAGACGCTGTGGATCGGGCCGGGCCACCATCTCGTGCACTATCCGGTCTCGGGCGGGGAGTATGTCAACCTGGTCGCCTTCGCGCCGGCCGGGTCGGACAGCGTCGAGTCGTGGACGGCCACCGCGACGGTCGAGGAGTTCCTCGCCGAGTTCGCCGGCTGGGATCCGCGGCTGGTGGAGCTGATCACGGCGGCCGGCACGCCCGGGCGCTGGGCGTTGCTCGACCGCGAGCCCCTCGATCGCTGGAACCGGGGGAACGCGACCCTGCTGGGCGACGCGGCCCACCCGATGTTCCCGTTCTTCGCCCAGGGCGCGGCCCAGGCGATCGAGGACGGCGCCGTCCTGGCGCTGTGCCTGGCGGCGGACCGGGACGACCCGATCGCGGCGCTGGGGCGCTACGAGGAGCTGCGGCGGCCCCGTACGGCACGCCTGCAGGAGGTGTCGCACGGAAGGTCGCACATCAACCACCTCCCGGACGGTCCCGAGCAGCGGGCGCGCGACCTGGGTTACGCGCAGGCCGACCCGCTCGAGGCGAACAGCTGGATCTACGAGTACGACCCGGAGCACCTGGAGAGAGGCGGATCGAAGAATGGCAGCGGTAACCGGTAGCGCGCTCGTCGTGCGGACCCTGCAGCGAGCCGGGGTCGAGGTGGCCTTCGGCCTGCCTGGGGCGCACATCGACAGCATTCTTCAGGACGCCCTGGACGCCAAGCTGCGGATCGTCGACGTGCGGCACGAGATGAACGCCGGGCACGCGGCCGAGGGCTACGCCCGGGTCACCGGACGTCTGGGCGTCGCCGTCGTCACGGCCGGCGGTGGCTTCACGAACGTCCTGACCTCGATCACCAACGCCTACCTGGACCGGACACCCGTCCTCTACCTCGCCGGCTCCGGCCCCCTGGAGCGGGACGACACCAACGACCAGCAGGCCGGGTTCGACCAGGTAGCGATGGCCGCCCCGGTGACCAAGTACGCGCACCGTGTCACCCGCGCAGAGCTGATCCCCCGGCTGCTCGCCCAGGCGATCCGCACCGCCCGGTCGGAGCCCCAAGGCCCGGTACTCCTCGACATTCCCTGGGACGTCCTCCGCCAACAGGTCGACGCCGACCAGGCGGGGGAGTACCGCGTGGAGATCGACGGCACCGGCGCCGCCCCCGCCGGTGCCGTCGATCGAATCCTCGAGGCGCTGAGCGCCGCCCGGCGGCCCGTCGCGCTGGTCGGCAAGTCCTTCGTCACCGCCGAGGCACGGGCCCAGCTGCACGAGTTCGCGGCCCGCGCCGCCGTTCCCCTCCTGTCCGACTGGGAGGGCCTCGGGGCGATCGTCGGCTCCGAAGATCACGTCGGCCTGGTGCAGACCCTGGCCACCCTGGGTGCGGACGAACGGCCCGACGTGGTCCTTCTCCTCGGGCTGCGGTTCGGCATGACCACCCAGTTCGGCACGGGGAGGTTGCTGCCGAAGAGCGCGCGGATCTTCCAGATCGACCCCGACGGACGCGAGCTCGGCCGGCTGCAGGACATCGAGCTCGGCATCCAGGCCGACCCGATCGGCACAGTCCGTGCGCTGAACGAGCGGCTGGGCGACAGGCCGGTCCCGGCGACGCGCGACGACTGGCTTGAAACCTTGCGGGACGTCGCGGCCGCCCGGCGCTCGGCGCTGGCCGCCGAGACCGAGAAGCACGAGGGCGCGATCCACCCGTACCTCGCCGTCCGTGCGATCGCCGAGAGCGTCCCCGACCAGGCCACCGTGCTCGTCGACGGCGCCCTCACCGAGCTGTGGCTCGCCGAGACGATCGCCCTCGCGCCGCTGGCCCACTACCTCGGGCACGGCTACCTCAGCTCGATGGGGTGCAACTTCGGCGTGGCCATCGGAGCGCAGTACGCGGCTCCCGACCGGGCGACGATCCTCGTCACCGGCGACGGCGCCGTCGGCTACAGCCTCGCCGAGTTCGATTCCCTCGTACGGGCCGGACTGCCGGTCATCGTGATCGTCCTGAACAACCGGGCCTGGGGCGCCACGCTGCACACCCAGCAGTTCTTCTACGGGCAGGACCGGGTCATCAACAACCGGCTGGAGAACGGCTCCTACAGCGGCGTGGCCCGAGCCCTCGGCGCGGTCGGCGTCGACGTCACCGAACTGGATCAGCTTCGCCCGGCGATCGAGGCGGCCCTCGCGGCCCGCCGGCCGGCCTGCATCGACGTACGGGTGAGTCTCGAGCCCATTCCGCCGGAGGAGCGCGTCATGAACGGCGAACCCCCATTTGGCGGCATCGATGGCGAGTGAATCTCCGCGGCTCGAGGTCCGCAACCTGTCCAAGACGTTCGCCGGCGTCACGGTCCTCGAGAAGGCGAGCCTGGCGCTCGCCCCGGGCGAGGTGCACGGCCTCGTCGGACCGAACGGCTCCGGCAAGTCGACGCTCATCAAGCTGATCTCCGGCGTCTACTCGGCGGATCCGGACGGCGAGATCCTCCTCGACGGCGAGCGGATCGGCCCGCCGATCAAAGCGAGAGCGCTGCACGGACAGGGTCTCTCGTTCGTGCACCAGGACCTCGGTCTCGTGCCCGACCTCTCGGTGCGCGACAACGTGCGGGTCGGCCGGCACGCGGTCAACCCGGCCACCCGCTGGATCCGCACCGCCCAGGACGCCGCCGCCGTCAGCGAGACGCTGAACTATCTGCGCACCGACATCGACCCGTCGGCCAAGGTCTCGACCCTGCTGCCCAGCGAGCGGGTCGCCGTCGCGGTCGCGCGCGCCCTGCAGGACCGCACCCCGGGCGCCGGCGTCGTGGTCTTCGACGAGTCCTCGCGCGCCATCCCGCACGAGGCGCTCCCGGCGTTCTACGACATGATCCGCCTGCTCACGAGCGAGGGCACGGCCGTGCTGTTCGTCAGCCACGACCTCAAGGAGGTGCTGGAGGTCGCCGACCGGGCGACCGTGCTGCGCAACGGGCGCGTCGTGGAAACCGGCATTGCGACGGCGGGGCTCGACGAGGCCAAGCTGACCAGCCTCGTCCTGGGCCGCGCCGCGGAACTCGGCGACATCATGACGAGCCTGCCACCCACGCCCCGGCTCGAGAAGGTGGAACTGGTCGACGTCACCGGCGGACGGGTCGAGGGCGTGAGCGCCACCGTCCACCGCGGCGAGGTGGTCGGATTCACCGGGACGGTCGACTCCGGCCTGTCGGACGTCGGGCCGGTTCTCGGCGGGGACCGGCGAGGCGCCGGCCAGGTCAAGCTCGGCGGACGCGTCGTCGACCTGGCCCGGGCCACGGTAGTCGACCTCCTCGACGCCGGGATCGCCTTCATCCCCGCCGATCGGCACGACAAAGGCATCGCCCTCGAGCTGTCGGTCGAGGAGAACGCCACCCTCCCGCACCTGCGCAGCCGGGGAAAGCCCTGGTGGACCGGGCTGAGGTGGCAGCGCGCCGAGACCGAGGGCATCATCGCCCGGTTCGACATCCGGCCGCCGAACCCCAGAATGCCGGTCGCCGCGATGTCCGGCGGCAACCAGCAGAAGGTGCTGCTCGGCAAGTGGCTCCTCGGCACGCCCGACCTCCTCGTGCTCGACGACCCCACCCAGGCGGTCGATGTCGGCGCGCGGCACGCGATCCTCACGGCGAGCCGACGGGCCGCCGCCGACGGATCCGCGGTCATCGTCTGCTCCGCCGAGGTCGACGACCTCGCGGCGATCTGCGACCGCGTCCTCATCCTCCAGGACGGCCGGACCGTCCGCGAGCTGACGCGACCGTTCGACGCGGACGCCATCCTCGCCGCGATCTTCGCGGTCGACGACGCAACCACTCCCGCAGGCGAGGCCCGATGACAACCACACGGTCACAACCCACCCTCGACACGAACGCCGCGCGTGTCGCTCGCCGGCGGACGGGCATCCCGTTCGCCCGGGCAACCGCCTACGTGCTTCAGCGCTACAGCCTCGTGCTGCTCTGGGCCGTCATGGTGGTGCTCTTCCTCCTGCTGCTCCCGAACGGCGTCGACCTCGCCAACGCCTCGCGGGCGGTCCTGGGCCAGCAAACACCGGTGGTCTTCCTCGGCCTCGCGGTCATCGTCACCATCGCCGTCGGCGAGTTCGACCTGTCGTTCGCCTTCGTCTACGGCTTGGCCGGAACCGCGTTCCCGGCTCTCGTCGTCCTGGACGGCTGGCCGGTCCCGCTGGCGCTGCTCGCGGCCCTCGCGGCGGCGCTGCTCGTCGGCCTCATCAACGCCGTACTCGTGGTCATCGTCGGGATCAGCTCGATCGTCGTCACCCTCGGCACCGGCAGCGTCGCCCTGGGGATCGCGCTGTTCCTGTCGAACCAGTCGAACGTGAGCGGCCTCGACCCGGCGCTCGCGCAGGTCGCGCTGGGCCGCTTCCTGGGCCTCCCGGCGGTGTTCTGGTACGGCGTCGTGCTCGTCATCATCACCGCGTACGTCATGAGCGCCACCCCACTCGGCCGATCGATGCTGTTCGTCGGCTCCAACCCGAACGTCGCGCGGCTCGCCGGCATCCCCGTCCGTCGCGTCCGGTTCGGGGCCTACCTGGTGGCCGCCCTGCTCAGCGGCGCCATCGGCATCATCCTCGCCTGCGGCGTCGGCGGGTTCAGCACCGCGACGGCTCAGGTGCAGCTGATGCCGGCCCTCGCCGCCGTGTTCCTCGGGACGATCGCAGTGGTCCCGGGGCGCCTCAACGCGATCGGCATGCTCATCGCCGCCTACTTCCTGCTATCGGGCGTGTTCGGGCTGCAACTGCTCGGGCTGTCCGGATGGGTGACCAACGTCTTCTACGGCGCGGCGCTGATCGTCGCCATCACTGTGTCGCTTCTGCTGCGACGCCGCGCCCGAGCCTGATTCCAGTGGAGGAAAATTTATTATGATAAATACAGCTAAACGCATGCTTGTCGTGGCGTCGGCACTCGTCCTCGCCGGCTGCGGCAGCACCTCGGCGGCCTCGGGCCCATCCGGAAACGCGGCGAGCGCCGTTCCGGCCGCCGTCACCGAGGCGGTCACATCCGCGAGCCAGCCGATCGACACTTTCGTCGCGCCGGGCCCGGCCATCGACACGTCGAAGATCACCGGCGGCAAGGTCTACGTCATCGTGCCGGCGCTCGAGGTGCAAGACTTCTCAGTCGTCGCGAACGAGATCAAGACCCGTCGCGCCACAGGTAGATCTGCGGGAAGCCCGTCCGGATCATGAAGAGATCGGGAAGGAGCTCGTGGATCTCCGTCGTTCGATCGTCCATGGGTGCCTCACACGCCCGCGGGAGCGAGGACGATATCGAAACGCACCCGGCTCCAGGCGCCGTCGACGACGCGACCGTCGGGCGTCGGCGTTCCGGCGGGCTGCCGCTCGAACCTCTTGATCAGGGAGTCCTTCACGCCGAAGACGGTGTCCTTGCGGCCGATCGGGTCGTCCTCCGGGAAGATGTGCGTCACGAGCGTGCGCGCCTCCTCGTGAGACACCATGAAGTGCAGGTGGCTCGCGCGCAGCGGGGAGCGGCCGACCGCGTCGAGCATCGCGCCGACGGGTCCGTCGTTCGGGATGGGGTACGGCGTCGGGGTGAGACCCCAGAAGCGGTAGCCGCCGTCGTCCGCGGAGAACAGGTGCCCTCGGGCGGCGCGCTTGCCGGCGTCGTACTGCACGTCGTAGAGACCGTCCTCGTCGGCCTCCCAGATCTCGATCCGGGCGCCGGCCAGCGGCTTGCCGTCGGTGCCGGTGACGGTGCCCTCGACCCAGCAGGGCTCGCCGGGGGCGCCGAAGGACAGATCGCCGCCGGCCTCGATCGGCGGGGAGTCGGCGACGAAGAACGGCCCGAAGACGGTCGCCTCGGTGGCGCCCTGGTAGGCCTGGTTGTTCACGTTGATCGTCTGCATGCTGGCGCCGAGGGTGTCGGAGAGCAGGATGAATTCCTGCCGTACGTCGTCGGTGATGTGACCGGCCAGGGTGAGGAACTCGATCGCCGCGGCCCACTCCCGTTCGGTCAGCCGGACCTCGCGGATGAACGCGTGCAGATGCCGGACCAGGCTCACCATGAGCTCCTTCAGCCGCGAGTCGGGGCAGGTGTCGAAGGACGCCACGACGGCGTCGACGAGGCCCTGTTCGACGGCCTGCTGCTCGGGTGACACCTCGCGCTGGGTTGCCATGGCGGCCTCCTTCAGTTGATCGGTTCGCCGGCCCACGCGGCCTCCAGCAACGCGGTCAGGCTTTCCTCGGTGACGGGGGCCGGGTTGCCGGCCGGGATCGCTCTCATGACCGGTCCGACCGCCTTGGCGATGCCGTCCTCGGGCATGCCGTGGTCGCGCAGGGCCCGCGGCGCGTCCAGCACCTCCCGCAGCGCGGCCAGGCCGGCACTCGCCGTCCGAGCGCCGAAGGCCTGGGCGATGCGGGCCTCCGCCTCGGGGGCGTTCGGGGCGTTGAAGGCCAGCACATAGGGCAGCACCACGGCGTGGGTCTGGGCGTGCGGGAGGTTGAACATGCCGCCGAGGACGTGGCAGATCTTGTGATGCATGCCGGATCCTGCCGAGGCGAACGCGACCGCGGCGAGGTAGGCGCCGTACAGCGTCTGCTCGATGCCCTCGACGCCGGCCGGATCCTTTGCCACCGCGGGCAGGCCGGCCGCCAGCCCGCGGATCGCCTCCTGCGCCAGCGCCCGGTCGATCGGGTCCGTGCGCGGACCCCACATCGCGTCGACGCCGTGCGCCAGCGCGTTGAGGCCGCTGGCCACGGTCATCTCGGCGGGCAGCGTGGTCAGCAGGGCGGCGTCGTAGACGACCGACGCGGGCAGCACCTTGCGGTCCGCGCCGGTCGTCTTGGTCCGGCCCCGGGTCAGGCCCCAGACATTGGTGGCCTCGGAGCCGGCGTACGTGGTGGGCACGGCGACGATCGGCAGCCCGGTGATCATCGCGACCGCCTTGGCGAGCCCGGTGGTGGAGCCGCCGCCGACGCTGACCAGGATGTCCGCGCCCGCGCCGGCCGCCGCGTGCCGGGCGCGTAGCGCGACCTCGACCGGTACGTGCATCACGACCTCCTCGTGCCGCAGCACGACCGGGAGCTGCTCGGCGATCGGGTCGGCCAGGTCCTTCTCGCGGTCCGAGGCGATCAGCATGACCTTGGCGCCGCCGAGCGCTTCGACCTCGGCCGCCACGGCGGCGGGCGACTCGCCGGCCGCGAACACCACTCGCTGGCCGAGGGTCTCGTGGGTGAACCGCATTCAGCCCTCCGCCAGCCATCGTGCGCCCTCGGCGTAGAGCCGCTCGACGGCCGCACCGGTCAGGCCGGGCAGTCCGTCCCGTACGGTGAAACCGGTCTTTGTCTGTAGATAGGCCAGGTGCCGGTAGCCGATCGGGAACCGGTTCAGCAGCCCGGGGTCCAGCGTCAGCGAGGCGGCCGGGTCGACGACGTCGAGCCGGTCCTTCTCGTAGATCGGCTGCCGCCGAACGATCGTCCAGCGGGCCTCGTGGCGGGCGAGGAGGTCGTAGAAGCGGCCGGTGCAGACGACATCGGCCTCGACGCCGTCGATCGTCGCGCGCTGGTTGATGGTCATTTTGGTCTGGGCGATGGCCCGGTCGCCGGCGACGTCTGCCGTGTGGCCGCCGAGGAAGTGCAGGATGCTGACGCCGTTCTCGAAGCCCTCCCGGCTGGCCTTGATGAAGTCGGCGGCGCTGCCGTGGAACCAGGTGGCGCTCATCCGGCCGTCGCGCGGGTGCCAGACGGTGGCGAACCGGTCCCAGTTCCCGGCGTCGCGCCACAGCGCCCAGTTCTCGACGAGCTGCCGGATCTCGGCGCGGTCGTCGGTCATCAGATGGGGTAGTGCCGGGAGCCGGACTGGATGGTGATCCAGCGCAATTCGGTGAACTCCTCCAGCGCGGCGCGGGAGCCGAACCGGCCCCAGCCGCTGGCGCCGACGCCGCCGAAGGGCATCTGCGGCTCGTCGTGCACGGTGGCGCCGTTGATGTGGCAGATGCCGGACTTGATCCGGCGGGCGACGTCGAGCGCCGCGGCGGCGTCCCGGCCGAAGACCGCGGCGGAGAGCCCGTACTCGGTGTCGTTGGCGACCGCGACGGCCTCGTCGACCGAGTCCACCTCGACGATCGAGACCACCGGGCCGAAGGACTCCTCACGGTAGATGCGCATCTCCGGCGTGACCCCGCGCAGTACGGTCGGCCGCACGAACAGGCCGTCGTTCGTGCCACCGGTGAGGATCTCCGCACCCTTGGCCCGGGCGTCCTCGATCAGCGCGATCACGTGGTCGCGGGCGCCGGCGTGCACCAGCGGCCCGATCTGCGAGGCGGGGTCGCTCGGCGGGCCGACGATGAGTTTGGCGGCCCGCTCGGCCAGGCGGGTGGACAGCTCGTCGGCGATGTCCCGGCCGACGATGACGCGCTCGGTGGACATGCAGATCTCGCCCTGGTTCATGAAGGCGCCGAAGCTGGCCGCCGCGGCGGCCTCGTCCAGATCCGCGTCGGGGAGCACCACGAGCGGCGCCTTGCCGCCGAGCTCGAGGACCACCCGGGTCAGGTGGCGGCCGCCGAGCTCGCCGATGATCCGGCCGACGCGGCTGGATCCGGTGAAGTTCACCCGGGTCACGGCGGGGTGCGCGATCAGGGCCTCGACGACCGCGGGGCCGTCCTCGGGCGCGTTGCTGATCAGGTTCACCGCCCCGGCCGGCACGCCGGCGTCGTGCAAAACCTGGACGATCGCGGCCTGGGTGAGCGGCGTCTGCTCGGAGGACTTCAGCACCACCGTGTTGCCCCAGACCAAAGGCCACACCACCGCGCGTACGCCGAGGATCAGCGGAGCGTTCCACGGTGCGATGCCGACCACCACGCCGACCGGCTGCCGCACGGCGAGGGCGGTGAGGCCGGGCACGTCGGACGGGATGACCTCGCCGACGGCCGCGTAGGCCTGGGCCGCCGCCTCGGTGAGCATGCCCTTCGCGACGTGCACGTTGAAGCCGCACCAGGGCAGCGTGGCGCCCATCTCGCGGCTCATCGTCGCGACGATCTCGCCGGCGCGCTCACCCAGCAGGGCGGCCGCCCGCTCGAGCGCGGACCGGCGGGCGGCCGGCGGCAGGCCCGACCACTCGGCGAGGGCGGCCGACGCCGCGGCCACCGCGCGATTGACGTCCTCGACGGTGGCCGCGGCGACCCGCGCGATCGGTTCGCCGCTCAGCGCTTCGGTCGTGGTGTAGTAGCGGCCGTCACCGGCCGGGACGTGCTTGCCGGCGATGAGTAGATCGCTGGTCCGGACCTCTGTTTCTGTGGCTGACATTCGCCCTACCTTCATGACAGCGGCGATCGCCGCACGAACCGGTCGCGTGGAACTTTCCGTGACTCCGGACCTGCCCTGAACCCCGGTGTTCGTTGATCGAACACCGCTCAGACCGGGGGGAACCGCCTGGCCATGTGCATGTGCGCCACGCGCCAGCCGGCCGGGGTCTGCGCCCAGACCCGGGTGACCGTCTCCTGCATCGGGAACGGCGTGCCGCTCTCGTCGAGCACGGTGTACATCTCCTGGAAGCAGGTGGCGATCGCGATGCTGCCCCGCACCGTGATGCTCAGCCGCGTGGCCCGCCCGGAGACGGAACGGCGGCGCTGCAGGTGGAAGCGGGCCCAGGTCTCCCGGTCGTCGACCTTCCCGGCCGGGCCGTGGACGACGGTGCTGTCCGGGAGCATGAGGGCGATCAGCGCTTCCTCGCCCTCGACGAGAGCCTCGATCCAGGCGGCCTCGGCGTGCTCGATCGCCTGGACCGCGGCGGTGGAGATGGTGGTCATAGATCGAGCTCCAGAATCGGGGAGAGTGCTCGGGAGGAGCACGTGGTGAACAGGCCGTCGGCGCGCTCGCGGTCGGTGAGGACGTCGTCGCGGTGGTCCGGCTCCCCGGCGAGCACGCGCACCACGCACTCGCCGCAGATGCCCTGCTGACACGAGTACGGGGCGTCGACGTCATGGGCGAGCAGGACGTCCAGGACGCTCTCGCCCCCGGCCACCTCGTACTCGGCGCCGGTGCTGGCGAGGCGCACCGTGAACGCCCCGCCGACGGTGTGCGCGGCGACGTCGTCCACGGGGGCGAAGCGCTCCTTGTGGATCGCTTCGGCCGGCCATCCCGCCGTACGCGCGGAGGAGATCACGAAATCCATGAAGCCCGCCGGACCGCAGACGTAGATCGCCGTGCCGGGGTCGGGCCGGCCGATCGCGGCCGGGTCGAAGCGCTGCTCCGCCGGACCGTCGTCGACGTGAAGCCGGACCCGCGGATGGTGCTCCAGTTCGTCGAGGAACGCGGCCTCCGCCCGGCTCCGCGCGCAGTAGTGGAACTCGTACTCGGCGCTCCCGGCGTCCAGCGCGTGCGCCATGGCCAGCAGGGGAGTGACGCCGATGCCGCCGGCCAGCAGCAGATGTCGGCGCGCCTCGGCGGCGACCCCGAACCGGTTGCGCGGCGGGGAGATCCGCAGCCGGTCGCCCTTGCGGAGCCGGTGCATCGCCAGCGAGCCACCCCGCGACGCCGTTTCCGCCAGCACGGCGAGCCGGTAGCGGCTGCGGTCGTGCGGCGGCCCGCACAGGGAGTACTGGCGTACCAGCCCCGCGGCGCCGTCCACCAGGACGTCGACGTGGGCGCCGGCGGCGAACTCGGGCAGTTCGGCGTCGCCGGGGCTGACCAGGTCGAGCACCACGATCCGGCCGGTCGCGTCGCGCCGGTCGTCGACGACGGTGTCGAGCCACTCGGTGCTCATGGTGCGGCTCAGACCCCGGCGGAGGCCGAGGCGCCGGCGCGGTCGCCCGCCGGGCGCTCGCCGAGGGTGAACAGGCCGGTCTCGACGTGGTGCACCTCGGCCGGGTCGCGGATGATGTTGATCGGATCGCGGCCGGCCTCGACGTCGGCGGCCATCGTGAGCAGCATGCGACGCAGCATGACGACGCCGCGGTCCCCGGTCGCCAGGGTCTCCTCGGAGTCCAAGGTGATCGCCCCCTGCGAGCCCTGCGCCTCCGCGTCGCCGGGGAACCGGTGCCGCTCCTCCTCGGTCAGCTCGAAGTTCTGCTTGCCGTTCTGGGTGATGCCGATGACGAAGCGGACCATGCGCTCGGGATCGTTGGTGCGGATCGAGAAGAACAGCCGGTGGCTGGTGTCGTCCGAGGGCACGACCCACAGCAGCTGGTCGGGCCGCGCGTCGGGGGTCACTTTCACGTAGTCCGGAAGCCCGAAGACGTTGGGCAGGTGCTGGTCGACCGCGAAGCCGTACTCGGCGCCGTCGACCTCGAACCGCTGGGTGTACTTGAGGCCGTGGTCGGTGCGCTCGTACGTCAGGCGCTCGGCGATGGTGGCCGGATCGAAGAAGTTCTCGGGGTAGCCGAACGTGCCGACGCCCAACATCTGGTAGCCGCTGTGAGTGGAGTGCAGCCAGGTGACGTGCGTCGGGTCGGCCGAGTTCTCATAGATGTTGAGCCAGCTGAAGTCGGCAGGCATGCCGAGGACCGCAGCGTGCGGCACCGGCCAGCTGGCGAAATACCGCTCGTCCCCGGCGGGGTCCTCCAGCGCGTCGTAGCGGGGCAGCTCGGGCTTGAGCTCGGGCGGTCCCATGTAGACGAACACCAGGCCGTAGCGCTCCGCGACGGGGTACCACGGCTGGCGAGCGGCGTCCCGCTTGCGGCCCAGGCCCGGCTCGCATGCCTGCTCGATGCAGTGGCCCTGGGTGTCGAACTTCCAGCCGTGGTAGCAGCAGCGGATGCCGTCGTCCTCGACGCGGCCGTAGTAGAGGCTCGCGCCGCGGTGGGCGCAGCGCTCGAACACGACACCGGGCGTGCCCTGCCCGTCCCGGAACACGACCAGGTCCTCGCCCAGCACACGGGTCTTCTGCGGGAGGGCCCCGGCGACGAGCGCCTCGGAGCTGGCGATCGGGTGCCAGTAGCGGCGCAGCGCCTCGCCCATCGGCGTGCCGGGACCGACCTCGCGCAGCCGGGCGTTGTAGGAGGGCTTCGGCCGGCCGTAACCCGTGCCGGTGTCGATCTCTGAGGTGGTGGTCATGGTTCTGTCTCCCGGGCGTCACGAATGAGATCCGAAATTCACATTCGCATTATCGCGCCGGTGTGTCAACCGTCACCGGCCGCAAACCCGTACGCTGGGTCGATGAGTACCGAGTCGTCGCTCGATCTGCCGCCGCCGCAGCAGGCGCGCAGTTGGCGTACCCAGCAGCGGATCCTTGAGGCCGGGACGGCCCTCCTGGAGGAGGGTGGCACCGAGGCGCTCACCATCGCGGCCGTCGCGGCCCGGGCCGGGGCCTCGGTGGGCGGCGTCTACCGGCGCTTCGGCGACAAGGACCGGCTGATCGCCGCCCTGCAGCGCGAGATGATCGAGCACTTTCGCGCCGACATCATCCGCCGCTTCACCCCGCGGCGCTCCGATCCCGCCGCGCTGGTGGCCTCGGCGGTCACCGGGCTCACCGACACCTACCAGGCGCACGAGCGCCTGATGCGCGTCTTCTTGGTCGCCGGCGCCACCGACACCGCCGTGGCCAAGCTCGGGTCCGAGGCCAGCATCGACGCCGCCCGCGTCTTCCGGAAGTTCCTCGATCCCATCCTTCCGGCGATCGACTCGCCAGAGCCCGAGTTGCGGATAGATGTCGTCTATCGCCTGGTGTACGGGGCTTGCCACAACCGCATCCTGAACGGCGAACGATTCGAGTCCGACCGGCCGCTGACCTGGCGCCAGCTCACCGACGAACTTGTCACCGTCGCCTGCCTCTACCTCCTCGGCGCGCCGGCGAGCTAAAGCCGTCGTGCGAATGCGACTGCTACTTCACATTATCTCGGGGAGGCGACATACTGGGCGCTTGACCGGCGTGGCCGGGATCGACGGAGGGACTGCTCCATGCGAGAGCCGCTCAGCTACGACATCGCCTACGGCGCCGCGCTTGCCGCCCTGCAGGCGGCAAGAGCCGACGGGCACCGGGTGTGCGCCGTCGTGGTCAACCGCAGTGGCGTCACGAAGGTTCTTCTGAGCGACGACGGCGTCGGCCCGCTCGGCGTCGAGACCGCACGACGCAAGGCGTACACCTCGGCCGTGAGCGGTGTCCCGACGGCCAAGTTCGCGGCCTTCGCCGCGTCCCCGCGGATGCAGGTGGCACCGCCCCATCTGGTCGATGCCAACCTGCTGCCGGTCGCCGGCGGCATACCGCTCGTGACTGCCGATGGAGAGGTCATCGGCGCGATCGGCGTGGGCGGGGCGGACGACGTCACCGACGACCGCATCGCGGGTCTGGCGCGCGATGCGGTCGCCGAGCTCGTCGCGTAGGCCGGTGTTCCTGAATTCAGCGTAGGGGCAGGAGCCACCGATAGACGGTGACGGCTATGGACGCGAGTGCCAGGTGCATGAGCATGAGAGCCGAGACGGCGTCCCAGCTGACTCCCGGGCTGCTGCCGGCGGCGCCGTCGGCGATGTCGGGGACGAGGGAGAGGGCGACCGCGGCGGGAACGAGCCACCGGAGGACAGCCGCCGGCCGGGCCGCCCGCCGGCGGATGATCTGCCAGCCGATCGCGCCGGCGAGGACACCCAGCACGGTCACCGGAAGGTAGCTGCTTGGCCACAACGGCCGAAAATCGTGCGACGCTCCCGCGGCCCGGGCGATCAGGGCGATCGCGGTTTTCGTCAGGCCGGCGGCCGCAGCGCCGACGACGGTGGAAAGGGCCACAGCGGTAACCGTGCGGCCCACCGAGACGCGGGCTGAGTTGGAGGTGACGGTCATTGCGGTCTCCTGTGCTGGTCGGTGCGGACGGTCGGGTTCATCGGCCGGGATGCAGGCCGAGCACGCCAGGGCTGGGCCGCGGGGATCGCGGCGCCGAATGCGGCCGCGCCGAGCACCGTGCCTGCGGCGCCGCGCGCCTGGCGCCTGGCGCCTGCTGAGCGTGGTCATGGAGATCGTGTCCTCTCCGTCAGGGAATTTGGTTGTCCCTGCAAGCAGATGCCACGCCAGGGCCATATCGTTGAACAGTCAATATTTGCGCGCGCCACACCGGCGGTCGCGTATCGTCACTCCGATGGAGCAGGTGCGGTGGTTGACCGAGCGCGAGGAGCGGGTGTGGCGGCTCTTCGCGGTGGTGCTGAGTTTCGTGCTCGACGAGGTGGAGGGGCAGCTGCAGCGCGACGCCGAGCTCACCCACTTCGGGTATGTGGTCTTGTCCGCGCTGTCGGAGATGCCGGATCGTTCGATGCGAATGAGCGAGCTGGCCGAGATGGCGAACGGTTCGCGGTCGCGGCTGTCCCACCTGGTGGCCGCCCTGGAGCGGCGCGGTCTCATCCGCCGGGAGCGGTTCCCGCACGACGGGCGGGGCAGCGTCGCCGTGCTGACCGAGCAGGGGTACGCCAAGGTGGTGGCCGCCGCGCCGGGCCATGTGACGGCGGTGCGGTCCGCGGTCTTCGACGCGCTCAGCCCGCAGGGCCTCGGCCAGCTGGAGGTGGCCTGCACGGAACTTCTGGGCACGGTCGGCTCGAGGCGCGCACTCCCGCCCTGGCTCGCCTCCCGGCTGGCCGAGGGATGGGCGGATGCGCAATATAGTGCATCATACGGCGATGACGCCACGGCCCTAGTGCCGGCGATCGGGGACCGGGTCAGGCGCGGCCGGCAGGCGCGAGGGTGGACGCTGGATCGGCTGGCCGAGGTCGCCGGGGTGAGCCGCCGGATGCTGATCAACGTGGAGAAGGGCGTCGCGAACCCCACTGTGGGCACCTTGCAGAAGCTTGGCAGCGCGCTCGGCGTCGGCCTCCCCGCGCTTGTCGAGCCGCCCTCACGTACGGGATGAAGTCTGTGCGTGAACCTGTCATCTGAAGATTCCGCCGGTCCTAATGGGGCGATGAGTCGGCGGCGCCGAGCCGTTCTGCTAGGTCGACGAAGTCGGTCGCGATGACGTCCCAGTCCGATTCGGCTTGTAGGTCGCCGGACTGCGAGGGTCCGAACTCGGTCGAGCGGAGCACGAATGCGGTTGCGAATCCGGCTTGGCGGGCAGCCGCCAGGTCGTGGTTGTGTGCGGCGGCGAGCATCACTTGCTCGGGCTCCAACTCCAGCAGGGTAGCGGCGTGCAGGTAGGCCTCGGGTTGTGGTTTGTACCGGCGGGTGACGTCGGCGCCGATGATGACGTCCCATGGCAGGCCGGTGTGTTTCGCCATCCGGGTGAGCAGGGCGACGTTGCCGTTGGAGAGCGGGCCGACGATGTAGCGCCGGCGCAACATGGTCAGTCCTGCGACGCTGTCGGGCCAGGGCGGCAGCTGCTCCCAGGCGTGGGTGAGGCGTTCGATCTCGGGGTCCGGCAGATTCACGCCGAAGTCTGCCAGGGTCGCGGTGAGGTTTTCCCGATGCAGTCGCGTCAGGGTGGTGAACTGCCGGAGCCCCTTTCGAACACGATCCATGGACGGCTCGTACTTCGCCCGCCAGGCATCCGCGAAGGCCTCGGCGTCGCGGGGGACGCCGTGCACCGCGGCCGTGCGCCGCACCGCCGCGGTGATTCCGGAGCGCCAGTCCACGACGGTGCCGAAGGTGTCGAACAGCACCGCCCACACCGCGCTGACGGCGTCGCGGGCAGGTCGCGTCGAAGTCAACGGTCGTCCTTTCGCCAGTTATGCGGAGACGTGGTTTCGCCAGGAATGCTTGGGCTCCCAGCCGAGCAGACGCTTGGCCTTCTCGACCGAGATCAGCGAAGCGGTTCCCTCGATCGGCTTGCGGAACACGGTGCCGGGGAAGAATTCTTTCATGAGCTCGGCGGAGGGCCGGCTCATCACGCTGTCCGCGTTGGCGATGATGAAGTTGTCGAAGGCCGGACCGTTTGTAGGCCAGAGCGAGCACCACCGCCTGGGCGCCTCGCGGACGTCGATGTAGGTCCATAGATTCCACTTGCGGGATACCGGATCGGCCTCGAAGGAGGGGAACTCCGCGTAGGCGGAGGTCTCCATGACGTTGGAGAAGCGCAGGCCGATCATCTTCTGCTGTGGGTCCCAGCGGCAGAACTGCCGGGCCATCTCCTCCTCGAGGTCCTTGGCGAGTGCGTAGACGACCTCGGGCGTCATCGGGATGTCTTCGTCGAGGGGCACGTAGGCGGGTGGGTTGTCGAAAGGGTAGCCGAGCACGGTCTCGCCGGATGCCCACACCAGGTTGTGGATTTTGAAGAGCTGGGCGGCTTGGAAGACGTGGAAGGTGGAGATGAGGTCGTTGTCGAAGGTCGCCGCGCCGGGGGCGAAGGTGGCGCCGGGGATCGCGGCGAGGTGGACGACGGCCTCGACGCCGCGGTGCACCTCCTCGATGCCGGAGAAGGCCGGCGCCGACCTCGTCGGTCTGGCTGCGGCAGGTCGCCTCGTCCCAGTCGCGGGTGAGCCGGCCGCGGGCGAGCGGGCTCCACGGGATGACGCCGGCGCCGAGGTCGGCGCCGAGCGGCAGCATCTCCCGTTCCTCCTCCCGCTTGAGCAGGTTGTAGTGGTTCTGCATCGACACGAACGGGCTGATGCCTGCCCTTTCCGCCAGGTAGTGCGCCTTGGAGAACTGCCAGGCCGCCATGGACGACGCGCCGACGTAGCGGGCTTTGCCGGAGCGCACCACGTCGTCGAGGGTGGCCAGCGTCTCCTCGATCGGGGTGTGCGGATCCCACCGGTGTATCTGGTACAGGTCGATGTAGTCGTTGCCCAGCCGGGCGAGGCTGGCGTCGACCTGGCTGAGGATCGCTTTGCGGGACAGGCCGGCGCCGGTCGGGCCGGCCTGCATCCGGCCCTGGACCTTGGTGGCAGTGACCAGCTCGTCACGGCGGCCGACGTCCTTGATCAGCCCGCATTCGTGCGTAGCGCGACGCGCTGCGCGGCAGATCGGGCTCGCCGAGCAGTGGTGAGGCGGGAGGGAGACCAACGGAACCGTACTTGGTGAGCACGATGCCCTGCGTCCAGGTGAGCCGCCCGGGTCGCGGCTTGATCAGCCAGGTCGAGTAGCCGGCATGGGTGACTGGGAGATGCCGAGGATCTGTCCGGTGAGCGGGCTATGGCCGGAGCAGGTGGGCGTTGATGTCGCGGACTCGGTTTCCGAGAGAGGGGATCTCGATCACCTCGACGCCGTGCCGCATGAGGGTTTCGACGCCGTGGCAGTCCGCGAACAGCAGCGGCTCGCGCAGGGCGAGGACCACCCGGGTGATGCCGGCGGCGAGGATCAGTTCGGTGCAGGGTGTCGGGCGGGACTTGCGGACCGTGCACGGCTCCAGCGAGGTGTAGAGGGCGACCGAATGGTCGGTGGGGCCGAGCTTGGCGAGGGCGGCCTCTTCGGCGTGCACCTGGGGGTCGGTTTCGCCGGTGTATCCGGTGGCGAGCACCGCGCCGGTGTAGTCAGCCAGGAGGGCGCCGACGGCGTAGTGGGTGGGTGCGGGCGGCGACAGCCGGGACAGGTCGATCGCGGCGGTGAGCAGGAGGCGGTCGGTGTGCGTGGGGCGTTGGGTGGTGGGGAGGCTCATGCGGGCTCCAGGGTGTGCGTGGCCGGCCCGGTGGTCAGGGGATGCTGACGGTTTTGTTATGGGTGCGGCCGGTGTGGGCCTGGTAACGGCGGCCGGCGCCTGTTCGGTCGGGGTGTCGGCGGCGTTGCGGGCGCCGAGCGCGGTGGTGGTGGCGGTGCGGCCGGCGAGGGTGCCGAGGTCGGTCGGGACGGGTTCGGGGGGCGGCTTTCCTGGCGGTCTCGGTCAGCCGGCCAGGGCCATGGTGTGGTGGGTGTGTTCGATCTTGGTCTGCAGGTAGCGCAGGTTGCTTGCGGTGGCGTGCACGCCGGTGGGCACGGTCGCGGCGACGGTGATGCCGAGGTCGCGCAGCTGTCGTACCTTGTCGGGGTTGTTGGTCAGCAGGTTGAGCTCATTGATGCCGAGGGCGGTCAGCATTTGGGCGGCGGCGGTGTAGTCGCGGGCGTCTTCGGGCAGGCCGAGGGCCAGGTTGGCTTGGTAGGTGTCGAAGCCGGCGTCCTGCAGGGCGTAGGCGTCGAGCTTGGCGTAGAGGCCGATGCCGCGGCCTTCCTGGCGCAGGTAGAGCAGCACTCCGCCGGTGTTGTCGATGCGCTGGACCGCCTCGCGTAGTTGCGGGCCGCAGTCGCAGCGGGCCGAGCCGAAGACGTCGCCGGTGAGGCATTCGGAGTGCATGCGGACCAGCGGGGTGCCGACACCCGGGTCGCCGAGGACGATCGCGAGGTGCTCGGCGCCGTCGGCCAGGCCGTGGAAGGTGACCACGTCAGCGGTGACGGTGTAGCCGTCGGCGAAGCGCAGCGGGACGGTGACCCTGGTACGCACGGTAGCGGTCGGCACGGGGAACTCCTATTGGTCGCGAAGATCGGCAGGAAGACGTCGTACAGGTCACCACCGCCACGTCGCCGTGGGGCCAGCCATCCCACCGTGACGGGGTAGGGATGGCTGCGACCCGAGTGTTGCTTGGAGTGCTGCGCTGGGTTCTAGCGGCTTGCGGTTCAGTAGGTTTGGGTGAGACGTGGCGCGGCGAAGTCGAGCGTTCCGTGCAGCACCTTCGGGGTGTGTGGCTGGGCGAAGCCGGCGTTGGTGATGTAGATCTGGTTTCCGCGTACCGCGACGGATGTCGGTGAGGCGAGGCCGTCGGAGGCGTCCAGGACGGTCTGGGCGGTTCCGTCGGGGTAGACGAGCGCGAGCTGGTCGAGGCTGCTCTGCGCGGCGAACACGACGTCGGAGCGGTCGCTGAGGAAGGTGAAGTCGTCGACGCCCGGGAGGCCGCTGGTCACGACCTTGATAGGGCCTGGTGCGCCGGTCGCTGTGGCGACCGCCGCCGCGAGCAGGGCGAAGCGTGTTCTCGCGGGAAGTGCTGCAGAGACTCTCATGTGGCCATTCCGGTTTCAACGGGCGCAGATCGACTGTGCGGATGGGGGATGTCGGGCCTGACCGAACCCGTGTTCGGACTTAAATGTTCAAGTCAAACTAGCGACCTTGACTTCAAGATTCAAGTCAGATGTGACCTGGTTTACTTCAAGCGTGAAGCGTGAGTAGATTGGGGGGCATGACGAGTACGCCCGCCGGTGAGGCGCCCCGCTGGCTGGATGAGGAGGAACGTCGTGCCTGGCTGGCCCTGCTCGGCCTGATGCGGCGCCTGGAGCCCTCGCTCGACGCGCAACTGCGTGCCGAAGGTCTGACACTCTTCGAGTACGGGGTGATGGCGGCGCTGTCCGAGTCGCCACGGCACGAAATGCGGATGAGCGAGCTCGCCGCCTTTGCCGAGGGGTCGCTGTCCCGTCTTTCGCAGGTCGCGGCCCGGCTCGAGAGCAAGAAGTACATCAACCGTCGCCCCGACCCGGCCAACGGCCGTTACACCCTCGCCATACTGACCGAGGAGGGGTACGACAAGCTCGTCCGCGCGGCTCCGGGCCACGTCGCCGAGGTACGCCACCTCGTGTTCGACCAGCTGACCAGGGCGCAGGTCGGGCAGTTGGCCCGCATCGGCCAGCGCGTACTGCGCGCCATCACCTCGGGCAACGGCGGGAGCGATCGAGGGTGAGCAGTCCGTCCCTCCGCCAACTCCTGCTGTTCCACGACCGCCCCGGGCCACCCGAAAGGGCCGCCGAGAACAAGCTCAACCGTCCGGCGTGATCGTCAAGCGGGTCTTGGATCGCACAGGGATACCACCGTCCGCGCGCCATCACGCTCGGTGGTTGTTGAACGCCCGATCGCCTTCCGGGCGAACAGCCGGGAGCGGATGTGGGCAGCTTGTCCGTCGTGCCGTCGCGAGGGCGTCACAGGGGTGGTCGACGACGGCGGTGGTCGATGACGGAGGTGCGAGTTTCGCCAGGGCGGCGCCCCCTCGACCACCCGTTCCGACCCCTGCGCCGGGCTCATACCGCGGTGGGACAAATTCCGCGCATGAAGATAATTGTCTATGGAGCGACCGGCCGGATCGGCAGTCGGGTGGCAGCCGAGGCGGTCACGCGCGGTCATGACGTGACCGGCGTGAGCCGCTCGGGTGGCGACCTGCCGCCCGGCGCGGTTGCCGTTCGCGGCGACGCTTGCGACCCCGTCTTCGCCAAGGGCATGGCATCGACCGCGGAGGTCATCGTGGCGGCCATCGCGCCGGACCGGTCCGGCGGGAATTGGCAGGGTTACCTGGACGGGCTGAGCAACCTGGCCGCGACGGCCGGTGATGCCCGGCTGATCATCGTAGGGGGCGGCGCCTCTCTGACCCTGGCCGGCCATCGCATGATCGACCTGCCCGGCTTCCCGGCGCCCCACCGGAAGGAGGCGATGGCGGGAATAGAGGGCTACGAGCTGATCCGTACGCATCACGACGACATCGACTGGACGTTCATCTCACCTGCCCCGCTGGTCGGGCCCGGCGAGCGGACCGGCAGCTACCGCGTTGGCGTCGACCATCCGGCCGGCGAGGGCATCTCCTTCGAGGACGTCGCGGTCGCCCTGATCGACGAGATCGAGAAGCCGGCCCACCGGCGCGGCCTGTTCAGCGTTGCCCATTGACCGGTCGGCCCCGAGTTCCGCGGTGATCCGTCAAGGCCCCCCAACTCCCCGGCCGGCGCCGACCAGAGCTCGGTCGCGGTAGGCGTCCACCCGCCGCGCGCTGAACTGTTGAGCGACGCTACTCGTGACGATCGCGGTGTTTCCGGGCGACACTGATGGGTGACACCGCTCACCAGCGGCGAAAGGTAGAAGAACAGCTTGGCTGTACGGCAGCGGGTCGGGAGGTGACTGGTCCGAAGCGTCGGCCATCGGGAGGGGTCGGCCACGCCGGAGGTCGGAGTCGCCCGCGTGGCCTGCGAGGCGGGTGATGGCCGGTCGGACCCGGTCATGCTGCACGAGGACGCGGTTCGGAGGCGTAAAGCTCAGCGGAGGCGGGGTGCGGTCGATGAGAGGCAGGTGAGCTCTGCGTCGCCCCACTCCGAGATTCTTTACGACAGTGAGCGGACCCGGGTGGTGCGGGTCCACCCGGACGGCGCTGGGGTTGCGGTGGTCCGTAAGCAGCCACTGGGTCCCCATGCCGCCGAGCGGTTGCGTAACGAAATCGCCGTGTTGCATCGGCTTGCGGGCCTCGCGGGTACGCCACGGCTGGCGCGGGACACCGCCGACGGCACGCTGGATTTCGTCGACACCCCCATCCGTACGCTGTCCGCGTTGGCGGCCCCCTGGGATCTCGCTCCGCTGCTTGATTTGGCGGTCGGTCTTGCCAACACGATCGCCGGTATCCACCGTCGTGGTGTTGTGCACCGGGACGTCAGCCCGGCGAACGTCCTGGTTCCCCTTGTCGACGGTGTGCCGGCGCCGGGGCTGCAGCCCATTCTGATCGATTATGAGCTCGCCACTACGGTCGCCGCCGAGGATCCGGACGCCGGTCTGCCGGAGAACGGCTTGGTCGGCACGCTGCCGTATCTGGCGCCGGAGCAGACCGGACGGACCGGTCGGCCGGTGGATCACCGGGCCGACCTGTACGCTCTCGGCGCCACCCTGTACGAGTTGGAGACCGGTGAGCCGCCGTTCGGCCGGGGCGGCGATCCGCTGCGCCTGGTGCACGACCATCTGGCCCGGGTGCTGGCTCCGCCCGCTGAGGTCAACCCACGAGTCCCGGCGTTGCTGTCGGACATCACTCTGCGGTTGTTGAGCAAGGAGCCGGAGCAGCGCTACCAGAGTGGCGAGGGGCTCGCCTACGACCTGGACCGGCTGCGCGCCGCGATCGCTCACGGCACCGGCTCGTTTCCCCTGGCGGAGCGGGATTTCCCGATGCGGCTGGCTGCGCCGGCCGGGCTGATCGGGCGGGACGTGCCCCTGGCGACGCTGCGTGGTCTGTTCGCTGAGGCCGTCGCCGGCAACCGTGGGGTCGCCCTGGTCACCGGACCGCCAGGGGTCGGCAAGACGGCGCTGATCGACCGGCTGCGGCCGGCCGTGGCCGCCGCCGGCGGCTGGTTCGTGACGGGCAAATTCGACCAGTACCGGCGGGACCTCGGCGCGGACGCCGTGGGGCAGGCGTTCAGCGCGCTCGGCGGCCAATTGCTCGCCGGATCCGACGAAGAAATCGCGGGCTTGCGCGAACGTCTCCTCGCCGCGCTCGGGTCCAACGCTCCGCCCGCCGCGGCCATCCTGCCGCCGTTCGCCGTGCTGCTCGGCGTACCCCCGGAAGCGCCGGACAACGACTCGCGCCTCCTCGCCGCGCGGATTCGTCAGGTCTATCTCGATCTGCTCAAAGCCGTGGCGAGTTGCGCGCATCCGGTGGTGTTGTTCGTCGATGACCTGCAGTGGGCCGGGGCCGCCGCGTTCGGGTTCCTCGACGCCGTCTTGGCCGAGCCGGACCTGCCCGGTGCGCTGATCCTCGGCGCGTTCCGCGAGTCCGAGGTGGATCAGGCGCATCCGCTGACCGCTGTCCTGGCCCGATTGCGCCAGGACGGCGAGGGCCAGGGTGAGCTGCGGCTGGCCAATCTGCTATCGGGTGACCTGTGCACGTTGCTGGCCGAGATGCTGCGCCTGCCCGCATCGGTGGCGGCGCCCCTGGCGGACGCGCTTGCCGCCCGCACCGGTGGCAATCCGTTCGACACCGTGGAGTTGGTCAATGCGCTGCGGCGCGAGGGCCTGCTGATGCCCGAGGGCGGCGGCTGGCGGTGGGATCCCACCTCGCTTCGCCAGTTCGTCGGCGTCGGCGACGTGGTGGATCTGCTCGGTGCGCGCATCGAGGCGTTGCCCGCCGCTGCCCGGGAACTGCTCGAGGTGATGGCCGGCATCGGTGGTGAGGTCGACCTGGAACTGTTGCGGGTCGCGTCCGGCCGGACCGCCGACGATGTTGCCACCGCGCTGCGGCCGGCGGCGGAGGACGGCCTGGTGGTGGTGCATCGGGAGGGTCCTTCGCGGGCGGTGTTCCGGCACGACCGGGTTCAGCAGGCGGCGTACGGCCTTCTGGATCCCGGCGCCCGGCGGCTGCTCGCGCTGGCAGTGGCCCGTCGGCTGGCTGGCGAACCGGCGTATGCCGCGGTAGCGGCGCAGCAGTACCTGACCGTGTGGGAAGAGCTGTCCGACGTGGACGAGCGCCTGGTGGCGGCTTCCCTGATGCGGCAGGCGGCGTCCGCGGCCTGGCTGGTGACCAACTATGTGGCGGCCGAGGCGTTGCTGGCGGCGGCGTTGCGACTGCTGCCGGCCACGGATCCCGTCCGTTCGCATGTGCGGGCGGAGTGGCACGCCGTGCTGTGCGGACTGGGCCGCTTCGCCGAGGCCGACGAGGTGTTCCGGGCCTTGGCCGAGCAGGTCCCTGATCCGGTGGTCCACGCGCCGGTCGTGTGCGAGCAGATCGTCGCGCTGACCAACCGCGGCATGCTGGCCGAGGCGCTGACGCTCGGGCTGGACCTGCTGCGCCGGCTGGGCACCGACGTGCCCGGGCCCGAGCGGGTGGGGCCGAGTGTGGGCGCCGGCCTGGAGAACCTGTACGCGTGGCTGGCGAAGGGGGATGCCGCGGACGACCTGAGCCGGCCCGAGGTGACCGATCCACGATTGATCGCGACCGCCCGGGTGATCAATCGGCTGATGGCTCCCGCTTTCTTCCACGACCAGGTCACCATGGCCTGGCTGGTGCTGGAGGCGGCCGCGCACTGGGCCGCCGGGGGACCGGCGGCCGCGCTGGTCGGACCGCTGGCCCATGCAGGTTTCGTCGTCATTGCGGTGCGCGGAGACTACCGGGCCGGCTACCGGGCGACGCGACGTGTCCTCGAGGTCAGCGAGGCGCGCGGCTACGAGCCGGACACGTCCCAGGCCCGGTTCCTGTACGCGATCGCGGCCGTCTTCTGGTTCGAACCGTTCGGGCAAGCCGTGCAGATCGCGCGGGAGGCTCGCGTCGGCCTGTTGCGCGGCGGCGACCTGCAGAACGCGGCCGCCTCCTACTTCGCCTCGGCGCCTGCCCTGCTCGACTGTGGTGCCAGCCTGGACGAGTATGCCGCCGAGGTGGACGCCGGGCTCGCGTTGTGCGACCGGATCGGTCATCGCCAGGCCGCCGCCGGTCTGCGGCTCTTTCGACAGCTGGTGGGGGTGCTCCGCGGCGACGCCGACTTCGACGAGCAGGCACCGGCCGCGAGCCCGGCCATTGTCGCGAACCTTCACCTCGTCCGTTCCCTGGCCGCGGCGGTCTTCGGCGACCGCGACTCGCTGATCCGGCACAGCGCTGCTGCGGTAGCGCACGCCCCGGCCGTGGCGGGCACCTACAGCATCGTGTCGGTGCATCTGCTCGGGGCGCTCGGCGCGGCCGAGCGAGCCCGTGACGGCGAGGGCGTGCTACGCGACGAGGCCCTGGCCGAGCTCGACCGCAGCGCCGAGTTCCTGGCTGCGCGCGCCGCCGACCAGCCCGGCAACTTCGGTCACCTGTACCTGCTGACCCAGGCCGAACAGGCCTGGGTCGTCGGCGATTTCCCGGCGGCGGCGGCGTCCTTCGACAACGCGATGACCAAGGCCGCCGAGGTCGCGCACCCCTGGCAGGCCGCGCTCATCACCGAGCGGGCCGCTCTCTTCGTACGCGCGCAAGGGATGGAACGCGTCGCCCGGCACTTGCTGGCGGAAGCCCACCGCGGGTACGCCGCGTGGCGTGCGCCCGCCAAGGTGAGCCAGATGGAGCGAGACCACCCGTTCCTCGTATCCCTGCCGTCGCCGCCACGCGCCGGCGACGGCACGAGGCGACACGTGCCGCCCAGCGTGAACCTCTCCACCGAAGTGATCGACCTGCTCGCGGTGCTGGAGGCCGCCCGGGCACTGAGTTCCGAGACCGACCTCGACAGCCTGCGCCATCGGGTGGAGCGGATACTCAGTGCCATGACCGGGGCGACCGCGGTCCGCATGCTGCTACGCGATGACCAGACCGGCGGCTGGATCCTGCCGGCCGACGGGGGACGCCCGGCCCTCACGGCCGCTCAGGCCGGCGAACGCGGGCTGCTGCCGATCACCGCGGTCCGGTACGCCGAGCGAACCCAGGAACCCATGCTGGTCGACGACGCGTCCCGCGACGACCGGGTGTCCCGCGATCCCTACCTCTCGGGGATCAGCCGGTGCTCGCTTCTGGTGGTGCCAGTGCTCAGTCACGGCGCGCCCCGAGCGATGCTGGTGCTGGAGAACCGGCTGACGCGCCACGCCTTCTCGGCCGCCCGGCTCGACTCGGTTCTGCTGATCGCCGGGCAGCTCACCGTGTCGCTGGACAATGCCCTGGTCTACGCGTCGTTGGAGCGTAAGGTCGCCGAGCGCACCGCGGAACTCGCCGAGGCGAACCGTCGGTTGGGGCACCTGGCGCTTACCCACCCCCTGACCGGGCTGGCCAACCGGCGCGGACTCGCCGTAATGCTGGATGCCGAATGGTTGAGGCTACAGCGCTCCGGAGAGCCGGTCGGCCTCGCCATGATCGACATCGACCACTTCAAGAAGTACAACGACCATTACGGCCACCAGGGCGGCGACGAATGCCTCCGGCGCGTGGCAGCCACGCTGGCCGCCAGTGTCCGCACCACCGACCTGGTCGCCCGATACGGCGGCGAGGAGTTCTGCGTCGTCATGCCCGGCGCGGACGCGGCTAGCGCCATCGCAGTCGCCGAACGGGCCCGCCGCGCGGTCGCCGCCCTGCGCGAGCCGCACCTGCTCGCCGACAACGGTATCGTCACCATCAGTGTGGGCGTGACGACCGCCGTGCCCGCCGCCGGACTCCCGCCGGACGAGCTGATCCGGGCCGCTGACGAGGTCCTCTACGAGGCAAAGCGCGACGGCCGGAATCGAGTGGCCGCCGGCTGAGCGGGGGGCGCCGATCACCGAGCCTGGGGCCAGGGCCGAGGAGACCATCGAGGCGGTCCCCCGGCGCCGTGCGACGGCATGGCACCAGGGCTGGACGTCTCGGTCAGCATCGGAGGCGGGCGGCCACCGACCAGCTGCTGAATGCGACGGGGCGGCCGGGGGCCGGCCCCGCCGCATGGTCGCTTCGACCTCTACGGAGGGGCCGCCTACTCAATTACCATCGGCACAGTCCGACGGTGCCTGCAAGTTACGCCGGCAGTGCCGGCGGCGGTCGGGTGGCGGTCAGCTTGTCGTACAAGGAGCCCGTCGCCAGCGCCACGGGCTGTCTACATCCGGGATCTGCCCCTCACACCCGAGCGAGTCTGGCGCCATCTGCGCCACGACGGGTGAGGCCGGCCGCGACAGCTCGGCTGCCCTGGCGGCGCCGCGGGTGCCGGAAGCCTCATCCATTCCCGCCACGGCCGCGAAGCCGACGGCGTCGTGACGCCAGAACAGCGCCGTCGCGGTCTCGCGCATGACGAACGTACCTCTGCGTCGAGCACGAGGTCCAGCAGCGCTCTGCCAGCGACGCTCACCCGGGATGGTGACCCGCTGACCGGAAAATGAACGGGCTGTCGTCGTGTGCTGGTGCGATGTCGGTCACGGCGGGCGCGGCGGCGGCCACGTTGAGGCGGCGGGTGGCTGCGTCGTCGATCGGGCTACCCGCCTGGTGGTATTTGGTCGGACGTGACGAGCGGGTGGGTGCCTCCGAAGACTTGGGTGAATGCCCAGGCGACCTCGGCCACGCTGTAGGGGGCGATGTAGGTCGCGGTGGCGCCGAATTTGCTGAGTCGGTGTCCGGCGAAGGTGGCGGCCAGGACGGGTGATCTGGTGACGCGTTCGACGTTGGTGATGGTGGTGTGTCGGAACCAGTGGGTGCTCAGGCTGATTTCGTCGGCCCAGGGCAATTCACGGCGTATGCGCAGCCAGAGGCTGTCGAGCCGGCGGCGGGTCCACTGGTAGATGGGGCAGGTGGGCTGCTGCAGGTATTCCATCATGAGCTGCGAGACGGGTTGTTCGCGGATCCGGCTGCCTTTCTCGTCGAGCAGGACGGTTTGCCTGGCCGGGTGCAGCTTGTCTGGTGTGAGGCCGAGCAGGCCTTCTCGCCTGCATGCGGTCTCGAGCAGGAATCTGAGCAGTCCGGTCTCCTCGTCGCGGACCGCGCGGAAGACGTCGGCGACCTGGTCGTCGGTGAGTGCGGTGCGTCGGCTGTCGGCTCGTGGGGGTTTGCGGACGGCTTTGGCAGGGTTGTGCTGTAGGTAGCCGTCGGCGATCGCGGTGTCGAACAGCCTCCGGCAGGCGGCGATGGCGTGTTCTCGGGCGCTGGTGCCGTTGGCCGTGCTGCGGCGTCGGGCTGCCATCGTCTGCGCCCAGACCCCGAGCTCGGTGATGTCCGAAACGACCAGCTGGTCGATCTTCCGGTTGCCGTGTCGTTGGGCCAGCAACCGCAGGTAGTAGGCGTAGAGATCACGGCTGTTCGGTGCGAGGCCGACCAGCGCGCGGGGAATGGCTTCCTCGACCGTCGGTGTCCGTCTACGCATCATGGGCTCCGGCGATGGTGATCTCGACCGGGGTGCCCGAGGCCCAGGGCAATGGCCGATCGAGGTGGCCGTCCTCGCCGATCACGCGGCGTACGGACATGCCGCTGATGCTGGGTAAGGGTTGCGGCCGGTGCTGGACGACGGAGTACGGGTGCGCGTCGTCGTCAACGGGTTGTTGTGGAATCTGTGGTGGTTCGAAACGAGTCATACCGACCCTGTCGGCCACCTGGCACCGGGCTTCAGCTCGGTTGCGGTTCGGTTGCTGTGCGCCGCAGCAACCCGCCTGAACACGAAAACTGGGCATCCGTGCGTCACGGAAGTGGCGCAAGCAGTGCTTTGACACGAAAATCGGGTCTAAGCTGCGGCTCAAACCCGACATTCTAGGACAAATCTGTGTCCGGAGGGGGACTTGAACCCCCACGCCCGATAAAGGGCACTAGCACCTCAAGCTAGCGCGTCTGCCATTCCGCCACCCGGACCTGCACTGTCAGCCTACCGGTGCCGTACCCGTGTTACCCACCGGGTATCGGCGGCCCGGCGGGCCGCACAGGAGAGAACTTTACACGGCCTCGGGCTGGGGCTGCAGGGAGGGTGGGGCCGGGAACAATCCCGGCCATACGGCCGCCTTCGCCTGGCGTTATGCGGGTGTTCCGGGCAGCATGGCGGGCGTGTCGCAGCCATCCCCACTTACTCCGGCCCGGCAGCGGGCTCAGGTGCTCGCGGATTCGGGTGATCTGACGGGTGCCATTGCTCTGCTGGAGCGGGCCGTTGAGCTGGGGAAGATCAACCTCGCCGAGGATGATCCGGATGTTTTGCGCACTTCGTACCTGCTTGGGCAGATGCTGCGGCGGGACGACGACCCCAGCGGGGCGCGGCGGGTGCTCGAGGATGCCTACGCGGCGGGGATGTGGCGGCTGGGTGAGTCCGATGCGCTGATGTTGGAGATCTCGCACGACATCGGGGTGGTCGCCGAGGAGCTGGGGAACCGGCACGAGGCGCGTAAGGCGTTCGGGCGGGTTGCGGAGTTGGGGCCCGCGACGTTGGGTGCGGGGCATTGGGCCGTTGCGCGGGCGCGGGCTTATCTCGGGCAGGATCAAGAGGCTGCCGTACGGGCGGGAGACCCGTCCCCGGCCGTTCCCGCAAGTGGGCCGCCCGCGGACGAGGCGACCACGACACTGCCGATCCAGCCGGTCGTGCCCGACGAGGAGGCGACCGGGCCGATCCCGGCTCTGCCCACGCCCGGCAGCCAGGTGCAGCCGCCCACCCCGGCCAACCAGCAGCACTGGCCGGCCCCGGCGGGCCCGCAACCGCCGCGGGCCTGGCACGAACAGCCCCCGATCTGGGAGGCAACGCCGGCTCAAGCGCCCGCGCAAGAAGCCCAGCAGCCGCCGTGGCCCGCTCCGGCCCACCCGCAAGCGGCTCAACTGCCGCCATGGCCGGGGCCTCCCCAGCCGTACGGGCAAGAAAGGCAACCGCCGCAATGGGCCGGGACTCCCCACCCGTACGGGCAAGACACACCGCAACCACCCCCGAAGCGCACCCTCGGCATCTTCGCGGCGATCGCCGCGGTCCTCGCGGCTGTGATCGCCGTCTCCGCTCTCGTCTTCGTGCTCGCCAATCGGTCGGGTGACAAACCCGACTCGGATGTGCCAACTCTGGGCGGCAATCCGCCGACCGATGTCGCCCTGCGCGACGAGGGCTCGCGCATCCGGGTGACCTGGGCCGACCCCGCCAACGGCAAGGTCTCCTTCCTCGTCGCGATGGCCCAGCCGGGGCAGCAGCTGAGGCCGGTGAGCACGCTCGGACCAGGCACGACGTCCTTCGAGATCACGGGGCTGAACGCGAATCTGAACTACTGCTTCGCGGTGGTCGCCGTCTACCGGAACGACAAGTTCGCGACCTCGCAGCAGGCCTGCACGAACCGGTCCACCTCGACCAAATAGTGGATCACGCTCGGCGACGATACTTATCCACAGGCGTGACTTCCGGGTATCGACCGCCACCGCGATCCCCCTATGATGGCCAGCGTCCTTGCGGAGGGGGTCCGTCAAAGGGAGAGGGTTTGCGGTTGTGACCAGCGCAGACAGCGGCGCGCCACGTCCGAAGTGGCGCAGTCGCGGCTACCTCGTCACGATGGGGACCGTCCTCGTGCTCGCGGGTGGGCTCGGGCTCACCGCGTTCGGGCTCGGCTCGGCCGATCAGGCGGTGGCCAGTTTCGACTCGGCGTCGTGGGTGTTCAGCCGGTCCAAGTCGGAGGTCGCCCGGATCAACGGGGTGACCGCCAAGGTGGACACCCGGGTGACCGTGCCCGACGCGCGCGGGCACCAGCTCGAGGTCAGCCAGACCGACCGGTTCGTGATCCTGCGGGACGTGACCACCGGGCGGATCGGGTCGATGGATCTCACCACGCTCAAGCAGTTCTGGAGCGACTCCACCGCGAGCCCGGGGCTGGGCGTCCAGGTCGCCCTCGATGACGATGCCGCCTTCGTCGTCGACTCGGTACAGGGCAAGGTGCAGCAGATCGACCCGCGCACGCTCGGGCCGCTCGGGCCGGAGCTGCGGTTCCCGCCGGGCATCACCGGCGGGGTCTTCGACGGCAAGGGGCGGCTGTGGGTCGCGGCGCCGAGCGAGGGCACGGTCACCGCGATCGCACCGGCGCCGCTGGCGTCCGAAAATTCCCAAGATCAAAAAGGCCCATCGGTCGTACGTACCGAGGCCGTCGCCGCCGGCAGCCACGACCTCGTGCTCTCCACGCTGGACGACGGCGTCGCGGTGCTGGACAAGACGACGGACGTGCTCGCCACGATCCACGGCGACGCCAAGGCGACCAGCGTGACGCTGCCGCTGGCCGGGCCGGGCACGATGCCGGCGCACACCGACGGGCGCTCGGTGCCGGTCACCGTCACCGACTCGCGGCACGTCTACGTGGTCGGCGACCAGGGCATGCGGGCCGACTTCACGGTCCCCGGCAGCGGCCCCGACCTGCAGGCGGCCGTGGCCTGGCAGGGCTTCTTCTACGTGGCCGACGCGGCCGGCCAGGCGGTCCACGTCTTCGACTCGGCCGGCAAGGCGCAGCCGGACATCCCGTTCAAGAAACCGGGCGGCCCGCTGGAGCTCGAGGTCCGCGAGGGTTACCTGTTCATCAACGCGCCCGGCGCGCCGACCGCCCGGGTGGTCGACGACGCGCACCACGTGCGCACGGTCGACAAGTACGCCGACGACGTGCTCGGCGGCGACCCGCCGAAGACGCCGCTGGAGCAGCCCCCGCCCCCGCCGAAACCGCCGAAGCCGGTCGTGGCCAAGCCGGGCGCGCCGCGGAACGTGCGGGCGGCGGCCGGCAACGCCGAGGCCCGGGTGACCTGGCAGGCGGCGGCCGACAACGGTGCGGCCATCACGCGCTACGTGGTGCAGGGCGCGGGCAGGACCTTCCAGGTGGGCGCCGATCAGCGGTCGCTGACCGTGCCCAGCCTGGTCAACGGACAGACCTATCAATTCACGGTGTACGCCGTGAACAAGAAGGGCGACGGCCCGCCCCGTACGAGCAACAGTGTGAAGCCGACGGCCGAGGTGCCGGACGCGCCGACCGCGGTCACCGCGGAGGCGAAACCGGACGGCACGGTCGTGGTGAGCTGGCCGCCGGCCAACGGGCAGGGGCTGGCGATCACGCGGTACACGGTGACGGCGATCTCCGAGGGCGGCAGCGCGCCGGTCGGCGACTCGGCCGCGCCCGCGCTGACCATTCCGGCCGGCCAGCTCGCGTACGGCAAGCAGTACGCGTTCACCGTGGTCGCGGTCAACGAGCGGGGCGCCGGGTCGAAGGCGTCGCCGGTCAGCGCGAGCGTGGTGCCGTACACGACGCCGGGCGCGCCGGCGAACGTCTCGGCGGCCACCGCCGGCGACCAGGCCGGCGCGATTCAGGTCAGCTGGCAGGCCCCGGCCGACAACGGGCGGGCGATCACCAAGTACGTGGTGACCGCAGGCGGCAAGTCGACCGACGTCACCGACGGCACGGCGGCGACGCTGACCGGCTTCGAGAACGGCGCGACCGTCGCGGTCGAGGTGCGCGCGGTCAACGACGCCGGCCCGGGCAACCCGGGCACGGCGACGGCCAGGACACTCTCGGCGCCGCGGGTGACGATCACCGGGGTCAATCCGGCCACCACCTCCGCGACCGTGTCGTTCACGGTGGACGCGGGCGGCGGCACGGCGAGTTGCTCGCTGGCCGCGTCGGGCGCCGGGTCGGCCTCGGGCAGCTGCGGGTCGCTTACCGTGAGCAAGCTGACCGCCGGTACCGAGTACACCTTCACCGTGACGGCCAAGAACGCGGCCGGCACCGCCACCGCCACCAGCAAGAAGACGACCGACCACCTGTCCGGCACGGCGACCTGCAACGACGGCCAGAACGGCGACACCGCGACCTATTGCGACTCCGATGTCGCCGGCCGGAACGGCAACGAGATCTTCAGCATCACCAAGCAGGAGGACAGCAAGCAGGTCGGCTGGGCCAAGCCGGGCACCCGGCTGGAGGCGTACTGCAAGAAGGCCGGCGACGAGGTGTTCGCGTACATCTACAACAACGGCAAGCGCAGCACCTGGTGGGTCCAGGTCAACTACAGCGGCAAGAACTACATCCCGTGGGCGTGGCTGAACCTCGACAGCGGCGACGACATCAACGACCTTCCGACCTGCTGAGGACCGGCTCCCGTGCACACCGAACCCCTCCCGCCGCAGCACATCCAGGGCTTCGCCCAGGTCGCGGCGCAGCTCGCCGACCGGATCGGCTCGGTCGTGCTGGGCAAGCCGGAGGTGGTGCGGCTCGCGCTCACCGCGCTGTTCGCGCAGGGGCACGTCCTGCTCGAGGACGTGCCCGGCGTGGGCAAGACGACGCTGGCCCGGGCGCTCGCCGCGTCCGTCCAGGGCCAGTGGCGGCGCATCCAGTTCACGCCCGACCTGCTGCCCTCGGACGTGTCCGGGGTGACCATCTTCAACCAGGCGAGCCGCGGCTTCGAGTTCCACCCGGGCCCGGTCTTCGCCAACATCGTGATCGCCGACGAGATCAACCGGGCCTCGCCGAAGACCCAGTCGGCGCTGCTGGAGGTGATGGAGGAGCGGCGGGTCACGGTGGACGGCGTGCCGCACCCGGTGCCGCAGCCGTTCCTGGTGGTGGCGACTCAGAACCCGGTCGAGATGGACGGCACCTACCGGCTGCCCGAGGCGCAGCTCGACCGGTTCCTGGTGAAGCTGTCGGTCGGCTACCCGAGCGAGGAGGTGGAGATCGAGGTCCTGCGCGGCGCCGCGATGCGCTCGCCGGACGCGCTCGAGCCGGTCACCGACACGGCGACGGTCGGCGAGATGGTGCGGATGGCGATGCACGTGCACATCGCCGACCCCCTCTACGGGTACGCCGTGCGCCTGGCCGCGGCGACCAGAAACCATCCGCAGGTACGGGTGGGGGTCAGCCCCCGCGGGGTGATCGCGCTGACCCGGGCGGCGTGCGCGTTCGCGCTGATCCATGGGCGCGGGTATGTGCTGCCGGAAGACTTGAAGGCGCTGATCGGGCCGGTCTTCGCGCATCGGGTGCTGCTGTCGGCGGACGCGCAGCTGCGCGGGGTCACGGCGGCCGAGGTGCTCGACGACGCGGTCCGGTCGGTGCCGGTGCCCCTGCCGGACGGCCAACACGTCCCGGCCGGGGCGTGACCTCGCTCGAAGGCGACCCGTCCGGGGCCGCCGCTCCACCTCCCGGCACTCGGCCGGGAGTATCCGCCGAACCGCCGCGGCCGGTTGGCAGCGCTCCGCCGCCCGGCCGCGGCCCGGCGCGAAGGGGTGGCATCACCGCCCGCGGGGCGGGCCTGCTGGTCGGCGCGGTATGGCTGCTCTTCATCGGGTTCCGGTTCGGGTATCCGGATCTGGCGTTGCTGGGGGCGGTCGCGGTGGTCGCGTTCGGGTGCGGGGTGGTCTTCGCGCTGTGGCGGCCCCGATTGGGCGTCGACCGGGTGGCCGATCCCGATCGGGTCGCGCGCGGGGAACCCGCCCGGATGACGCTCACCGTTCGTAATACCAGCAGGCTGCGGGCGGCCAACCTGATCGCGACCGATCGCTGCGGCGGGCGGAGCGTGCCGGTTCCGCTGCTGCGGCTGCGGCCGGGCCGGGACACCACCGTGGACTATCCGGTGCCGACCAGCCGCCGCGGCGTGGTGCCGATCGGGCCGTTGCGGGTCACCCGCGGCGATCCGCTTGCGCTGATCACGCTTTCCCGGACGTACGGTGGGACCGCGGCGGTCTGGGTGCACCCGCGCATCCATCTGCTGCGCGCGGTGCCGGCCGGCATCTCCCGCAGCCTGGACGGGCGTATCGACAAGGTGCCGCACGGGACGATCACGTTCGACTCGCTGCGGGAGTACGTGGTCGGCGACGAGCTGCGCCGGGTCCACTGGCGCAGCTCGGCCAAGGTCGGCGAGCTGATGGTGCGCGAACAGCTGGACACCTCGGAGCCGACGATCGTGGTGCTGCTCGACGACCGGGCGGTCGCCCACCCGGAGGTGCGGGACGGGGTGGCCGACTCGTTCGAGGCGGCGTGCGAGGCGGCGGCGTCGATCGTGGCGGCGGCGGTGCGCGAGGACCTGCCGGTCGGCCTGCACCTGGTGACCACGGTGGCGACCGGCCCCTATCTGGACGTGCTGACCGAGGCGACGCTGCGCGAGGGCGACCTGGCGGCGACGCTGCGGCGGCTGCGGGCGCAGCGGCTCGGCGACACGCTCGTGTTCCTGACCGGCCCGGGCGGGCGCGCCGATCTCGGGGCGGTGAGCGGGTTGCGGGGGCCGTACCCGGTGGTGCTGGCGGGGCTGTTCGGCGACCGGGACGCGGCTCCGGTCTCCTCCGGCGACGGCCTGATCGTGATCGAGACGGAGACCGGCGAGGAGTTCGCGGCGGCCTGGGACGGGGTCCGCGGATGGTGACCGGGGTCCGCGGATGGTGACCGTGGCGCCCGAAGCTTCCCACCAGACCGCGACGACCGGTGGACCGGGGAGGGGCGCGCGGCGGGCGGGCTGGGTGCGGGCTGTCGTCGTGGGGGCTGCGCTGGCGGGGATGATCTCCCTGACCGGGGTCGTGCTCGGGAGCATCTACGCGGACTCGCTGCTCGTCCGCCTGGTCGCCGGCGCCGCGGTCGGGTCCGTCGGGCTGGGGGTGGCGGCGCGGCGGCTGCCCAACTGGACGGTGGCGCCGCTGTCGGCGGGGCTGCTCGCGGCGTACACCCTCTTCTGTTTGTGGTTGACGGCCGGGCGCGCGGACGTGGCCGGGCCCCTCACGCAGATCGCGCGGGATTCGCTGGTGAACGGGATTCCGCGGCTGCTGACCGCGATGATCCCGGTGGAGCCGGCGCCGGACACGGTGGTGGTGCCGGTGATCGCGGCCTGGGTGGCGGGGCTGGCCGGGGCCGAGGTGGCGGTGCGCGCGCGGCGGGTGCTGCTGGGGCTGGTGCCGGCGGTGGCGCTCTACGCGGGGGCGCTGTATGTGGTCGGTCCCAATGCGAAAGCGGCCGGGTGGACGACGCTCGCCTTCGCCGGGCTGGCGATCGCGGCGCTGGCGACGAGCGCGCGTCCGGCGAACGCCGGAGGGCCAGGGAGCGCGGGAGACCTGCCGCGGCCGGAATTGCCGGCCAGGGTGCGGGCGAGGGCAATCGCCGGTGCGGCGGCCGGGCTGGTCGCGGTGCTCGCGCTGGGAGCGGCGGTCGGGCCGTGGGTCGGCGGTCGGGTGTCCAGCACGCCGGTCGATCCGCGACGATACGTGCAGCCGCCACAGGTGGACAGCCTCGACGAGAGCCCGCTCAACCGGATCTCGGGATGGGCGCTCAGCCCGCAGCAGCGACTGCTCGAGGTGTCCCCAGCGGCCGGGCTCGCACCGGGCGAAAGCAGAGCCAAGACCGTGCGGCTCAGGCTGGCGGTGCTGCCCGACTACGACGGGATCACGTGGCGGGTCGGGGCGACCTACCGCAACGCCGGACGGGTGCTCCCGGAGCCGGCGAAACTCGCCGACGCGACGACCGCCGAGGTCCGCCAGCGGATCACCATCGACGGGCTGACCGGGCGGCTGCTGCCGGTCCTGCCGACGCCCACCGAGATCACCGGGGCGCGGGTGGCCTTCGACGCGGCGACCGGGACGCTGATCCGGCCCGAACAGCTGTCCACTGGCCTGCGCTACGACGTGGTGTCCCAGGTGCAGACGCCCGATCTCAACCTGCTGCCCACCGCCGACGTGCCGGCCGGCGACGCGGTGGCCCGGTTCCTCGCCGTCGGGCCGGAGGGGCCCGAGCAGCTCCAGATCAAGCGGCTCGCCGACCAGCTCGCCGAGGGGAACGGCGCGGCGTTCGACCGGGCGACGGCGATCCAGGACTTCCTCGCCGAGCACTATCGGAAGGTCGCCGACGCGCCGAGCGGCCACGCGTACCCCAATCTGGCCTTTTTCCTCTTCGGACGCCGGGACCAGGGCGGGCAGCGGGGGACGTCGGAGCAGTTCGCGGCGTCGTTCGCGGTGCTGGCGCGGCTGACCGGGCTGCCGAGCCGGGTGGTGGTCGGCTTCGACGCGCCGGCGAGCGGTGGCGCGGTCACCGCGGGGGACGCGATCGCCTGGCCGGAGGTGCTGTTCGACGGGCTGGGGTGGGTGCCGTTCGACCCGATGCCGAAGAGCAAGAATCCGCGCCCGGTCGAGGAGGACTTCACCCCGAAGCCGACCAAGCCGCCGACCCCGCCGTCCGAGCCGCCCACCTCGGCCGACCTGTCGTCCTCGTCGCCGCCGCCGGCCGCCCTGGCCACCGCCCCCGGCGGTGGGCCCGGCCCGGTGATCGTCGCGAGCGGCGCCTCGGGCTCGGTGGTGCTCCTGCTGGTGGTGACCGCGTGCACGCTGGTCACGATGCGCCGCTCGCTGCGCCGCCGGCGGCTGACCGCGGGCACGCCGGACGATCGGATCGCCGGTGCCTGGGCCGAGCTGAGCGATGCCTTGCGCTTGGCGGGCCGCCCGATGCCGTCGCACCTTGCGGCTACTGAGGCGGCCGCGTACGCGAAGGAACCCGGCCCGCCCCTCCGCCGGGCGACGCCCCCGGACGGCGGCCCGGCGGGTGCCGAGCTGCCGCCCCTCGACGACCTGGTCGAGGGGATCAACGCGGTCGGGTTCGCGCCGGGCGCCGCCGACGAGTCACAGGCGGATCGGGCGGGGCGTCAGGTCGTCGCCTACGCCACCGCGCTGCGCGCCCGCCGGTCGTGGTGGCGCCGGATGTGGTGGAGCCTGCGGCCGGGTCCGCTCCGCTGGCGCCGTGGCACATAGGAGCACGGTGTCGGATCCTTGGCAGCCCGACTTGCCCCGGCCCGACATCATCGTTGGTGACCGGCGACGAACGGTGGAGGACGTGAGCCGACACGAACGACCGGGGCCCGAGCGCGACCTCGACGACCGATCCGCAACCCGCGTCCCGGCTCCCGCGCGGCCGGTCGCGGCCGGCCGCAACGCCGACATCCTGAGCCTGCAGAGCAGCGCCGGCAACCGTGCCGTGGCGCGTATGCTCGCCACCGACCACGACGCGGCCGACGGCGGCACCGGCGGCACCACCCGCCGGGCGGCGGTCCCGAGCGCGCCGATCCGCCTGTCGGCCACCATCCGCCGAGCCGACCACGATGCCGAACCCGGCGCCGACCAGACCGGGGTGCTCGACCCGAACGCGGTGACCGCCACGCTGCTCGGCGTCGCCGCGCCCGCCCCCGAGGCGGCCGAGGGCCAGACGGTGCGGCTGCCCGACATCGTGGTGCCGCAGGGCACCGTGGTCGACACCGACGCGGTCGGCGGCGCGGTCGCCTACAACGGCACCGTCACGCAGTCCGGCGCGGTCGACCCGTTCGGCGCCACCTCCTGGGCCACCTTCACCCTCACCGGCATCACCGTCACCCCCAACCCCGGCGTGTTCACGGTGGCCGCCACCCTCGACAACCCGATCACGTTCAACGTCGCCTCCGGCGGCCGCGCCGACATCCCCTCCGAGACCGCCGGGGCACTCACCAACGCCAACTGGGCGACCGCCGCGAGCGACCTCACCCCGGACATGACCGACCTCGGCGGCCGGCCGCCCCGCACCCAGTTCTGGGCGCAGGACCTGACGATCCGGCACGAGCGCTTCCACGCCGTCGAGCGGCAGGGCCACGGCCGGTCCGGCACCGCGGCCGCGCAGGCGTGGCTCACGGCGCAGAACGCGGGCAGCGTCGCTGACATACAGGCACTGCTCGCCCAGGTTCCCGGCAAGGTGATCGCGTTCTCCCAGGCGGCCATGCCGTACCCGGCCAAGGAGGAGCGGGCGTACGGTGACGGTGCACCCGCGTACCGGGCCAGGGCGGACGCGATCCGGGCGAAGGGCGCCCACGGCGACTACCCGTAGCGCGCACCCGGTCTGGAGGACCTGACGTGGAACCGCAACGGCTGCCCGACATCCACTTCGAAGCCCCCGTCCTGGACGTGCCCGATCCGCCGCCCGGCACCCCGTACGCCGAGATCGACGACTTCCACGATGCCGAGCTGCTGCGCGTCAACGGCATCACACCCGACCGCGAGGGCGTCCTCGACGCGCTGCGCACCCGCGACGGCCTGCTGCGCGCGGCGGCCGCGCACACCGCGGGTCACCTGGGGCTCACCGAGGCCGTCCCGCTGCTCGAACCGATGCTCGCGAGCGGCGACGAGACCGCGGTGGAGGCGGCGTACGCGCTCACCCGGCTCGGCGACGACCAGGCCGGCCGGCCCGCCCTCGAACGCCTGGTCCGCGACGGCGGCCCGGTCGACCTGAGCCGGCCGCGGGCCGCCGGCTACCTGGCCCGGCTGGGCGACCGGAGTGGACGTCCCGCGATCGAGGACGGGCTACGCAGCGACCACGTCCCCATCCGGATGACCGCCGCCCGGCAACTGCACGCGTTCGCCGCGCCCGACCTGTTCCGCGACGCCCTCGCCGACCCCTCCACCGACGTCCAGTGGCAGGCCCTGGTGCAACTGCGCCACCTCGAGCTCACCCCGGAAATGCGCGACGTCCTGCGCGATTACGCGCGGACCGCCGCCGACGACAACCTCCGGCGGATCGCCCGGGAGCTCGTGGGCTGACCGGGCCGTCACGCGTCCACCTTCGGGCGAGCCGGCGGGGCCGGCCGACGGGAGCGGCGGAGGCTGGCAACGGTGGTCACGGCCAGGACGGCGACGATGACCGCCATCGACAGCGGCAGCGGGATGGCGGGCACGGCCGGCCAGACGCCGTGCAGGTAGTGCAGCACGAGTTTGACGCCGATGAAGCCGAGCAGGACCGCCAGCCCGTAGTGCAGGTAGACGAGCCGGTCGAGCAGCCCGATCAGGAGGAAGTACAGCGCCCGCAGGCCGAGCAGGGCGAAGGCGTTGGTGGTGAACACCAGGTAGGCGTTGTCCGTGATGCCGAAGATCGCGGGGATCGAGTCGAGCGCGAAGACGATGTCGACCGCGAGGATCGCGACCGTGGCCAGCAGCACCGGAGTCGCCCGCAGCCGGCCGCCGGCGCGGACCAGCAGCCGGCCCGAACTGCCGTCATCGGTCATCGGCACGAACCGCCGCAGCAGCCGGATCGGGCGGCTGTTCCGGATGTCCGGCTGCTCGCCGTGCGAGCGGAACAGCCGCACGCCGGTGAAGATCAGGAACGCGCCGAAGAACAAGAACGTGATGGCGTACGTCTGAATGGCGGCGGCGCCGACCGCGATGAACACGCCGCGCAGCACCAGGGCGCCGAGCACACCGATCATCAGCACCCGCGCCTGGTGCCGGGCGGCCACCCCGAACTGGGCGAGCACGACCGCGAAGACGAAGAGGTTGTCGATCGACAGACTCTTCTCGACCAGGTAGCCGCTGAAGAACTGGACCCCGGCCGGTCCGCCCGAGGTCAGCAGGACGCCGGCGCCGAAGAGCAGGGCGGCCGCGACGTAGACGGCCGACCACACGGCGGCCTCGCGGAAGCCGATCTCATGCGGCCGGCGGGACTGCCACAGGTCCACCGAGATCAGGACGACGATGCCGGCCACGGTGGCCAGCCACATCCAGAGAGGCACTGTCATGCATCGAGCGTGCCGGCCCGGACCCCGCCCAGCACGGGCGGAACCGGCCGTCTTCGACCCGTCAGGTTGCCGGACCTCGGCAAGGTACGCTCGTCGGATGCCGGACTGGGAAGAGGCCGCCGCGGCGGCCGCCGACGACGCCCGACGCGCGGCGGCCACCGCCGGCGGCCCGTCGGCCGAACTGCTCGGCGCCTTCCTACCGGAACTGGCCCGCGCCTGCGACACCGGTCGACGGCTCGACGCCGCCGCGCTGGCCGGCTTCCGGGCGCTGGGCGCGCGAGCCGCCGACGAGGCGGTGCCGCTCCGCGCCCTGATCGACCTCTACCTGTCGGCCGCCTGGCGGGCCTGGCGGCAGCTGCCCGCGGTGGGGCAGGACGACCCGGAAGCCATCCGCGCGGCCGGCGAGGTCGTGCTGCACGCCATCGACGATGCGGTCGCCGCGATCGCCGACGGCCACGAGACGGCCCGGCGTACCGCGCTGCTGCTGGAGGAGTCGAACCGGCGGGAATTCGTCGACGACCTGCTCGAGGGAACCGGCGACCCGGCCGCCCTGCTGTCGCGCGCCGAACGCTACGGGCTGGATCTCACCGGCACCCATGCCGTGGCCGTGATCCGCGGCGCCGCGCCGGTGTCCGACACCAGCCCGCTGCTGTCGCAGACCGCGTCGGCGCTGACCGCGATGGCCGCGACCGACTTCCTGATCACCACCCGGCACCGCCGGATGATCGCCATCCTCCCCACGCCCGGCCTCGTCACAGCGCTGCCCCGCGGCGCCGGGGACCGGGTCGGCGTCGGGCGCTCGCATCGCGGCGTCGCCAGCGTCGCGCTGTCGTACCGGGACGCCCTCGACGCCCTCGACCTGGCCGAGCGCCTCGGCCTGACCGATCCGGTGGTGCACGCCGAACACCTGCTGGTCTACCGGGTCCTCACCCGCGACCGCGAGGCGATGAGGGACCTGATCGACGCCGTGCTCACCCCGCTCGAAACGGCCCGCGGCGGCGCCGGACCCCTTCTGGACACGCTCGACGCCTACTTCGCGACCGGCGGCAACACCACCGCCACCGCCGCGCGACTGCACCTTTCCGTACGCGCGATCACCTACCGCCTGCACCGCATCCGCGACCTCACCGGCCACGACCCGGCGGCGCCCGCCGACCGGTTCGTCCTGCAGACCGCCCTGCTCGGCGCCCGCGCCCTCGGCCCGGGCCCGTCGTAGAACTTTGCCGGAACCCGGCAACGACCGGCCGCCGACATTGTCCGGCTACGAGCCGGGCGACGCCCTCGCCCGCTGCCATCCTCGAAGCATGACAACCATCACCGAACGCCTTCTCCGATTCTTCCGCAGCCCGCAGGGCCGCCGCCTCGCCCAGCAGGCCCAGGAGCTCGCCGCCCGCCCCGAGAACCGCCGCCGCCTCGACCGGCTACGCCGCCGCCTCGACCGCCGCTCCCGCTACCGCTGATCCGGTCGGCGGCCGCTCGGGCGGCGGGACCGTCGGGATCAGGTTCCGTCTCGGTGGCGGCGAGCTTCGATGTCTCGCAGCACGTCGGGGTCCCATTGGCCGGCGTTCCAGTCGTCGCTGGTCGGCGTCGGGGACAGCGGCCACGCCGGGTCCCCGCCGGCGACCGGCGAGCGGTGTCCGGCGCCGTCGCGGTTGGCCTGGGCGATCAGCCGGAGGATCCGCGCCCGGCTGTGCAGCACGCCCCCGACCAGGGCGGCGGCTCCCAGGGTGCGCAGGGCCGCCTGGGTGAACAGGACAGCCCGGGCGGTTCGGTCGGTGGCCGGCCAGGTCAGGGCGACGCTGAGAACGAGGCAGAAGGAGTAGACGCGGGTGCCCCAGTGCCGGCTGTACGAGCGGCCCGAGGAGCCGTGCGCCTCAGCGAGCTGGCGGGTGCCGCGGGCCCAGATCAGTCCGCTGATCACCAGGCCGACGACGGCGGCGAGCAGCATCAAGCTGGCGAGCAGGAAGCCGATCGCGGTGCCGGTGCCGGCCGCGGGCAGCGGCGCGGCCTGGTCGTTCAACGCACTACCGAGGAGGGCCACGGCGATCGCGGCCAGGGCGAAGAGGACGCCGAACCCGACCATGAACCAGGTGGCGACGGTCCAACCCGCCGTCCTGAGCGCGGGCGGAGGTGTCGTGGATCGGCACGTGTGGCCCTGGCCCGGGTGTTCCAGTTCGGTCCCGCATTTCGTGCAGCGCAAAGTGTTCTCCCGGAGCAGCGCGGCGGAGACCCTCGTCGCGCGAGGACAGGATCCGGTGGGATCGGCGGGCAGAATCATGCTCCGGTCGCCGCCGATCCCGCGACCCCACGTTGCGCGAAGCGCCTCAAATGTGGCAGGAAGCGTGGCCCGCTCAGCGTTTGGTCATGCTGGCGCGGGCCGCGTACTCGCCGCTGGCAGGTTTGCAGTCGAGCAGGCCCCCGGCGCCCGTCCCGCGCAGCGACGCTCACGGTGCCAGGCCGGAGAAGTCCAAGACGTCGCCGAGGGCGGGCTCGGGTGCTGGCCCGGCTCGGTAGCGCGGGCGCATATCGCCGCGGTGACCTGGTACCGGGCCACCCGTGGTTCAAGTCCCCTCCGGACATTCAGTTGGATGGGCGGTCCCTGCTCTCGGAAAGCGCGGGTTCAGCAAGATCGCACGAACAGAGGCACGGCACCACCACCCTGCTCGCTGCCCTGGAGGTCGCGGTGCAGAAGGGCAGGGCGACGGTCAGGCTCAGAACGGCAGATGGAGCGCGGCCCAGGCGGCTTCCGTGTCGACACCGTCGACCGGTGGGGCGGTGACGGTCCGTGCTCCCGGCACACCCCCGATGACTACCGTCCGGTACGACACGTTGTTGTCCCGGGTGGTCTCCAGCAGCTTGTGCTCCGGGTCGGCGGTGATCTGGATCCGGTAGGTGCCGTTGGGCACGGAGCTGATGTCGAGCTCCTGGCCCGGCTTGACCTGGTCGTACTCGTCGCCCCAGCCCACGTCGAGGCTCTCCTGCACCGATCGGGACGGTAGGGAGCCGCAGTCGCCGAAGCCCACGAAGTCGGGGGTGGCGAAGCCGGGCAGGCTCGCGTCGATCTGGTGCACGTCGGCCATGCAGAAGCCGATCTTGCCACTGCTCGCCACCGCCGCACCCTCGGCGTCGACGAGCCGGTAGTCAGCGAGGTGGTCGAAATGCCAGTGGAGATGCTCCGGGTCGTAGACGAGGGTGCCGGCCGAGCGCCGGGAAACCTCGGCTCCACCATGGAACAGCAGCTGATAGGCGGCCATCTGAGGGCTGGTCAGGTCGGAGCGGAAGCCCGCCAACCGCAGCGGTCCGCGGCCGAGATTGGCCACAGTGGAGTTGAAGCGCAGGAAATCGCCGTTCTCCTGATGCCGGGCGGCGATGTTCTCGCTCGGCAGCGGCACGAGATCGGGCAGGTCGGCCTGGCCGCCGGCCCCCGTCACGGCTGCCGACGCCCTCGCGCCGACCGGGCTCGGAGTCGCCGTGCCGGCGCGACCGGCGGCGACCTGCCCGGCCCGCAAGCCCGCGGTCAAGTCGAGGACCTCGACCGGCATCCGGATATGGTCGTCGGCGCGGGTCGACTCGCGGATCGCGCCGCCCGGATTGACCGTCGCCTCCAGCACGTACGACCCGGGCGGCGTGGCGTCGGGCACCTGGATGTGCATTTGCACCCCCCAGCCGCTCGGGAAGCCCCAGCGCGCTCGAGTGGTCAGCGGGTCGCCGCACTCCTGCGGGTACGGGAAGACAGCCGGCGTGCGGGGGTTGGCCGGGTCGAGGTTGACCGGCCCGAGGAAGCCCCACGCGGTCAGGCTGAACACGGTGCCCGGCATCGGGCAGGCGTCAACCGCGGCAGAGGCTGCGACGCTGCCGTCGGCCCGGACCAGCTTCCACTCGAAATACCGAGGGAAACCCTGAACGACCGACTTCGGGTGCACCGGCAGGATCACGCCGTCCTGCCGCACCGACACGACCCCGCCGGAACGGCTCACATCGAGTTCCAGCGGACCGCCGGTGACCGCGAACACCGGGCTGGCCGACAGCGCCCGCTGGCCGTCACGCGGCGGGAAGTCCGCATCGGCGCCCATCAGCAACTGGAGGTTCGTGGCCGCCGGACGCGACGCCGGCCCAGCACCGGCCGCCGGCCGCGATGCCGGCCCGCCGGCACTCACCGCCACCACGCCCATGGCCGCCAGGACCGTGATCCATCGTCGCGGTGACCCGCCCATGTATCCCGCCTCCCCCGAACAGCAGAGCAATCTGGCGCGTCCGAACCTAACCGGATCGAGCAGCCCGTCCTAACGGGTATCCGACAGACAACCGAACCCGGCGGTGCCCGGCAGCTCCTGAGTTGCTCACGATGGGCAGCCGCACGCCAGTTCTCCAGCAGGTCCCGCGCCCGCAGAGTGCCGTCGCTGAGTGCCCGGAGCGGGGGCTGCGCTTCTGCGGCGCCGGCCCCAGCGTGCGGAGCCGCAGTGGCTGCTGCTCCGATCGCGGCAGTCTCCGCGGAAACTTGGGATCGAGCGGGTGGCGGCTGGGTAATGATGGGTGGCGTGGCCCCCGCATCCGCGCGCCGGGCGGCAGGTGACGTCGCCGCGGTACTGAGCTATCTGCTGCTGGCCGTCTGGATCATGCGGGCCCTGTGGGCCGCGCCCGCGGGGCAGGTGCTCCTGCACGGCGACGACCACGAGTTCTTCCTGGCCATGATGGCGCACGGCGAGCGGGTGGTCTACCACGGCGAGACGCCGTTCTACTTCACCCGGCTCAACGTCCCGACCGGCGTGAACATGATGGCCAACACCTCGGTGCTGGCGATCAGCATCCCGCTCGCTCCGTTCACCCACGCCTTGGGGCCGGCCGTCGCCGTGGCGCTGATGGCCACCGGTGCCCTGGCCGGCACGGCGACCGCCTGGTGGTGGGTGCTGCGGCGGCACCTGCTCGGCAGCGGGCCGGCCGCCTGGATCGGCGGGCTCTGGACCGGCTTCGCCCCCGGCTTCCTCGCCCACGCCAACGGCCAGCCGAACCTGGCCTGCGGGTTCGTGGTCCCGTTCATCGTCTGGCAGGTGATCCGGCTGCGCGAGCCGGGGCGGCTGCTGCGTGGCGGGTCGGCCCTCGGCGTGCTGATCGCGCTGCAGGCCTTCGTCGGCGAGGAGTTCCTGCTGCTGCTGGCGATCACCATGGCGCTGGTCGGCGTCGCGTACGCGGCCACGCGCTGGCGGGAGGCGCTCGAGGCGGGCCCCCGGTTCGTGGCCGGCCTGGCGGTCGCGGCGCTGGTCGCCGGCCTTCTGCTGGCCTACCCGCTCTACCAGCAGTTCCGCGGGCCGGGCCACTACACCGGGCTGCCCTTCCCGGTCGGCACGTCCCCCACCACGCTGCGCTCGGTCGCCGCGTTCCCGCGCAGCGCCATCGCCGGCAGCGTCGCCCGGGCGAGGGAGGCGAACGGCGGCAGCGTCACCGAGGAGAGCGTCTTCTGGGGCCCCGGCGCCTGCCTCATGATCCTGGTGTCGATCGCGATCCTGTGGCGGTCGGCCGCCGCCCGCGCCGCCGCCCTGGCCGGCCTCGTCATGCTGGTCCTGTCGTTCGGCACCCAGTTCCGCCTCGACCGGACCACAACCACCGGCCCCGGCTCGCCATTCGCCTTCGTCACCCGCGTCCCGCTGCTCGACTTGGTGACCACGCCCCGATACGCGCTGGCGAGCACCACGATCGCCGGCGTGCTGATGGCGCTGGCAGCCGACCGGGTGCACAGTTACCGGTGGTTCGCCCGGCTGCCGTACTGGACCGGGATCGCGCTGGCGTTCGTGCCGCTGTTCCCGAAGCCGCTGCCGACCTCGCCGGCCCCGCCGATGCCGGCGTTCTTCGCCGACGGCACCTGGCGGTCGTACGTGCACGGCGACCAGACCGTAGTGATCGTGCCCCTGCCGAGCATGCGCACCGGCGGGACGGCCATGCGGATCGCGGCGCTGAACACCTTCGCGTTCCCGGTACCGCGCGGATACTTCATGGGCCCGCGGAACCCGCCCGCGGACGACCAGGGCTCGTGGTCGCCGCCGCCGCGCTTCACGGTCACCGTCCTCGACCAACTGCGCCGCACCGGGACGCTCCCGCCGGCCAGCGTCGACCTTCGCCGGACGATGCTGGCCGATCTGCGCTACTGGCACGCCGGCGTGGTCGTCCTGCTGCCGCACACGTCGCATCAGGCTGCCGTACGCCGAGTGCTGGCCTATGTCCTCGGCACCCCCGAGGATTACGGCGACGTAGCCGTGTGGCGGATGCCCCCGCCCTGATCACGTGCAGGAGACAAATGCCGGCCGTCGCCGCCCGGGCTCGCGCGGGCCGGCGAGTCGACGCGATGGGGCAGTCTGTGGGGCATGACCGACTACGCGTACTCAACCGCGGCCGAACTGGCCACGGCGATGGAGAACGGCGAGGTATCGGCGGTCGAGCTCACCACGGCTGCGATCGCCCGGATCGAACGGCTCGACGGCGACATCAACGCGATCTGCGTGCCCGACTTCGACCGGGCCCTCGCGGCGGCGGGCGCGGCCGACGCGGCGCGAGCCCGGGGCCAGGCCGGGCCCGTGCTGGGCGTCCCGATGACCATCAAGGACTCGATCGACATCGCCGGGCTGCCCACGACCTGGGGATTTCCGCCGTTCAAGGACCATCTGGCGGCAGCCGACGCGGTGGTGGTCGCCCGGCTCGAGGCGGCCGGGGCGGTGCTCCTCGGCAAGACGAACGTGCCGCTCGCGCTCGGCGACTTCCAGTCTTACAACGCGATCTACGGCACCACCAACAACCCCTGGGACCTCGGGCGTACGCCCGGTGGCTCGTCCGGCGGCTCGGCCGCCGCCCTCGCCGCCGGCTTCGGCGCCCTGTCGATGGGTTCGGACATCGGCGGCTCGCTGCGCATGCCCGCGCATTTCTCCGGGGTGTACGCGCACAAGCCCTCGTTCGGCCTGTTCCCGTTGCGCGGGCACACGTTTCCGGGCACCCGGCCGCTACCCGTGCTCGGCGGCGACCTGGGTGTCGTCGGGCCGATGGCCCGCGGCGCGGCCGACCTCGCGATGCTGGTCCGCCTGCTTTCCGATCCCGACGAGGCCGGCCTCGGCCTCGCCTACCGGACCGCATTGCGGCCGGCCCGGCACGACGACCTGGGCACGTACCGGGTCCTGGTCCTTGATGCGCACCCGCTCGTCCCGGTCTCCTCCGAGGTACGCGCCGCGATCGACGACCTGGCCACGCGGCTGGAGGCAGCCGGGGTGACGGTCCGGCGGCACAGCCCGAATCTGCCCGATCTGGCCGAGGGCGCCCGCGTCTACATGCGCCTGCTCCAGTCGAGCATGGCGGCCAACTTCCCGCCCAAGGTCTACGCGTCGGCTCTCACGGCCGCGGCCGCCCTCGACCCGTCCGACACGTCGCTGTCCGCCGAGCGCGCCCGGGGTATGGTCCTGAGCCACCGCGAGTGGGTCGCGGCCGACACCGTCCGCGCCGTCCAGCGGGCCCGGTGGGCCGAAGTGTTCACCGACGTCGACATCGTGATCGCGCCGGTGTCCTCGACCCCGGCCTTCCCGCACGACCACAGCGAGCCGATGTGGATGCGTACGATCCCGATCGACGGCGAGAAGCACGACTACCTTGACCAGCTGGCGTGGGCCGGCATCGCGACGGCGCCCGGCCTTCCGTCGACCGCCGTGCCGGTCACCCGGTCGGCGCAGGGGCTGCCCATCGGCGTCCAGCTGATCGGCCCGCTCTTCGAGGACCACACACCGATCCGCTTCGCCGAGCTGCTCGACCGCGAGTTCGGCGGCTTCACCCCACCCCCGATCGGCGCGCCCGCTTAGAGCGAAGCGAACCGGCGGGGTGGTCGGTCGACCACTCCGCCGGTTCTCGATCGGGCTCAGAAGGCCACCCGCCGTCCCGTCTTCGCCCCGATGACCTTGTTGGGACCTCGAAGTCGGTCGGCGCCGGAGCGTTGCCCGTACAGCTCAGCGTGCTGGCTTGCGCCGGGCGGTTATGCCCGTATGACGGGCAGAGAGCGCTTTCTATTTCTCCGGGTGCACTGATAGGTCACCGGACACGCCACCGTTTCCATATCCGGCGGTGGATCGAGGCTGAGTGCCCTCGGTAATCTGTCGGCCTGCCGACTGTATCGAGTCGATGCACCTGCCTTTCAGCGCCGTATCAGCCCCACTTCAGTCCTCGCTGCGATGGTTCTGACAACAGGCGGCGACCCGGTCGGAAACGGCCGCCCCGCAGCGGAAGGCAGGACATGAATCAATGGATGGTTTACTGATGTGTGCGCCGGCGGGATCAGCCGGCCCGCACTCTCCGCCGAATCGATCGTCGGTTCATTCGTACAGAAGCGCAAATGAGTATCTGTCGGCCGGAGAGCGAGCACGTGGGCACAACTTTCTCCTCGAGCCCGGGCCGGGCCGGATCGCCGGATTCTTTCCCGGCCTCGGCAGCCGAACTGCCTACCGAAGTCTCGGCACCTCGCTGCTGGACAGCAACGTCCCCGAGGTCGTCGCCGTCTACCGCGCGGGAGCACTGGCGTCGGGCTTCGCGGACCGGCCGGAGACACTCGCGATCACGCCGGAGAACCTGCCCGCCGGGAAGATGGCCCGGCAGGGATTCATCGGGGCCGCGATGACGGTGCACAACCTCGCGCTCGAGGCATACCTGCGCGCCGAGGCCAAGCGGCATGGCGTGCCTCTCACCCCGGTCGCGTACACCGGGGAGAGCCTTGGCATGGTCGCGGCGGCCGTCGCCGCCGGCTCGTTGTCGGTGGTGGACGGCGTCAAGATCGCGCGGGCTTTCACGCCGCTGTCTCTCACGGCCGCCGAAGGTCTCGTCTCCGGCGAGCCGATCGTTCAGGAGGCCATCGCCTACCTGCCCGACTCTGCCCGCGGGCAAAGCCTGGTGGACGAGCCCTTTCACGTCTTGGCTCTGCGGGGCAGTCCCGAAGACCTCAGCGACATCCTCGGCCGTATCGCGAAAAGCTACTCGAAGTCGGACGTGGAAGTGCACAAGCTCTACTCGATCCGGCAGACGAACGTCTACGTCCGTGCCGCGGTCCGAGTCGGGTTCGATGAATTGATGTCCGGCGTCCCGGCGATCGAAATCCGGGAGCTGAAGCCCCCCACCACGTTTCTCGCCCATTCGGCGCGGATGGGTGTGGTCCGGAAGGCCCTTGCCCGGTTCATCGCCGAGAACGGGATCGTCTTCGGCGAGCCGCGAGTCCCGGTGGTCGCGAACAACGCCGCCGGCGTGCTCACCACGGCCACCGAGATACGTGACGCCATCCTGGCCATGACCAACGAGATCATGGCGTCCCGGGCGACTGCGGAGACGCTGGACGCTCTGCGGCCCGACCTGATTGTCGAGCTGGGACCGGGTGGCAAGTCCGTTCAGCTGTTGCTCGACAACGACGTCGAGTCCCCGGTGATGGCGTACACGGGCGACCGGGTGGAAACGAATGCGATTCTTCGCCCGATAGAGCTGGTCAATACTCTGAAGGCGGAGCTGGCGCACCTGCACGCCGGCGGGCAGCTGACGTCCCGCCACCACGACCTGCTCCGCGACGTCTTCCGGGAGGCCGCCGCCAACCCTTTCGGTGTGCAGTACCTGCTCCGCACGATGACCGGCGTGATCGCGGGCGAGATGCTCCATCCGGAACGGCATGAGGTTCCCGGGTTCTCGCGACTTCTCGAAATCTTCCAGCACACCTATGCCCACCGCGACCGGATCGACATCATCGGCGGCGAGCTGGTCGCCCAGGCCCGGCTCAAGAAGCAGATCGTGGGGCCACCCGACCGCCTGGGCCGGGCGTATACCGAGCTGATGGTGCTCGATGCCGACGGCGTCGCGTCGGGCCGGAGCCTGATCACGGCCGACACGGCCGAGGCCGTGGTCTTTCATTTCAGCCGGCCGTCCGACCTCGAGGCCGTCGACCTGGTTCGCGGCCTGCGGTCGGTGGGGGAGACGGAGCCGTCCGTCTGCCGGATCTACAACGAGATCATGCGGCTCGATCCCGATCGGCCGGGCACGGCGGCCGAGCACTGGGAGATCGCCCATCTGGTGTACCAGCACACGCTGTTCCAGATCTTCCGCCAGCATCGCCCGGCCCTGTTCGCGCAGAACGACTGCTATCTCGAAGGCAGCGACCCGATGGGGTGGCTCGTCGCTCTCGCCGCCTCCGGAGCGGCTCCCCTCACGAGCGTCGCGCGGTTGTACCGGGCGTACCTCGGCGCCGATGCCACCAGCGTGCTGAATCAAGCACTTTCCTCGCTCACGGATGCCGCCATCCCGGTCATCTCGCCCGACGGCGTCCCCGTACAGCTCAAGAAGGATCTGGAGACCGCTACCCGTGTCATCTTCGGTTGATGTCGTTCTCGATTCCAACGCCCGCAGCATTCACCTCAACGGAGACTGTCAGATCTTCTCACTCGGCTCCGTTCTCGACCCGGCGCGGATCAATCTGGGAGACCATCGGCCGCGGGTCGTATCCGTCCTGTCGCCGGCGGACATTCGGAGAAGGCGTCTCAACCCCGCGCTCGATGCCTTCGAGGAACGGTCGGTACTGCGGCTCACCGTCGAGAACGAACGCGTCCATCGCCACGCCCGGGCCCGTCGCCTGCTGAGCACCACCGTCTTCGCCTACATCCACTGCGGGGAAACGGTGGTCGGCTTCGGCGAAGGCGGCAGCGAGTCCATGACGATCTTCGTCCGGAAGGACGGCGAGGCCGGGATCACGGTCCGCAAGATTCTCAGCGAGGCCCTGACAACGGCCCGCTGGGACCCGGACGGCGTGGGCGTCATGCTGCCGCCGTTCGCGAAAGCACACCGGCAGGCCCAGTATCTCCACGCGTTGCCGCCGTCCGTCCGGGAGTTCTTCCCCGCCGTACACGACGTCATCGAGCGGGACATTCCGATCCCACCGCGAGGGAGAACCACTGTCTGGGCGTCCCACCGCGAGGTCATCTACGAGATGAGCTACGTGCCGGGGGAGGAAGTCAGTCGCTACGTCGCGAGATGCTCGCCGCCGCCCGCGGTGATCGCGCGGCTGTACGAGCAGATCCACCGGCTGCTTCACGAGAAGGTGCACAGCTTCGGCCGCACTCCCGCTCCGGGACCGACGGTCGATGTCTCGTACCTGCGGAAAATCGAGGATCGGCTCGGCCTCTGCCGGGCCACCGCACCGATGACGTTCGGCCCGGACCTGCTGGACAGCGAACGCATCGTGATCAACGGCGTGTCCTACCTCAACTCGTCGACGCTGCTCGCGCGGTTTCGGTCCCGGCCGGACTTCCTCCGCGTGCTGGAGCCGCGGTTTCACTCGCTCGTCATGGGCGACACGAATACCGAGAACATCAAGCTGACCGACACCACCCCGCTGGAAAACGCCCGCCGGCTCATCGAGGCGGGCGCTTCCCGCGACGCGATCGACCGGGCGCTCGCGGCCATCACGTACGAGTCGACGGGTATCACCTTCCTGGACCCGCGGGCGATCGGCTTCCAGGGCGAAGGCGGCGAGACCCGGGACGACCCGATGTACGACAACAAGCCGTGGCACAACTCGATCGGTCACTACGACGAGATCCACGCCGAACATTTCTCGATGCGGGTACGCGGCGGACCCACGCCCCAGGTGGACATCGAGTTCGTCCCCGGAAATCCGTACCAGGCTGCCTACCGGGTCCGGGACGTCACGGTGCACGGGGAAGCCGTCGACGAGTCGGCACCGCGGGGCATGGAGGACTACTTCAAGCGCGTCATGACCGACGTGTACGACCTCGGCAACCCGGAATCGCCCTGTCTGCGTGACGATCCGTACTGGCTGATCCGTTTCGTCTTCATCATGGGCGCGCACTTCACCGCGATGCCGCCATTCCACTTCCACGCCGAAATGAATGGCACCCTGCGCGACACATACCACGCCCAACGCCGGCCCGTTGCGATCTACTGCGAAGGTGTCAAATGGCTGAACTGGGCCCTCGAAATGCTGGAGGGAACGAGGACGGAATTCCTGGGGATCCGTGTTCCGTCGTTGCCCTGAAGACCGAGTCGGGAAAGAGGAAGGCAAGTCCATGAAGATTTCGCCGCTCACGCCGCGGGTGCACGGACTGAATGAGCTGTCGACCGAATCACGGATCATTTCGACGCCCTGGAGCCGGATGGTGCGGGGCATCGGACTCGGGCAATACCCCATCGACTACGACCCGGCGATCGCCGGGCACCTCCGGGACACCTTCGATCAATTGATCGGCAAGGTGCCGCCGTCCGACTTCTACACGCTGTTCTGCCGGGCCCTGACCGACTTCGTCCTGAGGGTGACGGACCCTGCCATGGTGTTCGGCCCGGCGCAGATCGAGCAGGCGGTCGGTCCCCTGGTGGAAGCCGCCCGGGCCGAGAAGAACCCGTACTACCGGCTGCTGGCCGGCTGCCTCGTCATCGACGCCTGGGCCAAGCTCGACCTCGATGCCTCGCTGCTGGTCAACGCCGAACTGGACTTCCCAGCGGAGATCTTGGACCTGGCCGCCGGCATCGCGCCGGACCAGATCAACGATGACAACCGAGGCCGGCACGGTGACTACGAACGCATCTCCGCCTACACCGCGGTCTTCCTGGCCCTCGGCCAGATCGGGCTGAAGGACCGGCTGGTCACCGACGAGCGAAACTACATCGTCGAGGCACTCGACCTGTTGCAGAACGTCCCGGCACCGTTCTACCGGGGCCGGGGTGGTTCGATGCTGCTCTCGGTGGTCGCGCTGCTCGGTTACGACAAGTACATCTTCGACGGCGACCGCGACTACATGAAGGAGACCCTGGACTATCTTGCCCGGGCGGACGAACTTCAGATCTTTCCGTCCCTCCCGCAAGAGATCGCGGTTGCCTGGGCGAAGGTCTATCCGCTGCTGACCATGCTCAACGCCATAGCCACCGGCGGCCGGGCCGAGTATCTCCACGACCCGATCGACTGGTTGGCCGAGGCGAAGTCGCTGCTGGCCGACATTCCATCGGCGGAGCGCAGCCACATGAGTCAGTACTACATCGTCGCCCTCCACAACCTGGGCCGCCTGCGGGACGAGTTGCCCGACCTGGATGCCTACGTGGCGGAGGTCGTGGCCGAACTGGACGTGGTGGACCCGGGGGCCGACTTCTTCACCAGCGGCATCGCCTATCCGTACATCATCGAGGCGGCGATGCTCGCCGGTCGGCTCGACCTGATCCCGCAGGAGGCACTCGACCGCATGGTCGATTCCTTCGCGGACTTGGAGCGAACCGCCGTCGACCGGGCCAACCGGGCCTTTCCCGTCAGTTATGCGCTGAACATTTTGGGCGAGATCGGCGCCGCCGACATGGTCTTCACTCCTCGATCCCGGTACGGCGGCATCTCGGCGATGAACTGGGTGATCGATCGCATTTCCGACGGTGCGCAAGAAGAAGGCACCAAGCTTTACCTGCTCAACCATGCCCTGGTCAGCTACGCGCTGCGGCTGCGTGGCACCGGCGCCAGGGAAACGGAGCTGTTCCGGGACTTCGATTTCCGGTTGGCGCCCCAGTGATTCACGAATCCCATTTCCCGAAAGGAATCTCAATGACCGTGCCATCCGCCGGGCGATCGGAACCGCTGGGTGTGGGAATCGTCGGGTTGGGCAGCGAACGCGGGTGGGCGGCCGGCGCGCACCTTCCCGCTCTGCGGGCCGTGGAAGGTTTCGAAGTGCGGGGCCTGGTCGCCTCGACACCGGAAACGGCACGGCGATCGGCCGCGAAGCACGGCGTGCCGCTGATCTTCGACGACGTCTCGGCCCTCGCCGCCCACCCCGACATCGACCTGGTGGTCGTCGCGGTGAAGGTACCCCACCACCGGGAGCTGATCGTTCCGGCGCTGGAAGCGGGCACCATGGTGCTGAGCGAGTGGCCGCTGGCCCGCACTCTGACCGAAGCGGAGGATCTGGCGGAATTGGCCGCGAAGCGCGAAACCCGTACGGCGGTGGGTCTTCAGTCGCGTTCCGCTCCAGCCATCCGCTACCTGCGCGACCTGATCGCCGAGGGGTACGTCGGTGAGGTGCTGTCGACCAGCATGATCGGTTCGGGCGACGCCTGGGGACCTACCACATCGGGGCGAAACGTCTACGCCCTCGATCGCGACAACGGCGCCACGATGCTGACGATTCCCCTGGGGCACGCCCTCGACGCGCTGGTCACCTGCCTGTCAGGGTTCGCGTCGCTGACCGCGACCACGGCCACGCGCCGCACCGGCGTAGTGGTCGGGGACACCGGCGAGACGGCACCGCAGACCGCTGAGGACCAGATCGCGATCACCGGCGTCCTGCAGACCGGCGCCGTCGCCTCGGTGCACTACCGCGGTGGCACCAGCCGAGCCACCAACCTCCTCTGGGAGATCAACGGCACCGACGGCGACCTGGTGGTCTCCGGCGACTCCGGACACGTCCAGTTCGGCCGCATCACCTTGCGCGGTGGGCGGGGCAACGACACCACCCTGTCCGAGCTTCCGGTGCCGCCCCGGTACACCGACGGACTTTCGGTGAGCGGGCCCGGCTCGGCGGTGGAACACGCGTACCGGCAGCTCCGGGCGGACATTGACGCCAGTACGGTTACCGTGCCCGACTTCGCCGCCGCCGTCAGCCATCATCGCCTGCTGGACCGCGTCACTCGGGCGGCCTCCACGGGCACCCGCCAATAGGCAGCCCCGCCATCGCGATCGGCGCGCGGGCGACGGGTTTCTTCAGGAAGGCCGGGAGGGCGGGCCCCGTTGCGGCTGGGCGCGCACTCGCCGACGATCTCAGTGCGGAGTACTGGAGAGGTCCGTCCTTTCCGGACGACGCGCTCGTAGGGGCACCGATCCAATCAGGCGGAGGGATGTTTCGTGGCGGACGTGGTGATAGCGCGGCTCTACGCCGATGAGGCAGGCGAATCGCACTTCGGCACCTGGGAATGGCCCGCGACGGAGACCGCGTTCGCGCCACCGGCGCCACCCGTGGAGGTCGCCGAGCCGGTCCCGGCCGAACGAGTGCTCATGCTCCGGACGCCGGCCGGATGGCACGGCGACCTGCACCCGGCGCCGCGACGGCAGTTGATGGTGGTGGTCGCGGGCTCGATGGAGGCGACTGCCAGTGACGGCGAGACGCGCTTGTTCACCCCGGGCAGCGCGATCCTGCTCGAGGACACAACGGGCCGGGGCCACAGCTCACGTACGGTCGGCGGCGAGGTCCTGATCGCGGTGACCCAGCTCAGCGACTGAGATCGGCTGTCGCCACGTTTCGGGGCGTACGTCAGCAGTAGCCGGGGCCGCCGTAGAAGAACGTTCGGTTGGAGGGGGCCATGTACATCGAGTAGTAGTCGGGGCTCGCGGTCGCCGGCTGGACCAGGGAGGTGAGGCTGGTCGCGGACGCGCCGTTGATCAGCGTGGCCGAGCCGAAGTAGGCGGCCGGCAGCGCGGCCTTGCTGCCCGGGGTGCCCGTACCCATGTCGGTGCACGGCTTTTCGGTCGCGGAGGCGACCTCGCCGAAGACCTGGACCTGGTCGGTGCTGGTGAAATCGGTGACTGCCGGGCTCGCGCCGGTCCACAGGGTGGCCGGGAACCAGCCGATCAGGGCGCCGTCGTAGTAGACGCCCCAGTTCGGGCCGTTGGCGTCGTCGGCGTTGTAGTGGATTTCGAACTTCTTCGCGGTGAGGGCTGGCAGGACGTCGCCCACCTTCACCGTGGCCGAGTCGGCGGCGACCCAGCCGCAGCCGTTGTAGCAGGTCGCCACGCCGTTGACCCAGTGGTAGACGAACAGGTGCGGCAGGCCGTCGCCCCACACGAAGTTGTCGACGGTCCAGCCGACCTCGATCATCTGCCGTAGGTCGTTGCTCTTCTTGATCACGGCGATCTCGCCCAGCGAGTGGGCGTCCTGCGCGTCGACCGTGGGCTGCGCGATGTAGACGTTCGCCCAGACGCCGGTGCCGACGACGTCCTGCAGGCCGTCGTTGTAGGAGTAGTAGTTGCCGCTCGCGGTCAGGGCGGCGGCCACCTTCGCGGTCGACTTCCCGGCGGTCGTCGGTGGGGCGCCCTTGGGGGCGTACGTCCCGGTGGTCGGGGTGCCATTGTCGGCCCGGGCCGGCGCGGGAAAGGCGAGCAGCGCGAGGATGACGCCGGAGGCGGCGACCAGCCGCCGAGGACCGCGGAAAGAGGACACGCGCGGACCGTACTCGCCCGCATTGACCTGTGCAAATGGTGGTGGCGGCCCGCCGGGGGGAAGCGGGCCGCCACGCTCATCCGGAACGCGCCGGCCGGATCAGGACCAGCCGGTGGTGACCACCCAGCTGACGTCGTCCGACCAGAGGTTGGCCGCGTCGAAGGTGTGTACGCCGCCGTTGCTCGCCACGTACGCGATGTTGTTGTAGTGCCGGATGTCCCGGGTCGGGTAGTTGTACGACTGGAAGGTGTTGCCCTGCCCGTTCTTGCCGGCCTGCGGGCAGAACGTGGCGTCCTGCGCGAACAGCGAGCTGCCGTCGTTGGCGTTCAGCCACAGCTGGAACCCGGAGTGCCGCAGGTAGCTGCCGGACGTGTCCTTCGACTCGAACGAGACGCAGGAGCTGTTCGCCAGCCCGGCCCGGACCACGAAGGTGGCCTGGCCCTTGAGCGTGGCGGTGCTGGACGAGCTGACCACCTGGGTGTTCACCGTGCTGCCGGAGTGCGCGATGTACCGGGTGGTGCAGCAGGCCGTGGTGGCCCGCAGCGAGACCGACGAGCCGACGGTGACCGCCGGGCCGCTGGTCAGCGAGGTGGTGGCGTACGCGGCCGCGGTGATGTTGGCCTGGACCGCGTTCTCGGTGGCGTCGCTGGGGTAGCCGGAGGTCATCACGCCCTCGTAGAACGTGCCGGCCGAGCCGTTGCTGTTGTCCCCGCCGATGCCCAGGATGATCGCACCTTCCTTGTGCATCGGGTTGTAGCCGGAGGTCGTGGACCGGGCGCCGCTGTAGTAGGTGGACAGCGAGCCGGACTGGGCGTTGCCGCCGCGGATGGCCCACAGGTTCGCGGTGCCCTTGACGACGGCCGTGGTGAACCGGCTGGTGATGCTGGGGTCGGCGGAGTTGAGGCCGAGGTTCTGGCCGGAGAACAGGCCGTTCTCCAGATCAGCCATGATCCACGGGCCGTTGCCGGCGCCGTAGCCCCAGCCCTTGCTGGTGCCGAAGTAGATGGCCTCCATGTGGCCGTTGCCGGTGTCCGTGCTGCTGGTCTCGGCGTTGCCGTAGTCGAAGCAGCAGTCGCCGTTGTAGTGGCTGCCGTCGAGCACGGCGTACTCGCCCTCGGCGGCGTCCCCGGTGGCGATCCCGTTGGTGGAGTTGTTGCGGTAGCCGGTGCCGGGGGAGACGAAGACGCCGTACGCCTTCTGCCCGCCCACGGTGACCGGCGCGGCCGCCGCCCCGGCGAGGTTGTCGTAGTTGTTGACGTCGGGGCCGTTGAAGCCGCCGGGCGGGGCCTGGGTCAGGTTGTTCCCGTGCCCCGACTGGTCGTAGATGATCGTGATGAGGCACGTGGTGCCGGCGCAGAAGGTGTCCTGCGCGGCCGCGTTGGCGACCCCGCCCGCGCTCAGCGGGGCGATGTTGAGGGTGGCGCTGTCCGAGGCGCGTTTCACCTGGTACAGCGAGCCGGTGTAGGCGGCGTAGAGGGCGCGGGTGGTGCTGTGCGCGGCCACGCAGGGCGTGCCGCCGGAGGCGTAGATGTCACAGGGCTGGGCGGTGGCGGCCTGCGAGACGCCGGCGTTGACCAGGACGGTGGCGACGATGGTCGCCGAGGTGGCGGCGCCGAGGGCGAGGCCACGGACGAGCCGTGATGGTGCCATGGGGTGACCTCTTCCGATGCGGGGAATGCGGCGAGGGGGGAGCCTGCAGCGGAAACTGTTGATCAAAACCCGGGTGTGAACGTTAACATAACCGATACGCCGACGTGACGCAACGGCAATTTTCTATGTACGAGCTGTGCATGGGAGCGCTCACATCAGGCATCCGGGATGACCATTTCGAACACCTCGCGCGCGATGTCCGGGTCGGGGCCGTTGCGGACGCCGGTGTCGAGCGCGTCGATCCGGGACATCTCTTCGGCGGTCAGCTCGAAGTCGAACACCGAGAAGTTCTCGAGGATCCGGCCCGGGTTGGTGGACTTCGGAATCGCCGACCGGCCGTGCTGCACCTGCCAGCGCAGCATCACCTGGGCCGGCGACCGGCCGTGCCCGGCCGCGATCGCGCCGATCGCCGGGTCTTCCAGGACGCTGCGCCGCTCCTCGCCCCAGCCGGGGTAGAACGTGATGCCGCCGATCGGCGACCACGCCTGGGTGAGGATGCCGTGCTCGGCGTCGGCCCGCTGCACGTCCGGCTGGCTGAAGTACGGGTGCAGCTCGATCTGGTTCACCGCCGGGACGACCGTGGTGGCCGCCAGCAGCTCGTCGAGGTGCGGCCGCCTGAAGTTGCTGACGCCGATCGCGCGTACCCGGCCGTCGGCGAGCAGCTTCTCGAGGGCCCGGTAGGCGGCGATCGTCCGGTCGAACCGGTCTGGCGCCGGCTGGTGCAGGATCAGCAGGTCGAGCCGGTCCACGCCGAGCTTGCGGGTGGCCTTCTCGAAGGCGTGCAGCGTCTGGTCGTAGCCGTAGTCGCTGACCCACACCTTCGTCTCCAGGAAGACCTCCGCAGGGTCCAGGCCGGCGCGCCGGATCCCCTCGCCGACCTGCCTTTCATTCCCGTACGCGGCGGCCGTGTCCACGTGCCGGTAACCAACCTTCAGCGCCGTCTCGACGGCGGCCGCGGTCTCCTCCGGCGGACTCTGGAACACACCGAAGCCGAGAGCGGGCATCGAGACGCCATTGTTGAGCATGAGTTCAGGGGTCATGCTTCGACCGTAGGCATGCCGCGGCCCCGGTGCGGGGTACCAGCGTTACCTCCCGGAGGAGTGCCTCATGAAGATCGAAGGACCGGCCGTACGGCTGACCATCTTCCTCGGCGAGGACGACACCTGGCACCACAAGCCGCTCTACCACGAGATCGTCAGCCGGGCGCACCACGCCGGGCTGGCCGGGGCCTCGGTGCTGCGCGGCATCGAGGGGTACGGCGCCAGCTCGCGGATCCACACCAGCCGGCTGCTGTCGCTCTCCGAGGACCTGCCGCTGGCGGTGATCATCGTGGACCAGGAGGACCGGATCCGCGCGTTCCTGCCACAGCTCGACGAGCTGGTCACCGAGGGGCTGGTCATCCTGGACCCGGTCGAGGTGATCCGCTACGTCGGCCGCCCGCGCTGAGCGGGCGGCCTGGCCGCAGTCTCGATCACCCTTGACGAGAAGGCACTGGATCGGCTCAGGAAGTGACCGGCACCAGCGACCACTGCTGCTCGGGCAGGTTCTGGTCGGGCCACTGGATCACCTGCGCGCCGTCCGCGGCCGAGCCCTGCGCCACGGTCAGCAACTTGCCCGCGTGCCGGTCGACCAGCTTGTAGTACGCGCCGTCGGGAACCAGCTGCCAGGCCTGGTCGCCGCCGCCGTTCTCCACCCACTGCACGGCGTTCGCGCCGTCCGCCGTCGAGGTGCCCCAGATCGACAGCGCCCGGCCGCTGTTGCGGTTGAGCAGCGAACGGTAGCCGCCGCCGATGTCGGTGACGTGCCACTGCTGGTTGGCGCCGCCGTTGGCCGCCCACTGGACCACGGCGGCGCCGTCGACCAGGTTCTGCTGGTAGACGTCGAGCGCCTTGCCGCTCCTGCGGTTGATCAGCTGGTAGTACGGGCCGGCCGAGTAGCCGAAGTCGACGTCGGCGTACCGGACGGTGTCGACGCCGCCGATGACCGCGACGCGACCGGTCTTCGGCAGGTAGACGAGGTCGCGGCTGTAGGAGGCGGGCGAGTTGGTGTTGACCTGCGCCCACGCACCGGTGCTCGAGCCGGACTGGTTCTCCCAGACGGCGCCGCTGCCGGCCGCGTTGTAGAGGATGCGGCCGTCCGGCAGGCGGGTCAGGACCGGACTGCCGCCCTGGGCGAGCGGGCCGGAGCCGGCCGTCACCGGCAGCGACCCGACGCCGGTGCCGGCCGCCCCGCCGACCGCGTAGAACCGCAGCGGATCGGTGGCGACCTTGTAGCGGACGTTGTCGCCGCCACCCCAGTACTCGTACGTCATCAGCCATTTGCCGTCGCTGGTGGGGACGACGGTGGCCATGCCCGGCCGGCCGTCACCGACCGTGGCGGAGCCGGCGACGTCGAGAACCGGCGCGCTCCACGCCGCGCTGGTGCCGTTCCAGGTGCGGTGGGCGAGGATCTGCCCGTGCGAGTCGGCGCCGGTGGCGTTGTCGGCCGCCATGGTCAGCGCGCCGGTGGCGGCGTCGTAGCCGGAGTAGTCGTTCTCGTCCGAGTAGTACGCGACCAGCTGGTTGTCGTAGACCATCAGGTACGGCTCCCAGACCGGGTCGACCTGCCGGTACCTGTTGGCCGCCGCGACGTTCGTGCCGATCGCCCCGGCGCTGCCGCCCTGCCAGCCGCCGGTGGTGATGATGTTGACGAACTTCCAGCTCGTGCCGGAGTCGCTGCTGGCGTAGAGCGCGATCGCCAGGTCCCGCCGGTCGCCGTCGTTGCTCGGCGTCCAGGTCGGGTCGGCCGCCTTGTGCTCGGTGTAGTACGCGTCGTCGCCGGCGACGACACTGGCCATGAGCAGGGTGCCGGCCGCCAGTTTGCCGACCGCCTGCGGCAGCACGTAGAGGTACGGGTTGGTCCAGTTGCTGGAGTACCTGGCGTACGCGCAATTGCCGGAGAGGTACTTCGGCGCCTTGACGTCGCTGCGGTGCTGCCAGGTCGCACCGCCGTCGTCGCTGGTGTAGATCGGGATCGGCTGGCCGGTCGCCGAGCCGGAGGCCGGGACGGTCGACTTCTCGAACGCGACCACCAGCCGGCCGCTGGGCAGCACCGCGGCCTTCGGATACACCACGCAGTTGCCGTGGCCCTTGAGGCACGCGGCGGAGTCGGGCAGCGCGTAGACGACCGTGGGAGAGACGGCCAGCGCCAGGCTGAGAATGGTAGAGATCAACTTTCCCCCAAATGGCTACGTAGTCATGGGGAGAATGTCTACGTAGTCATTTCGTGCTTGTCAAGGTCTTGACGGCGCCGCAATGACTACGTAGACATATGCCGACCGCACAGCGAGGGAGGGCACGATGACGGGGGATCGCAAGCGGCCGGCGGGCAGCGTGGACGTGGCCCGGCTGGCCGGCGTCTCGCAGAAGACCGTCTCGCGGGTCTTCAACAACGAGCCGCGGGTGTCGGGGGAGACCCGCGAGCGCGTGCTCGCCGCGGCGCGGGAGCTGGGCTACCGCCCGAACAGCGCCGCCCGGGCCCTGCTCACCGGCCGGCACTACCGGATCGGGGTGGTGTCGCTCGGCACCGCGCACTTCGGCCCGTCCTCCCTGCTGGTGGCGCTCGAGCGGGCGGCCCGGCGGATCAGCTACTCGCTGAGCGTCGCCAACTCGTTCGAGGAGGACGCCACCGGCCTCAAGGCGGCCGTCGACAACCTGCTCGTCCAGGGCGTCGACGCGATCATCCTGTCCGAGCCGGTCGACGACGAGGGCGGCGAGCCGCTGGTCATCGACGTGCCGGTGCTGGCCCTGGGCGCCGCGCCGGTCGTGCAGGCTCCGACGGTGCTCTCCGTGCGGGCGGCCGAGGGCGGCGACGCCGCGGCCGAGGTGACCCGGTACCTGCTCGGCCTCGGGCACCGGACCGTGCACCACATCGCCGGGCCGCCGCGGTGGTGGGCCGCCCGCGAGCGCCGGCACAACTGGCACGACACGCTGGTCGCGGCCGGCGCCGAGGTGCCGGAGAGCCGGAGCGGCGACTGGACCGCGCGCAGCGGCTACGAACTCGGCCGCGACCTGGCCCGCGACCCGGACGTCACGGCGATCTTCGCGGCCAACGACGAGATGGCGATCGGCGTCATCCACGCGCTGCACGAGGCGGGCCGCGACGTGCCCGGCGAGGTCAGCGTCGCGGGCTTCGACGACATCCCGGTGGCGGCGCACGTCTGGCCGTCACTGACCACGGTCGGCTCGGACAACGCCGAGCTGGCCGAGGTCGGCCTGACCTACCTGACCGATTTCCTCAACGACCCCGAGCACGTGCCGCCGGCGCCGCCCCAGCACGTGCACCAGATGGTGATCCGCAATTCGACGGCCCGGCCGTCCGCATAACAGGAAAGGCCGCCGCCATCGGCCCTCCGGCTGCGAACCCGGGCCGGCGGCAGCGGCCATTGACACGGAGGAGCAACCCCATGTCCCGCAAAGTTTCCCATTGGCGCCTGGCGGCCGCACTAGCGGCCTCGGTCCTGGCCCTGACCGCCTGCTCCGGCACCGACACCAAGACCACGAAATCGGCAGGACCGGTGAGCCAGGCCGACATCGACAAGGCGATGACCACCCCCACCACCCTGACGTTCTGGACCTGGGTGCCGAACATCGACCAGGAGGTGGCGCTGTTCGAGAAGAAGTACCCGGCCGTCAAGGTCAATGTCGTGAACGCCGGGCAGGGGGCCGACCAGTACACGAAGCTGCGGACCGCTCTCAAGGCCGGCTCCGGCGCTCCCGACCTGGCCCAGATCGAGTACCAGTACATTCCCACCTTCTCGATCACCAAGAGCCTCGTCGACCTCCGGCCGTACGGCGCCGAGGCGGACAAGTCCAAGTTCGTGGACTGGACCTGGGGGCAGGTGACCGGCCCGAACGGCGAGATCCTGGCCTATCCGCAGGACACCGGGCCGATGGGCCTGCTCTACCGGGCGGACATCTTCCAGAAGTACGGCATCCAGGTCCCCAAGACGTGGGACGACTTCGCCGCCGCCGCCCGCAAGCTGCACGCCGCCGACCCGAAGGTCTACCTCACCGACATGGCGGCCAACGAGGCGGCCGGCTGGCACGGGCTGATGTGGCAGGCCGGCTCCAAGCCGTACACGGTCAGCGGCACCACGATCGGGCTCGCCGTCAACGACGCCGCGTCCAAGAAGGTCGCCGACTACTGGGGTGGGCTCGCCAAGGCGGGCGTGATCTCCACCGACCCGGACTTCACCGACAACTGGTACCAGGGCTTCAACCAGGGCAAGTACGCCACCTGGATCACCGCGGCCTGGGCGCCGGCCTTCCTCGGCGGCAGCGCCAAGCCGACCGCGGGCAAGTGGCGGGCCGCGCCGATGCCGCAGTGGGACACCAAGGCGGTCGCCGGCAACTGGGGCGGCTCCACGACCGCGGTCATCCAGGGCAGCAAGAACCCGATCGCGGCGGCGAAGTTCGCCGAGTTCCTGAACACCGACGCCGACACCACCAAGATGTTCAACACCGTGCAGAACTTCTTCCCGGCCAGCAAGGCGCTGCTCGCGGACTCGTCGTTCGCCGGGCAGAGGAACGACTTCTTCGGCGGGCAGCAGGTCAACGCGGTCTTCGCCCAGATCAGCGACACCGTGGACAGCGCCTGGCAGTGGCCGCCGTTCCTGGACCAGTCGACGAAGGACTGGACGGAGACCGTGGGCACCGGGCTCGCGAACAAGGCTGACGTGGCCGCGGCGACCGACCAATGGCAGCAGCGGCTCACCTCGTACGCAAAAGACCAGGGATTCACGGTCAGCGCGGGCTCATGACCAAACGTGCCGGCTATGTCTTCGTCGCCCCCTTCATGGTGTTCTTCCTGCTCCTGTTCCTGCTGCCGCTCGGGTACGCCGGCTACCTGAGCCTGTTCAAGGACCAACTGGTCGGCGGCACGGTCTTCGCCGGGCTCGCGAACTACTCGCGAGCCCTGGCGGACGACCAACTCCTGCACGGCGTGCTGCGGGTGGGCCTGTTCTTCCTGGTCCAGGTTCCGGTGATGCTGCTGGTGTCGCTGGGCGCGGCGCTGGCCATCGACAGTGGACTGCTGCGCGCCGCGCGGCTCTTCCGGCTGGGCGTCTTCCTGCCGTACGCGGTGCCCAGCGTGGTCGCCGCCCTGATGTGGGGTTACCTCTACGGCCCGAGCTTCGGGCCGCTGGCGAAGCTCGGCTTCAACCCGATCGGCGACACGCTGATGCTGCCGTCGCTCGGCAACATCGTCACCTGGGAGTTCGCCGGCTACAACATGATCATCCTGTACGCCGCCCTACGCACCGTTCCGGCCGAGCGCTACGAGGCGGCCGCGATGGACGGGGCCGGACCGTGGCGTACGGCATGGTTCATCAAGATCCCCGCGTTGCGCCCGGCGCTGCTGCTCTGCCTGGTGTTCTCGGTGATCGGCAGCTTCCAGCTGTTCGCCGAGCCCAAGCTGATCCAGTCGCTCGCCCCGACCGTCATCACCTCGTCCTACACACCCAACCTGTACGCCTACAGCCTCGCGTTCATCTCGCAACAGGTGAACTACGCGGCCGCGGTCTCGTTCCTGCTCGGGTTCGTGATCCTGGTCGTGTCCTACGCGGTGCTGCTGACCGCCAGCCGGAGCCGCCGATGACCCGCCGCAGCACCACGCTCACCCTCGGCATGGGCGCCGTGCTCATCTACTTCCTGTTCCCGCTGTTCTGGCTGGTCATCGCCGCGACGAAGACTACCGGCGACCTGTTCTCGACGTTCGGGCTGTGGTTCGCGCACGACTTCTCGCTGTTCGCCAACATCCGGGAGACCTTCACCCACAACCATGGTGAGTACGCCCGGTGGATGGCCAACACGCTGGTCTACGCCACGGTCAGCGCGCTCGGGGCGTCGGCGCTGGCCACCTTCGCCGGCTACGGGTTCGCCCGCTACCAGTTCCGCGGCCGGTCAATGATGCTCGGAACGGTGCTCGGCACGATCATGGTGCCGACCACCGCGCTGGCCATCCCGACCTACCTGCTGTTCAGCAAGGCCGCGCTGGTCAACACGCCGTGGGCGGTGATCCTGCCGTCGCTGGTCAGCCCGTTCGGCCTGTTCCTGATGTGGGTCTACGCCCGCGACGCCGTCTCGGACACCGTGCTCGAGGCGGCCCGGATCGACGGCGCCGGGGAACTGGCCATCTTCTTCCGGGTCGTGCTGCGCAGCCTGGGCCCCGGCTTCGTCACCGTCCTGCTGTTCACCCTGGTTGCGACGTGGAACAACTACTTCCTGCCGCTGATCATGCTGAACGACCCGTCGTACTACCCGATCACCGTGGGCCTGGCCTCCTGGTCGGCGCAGGCCGTGGGCGGCAGCGGGGCGAACGCCGACCTGCTCGCCTGCGTGGTGACCGGCTCCCTGCTCTCGATCATTCCGCTGATCGCCGCCTTCGTGCTGCTGCAGCGCTACTGGCAGTCCGGCCTCTCGGCCGGCGCTGTCAAGGAATAGGAGTCCCCATGCCCGTCCTGTTCGGCGCTGCCTATTACCACGAGTATCGCGGTTTCATGCAGTTGGCAGACGATCTTGATCTGATGGCCGAGGCCGGGTTCACGGTGATCCGGGTCGGCGAGTCGGTCTGGTCCACCTGGGAGCCGTCGAACGGCGAGTTCGACCTGGAGTGGCTGCGGCCGGTCCTCGACGGCGCGCACGAGCGCGGGATCGCGGTCGTGCTGGGCACTCCGACGTATGCGGTGCCGCCCTGGCTAGCCCGGCAATATCCCGAAATTTCCGGACAGCGGGCGACCGGGCAACCGATCCCGTGGGGCGCTCGGCAGGAAGTCGACTTCACCCACCCCGCGTTTCGCTTTCACGCCGAGCGCGTCATTCGGGCCGTTGCCGGGCGCTACGCCACGCATCCCGCGGTGATCGGTTTCCAGGTCGACAACGAGCCCGGCCTCGAACTGCTCCACAACGAGGGCGTCTTCCAGCGCTTCGCCGACGACCTGCGCCGCCGCTACGGCACGGTCGAGCGGCTCAACGAGGAGTGGGGGCTCGTCTACTGGTCGCACCGGCTCTCCACGTGGGCCGATCTGTGGCGACCCGACGGCAACGCCCAGCCGCAATACGAGCTCGCCTGGCGCCGCTTCCAGGCCCGCCAGACCGACGAGTTCATCGCGTGGCAGGCCGCGATCGTCCGCGAATACGCCTCCGGCGCACACTTCATAACCACCTGCATTGCGTACGATCGGCCGGCCGTCGACGACCGCGCGGTGACCGAGTCGTTGGACGTCACCGCCGGGAACGCGTACTACGTGATGCAGGACGGCCTCGCGCTGCCCGACGCCCGGACGCCCACCCAGACCTGGACCACCGACGGGGTGTGGGCGCTGTACCTGACCGGCGACCGGATGTACTCGTCGAAGCAGGCGCCGTTCCTGGTCACCGAGACCAATGCGTCGTCGATCGGCTTCTCCTGGGACAGCCGGCCCGCGTACGACGGCCAGTGGCGGCAGGCGGCCTGGGCCCTCGTCTCCCGCGGCGCGCGGATGATCGAGTACTGGCACTGGCACACGCTGCCGTTCGGCACCGAGACGTACTGGGGCGGCATCCTCCCGCACAGCGGCCGGCCCGGGCGCACCTATCGCGAGCTGGCCCGGCTGGGCGCGGAGCTGGCCCAGGCCGGCGACCTGCTCGACGGCCTCGTCCCGGACGCCGACGTGGCGATCGTCATCGACCTGCCGAGCCGCTGGATCATGCAGAAGTACCCGGCTCTGTCCCATCCGGACGGGTCGCCGGACGAGCGCGCCTACCAGGGCCTGGTCGAGCCGTTCTATCGCGGGGCCTTCGATGCCGGCCTGCAGACCCGGGTGCTGCACGCCGGCCAGTTGCCGGCCGTGGCCTCGGAATTCCCGGTCCTGATCGCAGCCGGGCTCTACCTCGCGGACGACGAGACGCTGGACTGGCTTCACGCGTACGCCCAAGCCGGTGGGCATTTGATTCTGGGACCGCGCACCGGTTACGCGGACGAGGAGGCCCGCGCCCGCCCGGACCGGATGCCGGCACGCCTGGCCGCGGCGGCCGGGGTCTGGTACGACGAGTTCAGCAACCTGCGCGCGCCGATCGAAGTGGTCGCCGACCCGGAACAGCTGCCGGGCGCGGGCGGCGCGACGGCGACCCGCTGGATCGACGGGCTGATCGCCGAGGGCGCCACGATCCTGGCGACGTATCAGCACCCGCACTTCGGGCGCTGGCCGGCCGTCACCACCAACCAGGTCGGCCGGGGCCGCATCACGTACGTCGGAACGGTCCCCGACCAGCGCCTGGCGGCGGCGATCCTGCGCTGGGCGAATGCGGGGCGGGTGCGCGCGTGGTCGAACCTGCCGGAGAGCGTGACGTGCACCGGCGCCACGACCGGGGACGGGCGGCGGGTGCGCTTCCTGCACAACTGGTCCTTCGCGGCCGCGCGGGTCACGGCGCCGGTCGACTGCCACGACGCGCTCACCAACAAGCCGATACCCGGCGGCAGCGAGATCGAGCTGGGCAGCTGGGACGTCCGCATCCTCGTCGAGGACCCCGGCTCGGGTATCCGATGATCTGATGAACGTCGGGCCGGGCCGTGCGGCGTGCAACCTTTCCGGGGTGCCGGAGGTGTAAGGGGCGTGACGGACCCGACAGGGCCGCGGGCAGCGGCCGAGACATCGTTTGTGACGTTCATGGAGTTGGCCTGGTCCCGCCATCTGCGCCTGGCGATGCTGCTGACCGGCGATCGGCTGCGCGCCGAGGATCTGCTGCAGGACAGCCTCGTGCGGATGTACGAGCGCTGGAGCCGGCTCGATCGGCGCAGCGATCCGCATGCGTACCTGCGCCGGGTGGTGGTCAACACGCACACCTCGTGGTGGCAGCGGCGACGGCGGGAGAGCCTCGTGGCGGAGGTGCCGGACCGCGCGGCCCCCGCCGGTTTCGACGCCGACGTCGAGCTCAAGCGTGCCCTGGACGGGCTCCCGCCCCGGCAGCGGGCGGTGGTCGTCCTCCGCCTCTATGAGGACCTGTCCGAGCGGCAGACCGCGGAAGTTCTCGGCTGTTCCGTGGGCAACGTCAAGAGTCAGTATGCCCGCGCGCTGGCCAAGCTGCGGGAGCTGGTGCGCGAGCCGAACTACGAGGAAATCTGGAGCAACCGATGAACAGCTTCGAGACGCGGCTCGCCGAGCGGCTGCACGACATGGCGGACGGCGACTTCGACTCCGCGGCGCCGATCGTCGGCGTCCTGGCCCGGGGCTGGGCCGCGGGCCCGCGCCGCACCGCCGTCCGGCTGGCCGGGGCGTCCCTGGCGGTACTGGCCGCGGGCGGCGTGGTCACCACCGTGGCCGTCCATCCGTGGAGCGCGGAACGCTCCGGCGGCGTTGCCGCCGTGCCGCAGCCGCCGGAGATGGCGCTGATGGCGGCGGTGGCGGCGAGCGACGGCGTCAGCTACGAGCTGACGCTGACCACCGTGGTCAAGTCGACCCCCGGCAGCCCCGATCAGGTGACCACGGGCGCCTTCGACCCGGTCACCAGGACCGGTTTCACGCACACGCCGTACGACGACGGGCCGGGCTTTTCCGAGCAGCGGCTCGTCAAGGGCGTGCGCTACCTCGGCGACGCCGGCATCGACCGGAAGATCGTGTGGCGGAAGGTCGCCGGCACGTTCGACTCGCTGGACTTCGCCGGCGAGGCCGCCGGCCGCCTCGGTGCGTCGGCCGACCCGGCGCAGTTGCGGGCGATCCTGCGCGACCGCGGCGCGAAGGTCACCATGACCGGCGACCGCACGTATCACTTCACGTTCGCGGTGGCCAAGAAGGACCTGCTGCCGCAGTCGCTGTCCGACCGCTTCGCCGGCGACGTCACCGTCGGTGCCGACAACCGCATCGCGACGGTCACGTACGAGCGGACGCTGCAGTGGGCCGGCAAGAGCCCCGGCCGTAAGCCGGGCCCGCCGGTCGTGATGGCGGTGACGATGGCGTTCTCCGACTACGGGGCGCCGGTCACCGTCGAGGCGCCCGCCGCGAAGTAGCCGCCCGCCCATCCACCGATCACGAAGCTGCCCGCGGCGAAGGGCCGCGGGCAGCTTCGTGCCGGACCACAGTCCACAATAGAGGGAGGTTGGGTACGGATGGCACGACGATGGTTGGCCGGCGTCACCGCGGTGGTGGCGGTGGCCGGTGCGGCGGTGGCCGGCGTGGCCATGGCGGGCTCGGCCCCGCAGGCCGGCCCGGCGGCGGCCGCGACCTGGCCGGCACCGTCGTGGCGCGGCGGAACTTCACCGACAACGAGCCGGACGCCGACACGGTCGGCCACGGCACGCACGTCGCCGCGACCATCGCGAGTTCCGGCGCCGCGGAGAACGGCCGGTACAAGAGCGTGGCGCCCCGCGCGAAGCTGCTCGACGGCAAGGTCTGCGGCGAGAACGGCTGCCTCGAGTCGTCGATCCTGGCCGGCATGACCTGGGCCGCCGCCGACGAACACGCCAAGGTCGTGAACATGAGCCTCGGCGGCGAGGACGGTGACGGCGACCCCGCAGCCCGGCGCCGCCACCGGCACGCTGAGGAACCTGACCGTGGCGGCGTCCCTCGACGACGGCCGCGCCTGGCGGCCGGTGCCGGTGAAGAACGGCGTGGCCCTCGCTCCGCAGCCGGGTGGCAGCGGCTACGTCTCGCTGCGCGGCACCGCGACCGACAGCGAGCGCAACGCCGTGACGGTGACCGTCATCCGCGCATACGGCTACGGGCCGCCGGCATAGCGGGCACGGCCCTGCCGGGGTGGCGGCCGGTCCCTGGGCCCCGCCGCGAGCGGCCGCCGCCGTCATCGGTCGGGTCAAGCGTCTTGCCGGCGGCGGACAGAGCTGGGGCGGCGACGAGGGAGCCGGATCGGTGATCGCCCAGTGGGCCGCCACCAAGCCGGCCAGGTAATTTCGGTAGCCACCGAACAGTGGCGCTCCTACGTTCATGGCATGACCGAACGACAGAGCGCCGGCGCGCTGATCGCGGCGGGCGTGACCGTGCTCTTCTGGTCGTCCGCTTTCGTCTCGATCCGCAGCGCCGGCGCCTCCTACTCGCCCGGCGCGCTCGCCTTCGGCCGGCTCGCCACCGCCGCCGTCCTGCTCGGCGCGTTCGCCCTGGTCCGCCGGGTCGGCTGGCCCGACCGGCGGGCCTGGCCGGGCATTCTCACCTCCGGCCTGCTCTGGTTCGCCGGCTACATGGTCTTCCTCAACTGGGGCGAGCGCCTGGTCGACGCCGGCACCGCCGCCCTGATCGTGAATGTCGGGCCGATCCTGATCGCCCTGCTCAGCGCGTGGGTGCTGCGCGAGGCCGCGCCCCGCTCGCTGTGGCTGGGCATCGCGGTGTCCTTCGCCGGCACCGTGGTCGTCGGGCTGTCGATGTCCGGCGGCGGGGGCTCGTCGCTGCTCGGGGTGCTGCTGTGTGTGCTCGCCGCCGTCACGTACGCCATCGGGGTGGTCTCGCAGAAGCCGGCGCTCAAGTACGGCAGCGCCCTGCAGATCACCACCTATTCGGCGCTGGTCGCCGCGATCGCCCTGCTGCCGTTCGCCGGCCTGCTGGTGCACGAGGCCGCGAAGGCGCCGCTGTCGGCCACCCTGAACGTGCTCTATCTGGGCGTCGGCCCGACCGCGATCGCGTTCACCACCTGGGCGTACGCGCTGGCCCGCAGCACCGCGAGCAAGCTCGGCGCGACGACCTACCTCGTACCGGCGCTGGTGGTGTTGATGTCCTGGTTGTTCCTGGGCGAGGTGCCGGGCTGGCTGACCCTGGCCGGCGGCGCGCTGTGCCTGGCCGGCGTGGCCGTCTCCCGCCGGAAGAGCGTCCGTGCCGACAGTCTACAAACTGTTGCCGTGGATTCTTAGGGCTGTAGTATTTGGCCCATGAGCACGGACGCGAGCACAGGCCCGGCGCCGGCCCCGACCGGGCCGTTGAGCAGGATCGACTACTCCGAGCGGATCCCGAACAACGTCAATCTCGCCGGGGACCGGCGGCTGCAGCGGGCGCTCGAGGGCTGGCAGCCGAAGTTCCTGGACTGGTGGAAGCAGC
>NZ_JOJL01000013.1 GCF_000721705.1 Actinoplanes subtropicus
AGATTTCGATGTTTGTCCACAACAGACTCAAGATCACGCGGTGGCCGCCCTGTTCCCGCCGGCCTCAGCCATGATCACGAACGGCGGCTGCCGTACTAGGACAAGATGGGGTGATGAGCCCCATTCGCATCCCGGAGGTGGACCCGCGCCGCCGTCAACTGCTGCGGGCGCTACCGGCCGTCGCGGCAACGGCACTGCTGGCCGGCGCCGCCCCGACCCGGCCCGCCCGGCTCGGCGGGGCGACAACCACACCGCGGGCCGCGCCGTCGCCTTCTGCGGCACCCCCGGCCGGTGGCGGCCCGGCCACCACGCCCGGCCATCCGCCCGCCCCGGCCCGCCCGGTCTTCACCCTGGCCGACTACCGCCGGGCCGTGCCCGGGCCGGCGTTCCCGGCGAACGCGGTCGCATTGACCATCGACGACGGGCCGCACCCGCGCTGGACCCCGCCCATCCTGCAACTGCTGGAGCGCTACCACGTCCCCGCCCTGTTCTGCATGATCGGCAACCAGGTCCTCGGCCACGAATCCACCGCCCGCAGCGTCGTGCAGGCCGGGCATCAGGTGGCCAACCACTCGTGGAGCCACCCGAGCCGGATCGCCCACCTCCCCCCGGCGATGGCACACCAGGAGATCCTGCGCGCCCAGGACAAGATCTACAGCACGACCGGTCACACCCCGAAGCTGTTCCGGTCGCCGGGCGGCGCCTGGTCGCCCAGCCTGGCCCGGACCGTCGCCGACTCGCGGGTGCTGCCGCTGGACTGGAGCGACGATCCCCGGGACTGGACCCGGCCCGGCGTCGCCCACATCACCAACCGCCTGCTGGCCGCCCGGCCGGGACAGATCCTGCTCTGCCACGACGGCGGCGGGGACCGCTCGCAGACCCTCGCCGCGCTGCGTACCGTCATCCCGGCCCTGCAGGCCCGCGGCTACCAGTTCGTCGCCCTCGACGCCCATTGACCCCTCCCGGCCTACGACGAGCAGACCTCCGTTTTCCGGAACGAAGCCATTCCTCAATCGGGCGCCCGGGTGTGAAGCCGACGACAAGAATCGATGCACTCCACTGATCCCCAATTTTCGCGGGGCTTGTTACCAGCAAGAAACATCGACGTGCTTTCGCTACCCGGCGTTGACACGGCGGTCGGGAATAAATAGCGTTTCGCGTCGGCAAGCAACTCGGCGTGTGGCGGATCGCCGGATCGACGTCATCTCCCCATGCCGGTAGCTGATCGGAGTCACATGTCCGCCTCGAACCTGCCCGACAATGCCCTTCTTCGCGGCCTGACCCAGCGCCGGATCGGCCGGCGGGACGCTCTGCGGATCTCCGGTCTCTCCGCCCTCGGCGCCGCCCTCGCCGCCTGCGGTGTGCAGGGCCGGGCCCGGCCCGGGGCCGCCGCGAGCGCGGCGCCCGACGTGGTCGAGAAATTCTGGTCCGGCAAGACCGGGACCGGGCACGTGGACTTCGCGAGCTGGCCGCTCTACATGGACCCCAAGCACCCGCAGCTCAAGCAGTTCACCCAGGAAACCCACATCACGGTGACCTACAAGGAGGTCATCCAGGAGATGGGCCCCTGGTTCGCCAAGGTGCAGCCGCTGCTGGCCGCGGACCAGTCGATCGGCTACGACCTGATGATCATCACCAACAGCATCCAGTTCGCCCAGTTCCGCGACTCCGGCTTCCTGGCCCCGCTCGACCACGCCAGACTGCCCAACTTCGCCAAGAACGCGGGCCCGGCGTACGCCAAGGAGGCCTTTGATCCGGGCAACGCCTACAGCGTGCCGTGGGCGTCCGGGATGACCGGCATCGCGTACGACGAGACCAGGACCAAGCGGCCGATCACCAAGCTCGCCGACCTGTGGGACCCGGCGTTCAAGGGCAAGATCGGGATGTTCTCCGACACTCAGGAGCTGGCGAACTTCGGCATGCTCAAGGCCGGCATCAATCCGGATAAGTCGGTCTCGGACGACTGGCAGCGGGCCGCCAAGGAGCTCACGAAGCAGAAGCCGCTCGTCCGCAAATATTATGACCAGAGTTACATCGACGCACTGAGCAACGGTGAGGTGTGGATCACTATGGCGTGGTCCGGCGACATCTTCCAGAAAAACCTTTCCGACGGTACGAACTTCAAGTTCGTCATCCCGGAGGAGGGCGGGACGATCTGGACCGACAACATGACCATCCCGATCACCGCCAAGTCGCCGGTCGACGCCATCACGCTGATCGATTTCTTCTATCGCACCGACATCGCGGCCCAGATGGCCGAGTACATCGGCTACGTCTGCCCGGTGCCGGCCGCACAGGCGCAGATACGCAAGGACGCGGCCAAGAAGTCGGGCGACGACAAGGCCTCGCTGCTCGAGGTCGCGAACTCCAAGCTGATCTTCCCGCCCACGTCGGAATACGCGAAGCTGCACTACTACGTGTCCTTCGACAACCTCGACGACCAGCAGAGCTTCTCGAAGACCTTCGACCCGGTCGTGCTCGGCTGAAACGAAGCTGAACGGACGAAGTCACCGGCCAGGGGCGGCACTCCCGCGCGGAGACGGGCGCCCACCGATTACGGTGGGTGCGCATCAACGACCCAGGAACCTGCCGGGAGACGAAACAGTGACCACCGACCGGTCCGCGCTGGAGCCGGTGCCCGCCGCCGCGATCCAGCCGTCTCGGCTGCTGGCCGACGAGCTGAGCCACTTCCTGCTGGTCTACAAGTTCGGGCTCGCCGAGATCGGCACCAAGATCACCATTCTGTCCGAGGAGCTGGCGCACCGCGGGCGGGGCAACCCGATCGAGCACGTCAGCACGCGTCTCAAGAGCGTCGACAGCCTCACCGCCAAGGCGCGGCGGATCGGCTGCCCGGCGACCCTCGACGCGATCCGGGACCGGATCCGGGACATCGCCGGCGTACGCATCGTGTGCAGTTTCGCCTCCGACGTCTACACGGTCGCCGACATGCTGACCCGGCAGCAGGACGTCACGCTGCTGCAGACGAAGGACTACATCGCCGCGCCGAAGCCCAACGGCTACCGCAGCCTGCATCTGATCGTCGAGATCCCGGTCTTCCTCTCCGACCGGGTGGTCGCGGTCCCGGTCGAGGTGCAGCTGCGCACGGTGGCCATGGACTTCTGGGCCAGCCTCGAGCACAAGATCCACTACAAGTTCGAGGAGGACGTGCCGGCCGCCCTGCGGGACGAGCTGACCGAGGCCGCCACCGACGCCGCCCGCCTCGACGAGCGGATGGAACGCCTGCACGCCAAGATCCACGGCCCGCGCCGCTGATCCGCCGGCCCGGGACCCGTCAGCAGCGGACCAGCCGGACGACCACCCACTTGGAGGTAGGCGTGCCGCTCTCGGCCGCCTGCGAGTCGAGCGGGATCAGCGGGTTGGTCTCCGGGTAGTACGCGGCCACGCAGCCCTTCGGCGTCGGGTACTCCACCAGCCGGAACCGCTCGGCGCGGCGGCTGACCCCGTCCGCCCACTCGGAGATCAGGTCGACGTGGTCACCGTCGGCGAAGCCCAGCTCGGCGAGGTCCTCGGCGCTGATGAACACGACCCGGCGGCCCGACTTGATGCCGCGGTACCGGTCGTCGAGGCCGTAGATGGTGGTGTTGAACTGATCGTGGCTGCGCAGCGTCTGGAGCACGAGCCGGCCCGGCGGGACGGTCAGCACCTCGAGCGGGCTGACCGTGAAGACCGCCTTGCCCTCGGGCGTCGGGAAGGTCCGGGAGTCGCGCGGCCCGTGCGGCATGGTGAAGCCGCCACGGGACCGGATCTTCTCGGCGTAACCGGCGGCGCCCGGCACGACCCGGCCGATCCGCTCCCGGATGAGGTCGTAGTCCCGGGCGAAGGCGGACCACGGAATGTCGAACGCCGCGCCCAGCGTCGCCGCCGCGATGCCGCAGACGATGTCGATCTCCGAGCGCAGCAGCGGTCCGGCCGGCGCCGACCGCCCGCGGGAGGCGTGCACCTCGGACATCGAGTCCTCGACCGTGATCCGCTGCTCCACCCCGCCGGTGCGGTCCCGCTCGGTGCGGCCGAGCGTCGGCAGGATCAGCGCGGTACGCCCGGCGTCGACGTGGCTCCGGTTGAGCTTGGTCGAGATCTGGACGGTCAGGCCGGCACCGCGCAGCGCGGCCGCGGTCACCTCGGTGTCCGGCATCGCGGCCACGAAGTTGCCGCCCAGCCCGACGAAGACCGACGCGCGCCCGTCGCGCAGCGCCCGCACCGCGTCCGTGGCGTCGTGCCCGTGGCGCCGGGGCGGCTCGAAGCCGAACTCGTCGCGCAGCCGGTCGAGGAAGATCGCCGGCGGTTTCTCCCAGATGCCCATGGTGCGGTCGCCCTGCACGTTGGAGTGGCCGCGGACGGGGCACAGGCCGGCACCCGGCTTGCCGATCATGCCCTGCAGCAGGGCGACGTTGACGAACTCCTGGATCGTGGCGACCGCGTTGTGGTGCTGGGTGATGCCCATCGCCCAGCAGTGCACGATGCGCTCCGACGAGGCGAGCATCGCCGCCGCCTCCTCGATCTCGGCCCACGGCAGCCCGGTCGCGCGCAGCACCGCCTCCCGGTCGAGTTCGCGCAGGTGCGCGGACCAGGCTTCAAAACCGATGGTGTACGTGTCGACGAAGTCCCGGTCGATCGCGCCCGCCGACAGCAGCAGCTGCCCGATCGCCTGCCACAGGGCGAGATCGCCGTTGGAGCGGATGCGCAGCAGCTTGTCGGCCAGCCCGGTGCCGTGCCCGGCGAGCCCCCGCGGCTTCTGCGGATTGTCGAAACGCAGCAGGCCGGCCTCGGGCAGCGGGTTGATCGCGAGGATCCGGGCGCCGTTCCGCTTGGCGATCTCCAGCGCGGTGAGCATGCGCGGATGGTTGGTGCCCGGGTTCTGCCCGGACACCACGATCAGGTCGGCGCGGTGCAGGTCCTCCAGGGAGATCGAGCCCTTGCCGACGCCGATGGTGCGGGCGAGGCCGACCGACGTGGACTCGTGGCACATGTTCGAGCAGTCGGGCAGGTTGTTCGTGCCGTACGCCCGGGCCAGCAGTTGATAGAGGAACGCGGCCTCGTTGCTGGCCCGCCCGGAGGTGTAGAAGACGGCCTCGTCCGGCGAGGCCAGCCCGCGCAGGTGCGATCCGATCAGGGCGAACGCGTCGTCCCAGGAGATCGGCTCGTAGTGGTCGCGGCCCGCCCGGCGCACCATCGGGTGGGTGAGCCGGCCCTGCTTCTCGAGCCAGTGGCCGGTGCGCCCGGCCAGGTCGCTCAGCGAATGCGCGGCGAAGAACTCCGGTCCGGCGGTGTCCCGCACGCCCTCCCAGGAGACCGCCTTGGCGCCGTTCTCGCAGAACTCGGCCGTGTGCCGGTGGCCCTGCGGGTCGGGCCAGGCGCAGCTCATGCAATCGAAGCCGTCGGTCTGGTTGACGCTGAGCAGATTGCGGGCCGCCTTGACCGGGCCCATCTGCCGCAGCGCCTTGGCCATGCTCACCCGCACCGCGGTGAGACCGGCGGCGTGGTCGGCCGGACCGGTCACCCGCAACCCCGCCTCCTCCGGGTCGATCGGGGGGAGTTCGGGGGTTGCGGGTGCCATATGCGCTCCAACCAGAGGGGGCCTCCACCGCACCATAGTCGATCTTTCTGGGCGGAGCCGCCTTGCGCTAGCCGATCTGCCAGGCCTGGCGGGTCGAGCCGTCGCAGGCGGCGACCGCCACCGCGGACCCGTTCCCGTCACCGGCCGCCGCCAGACAGAGGGACGCGTTCGCCACGCTGGTGATCGTCCCGTTCTGGTTGACGGTCCAGTGCTGGGACGCCGTCCCGGTACATGGACCGATCTGCGCCGGGCCGGCGGTGCCCGCGTACTGGAGGCACTTGTTGCCGTAGATCTGGAGCTCGCCCGCCGCGGTGTGGTTCCAGGACTGGTTGCCGCCGCCGTTGCAGTCCCACAGGTCGAGCTGCGTGCCGTCGGTGGTGGAGAAGCCCGGCACGTCCACGCAGCGGCCGGACGCGACGCCCTTGATCTGCGCGCCGGGCGGCGCGGGCGGCTGGTCGTTCACCGGCGGGACGTCGCCGTAGCCCCAGCCCCACCGCAGCTGCGCGAGCCCGGACGTGCTGTTGACCTTGAGGTCCGAGCTCAGCAGGGAGTAAGAGTCGCCGTACCGCAGGCCGGGCCAGTAGACCAGGCCCATCCCGGTGCCGCGGGCGATCTCGGTGGTGGCGGCCAGGTACGCCGTGGACACGTTGCCGTTGTGGTTGCCGTAGTTCAGCCCGATCGTCATCGGCGAACCCGCCTCGTCGATGACCGTCCGGTAGGCGTACGAGCCGATCCGCGGCAGCAGGTTGGCGATCCACTCGGCCTCGGTCGGGTAACTGCCCCAGAACCCGTAGAAGTGCAGCGAGAGCAGCGTCCCGTCGAGCGCCTTGGTCGCGCCGACCCCGGTCACGTTGTCGTTGTAGCCGGTGCCGCTGATCACCACGCGGCCGCGGGGGACGCTCGGATTCTGGGCCAGCCAGCCCGAGCAGAGCGCCACCCACTGGTCGAGCGTGTAGCCGAACGGCTCGTTCATCGGCTCGAAATAGACCCGGGAGTTCCCGCCGTACGCGCTCACCACGGTGTGCCACATCTTCTGCCAGGCGGCCACGTCGTCGACCTTGCCGTCCTTGGCGGTGTTCGACTCCCAGTAGCTCAGGATGACCTTGAAGCCGCGGTCGGTGGCGGCGTCGATGGCGGCCCGGTACGAATTCCACCAGGCGGTGCCGACGCTGGCCGGGTTGATCGGCAGGCGCACGGTGTTGGCGCCGAACTGGGTGCGGAAGGCGCCGAGGACCGTGCCGGCCTTGCGGTACGTGGTGCGGTAGTTGTCGCCGACGGCGAGCCCGCTGGGGACGACCGCGTCGGCGGCGTAGTTGTCTCGGGGGTCGGCCCAGTTCGCGCCCTGGAACTGAGCCGGCGGCACCCACCGGTAGCGGTCGGCGGCGGAGGACACGCCGGCCCAGGCCAAGGTCATGGTCATCGCGACCGCGGCGCCGATCGAGATCGCGCGGGCACGCCAGCGCACCGTCATATGTCGCTCCTTAAGGAGGCTTTCGCTGACCCATTTGTTAACCGTCGGCAATACTCCTACCAGGACATGTGACACGTACGCAATGATGGATTCGTTAGCATGGCCCGCAACCGAGGGAGCAAGGGGGCACAGCATCGCCAAGGGGACGTCGCGGGACATTCGCGTGGCCAACCGGTTCGAGATCATGCGGGTCGTGATCGCCCGGTCGCCGGTCTCCCGCCAGCGGATCGCGGCCGAGACCGGGCTCAGCATCGCGACGGTCGCCACCGTGGTCGGCGAGTTGATCGCCGCTGGGCTCCTGCTGGAGGTCGGGTTCGAGGACTCGGCCGGCCGCCCCCGCGCCCTGATGGCGGTCGATCACGCGGGCGGGGTGCTGCTCGGCGTCGACGTGGCCGAGACGTACGTCCGGGTGGATCTCTTCGACGCCGCGCTGGCCTTCCTGGACGGTGTGGAGGAGGCACTGAGCCCCGAGGAGAACCGCCCCGATCAAGTGGTCGGCCACATCGTCTCCGGCGTCCGGACGGTCCTCGGCCGCGCGGGGACGCCGGCGCCCCGGGTGCTCGGCGCCGGGATCACCGTGCCCGGCCAGGTCGACCATCGCGGCGGCGTCTCGGTGTTCGCGCCCAACTGGGACTGGCACGACATCGCGTTCGGCGAATTGCTCTCCGCGCGGCTCGGCATCCCGGCCCACCTGGACAATCCGCTGCGCGCAGCGATCGTCGCCGAGCTGTGGTTCGGCGCCGGCCGCCGCCGCGAGGACGTCGTGGTGCTGAACCTGGGCACCGGCGTCGGCGCCGGGCTGGCGTTCCGCGGCACGCTCTACCGCGGCGCGACCAACAGCGCCGGCGAGTGGGGCCACACCACCCTGGTCCTGGACGGGCGGCCGTGCCACTGCGGTGGCTGCGGCTGCGTCGAGGCCTACGTCGGCGCGCCCGGCATCGTCCAGCACCTGCGCGAGCTCGACCCGGACAGCCCGATGCTGCACGCCAACGACCAGACCGCGACGATCGACGCGCTGGCCCGGGGCATCGACGCCGGCGACCCGATCGCGCAGAAGGTGGTCGCGGAGACCGCCCGCTACCTCGGCGCGGCGGTCGCCAACCTGATCAACCTGCTCAACCCGGAAGCGATCGTGCTCAGCAGCTGGGTCGCCACCCGGCTCGGCGAGCCGCTGCTGGCCGAGGTCCGCGCGGTCGTCGCCCGGCACGCGCTCGGCCGCCCGTTCGTCGCCACCGAGATCGCCCGCTCGACGCTGCCGGGCGACTCGGTCAGCCTGGGCGCGGCCACCCTCGCCCTCGAAGGGTTCCTCTCCGAGATCGCCACCAACCGCGCTAAGGGATGATCCCGTACTCGTGGATCTTGCGGTAGATCGTCGCCCGGGACATGCCCAGCGCGGCGGCGGCCTTCACCTTGCTCCCGTCCCAGTCGACGAGACTCCGGACGATCGCGTCCCGCTCCATCGCCTCCAGGGGGCTCAGCAGCCGGCGGCTCACCGTCCGGCATTCCGGCGGCAGGTCGGCCGGCTGGATGGCGCCGCTCCGCCGGTGCTGCACGATGTTGCGCAGCACCTGTCCCAGCTGCTCGATGTTGCCCGGCCAGCTGGACCGGCTGAGCATCTGCAGCGCCTCCGGGGAGCAGGTCAGCCGGCCGTCGGGGACGAGCTTGGCCAGGAAGAACGGGACCAGGGTCTGGACGTCCTCCAGGTGGTAGCGCAGCGGCGGCAGCTCCACCGTGCTCGGAAAGAACCGCAGCAGGTCGGCCAGCTCGCTGCCGTCGTGCCGCTGGCTCAGCGTGACAGCAACCCACGGCGTCGGCCCATCGGCCCGGGCGCTCTCCAGCAGGCGGGACAGAGACCGCAGGGTGGCACCGGTCAGCCGGTCGGCATGCCGGATCACCAGCGCGCCCTCGTGCGCCAGCTCGGCACCGACGTCGCGCAGCCAGCCGCGGCCCGGTGAGGCGGCATCCAGCACCGCGAAGTGGGCGCCCGGCCTCTCGTGCTGGTGGATGGCCCGGATCACGGCGAGCTTGCCGACCCCGGCCTCGCCTTCGAGGGCCAGCCAGTCGCCCGCCGCGTAGACCGAACGCACCTGATGGCAGCCGCGTAGCCAGAGGCCGCCCGAACCGACCAGGCCGGGCAGGAACATCCGCGGCGACGGGACCGCCTCCAGGTGGACGCCCGCGGGCCGCTCCGCCAGCTTGACGTGCACGACCCCGCCGGTGAGCCGCCCCTCGCCCCGCACCGGACGGCAGAACATCCGCGCCTTCACCCCGCTCGGCAGCTCCACCTCGATGGACGCCGTCGGATTGCGGCCGGCCAGCGTCTCGGCCGCCTGGGCCAGCAGCACCGCCTGTTCGGCCGGATCGAGGGCGTGCCGGGCGTTGTCGTTCATCATCACGACGTCGTTGTTCAAGGCGAAGACAATTCCGGCCGTACGCCGGCACGTACGCAGATACTCCTGCAGCAGCTCCAGCTCCCGGATGCCGCTGTCGGCCAGCAACGCCTGCTGGATCTGCCCGGCGGTCGTCTTGGCCAGGGCGAGCAGCAGCGGGTCCGCGTCCTTGCGCCAGCAGGTCAGATCGACCGCGCCGACCGTCTTGCCGGAGATCGGGTGGTGGATCGGCACCCCGGCGCAGGCCAGGTCCTCCAGGTGCTCGGCGTAGTGCTCGTGGCCGAAGACGTGCATGGGCCGCCCGCCCTCGAGCGCGGTGCCGATCCCGTTGGTGCCGACGTACTCCTCGGCGTAGCTGAAGCCGGGCGCCAGGTTGACCCGGTCGAGGTGGGCGTCGAGGTCGCGGCCCGCGTCGAGCCGGGTCAGCACCAGGCCGGCCGGGTCGGTCAGGATGATGCTGATCGGCTGGTTGTCGAGATCCTCCCGCAGATGCCGCAGCACGGGGAGGGCACTGCGGGTCAGCGGCGTGTCCAGGTCGGGGTCGCGCTGGTAGGTCAGATCGATCCGGTCGGCGGCGACGTTCCACCGGCGCGACCGCCACCAGGAGGCGAGGATCGCGTCGCGGACCTGGTGGGGCTCGACCTCCTCGGCCGTGAGGAACTGCTCGCGCGTCCTGGCCAGTCGCGAGCTCTCGTGGGGTTCGGGCAAAGAAGCAGGTGGCATCGGCGCCCCCTTGGTTCACGCTGGTTACACGCTACGCGAGCGGGCGAGGAGTCCCGTCTCATGTTGAGACCGCCGTTTCGCGGATGCCGGGATGGACTCCGGCAATGAAGCCGGCATCCGAGACCTTCAATCCCTGGACCGTGGTCAACGTCGTCTTCCACCACCTCGCCGCCCAGGGGCTGCACCCGACGCTGGGCGGCGCCGACCCGGGAGCGCCGGCGGCGGAGCTGCTGCGCGCCCTCGGCATCGAGCCGGCCGCCGAGGGCGATCGCCAGGTCGGCGAGAACGTCCAGCGCCATCTCGCCGAGATCAGAGCCGCGGTCTTCGGCGACGGCGACTCAATGTGAGACGTCAGGTGAGCCAAACCTGAGATCTGATCCCGCTGAAGGACGCAGCCACAGATGAGGAGTGACTCATGAGTCGGCAGAGCGTGGCCAGGGCGCATCAGAAGATCCAGGAGCTGTCCTGGGAACCGATGTACCACCAGCCCGTCTCGCAGTACGGAACGGACTACACGTTCCGCAAGGCCCAGAAGAAGGACCCGCTCAAGCAGGTGCTGCGGTCGTACTTCCCGATGCAGGAGGAGAAGGACCACCGGGTGTACGGCGCCTCGGACGGCGCGATCCGCGGCAACATGTTCCGCCAGGTCCAGGAGCGCTGGCTGGAGTGGCAGAAGCTGTTCCTGTCGATCATCCCGCTGCCGGAGATCTCGGCGGCCCGGGCGATGCCGCTGCTGTTCCGCAACGTGCCGAACCCGGAACTGCACAACGGCCAGGCGATCCAGATGATCGACGAGGTACGGCACTCGACGATCCAGCAGAACCTCAAGCGCCTGTACATGAACAACTACATCGACCCGGCCGGCTTCAACTCGAGCCTGCGCAACTTCCAGAACGACTACTGCGGCACGATCGGCCGGCAGTTCGCCGAGGGGTTCATCACCGGCGACGCGATCACCGCGGCCAGCATCTACCTGACCATCGTGGCCGAGACGGCGTTCACCAACACCCTGTTCGTCGCGATGCCGGCCGAGGCCGCCGCGAACGGCGACTACCTGCTGCCCACGGTGTTCCACTCGGTGCAGTCGGACGAGTCGCGGCACATCTCCAACGGCTACGCGACCCTGCTGATGGCGCTCGCCGACGAGGGCAACCACCAGCTTCTCGAACGCGACCTGCGGTACGCCTGGTGGAACAACCACCGCGTGGTGGACGCCGCGATCGGCACCTTCATCGAGTACGGCACCAAGGACCGCCGCAAGGACCGGGAGTCGTACGCGGAGATGTGGCGCCGCTGGATCTACGACGACTACTACCGCAGCTACCTGGTGCCGCTGGAGAAGTACGGCCTGGTCATCCCGCACGACCTGATCGAGGAGGCGTGGAACCAGATCTGGAACAAGGGCTACGTGCACGAGGTGGCCCAGTTCTTCGCGACCGGCTGGCTGGCCAACTACTGGCGGATCGACCCGATGACCGACAAGGACTTCGAGTGGTTCGAGTACAAGTACCCCGGCTGGTACGACCGCTACGGCAAGTGGTGGGAGAACTACAACCGATTGAGTACGCCGAACGGGCACCACCCGATCGTCGCCGAGGATGTGGACTACCAGTACCCGCACCGCTGCTGGACCTGCATGGTCCCGTGCCTGGTCCGGGAGGACATGGTGATGGCCCAGGTGGACGGCCAGTGGCGCACGTACTGCCACGAGGCCTGCCGGTGGACCGACGCCGAGGCGTTCCGCCCGACGTTCCAGGGCCGCAACACCCCGAACATGGGCCAGCTGATCGGCGCCCGCGAGTGGGAGACGCTCTACCACGGCTGGAACTGGGCCGACGTGGTCAAGGACATGGGCTTCGTCCGGGACGACGGCCGGACCATGGTGGCGCAGCCGCACCTGCACCTGGACGACCCGAAGAAGATGTGGACGCTCGACCACCTGCGCCGGATGGGTCCGCTGCAGAGCCCGAACGTGCTGCTCAACCAGATGACCGACGAGGAGCGCGCGGCGTTCCACGCCTCGTACGTGCGGGGCGGGCCCGCCGGCCGATTCGCCCGCTCCGAGTAACGCGATGGGCGACAAGCACCGGGTGAGGTTCGAGCCGGTCGGCATCGAGATCGAGGTCGACGAGGAGCAGACCGTGCTGCGCTCCGCGTCCGAGCAGGGGCTGATGCTCATGCACGGGTGCAAGGAGGGCCAGTGCGCGGCCTGCAAGTCGTTCGTCCTGGACGGTGACGACATCGAGCTCGACCGCTACTCCACGTTCGCGCTGCCCGACTACGAGAAGGAGGAGGGCTTCACGCTCCTGTGCCGGGCGCACGTGTACGAGGACGTGACGATCGAGCTGCTCAACTTCGACGAGGAGATGATCCGCTCCGGGCTGCCCATCGTGACCGCGGTGGCGGAGGTCGTGTCGATCACCCCGGTGACCCACGACCTCCGGCACCTGGTGCTCAAGCTGATCGAGCCGGTCGAGGTCACCTTTTTCCCGGGCCAGTACATGGACATCAGGATCCCGGGTACGGAGGTCAGCCGCTCCTTCTCGATGGCGAGCACTGCCAAGAACCAGCTCGAGTTCATCATCAAGGTCTATCCGGACGGACTCTTCTCCGCGTTCCTCGACAAGAAGCTGCGAGTCGGCGACCGGCTCGATCTGACCGGGCCGTTCGGGGTGTTCACGCTGCGCGACGCCCCCGACCGGGATCTGGTCTTCGTCGGCGGCGGGGCCGGCCTGGCCCCGATCCTCGCGCTGCTGCGGTCGATGGCCGAGCGCGGAATAGACCGCAAAGCAGTGTTCTACTACGGCGCCCGTACGGCAAAAGACCTTTGTTTTGTCGCCGAGATCGAGGCGCTCAAGGAGAAGCTCCCGGACTTCCAGTTCGTGCCGGCGCTGTCCGAGCCGGTCGCGGGCGAGGCGTGGGACGGCGAGGTCGGGTTCGTCACCGACGTGCTCAAACGCTACGAGGCCGACCTGAGCCGCGCGCACGCCTACCTTTGCGGGCCGCCGCCGATGGTCGAGGCGGCCATGCCGCTGCTGGCCTCGCTCGGCGCTCCCGAGAAGCACATCTACTACGACAAGTTCACGACCACAGGTGGGGAGGACTGATGACGACCGCGACGGAACGTAGCGTTCCCAAGCCCGTCTTCACCGACGCCGAGGCCGGCGCGAAGGAGTTCCCGGACTCGTCGGCGCGCCGGTTCAACTACTACGTCCCGCAGAAGCGCAAGCAGACCCACTACGAGGACGTGACGGTCGAGGTCCAGCCGGACCCGCGGCACTACCTCGCCCAGGGCTGGCTGTACGGGTTCGCCGACGGCCGGGGCGGCTATCCCCTGGAGTGGACGGCGCTCAAGGCGTGGGGCAGCAACCGTCCCGTGCCGTCGCGCAGCCCGGGGTCCGGCGGACAGGGATATGAATGGCCGGCACACGGCTGGCACGAGTTCCGCGACCCGAACGAGGAGTGGGAGCTGTCGCTCTACCGCTACAACGCCAACGTGGTGCGGCAGGTCAACGCGAATGTGGACGCGGCCAAGCAGGCGAAGGCGTTCGAGCAGTGGAACCCGAACTGGGTGCGCTTCGTCCAGCAGCACGTCGGCGCGTGGATGCACGTCGACCACGGCCTTGGCCTGTATCTGTTCGCCAACGCCAACCGCCGCGGGCCGACCAACATGCACAACACCGCGATGGCGGTGAACAGCATGCACCTGATCCGGGCCGCCCAGGACCTGGCGCTCTACCAGCTCACGCTGGACGAGGAGATCGAGGGCTTCTTCGGCGCCGCGCACCTGGAGACGTGGAACTCCGACCCGTCCTGGCAGGGCGTGCGCGAGGTGGCCGAGCGGCTCACCGCGATCGACGACTGGGCCGAGGCGGTCTTCGCGGCGAACATCGTCTTCCAGCCGCTGGTCGGCGAGCTGTTCCGCAGCCAGCTGGTGATGCAGGCGGCGCCGCGCAACGGCGACTTCGTCACCCCGACGATCGTCGGCGCCGAGGAGTTCGACTTCTCCGAGCGGGACCTGCGCTACACCGCGGCGATGTTCGACCTGCTCGCCAACGACCGCGAGTTCGCCGAGCACAACAACCGGATCCTAAACGGCTGGCTGGCCAACTGGGTCGGGCTGACCATGCCCGCCGCCCGGGCGCTGCAGCCGCTGTGGTCGCAGCCGGACAGCAAGCCGATCCGCTTCGAGGATGCGCTCGACCGGGTGAAGAGCCGGTTCGCCGGCATCGTCGAGGACCTGGGCCTGGAACTCCCCAAGGAGCTGGACCGATGACGCAGTTCAAGACGCAGTTCAAGGTGGCGGAAAGCCCCTTCAAGTCGGACAACACGGCGTCCAACATGTGCGGCTTCACGCTGATGAACAACCAGGTCGGGGTGGTGGTGGCCGAGGTGATGGCGGACAAGCCGAACGTACGGGTCACTCCCCTGCCCTCGATGATCCGGGTGGACGCGACCGGCCGGATGGACGTCGTCTACGACGAGGTCGCCGAGGCGCTCGGCGAGGAGGCCGGCTACTTCGACGCGGCCCAGTTCGAGGAGAACATGTCCACCCACTACGGCCGCATGATCCACGAGGACGACCGCACGATCATGTTCGCCAACCCGGAGGACGCGGCCGAGTTCATCGGCTTCGACCTGCAGGCTGGGCCTCAGTAGATGCCTGGACCTCCGGTCGGCATAGATCAAGCCCAAGAAACCGAAAAGGGAGGTAGCGCCTTGTACGAGAAGGACGGCGAGAAGTACTTCATCGTCGACAGCCACATGCACTACTGGAACGCGGCGCCGTCCAACTGGGTGCCGGGCGCCGAGCAGTACGCCAAGGGCTGGATCGAGTGCTTCCACGCCTACCAGGGCCTCGGCCCGGCCGAGACGCACTGGCCGATCGGGAAGTTCATGGCCTACACCGAGGACGACCTGATGAAGGACGTCTTCGAGGACGGGTACGTGGACGTCGCGATCTTCCAGCCGACGTACCTGACCGAGTGGTACCGGGAGGGCTTCAACACCACCGAGCGCAACGCCGCGCTCGGCGCCAAGCACCCCGGCAAGTTCATCGCGAACACCCGGTGGGACCCACGCGACGGCGACGACGGGCTGAAGAAGCTCGCCGAGAACGTCGACCGGTTCGGCAGCATCGGCGTGAAGCTCTACACCGCGGAGTGGAACAACGGCTCGCGCGGCTGGACGCTCAAGGACCCGGCCGCGTACCGGTATCTGGAGAAGTGCCAGGAACTCGGCATCAAGAACATCCACGTGCACAAGGGCCCGACGATCTGGCCGCTGGACAAGGACGCGTTCGACGTCTCCGACGTGGACCACGCCGCGACCGACTTCCCGGCGCTGAACTTCATCGTCGAGCACGTCGGGCTGCCCCGGATCGAGGACTTCTGCTTCATGGCGACGCAGGAGCCCAACGTGTACGCCGGGCTGTCCGTGGTCATCGGGGGCCTGATGCACGCCCGTCCGCGGTTCTTCGCCAAGGTGATGGGCGAGCTGCTGTTCTGGGTCGGCGAGGACAAGATGACGTTCGGCAGCGACTACGGCATCTGGGAGCCGAAGTGGCAGATCGAGGGCTTCGTCGACTGGGACTACCCGGGGAGTGAGTTCGACGACTACCCGCGCGTGAACACGGCGACCAAGAAGAAGATCCTCGGGCTCAATGCCGCGAAGTTGTACGGCATCGACGTGCCCGAGGAGTATCAGCTCGGCGCGGGCGAGGGGGCACCGGCGGCCCGGGACGACGCGGTCGGCGTCAGCTCGGAGTCGCCGGCGGCGTCGCCGGCATGACCAGCGCCCTTGTGGGGTCGCGCATCCTGGCCGCGCTGGCCCGGGTGCGCGACCCCGAGCTGGACGAGCCGATCACCACGCTCGGCTTCGTGGCGTCCGCGTCGGTGGACGCGGGCGGCACGGCCGAGGTGCACCTGCGGCTGCCGACCTATTTCTGCGCGCCGAACTTCGCCTATCTGATGGTCGCCGACGCGTTTGACGCGGTGTCCACTCTCGACGGCGTGCGGCACACCACCGTGATCCTCGATGATCACTTCGCCTCCGATGCCATCAACGAAGGGGTTGCGGCCCGCGCCGGTTTTGTCCGGTCGTTCGAGGGCGAGGCGGTCGACGAGCTCGACAGCCTGCGCGCGGATTTCCTGCGCAAAGCGGTCATGGCCGGCACCGATCAGGTGTGCCGGACACTGGATCTTCCGCCCGCGGAGCTGGCGGCGGTCCGGCTGGGTGATTTGTCCGAATCGGAGGCACTGGACCGGCTGCGGCGCCGGCGTCGCGAGCTCGGGCTCCCGGCCGGCGACGACGCTCCCCTGCTGATCGACCCGAAGACCGGCGCCCCGATCGGCGCCGACGCGGTGCCCCTGCACCTGCGCAAGGCCCGGCTCACCCGCACGAGCCTCGACGCGAACACGGGCATCTGCCGCGGCATGCTGCGGCACCGCTACCCCACCGACGGCCAGGGCGAAGGTGCCCTTCCCTAAGGAGACGACCGCAAATGGCCAAGGAACTTCGATTCGGCGCGGACGCGCGCACCCTGCTACAGACCGGAGTCGACAAGCTGGCCGAGGCGGTCAAGTCGACGCTGGGCCCGAAAGGCCGCAACGTCATCCTCGAGAAGATCACCGGCTCGCCCGTGGTCACCAACGACGGCGTCACGATCGCGCGCGAGATCCACCTCAAGAACCAGTTCGAGAACATGGGCGCGCAGCTGGTCAAGGAGGCGGCGATCAAGACCAACGACGTCGTCGGCGACGGCACCACGACCGCCACGGTGCTGGCCCAGGCGATCATCCGGGAGGGGATGTCGGCCATCGGGACGGGCGCCAACCCCGTCCTCGTCAAACGTGGCGTCGACCTGGCGGTGGACCGCCTGGTGGAGCGCCTCCAGGTGGTGGCCCGCGAGGTGACCAGCGAGCAGGAGCTCGCCCGGGTGGCGGCCATCTCGGCCAATGACGACGACACGGTCGGCGCGACGATCGCCAAGGCTCTGCACACCGTCGGCGACGGCGGCATCGTGACGGTGGAGGAGACGGCGCACAACGGGCTGACCGTCGACTTCGTGGAGGGATTCGAGTTCGACAACGGGTACCTGTCGCCCTACATGGTCACCGACCCGGCCCGGCTCGAGGCGGTCGTCGACGATCCGTACATCCTGCTGTGCAGCGAGAAGATCACCAAGGTGCAGCAGCTCATGCCGCTGCTCGACAAGATCATGCGAGCGCCGCGGCCGCTGATCATCGTGGCCGAGACCGTCGAGGGCACCGCCCTGTCCATGCTCACCCACAACCATGTGAACGGCATCTTCCAGTGTGTCGCCGTGCGGGCACCCGGATTCGGCGACCGCCGGCTGCACAAGCTCGAGGACCTGGCGGCGATCACCGGCGGGGCCGTCTTCAGCCGGCACTCCGGCTTCACGCTCGAGACCATGACGCTCGACCAGCTCGGCCGGGCCGACCAGGTACGCGTCAACGCCGAGCGCACCGCGATCATCGGGGGCGGCGGCTCCCCGACCGCGGTGGAGTTCCGGGTCACCCAGCTGCGCGCCGAGCTCGAGCGGGCGACCTTCGGCGCGGACGAGGACGTCCTGACCGAACGGATCGGCGCGCTCTCCGGCAAGGTCGCCGTGATCCGGGTAGGTGCCCCGACCCCGGCCGAGCTCAAGGAACTGCAGCACCGGGTCGAGGACGCGCTCTCGGCCACCCGCGCGGCGATGGCCGAGGGGATCGTGGCCGGCGGCGGCGCCGCCCTGCTGCACGCCGCCGACGCGCTCGACCACCTGGAGGTCAAGGATGAGGACTACGCCATAGGTGTGGACATCGTCCGGCGGGCGCTGCCGGAGCCCACATTCCTGATCGCCACCAACGCCGGCTTCTCCGGCCAGGAGGTCGTCACCCGGGTCACCCAGCTCGGCCAGGACGAGGGATTCGACGCGCTGCAGGGCCGCTACGGCAACATGATCGACATGGGCATCGTGGACCCGCTGCGGGTCGCCCGCTCGGCGCTGGAGAACGGCGCGTCGGTCGCCGGCCTGCTGCTCACCACCAACACCCTGGTCGCCGAGGAGCAGACGCCCTGGGGTGGCAGCCCCGCCCTGATGACCGAGATCGGCGAGCTGGACGAGGGCCTGCGGCAGCCGTCGCCGGACTCCAGCACGCCGCAGTCGCTCGGCCTCGGCCCGTCCGTCGGATGAGCACGGCGGTAGCCCCCGAGCCCGTCCTCCAGGAGATCCCCGTCTTCCGGGAGATCCGGGCCCGGGGGCGGCTGCGGGGCTCGGTCGCCCTGCTCGGCCCGGCCTTCGTCGCCTCCGTCGCCTATGTGGACCCGGGCAACTTCGCCACCAACTTCACCGCGGGCGCGAAGTTCGGCTACACCCTGGTCTGGGTCATCGTCGTCGCCAACCTCACCGCGATGCTGGTCCAGTACCTGTCCGCGAAGGCCGGCGTGGCGACCGGCCGGGACCTGCCCGAGCTGTGCCGCGAGCACTTGCCGCGCCCGGTCTCCCGCGGCCTCTGGCTGCAGGCCGAGATCATCGCGATGGCCACCGACCTGGCCGAGTTCCTGGGCGCGGCGGTGGGTCTCTACCTGCTGTTCCACGTGCCGCTGTTCCCGGCCGGCCTGCTCACGGCGGTGGTCGCGTTCGGCATCCTGGCCCTCGAACAGCGCGGCTACCGCCGCTTCGAACTGGCGATCGCCGGGCTGCTGGGCGTCGTCCTGCTCGGCTTCCTGTACGACCTGATCGTGGTCCGCGCCGATCCGGCCGGCGCCGCGGCCGGCCTCGCGCCGCGGCCGGCGGGCCGCGACAGCCTGCTGCTGGTCTGCGGCATCATCGGGGCGACCGTGATGCCGCACGTGGTCTACCTGCACTCCGCGCTGACCAAGTCGCGGGTGGCCTGCCGGGACGACGGGGAGCGGCGGGAGTTGCTGCGCTTCCAGCGGCTCGACGTGCTGATCGGGCTCGGCACGGCCGGCCTGATCAACCTGGCCATGCTGCTGGTGGCCGCGTCCCTGTTCCACCGCTCGGGAGGCTTCGCGGCCGACGACGCGATCCGGTCGGCGCACGACGGCCTGGGCCGGCTGGTCGGCGGGGGCGCGGCGCTGGCCTTCGCGGTGGCGCTGCTGGCGTCCGGGTTGTCGTCGTCCTCGGTGGGCACCTACGCCGGGCAGATCGTGATGCAGGGCTTCATCCGGCGGCGGATCCCGCTGTTCGCCCGCCGGGCGGTGACGATGGCGCCGGCGCTGACCGTGCTGGCCCTCGGCCTCCCGCCCACCGACAGCCTGGTGATCTCCCAGGTGGTGCTGTCGTTCGGGATCCCGTTCGCCCTGGTCCCGCTCATCATGGTGACCCGGCGGCGGGACGTCATGGGAGTGTTCGTGAACCACCCGCTGACCACCTTCGCGGCGTCGGCGGTGGCCGGTCTGATCATCGGGCTGAACGCGTACCTGATCGTCAAACTATGACCAGCCAGGCGAGCCCGGCCGCGCCGAGCACCGCGCTGCCCGCCAGGAAGGCCGGGTTGTGCGCCGTCCACCAGCGGATCCGCACCCGTACGTGGCCCGGCACGTCGTCCGGCCGTACCACCTTGAGCGCGATGACGTTGAGCCCGGCCAGGACCAGCCCGAGCGCGCCGAACCAGGCAACCGTCGCAGCGAGTTCCATGCCGCCATGACATCCCGCGGCGCCCGCGCCGGGCGTCTCACCTTGAGACGCCCGGCTCGGCGAGACGGTCTCGCCGACGGCGACGCCGATGGCCCCTCCCGGCCGGCGCGGTGCGCTCGTTCCCGGATCGCCGGCCGGGAGTGCTTGAGTCAGCGTGACAGCCCCCGCTGGAACGACGCTGACGCGGCACTGAAACCGGGCGTCGCGCCGGTCGGTTTTCCCGGCCGGCGCGACAGTTCGAGGTGCCGTTCTAGCGGTATGTGAAATGCATCGGGATCAGTGCGGGCACTGCGCCCACTGGAAGTGGTACACGGTGTTGATCGCGCCGTCGGTCGAGTCCATCGAAATGAAGCTCGTCGTGTGCGCGGTGTCCGAGGTCCCCGCCATCGCCCGCAGTTCCGTGTTGATGTTGAGATTGCGCAGCGCGCCGCACGGCGCCCAGATCAGCGCGGCGACCGGCACCTCGTCGGAGCTCTGCCAGTCGTCGCCGTACGGCCCGGCGAACGTGTGGCTGACGTACGCGGTCTGCGATTGGCCTTGGAAGTAGTAGTTGGCCCGCTCGAGAGCGCTCGCTCCCCCCACGAGCGATGCGAAGCCGCGGTAGTCCACCTTGCTGATCGCGTAGGTGAAGCCCTGCGGCACGTGGACGACGATGTTGAGCTGGCAGTTCTTCCGCCAGTCGGTCGCCGTGGCGCCCACCCCGACCAGGGCGGTGTAGGCGGAGTAGGTGACCGTGAAGGCCGTGTTGTCCGGCGAGACCGCCACGGCGGCGCTGCCGGGCGGGCAACCGGTGCCGTTGACCGTCACCACGTCGATGACGATCCGGTCGGTGGGCGGTGGCACGGGGAGGTCCATGAACCCGGTGGCGGATACCGGCGCGGCCACCATCGTCGATGCCAGCACCCCGATCAGGGCGCAGCAGATGAGCCAGGCTTTGCGCATTTGGACTCCTTCCAGATAAGGCCCGCGGTAGGCCCTACGATGCCGCCAGGCTATTTATTCCATTGATGGACGTCAATGTATGAGTTTCCTTGCCATCCGTCAGACAGTTTGCCGGTCAAATTGATCAAATTCGGCATCTTGCTGAGGCGCCGCGGACGTGGCTAGCATTCTGGTCGGACATTGATGTCGATCAATATGCTTCCACCACGTCAAGCAGGAAGGAATTCCGATGAGCATCAGGCTCAGATGGGCCCTCGCGTCCGCCGGCGCGCTCGCCGTCCTCGCCGTGCCCGGCGTCTCGCGGGCCGACGAGGCCTCGGCGCCCCCGGCCGGGCAGGTCACCCTCGACGTGCAGACGGTCAACGGCTCCGGCTGCCCGGCCGGCACGGCGAGCGTCGCAATGCTGCCCGACAACACCGGCTTCCGTATCAAATACACGGATTTCCGGGCCGAGGACGGCGGCAACGCCGACCCCACCGCCATCCGCAAGAACTGCCAGGTGAACCTGCTCGTGCACATCCCGCAGGGGTTCACCTTCGCGATCGCCCGCGCCGACTACACCGGCCGCGCCCACCTGGAGCCGGGGGCCACCGCGCTGGAGCGGTCCAACTACTACTTCCAGGGCTCGTCGAACAACAGCTACGCCGACCACTGGTTCGGCGGCCCGCTCGACGGCACCTGGCGGGCGACCGACATCACGGCGGCCGCCGAGCTGGTCTACGCCCCGTGCGGCGCCACCCGCAGCCTCAACATCAACACGGAGCTGCGGGTGGACGGCGGCACCTCGACGGCGAAGAGCTACATCTCGATGCGGACCTCCGACGGGGAGGTCTACACCATCGTCAACTTCCAGTGGAAGCAGTGCTGAGTCGCGCGACCGCCGGGCACGGGGGCCCGGCTCCGCAAACTCAGCGCGGCGCCGGGTGTCTCAGCGCAGCGTGTCGATGTCGATGACGAAGCGGTACCGCACGTCGGAGCGCAGCACCCGCTCGTACGCCTCGTTGACCTGGTCGGCGCCGATCACCTCGACCTCCGGGGCGATCCCGCGCTCGGCGCAGAAGTCGAGCATCTCCTGGGTCTCGGCGATGCCGCCGATGCCGGAGCCGGCGAACGAGCGCCGGTTGCCGAACAGCGCGAAGACCGGCACGGGCAGCGGCTCCGGCGGCGCGCCGACGCTGACCAGGGTGCCGTCCAGGCGCAGCAGGCCCAGGTGGGCGGCCATGTCGATCGGGGCGCTGACCGTGTTGATGATCAGGTCGAAGGTGTTCCGGAGCGCCTCGAAGGTGGCCGGGTCGCTGGTGGCGTGGTAATCCCCGCCGCCAAAGGCCAGACCGTCGTCTTTCTTGCTCAGCGTCTGCGACAGGACGGTCACCTCGGCGCCCATCGCCGCGGCGATCTTGACGGCCATGTGCCCGAGACCGCCCATGCCGACCACGGCGACCTTCTTGCCGGGCCCGGCGTTCCAGTGCGCCAGCGGGGAGTACGTGGTGATGCCGGCGCACAGCAGGGGCGCCGCCTTCTCGTACGGGATAGCCTCGGACACCCGCAGCACGAAGTCCTCGTCGACGACGATGTGCGTCGAGTAACCGCCCTGCGTGATGGTGCCGTCGCGGTCGACGCTCGTGTAGGTGCCGGTGTTGCCGTTGAGGCAGTACTGCTCCTGGCCGGCCCGGCAGTTCTCGCACTCGCGGCACGAGTTGACCATGCAGCCGACGCCGACCCGGTCGCCCACGGCGTGCCTGGTGACCTCGGCGCCGATCTCGGCCACCGACCCGACGATCTCGTGGCCGACGGTCTGCGGGTAGGCGATCTCGCCCCACTCCCCGCGTACGGTATGGATGTCGGAGTGACAGATTCCGGCGTACCGGATCTCGATGAGAACGTCGCGCGGGCCCAGGTCCCGCCGCTCGATCGTGGTACGGACGAGCGGGTCGGTGGCCGAGGTCGCGGCGATCGCGTTGACGGTGCGGATGATGTCCTCCCTGGTTCGTTACGGACTTCGGCTACGGGCGCAGCAGCGCCTTGACCGCGCGCCGCTCGTCCATCGCCCGGTAGCCGTCAGCTGCCCGCTCCAGCGGCAGTTCAAGATCAAAGACTTTACCCGGCTCGATCGTACGGGCGGCGATCAGTTCCATCAGGTGGGGCAGGAATCGGCGTACCGGCGCCGGACCGCCCTGCAGGCGCACCAGCGACCAGAACAGGTCCATCCCCGGCAGGCTCACGTCGTGGGTGACGCCGACGAAGCCGACGCTCCCGCCCGGCCGGGCCGAATGGATCGCCTGCATCATCGACTCCTGGGTGCCGACCGCCTCGACCACCGAGTGCGCGCCGAGCCCGCCGGTGAGCTCCCTGATCCGGGCGATGCCCTCGTCGCCGCGCTCGGTCACGACATCCGTCGCGCCGAACTCGCGGGCCAGCCTCTGCCGCGACTCGTGCCGGCTCATCGCGATGATCCGCTCCGCGCCCAGCTGCTTGGCCGCCAGCACGGCCAGCAGCCCGACGGCCCCGTCGCCGACGACCGCGACGGTCCGGCCGGGACCGGCCTCGGCCGCGACCGCGGCGAACCAGCCGGTGCCCAGCACGTCGGAGGCGGCCAGGTAGCCCGGGATCAGCTCGGCCGGGGGCAGCTCCGGCGCGGCCACCAGGGTGCCGTCGGCCAGCGGCACCCGCAGGTACTCCGCCTGCGCGCCGAGCGCGCCCATCGGCACCCGGTGCACGCACGCGCTCTGGTAGCCGGCCCGGCACAGCTCGCAGGTGTTGTCCGTGGCCCAGAACGAGCCGACCACGAACTGGCCCGGCCGCAGCCCGGTGACCTCGCTGCCGACCTCCTCGACGACGCCCACGTACTCGTGGCCCATCGGGCTCGGCCCCTCGACCTTGTCGACGCCCCGGTACGGCCACAGGTCGGACCCGCACACGCAGGCGGCCGACACCCGGATGACCGCGTCGGTCGGCTGCTCGATCCGGGGGTCGTCCCGGTTCTCCACCCGGACGTCGCCGGGAGCGTGCATGACCACGCCGCGCATGTTTTCTCCTTGGTCTTCGCCGTCCAGTGACAGTTCCCAGCCAACCGCTTCGGAACCGCCGGAGGGAGTTCCTGTTGAGGGGTGTACTGGCAGTACATCCCAGTTCCGCGCGGCCCGTCGTACGGTCGAGGACGTGAACAGCAACCGCGCCGAAGTGCACGAGTTCCTCACCTCGCGCCGCGCCAAGATCTCGCCGGAGCTGGCCGGGGTGCCGGCCGCCGGGTCGCGGCGCGTGCCCGGCCTGCGCCGCAGCGAGGTCGCCACGCTGGCCGGGGTGAGCGTGGAGTACTACGCCAAGCTCGAGCGCGGCCAGCTGGCCGGGGTCTCCGCCGGGGTCCTCGAGGCGATCGCCCGCGCCCTGCGGCTCGACGACGCCGAGCGCGCCCACCTGATGCGCCTGGCGCAGGAGGCGAACGGCAGCAGCGCCCTGTTGCGCCCGAGCCGCCGGCCGAAGCAGTGGACCGTCCGGCCGAGCCTGCAGTGGTCGCTCGACACCATCACCGCGCCGGCGATCGTCGTCAACCACCGCTCCGACCTGCTGGCCACCAACCACCTCGGCCGTGCGATGCACAACGACCTGTACGCCGACCCGGCCACCCCGCCGAACTTCGCCCGCTTCACGTTCCTGGACAGCGCGGCGCACCGGTTCTACCCGGACTGGAACCTGTTCGCCGACATGACCGTGGCGAACCTGCGGACGGCGGCCGGCATCGACCCGCACGACAAGGGCCTGCACGACCTGGTCGGCGAGCTGTCCACCCGCAGCGACGACTTCCGGCGCCGCTGGGGGTCGCACAACGTGCGCATCCACGGCACGGGCGTCAAGCATTTCCGCCACCATGTGGTCGGTGACCTGGAACTCGCGTACGAAACGATGGATCTGGTTGCCGAGCCCGGCCTCAAGATGACTATTTACGCGGCCGAGCCGGACTCCCCCACCGCGCACGCGCTGACCCTGCTCGCCTCGTGGGCCGCGACCGCGGGTGGCATGCTTGATCGGTGGGCACGCTGAACGATCCCGGCCGGCGGCTGACCTCGCCGCGCTGGGTGGCACCGGTCTTCGCGGTTCTCGGGGCGGCCGCCGTGCCGTGGACCGTGTATCTCGCGATGACCCTCCCGTCGCGCGAGAGCACCCATCACTACCGGCTCACCTGGGTCGGGTTCGACATCATGCTGATCGTGGTGCTGCTCGCGACCGCCTACCTCGCCTGGCGGGGCAACCGGTCCGTCGGACTGCTGGCCACGATCACCGCGACGATGCTCGTGCTGGACGCCTGGTTCGACGTGGGCATCTCGAACCGCGCCGACCGGCCGGCGGCGATCCTCTCCGCGATCTTCATCGAGTTGCCGCTGGCCGCAGTGTGCGGCTGGATAGCGCTGCACGTCGATCACGTGGTCGAGCGCCGCTTGCGCCGGCTCAGCCGGCGGGCGGCGCGGGAAACCAGCAGGGTTCAGTGAACGAGCGTGTGCGCTGCTGGGGGTAGCGCCGCGGACGGCGCGGACGGCCAGGCGCGGGGGTCCGGCCCGAGTGCGGCCAGCAGGGTGACCTGCATGCGGGACCACGGCGAGTAGAGCGACCCCTCGGCGGTCGCCTCGGCGAGGAAGTCGGGCCAGGACATCCAGCGAAACGCGTCGACCTCGTCGGGGTGGGGGCGGGGTTCGGCGCTCACCGACGCGGTGAAGACCGGGCACATCTCGTTCTCCACCACGCCGCCCCACTCGGCGCGGTAGCGGAAGCCGGGCAGCAGCAGCCGCACCTCGTCGAGGGCGAGGCCCAGCTCGTACGCCGCGCGGCGGCTGACTGCGGCCACCATCGGCTCGGACTCCTGCGGATGGCCGCACACGCTGTTCGTCCAGACGCCCGGCCAGGTCAGCTTGCGCAGCGAGCGGCGGGTCACCAGAACCTGGTTTTCGGCATTGAATATGTAGCAGGAGAAAGCCAGGTGCAGCGGGGTCGACGCGGTGTGCACCGTGCGTTTGTCCTGATGTCCCAGCGCGTTTCCCGACTCGTCGAGCAGAATGACGTGTTCCATTGCGCTACCGCCTTGCGGAATAGGGGGCTGCCCGAAGATTAGACGGCATTCCGGCGCGGCGCCAGAGGCGTGAATGGTCCGATAGGTCCATATCGGTCGATCGCACCCTCCGTGCTTATGGTGAGAAAACCTCACGTCTGGGGTACGGTCTCCCGCGACTCCCCGTAGTCGTCGTGACCTATTTATCGTATATATACCGGCAACGCGACATCGGAAAGTGTCGATCTTTGAACCCTGGCGACGGTGTGATCGATGTCTCACTCGACAAAGAGTAGTTACTCGATCACGATTCGTGATGCGGCTGATCATCCGAGGGACACCGCGAGTCCCGCCCCGGACGATCGGCGGCAGCCGGAAAAGAAACAGGGGTCAAGAATGCAGGCCGTCTCTGTCCAGGAACATATCGGCGGCCAATTGGGCCGCCTCTGCCACGCTCTCGGAATGAATCCGGCCACTCCGGCCGAACTGTTGACGGATCTGCTCGGTCCGCACGGATCCCGCCCATTGTCGAAACCGCCGGCCTGGCCGTCCGACGTGGCCGACGACAATTCCCCGGTCGAGTTCTCGGTGGCCTGGAACCGGACCGAGCCGCCCTCGCTGCGCATCCTGGCCGAGGTGGTGGACGCCGCGCCCGGCGTGCACGCCAACATGGCCGCCGCGTACGACTTCCTCGACCGGCAGACCGCAAGGCACGGTCTTCGCACCGACCGGCTGGACGCGGTCCGCGACCTGTTCGCGTCCGCGTCCCCGGACGCCGTCTTCGCGCTGTGGTGCTCGCTGGTCTTCCGCAGCGGGCGCCACCCCGAGTTCAAGGTCTACTTCAATCCCGAGGCGCAGGGAGTGAGCCGCTCGCCCAGCCTGGTCGCCGAGGCACTGGGCCGGCTCGGCCTGGCCGCCTCGTACCGGACGATGCTCGACCGCGCCGTGCGCCCCGGCGAACTCGGCCGGCTCGACCGGCTCAGCTTCTTCGCCCTCGACCTGCACGACGGCCCGCAGTCCCGGGTCAAGCTCTACATCTCGCACCACGACGTCCACCCCCGGGACGCCGCGCGCGCCGCCGCGGTGGTCGACGAGATCCACGCCGCCGAGGTCGCCGAGTTCTGCGCGCTCGCCGGGCGGGTCGGCCTGTTCACGGCGCGGCCGCTGGTCAGCAGCTACACCCTCACCGAGGGCGTCACCCGGCCGACCGGCTACAGCGTCTACGTCCCCATCCGCAGCTACGTCGGCGACGACCGCGAGGCGCGCGAGCGGGTGCTCGAGCTGATGAACTGCTACGAGCTCGACCACACCCTGCTCGACCGGGCCATCGACGCCGTGGCCCAGCGCCCGCTCGACCAGGGCGTCGGGCTCATCGCGCACGTCGCGCTCCGGCTCGGACGGCCCCGGCCCGGGCTCACCGTTTATTTTTCGACCGAGGCGTACGGCGTCGCCGCACCCACCCACCTCGCCGCTTGAGCCTCAGGAGGCCGCCGTGTCCGATCCCCGCCGACTTCCCCCGCCGTACCGCATCAAGGTGGTCGAGCCGATTCCGTTCCTCTCCGCACCGGAGCGGGCCCGGGCGCTCGACGAGGCCGGGCACAACCCGTTCAACCTACGGGCCGACCAGATCACCATCGACCTGCTCTCCGACTCCGGCACCGGGGCGACCTCGGCCGCGCAGGAGGCGGCCGCCGCGGTCGGCGACGAGTCGTACGCCGGCGCCCGCTCCTGGTTCCGGTTCCGCGACGAGGCCGCCGACCTCACCGGGTACCCGCACCTGCTGCCGGTGCACCAGGGCCGCGCGGGCGAGCGGATTCTCTTCTCCACCCTGCTGAAACCGGGCCAGATCTGTGTCAGCAACACACATTTCGACACCACGCACGCGAATGTGGAGCTCGCCGGCGCGGAGGCCCGCGACCTGCCCTGCCCCGAGGCCCTGGACTTCGACTCCGACTTCCCGTTCAAGGGCAACATCGACCTGGCCGCGCTGGAGAGCACCCTGGCCGGTCCCGAGGGCCCACGCGTCGGCGTGGTCCTGATGACCATCACCAACAACGGGCTCGGCGCGCAGCCGGTGTCGATGGCCAACCTCGAGGCGGTCGCGGCGCTGTGCCGGCGCTTCGGCGTGCCGTTCTTCCTCGACGGGGCGCGCTTCGCGGAGAACGCCTGGCTGGTCCGTTCCCGGGAGCCCGGCTACGCGGACTGGACGCCGCGGCGGATCGCCACCCGGGCCTTCGGGCTGGCCGACGGCTGCGTGATCAGCCTGAAGAAGGACGGGCTGTCCGCGATCGGCGGCCTGATCGGGCTGCGCGACGACGACCTGTTCGCCCGCTGCGAGGCCAATCTGATCGCGACCGAGGGCTTCTCCACGTACGGCGGCCTCGCCGGGCACGACCTGGAACGACTCGCCCAGGGTCTGCGCGAGGTGGTGGAGCCGGAGTACCTGGCGTCCCGCGCCGCCTCGACCGCCCGCCTGGCCCGCATGATCAACGACGCCGGCGTGGACACGGTGCAGCCGGCCGGCATCCACGCGCTCTACCTGAATGCGGGGCGCCTGTTGCCGCACCTGACGCCGGGCGAGTTTCCGGGGCACTCGCTGGGCTGCGCGCTCTATCTCTCGGGCGGCATCCGTTGCGCCGAGTTGGGTTCGCTCTACCTGGGCACCCTCGACGACCAGCACCGCCTGGTCACACCGGCACCGTTCGAGCTGGTCCGGCTGGCGATCCCCCGCCGCGTCTATACCGAGGAGCATTTCGCGTACGTGGCGGACACGCTGGCCGCCATAGCCAAGGAGCCGGAGCGGGTCCGCGGCTACCGCATCGTGTCGACGCCGCCCCTTCTGCGGCACTTCAAGGTGCGGCTGGCCCCTCTCCCCGCCTGACTGCCAACCACCATTTCGTACGCCGGACATCAGTCCCGCTGCGGCGCCTCGCGCCGTCGCTGGTCGCCCTCCGCACGCGGCCGCCGGGCTGTCCCGCATGGCCCGGCCACCCCGCCGGTCCCCGCCCTCGCCCGCCGCCGGCCGCCTGCGCTCCGCTGCCGTCGGCCCCGGCCCGCCGTCCGCCACCGCCCCGGCTGTCAGCCGCCGCCCTACTGCCCGGCCGTCACCCCGCTGCCCGACCGTCACCCCGCCGCCCGACCGCCACCCCACTGCCCGACCGCCACCCCACTGCCCGACCGCCACCCCGCCGCCCGACCGCCACCCCGCCGCCCGACCGTCACCCCGCCGCCCGACCGTCACCCCGCCGCCCGGCCGCCGCCCGGCTGCCCGACCGCCGCCTCCGCAGCCCGCCGCCACCCCCGCAGCCCACGCCGTCCCGTTGCTCACCGCCACCATGCGGCCCACCGCCATCCCGCTGGCCGCTGTCGGCACGCTGGCTGCCTCCCGTCCCGTTGTCCGCCGTTCCGTTGGCTGGCACCGCTTCGCCGTTGTCCACTCCTGGGTGTTCGGGGGTAGACCCTGGGCTCTGCCCAGACCCGGCCATCGCTGCGAAGATCTGGCTGGCGTGCTTGTTGCGCTGGGGCGGTGAGTGATCTCCTTGCGACGGCTGCCGTCGCTAGGAGATCACCCACCTTCGGGTTTGGGGTGTTGCGGCGGCTGCGCCGCCTCGACCGGTGGCTTTCGCCCCTGCCGTCGTCCGCGCAGACCGGCCAACCGTTTGTGCTGCCAGCCTGCCGTTTGCGATCAGCGAGCCGTTTTGCGATCACCCAGCCGCGTGCGGTCGCCGGCGACGAGCACAAAGTCTCCACGATCCAGTTCGGGGCCCCAGATCTTGGAGAATCCGTGTTCGCTGCGAGCACTCCGGCTTCACCCTTGCGAGGTCGGGCGCGCGTGCCGCCCGATTTGGGGGAAATATCGGGACAGGCGGCATTGCGAAAGCCCAGCATATGGACGCGGTGGCCGGTTGGCGGGAGCATCGGCCGGCATTTGGAATGGTGCCCATTCCTGAAACCGCGGGCTCACTATCCGAGACGACTATCTCGCTCAGCTAGTATCTTGCTGAGCAAGTATCTTGCTCGGCTAGTATCTTGCTCAGCTAGTATCTTGCTCGGCTAGGTGAAGCGATGTGAAGTGGAACGACGAAGTGATGTGAAGTGAAGCGGAGCCGAGCGGAGCCGGTTAGGCGCGGGCGGGCGAGAGGCGGCCGAGGGCGTGCCGGACGAGGGCGATCAGGGCCAGCTTGCTGGAGCCGCGGTCGCGGGCGTCGCACCACACCAGGGGGACTTCGGGGGCTAGTTCCAGGGCGGAGCGGATTTCGTCCTCGGTGTAGGCGCATTCGCCGAAGAAGCGGTTGACCGCGGCCACGAAGGGGACGCCGCGGCGTTCGAAGTAGTCGACGGCGGGGAAGCTGCTCTCCAGGCGGCGGGTGTCGACCAGGACGATCGCTCCTACCGCGCCCTGGGCCAGCTCGTCCCAGATGAACCAGAAGCGGTCCTGGCCGGGGGTGCCGAACAGGTAGAGGACCACGTCGGGGCTGATCGTGATGCGGCCGAAGTCCAGCGCCACCGTGGTATGCGTCTTGCCCTCCACGCCGGTGGTGTCGTCGACCCCGACGCTGGCCTCGGTCAGTACCTCCTCGGTGGTCAGCGGGGCTATCTCGCTGACCGAGCCGACCAGGGTGGTCTTGCCGGTGCCGAAACCGCCGGCTACCACGATCTTGACGGAAGTGCGTTCCACGTCCTGCTCTCCTACAGCCGTTCCAGCCCGGCCAGCACCGAGTCGAGGATGTGGCGGTCGACGATCTTGCTCTGGGCGGGGGTGCCGACGCCCAAGTAGCCCTGCTCGACCAGCACGTCGACCATCACCTTGGCGATGGTGAGCGGGATCTGGAGGTAGGCGCCGATCTCGGCGACCGAGATCCAGTTGCCGCACTGGTCGACGATGCGCAGGTACTCGGCGTCCAGCAGGCGGGTGTCCACCGGCAGCGCGACCACCTGGGTGGCCAGGTCGAGGCGGCTGTCGCGGGGGCTGGTTCGGCCGTTCACCAGGACGTACAGGGGCACGAACCGGCCGCCGGCCGACTCGTCCTCGCCGTCCCAGACGTCAAACGGCATAACCGTCCCCGGCGGAGCGGGCCGCGGTGCCCAGGTACTCCCCGATCCGGGTCACCAAGCGGCTGACCTCGTACGCCACCATGCCCATGTCGACGTCCTGGTCGCACAGCACGGCCAGGCGCGCGTTCTGGCCGGCCGCCGCGATGAACAGGGTGTGGTCCAGGTACTCGATGATCACCTGCTGGACCGCGCCGCTGCCGAACCGCCGGCCGGTGCCGGCCGCGACGCTGTACATCGAGGAGGCGCCGGCGGCGAGGATCTCCGCGAGGTCCTGCGACATGGCCGAGGACTTCTGCACGATCAGCCCGTCGGTGGAGAGCACCACCACGGAGACCACGTGCGGGACCTCGACGAGGTCGTCCAGCATCCACGGCAGATCGTTCTGCGATGTCGAGATGGTCACGCGTTCCCGCCTTGCTCGCCGTAGGTCTGTTGTTCGTCGCGGCCGGCCACCCGGCCCTCGTTGCGGCCCTGCTGGTAGCGCGCGAACCGGTTGCGTGCCTCGTCGGGCGAGCGGGCCGGCGGCGGGGCGCCCTGGTCGGCGCCGTCCTCGCGCAGCTCGGGAACGAGGTGCTGCTGCGGCCGCCGATGCGGCAGCGGTGGCCGTTCCGGGCGCGAGGGTGTGGTCACGGCGCCGCCTGGAGTCTCGGGTACGCGCTGGGGCCCGGGCCCGGGTAGGCGTTCGGGTTCGGGTTCGAGCAGGCCCACCGCCGACCGGCTCGCCGTCGGGACGATGCCGGGCATGGCCGGCCGCTCGGGCTCGTGCCGGGTCTCGGCCGACGGCGCCATCCGGGCCGGTGCCGTGCCGCTCTCCGGCGGCTCGGTCGAGGCCACCAGCAGCCGCTCCGGCAGCAGCACGATGGCCAGCAGCCCGCCGTACGCCGAGCGCCGCAGGCTGACCTGCAGGCCCTCCCGCTTGGCCAGCTCGGCCACCACGTACAGGCCGACCTGCGCACCGTCCTTCAGCTCGGTGACGTCCGGGGTGGGCGCGGTCGCCAGCAGGGTGTTGGCCTGCTCGACGGCGTCGGCGCTCATCCCCACGCCGGCGTCCTCGATCTCGATGGCCACGCCGTGGTTGACCTGGTTCGCCGTCACCCATACCGTCGACGCGGGCGGGGAGAACGCGAGCGCATTGTCGAGCAGCTCGGCGGTCAGGTGGATGACCTCGGCCACCGCGTGCCCGGCCAGCGCCACGTCGGCCGCGCCGCGCAGGGTGATCCGCTGGTAGTTGCGGGCCTCGGCGAACGAGGCGAGCAGCACCCGGCGCAGCGTGACCGGGTTCTTGAAGTGCCGGCCGATCTGGCCGCCGGCCAGGATGACCAGGTTCTCCAGGAAGCGCCGGGTCTGGTTGAGCTGGTGGTGGATGTCGAAGAGCTCGACCAGCAGCTGCTCGTCGCCGATCCGGTTCTGCAGGTCCTCGACGACCTTCAGGCCGCGCTGCAGCGGGCGCTGCGGACGCCGGGCGACGCCCATCAGCATCGCCGTGCCGGCCGCGCGGGCCTTCGCCTCGTCGACCGCGGCGCCCGCGGCGACCAGCAGCGAGCGGTTGATGACCTCGGCCACCCGGCCGATCTCGTCGCCGCCGTAGTCGGCGGTGGCGAACTCGGTGATCAGGTCGACCGGTTCCCGGTGGCGCAGCCGGTCCATGACCGCGGGCAGCCGCCGGTCGACCAGTTCGCCGGCGTCCGTGCCGAGCCGGGCCAGGCGCACCGAGAGGGCCCGGTCGACCAGGACCCGCGACTGGCGCACCGCCCAGACGATCGCGCCGATCGCCACGGCCAGCGCCACGAGACTGCCCAGCAGCGCGGTGAGCAGCTGGTTGTTGCCGGTGTCCAGGGCCTTGGCGGAGACCCGGTCGGCCTGGGTGACGGTGACGTTGATGAGGTCGTCGGAGACCGCGTCGGTCAGGTTCGTCCACTTGTCGCGGCCGGCCGAGATGCTGACCGGGACCCCGGAATGCCACGGCCCGGCCGAGATGATGGCGTTCTCCACCGTCGTCAGCTGCTGCCAGGACGCGGTCGCCTGCAGCGTGTCGAACTGCTTGCGGGCGTCCGGCTCGAGGTGGCCGGCGGCGTCGCCCAGGGCGAAGCGGTACGCGCCGACGAGCCGGACGAACTGGAGGTAGCTGGCCTGGTTCAGGGCGCCGGAGGCGAACGCGCCGTCCATCGACGAGGCCGCCCGGGACATCAGGTCACTGGCCCGGAAGACCTCGGTGGCGGTGAGGCCGCCCTGGGTCGCGGTCACGTCGGGCACGACCCGGGCCTGGTTGTCGAACAGGTCGGTGGCCGCGTCCAGCACGGTGTTGTAGAACGCGTACGCCTTGGCCGCGGTCAACGACCGCGCGTCGACGGCACTGCGCGTGTTCGGCAGCTGGTCGAGCACCGTGGTCAGGGCCTGCCACTTGGACTTGATCGAATCCGGGGCGAGGCCGAGCGCGGCGCCGGCCGCCGTCCGCAGGTCGGCAACCTGCTTGTCGGTCTTGCTGCGCTGGCTGAGCAGCGCGTTCAGGTCGCGGGAGGGGCGGGCGAGATACGCCACGCTGAGCCGCCGCTCCTGCTGGATCGAGGAGAGCGCGGCGACCGCGGGGATCGAGACCTGTCGCACCGACTGGGCGACGGCGCGGTTGTAGAAGCCCTGGAAGACCAGGTAACCCGAGGCGGTGAACCAGAGCAGCAGGGCGACCACACTGGGCACCAGGACCAGCCGGACGACCCTCCGCTTGATCGACTGCCGGCGGGCCGGACTCTTGGTGGGCTCGTCCGGCTCGACGGCGGACTCGGCCGATTTCGGCGACAAAGTCGATCCTATCTGGACTGCGCTCGGCGATGAGCGCGCACGAACGCGGCCCCCGCCCGCCAATGTGGCTTGCACACCCTAGCGACGGACCGGCGCCGAATCCAGATCCGTCCCTTTTCGACGGTGTGACGTAGATCATCCGACTACGGAGAGTAACCGGTCTCGGATGGCCGAAATCCTGTTATGGTAACGAGAACGCGTTCTAGTTTTGCGCCGTTCCCGGTGAGGAGCAACGATGCTGGAGTACAAGGAGCTCTACGTCGGCGGCCGGTGGGCGGCGCCGGCCTCGGACCGGCGGATCCCGGTGGTGTCGCCGCATTCCGAGCAACCCGTGGGCGGCACGCCCGAGGCGACCGAGGCGGATGTCGACCGTGCGGTCGAGGCGGCCCGCCGGGCGTTCGACGAGGGCCCCTGGTCGCGGGCCGAGCCGGCCGAGCGCCTCGCCGCGGTGCAGCGGTTCGCCGCCGCGTACCTGGCCCGGCAGGAGGAACTGGCCGAGCTGATCAGCACCGAGATGGGCGCCCCGCTCTGGTTCTCGCACGTCGGGCAGGTCGGCGCCACCGCCATGGCGCTGGAGGCGTTCGTCGCCGCGGCGGAGAGCTATCCGTGGGAGGAGCGGCGGGTCGGCTCGTTCGGCAGCCCGGTCGTGGTGCGGCGGGAGCCGGCCGGGGTGGTCGGGGTGATCACGCCGTGGAACGTGCCGCACTTCGTGACGCTCGCCAAGCTGGTGCCGGCACTGCTCGCCGGGTGCACCGTGGTGCTCAAGCCGGCGCCCGAGGCGCCCGCCTCGGGGCTGGTGCTGGGCGAGATCCTCGACCAGGCCGGGCTGCCCGAGGGCGTGGTCAGCGTGCTGCCGGCCGGGCGTGAGGTCGGCGAGCACCTGGTCACGCATCCGGGCGTCGACAAGGTGGCGTTCACCGGGTCGACCGCGGCGGGCCGGCGGATCGCCGCGCTGTGCGGCAACGACCTGCGCCGGGTGACCCTGGAGCTGGGCGGCAAGTCGGCCGCGATCGTGCTGGACGACGCCGACCCGGGCGAGGTCGCGCAGGGCCTGCAGATGGCCTCGCTGATGAACAGCGGGCAGGCGTGCATCGCGCAGACCCGCATCCTGGCGCCGCGGGCCCGGTACGCCGAGGTGGTCGACGCGATCGCCGCGATGATGGGCACGCTGACCGTCGGCGACCCGCTGGACATGGCCAACTACATCGGCCCGATGGTGGCCCGCCGCCAGCAGGAGCGGGTGGGCTCGTACATCGAGCTCGGCGAGCGGGAGGGCGCCCGCCGGGTGCTGGGCGGCCCGGGCATGCCGGACGGCCTCGACTCGGGCTGGTACGTACGGCCGACGCTGTTCGCGGACGTGGACAACGGGATGCGGATCGCCCGCGAGGAGATCTTCGGCCCGGTGCTGTGCGTGCTCCCCTACGACGGCGAGGACGAGGCGGTGCGGATCGCGAACGACTCCGAGTACGGGCTGGCCGGCACGGTCTGGACGGCCGATGTGGAGCACGGCGTCGACGTGGCCCGCCGGGTGCGCACCGGCACCGTCGGCATCAACCAGTACCTGCTGGACTTCAACTCGCCGTTCGGCGGGTTCAAGGCCAGCGGCATCGGCCGCGAGTTCGGCCCGGAGGGCATCGACGCGTACGTCGAGCTCAAGTCCGTCGCTCTTCCGCTGGGATGAGAACCGTGGCGATCACCGGCGGTGGTCGCGGGATCGGCGCCGCGACCGCCGCCGCGCTGGCCCGCGCCGGCTGCCGGGTGGTCATCGGCGACCTCGACGTGGCCGTCGCCGAGCGCACCGCGGCGAAGATCGGCGCCCGGGCACTGCCCCTCGACGTCACCGACCGGGCCGCCTACACCAAGTTCCTGGACGAGGTGGAAAGCCGCGAGGGGCCGCTGGACGTGCTGGTGAACAACGCCGGGATCATGCCGCTGGCCCGGATCGAGGACGAGCCCGACCAGGTCACCGCCCGCATCCTCGCGGTCAACCTGCACGCCGCGATCCACGGCACGCGGGAGGCGGTGACCCGGATGCGGCCGCGCGGCCGGGGCCACATCGTGAACGTGGCGTCGGTGGTGGCGCGGGCGCCGGGCCCGGGCGCGGCCACCTACGCCGCCACCAAGGCGGGGGTGCTGGCCTTCTCCGCGGCGGTGCGGGCCGAACTGCGCGGCAGCGGCGTCGCGGTGTCCTGCGTGCTGCCCGGCCTGGTGGCCACCGAGCTGTCGGCCGGCATCGAGGTGCGCGGCTACCGGCCGATCCCGCCGGAGACGGTGGCCGAGGCGATCGTCCGGGTGGTGCGCCGGCCGCGCCCGGAGACCTATGTGCCGGCGCGGGTGGGCGTGCTGCTCAAAATAGGCTCGCTGTTCGGCGACTGGCCGCAGCGCATGTCCGGCGCTGACGCGGCGGTGCTGTCGGCCATCGGCTCGGCGGAGCGGGCCGGCTACGAGCGGCGGGCGCGATGAGCCTGTCCGCGCCGTACACCATCGAATTTCCCTTCCGCCGGACGGTGGGGCCCAAGATCGGCACGTTCCTGGCGGGGTTGCGCGAGGCGCGGCTCTTCGGGGTGCGGACGGCGCGGGGCGTGCTGTGCCCGCCGCTCGAGTTCGACCCGGTCGACGGCGCGGCGACCGGCGAGCTCGTGGAGCTGGAGCCGGTCGGCACGGTCACCACGTGGACCTGGGTGCCGGCCCGGCCGGGCGATCCGGTGGCGCACGACTTCGCCTGGGCGCTGATCGCGATCGACGGCACGGTGGGCGCGCTGTTCCACTGCGTCGACGTCGGCGGCGACCAAGACCAGATCAAGACCGGTTTGCGCGTACGGGCGAAGTGGCGCCCCGACCGCAGCGGCGACCTGCGCGACCTCTGGTGCTTCGAGGCGGAGGCGCCATGACGCTGCCCGAGCCGGTCGAGACGACGTCCAGCCCGCTGTACATGAACTACACCTATGTCGCCGGCACCGGCCGGTCGGTCTTCCTCCGCGGGCTGAACGAGCGGCGCCTGCTGGCCCGCCACTGCCCCGGCTGTTCCCTTGTCTACGCGCCGGCCCCCGAGTTCTGCTCCCGCTGCCTGCGCCCGGTCGGCCCGCCGTTCGAGCTTCCGGGTACCGGCGAGGTGTCCACCTTCTGCGTGGTGAATTTCCCCTTCCCCGGACAGGTCTACGAGCCTCCGTATGTGGTCGCGCACATCATGCTGGACGGCGCCCACAACCGTCTCATGCATCTGGTACGCGAGGTGGCGCCCGAGGAGGTGACGATCGGCCTGCGGGTGGAGCCGGTCTGGGTGGATGACGACGAGCTCGATACGTCGACCACGAGCATCCGGTACTTCCGCCCGATCGGCCGGCCGACGCGTGACGTGGCGGCGGTGCCCTACGCCCAGACGCCGATCGGGCCGGCCGATGCGTGAGGTCGCGGTGGTGCCCTACGCCCAGACGCCGATCGGGCCGGCCGATGCGTGAGGTCGCGGTGGTGTCCTTCGCGCAGTCACCGTGCGTGCCGGCCGACCGGGAGCACGACATGGCCGAGATCGTGCTGCCGGTGATCCGGGAGGCCCTCGACGCGTGCGGGCTGACCCGCGACGACATCGACTTCTTCGCGTCCGGGAGCCACGACTTCTACGAGGGCCGCACGTTCTCCTACATCGAGTCGCTGGACGCGGTCGGCGCCTGGCCGCCGATCTCCGAGTCCCATGTGGAGATGGACGCGGCGTGGGCGTTCGCCGAGGCCTGGGCCTGGCTGCAGCTGGGCGAGGGCCAGACCGCGATGGTGTACGGCATCGGCCGCTCCTCGCTCGCCGCCGACCTCGACCAGATCCTGCCCGCCCAGCTGGACCCCTACCTGCTGGCCCCGCTGCGGCCACACCGCGACGCGCTGGCCGGTCTGCAAGCGCGGGCGCTGATCGACGCCGGGCTGCTCACCGAGCGACAGCTGGCCGAAATCGTGTCCCGATACAAGGACGTGGCAGTGGACAAGCTGATGGACGCGCCACATGTGGCTGCACCGCTGCGCGCCCACGACATCGCGCCACCGGGCGACGCGGCCGCCGTCATCGTGCTCGCGGCCGGTGACACCGCCCGCCGGCTGACCGCTCACCCGGCCTGGGTGCGCGGGCTCGACCACCGGATGGAGACCCACTACCCGGGTGTACGGGATCTGACGTGCTCCCCCTCGACCCGCCGGGCCGGTGAACGCGCCGCCGAACTGGCCGGATTCGCCACGGCCGACGTCCAGGTGGCCGAACTGCACACCGAGTACAGCTATCAGGAGCCGCTGCTGGTCGCCGAGCTCGGCCTGAAGAACGCGGAGGTGAACCCGTCCGGCGGTCCCCTCGCGGGCTGGCCGGCCACCGCCACCGGCCTGATCCGGATCGGCGAAGCCGCCCGCCGCATCATGGACGGCACCACCGGGCGGGCCCTCGCGCACGCCACCAACGGCCCGGCCCTGCAACACAACCTGGTCTGCCTGCTCGCCGCACAGCCACGCGACCCCGGACAGCCACGCGACCCCGGACAGCCACGCGACGCCGCACAGCCGCCCGAAGCCGCACAGCCACGCGAACCCGAACAGCCACGCGAACCCGAACAGCCACGCGACGCTGGACAGCCACGCGAACCCGGACAGCCATGCGACGCCGCGCAACCACGCGACGCCGCGCAACCACGCGACACCGCACAACCGCCCGAAGCCGCACAGGCACGCGACGCCGCACCGGCACGCGACGCCGCACCGGCACGCGACGCTGGGGAGGCGCGATGAGCGGGCCGCTGGCGGTGATCGGGGTCGGGCAGAGTGTGCAGGCCAAGCGTCGCGAGGTCACGATCGGCGCGCTGGTCCGGGAGGCGGTCGACGAGGCCCTTGCCGACGCGGAGCTGGGGTTCGGCGACATCGACGCGGTGGTGCTGAGCAAGACGCCCGACCTGTTCGACGGGGTGATGAACCCGGAGCTGTACCTGGCCGACGCGATGGGCGCGGTGGGCCTGCCGGTCACCCGGGTGTTCACCGGCGGCAGCGTCGGCGGGCACGCGGCGATCTTCGGCGCCCATCTGGTGGCGGCCGGCCTCGCCCGGCGGGTGCTGGTCGTCGCGTACAGCAAGGAATCGGAGGGCAACTTCACCTGGGCGCTGTCCCGCGGGCTGCCGTTCAGCTCGCATCTCGGGGCGGGCGCGGGCGGCCACTTCGCGCCGGTGATCCGGGAGTACATCCGCCGGTCGGGGGCGCCCGAGCACATCGGCTGGAAGGTGGCCGTCAACCACCGGCACAACGCGGCGCGCAACCCGTACGCGCACATCCGCCGCGCCGACCTGACCGTCGAGGAGGTGCGGCAGTCGCCGATGCTCTGGGACCCGGTCCGTTACCTCGAGTCGTGCCCGTCCTCGGACGGCTCGTGCGCGATCGTGGTCACCGGCGCCGAGCTGGCCCGCCGGGCGCCGCGGCCGCCGGCCTGGATCCACGGCATGGCCTGGCGCACCGAGACCGGGCACTTCGCCGGCCGCGACGAGGTGAACCCGCAGGCCGGGCGGGACTGCGCGGCCGACGCGTACCGGCAGGCCGGCATCGCCGACCCGGCCCGGGAGATCGACGTGGCCGAGCTCTACATCCCGTACAGCTGGTACGAGCCGATGTGGCTGGAGAACACCGGGCTGGCCGCCGAGCACGACGGCTGGCGGCTGGTCGACGCGGACCGCACCGCGTTCGGCGGCGACCTGCCGGTCAACCCGTCCGGCGGGGTGCTCTCCGGCAACCCGACCGGCGCCACCGGCCTGCTCCGGTTCGCCGAGGCGGCGCTGCAGGTGCGTGGCCTGGCCGGCGAGCACCAGGTGCCGGGCGCCCGCCGGGCGGTCGGGCACGCGATGGGTGGCGCGTCGCAGTTCCACGCGCTCTGGGTGGTGGGAAGCGAGGTGCCGGGGTGACCACCTGCACCGCGCGGCACCCAGCCCCACCGGACGACGGCGTCGCAGGCGAGGGCCGGAAGGGCATGCCTGAGGAAGGCACAGCATGAGGGCGTACGTGGCGGGGGTCGGGATGACGCCGTTCACCCGGATCGGCGGGGAAATCGGCTATCCGCGAATGGTCGGTGAGGCGGTGCGCGCCGCGCTGGCCGACGCCGGGATCGGTTACGGCGACGTGCAGCGGGCCGCGGTCGGGTACGTGTTCCAGCCGTCCGCGGCCGGCCAGCGCGCCCTGTACGACGTCGGGCTCACCGGCATCCCGGTGGTCAACGTGAACAACAACTGCGCGACCGGCTCGACGGCGCTGATGCTGGCCCGGGAGTGGGTGCTCAGCGGCGCGGTGGACGTGGCGCTGGCGGTCGGCTTCGAGCAGATGACCCGGGAGGCGATGGCCGGCCGTCCGTCCAAGGTGTCCCCCATCGACGCGCACCTGGCCGCGCTGCCCGGCGATCCGGACGGCACCCCGCTGACCGCGTGGTTCTTCGCGCGGGCGGCCGAGGAGCACATGCGCCGGTACGGCACGACGGCCGAGGACCTGGCCCGGGTCGCGGTGAAGAACCACGAGCACTCCACCCGTAACCCGTACGCCCAGTTCCAGCGGCCGTTCACGCTCGACGAGATCCTCGCCGACAAGACCGTGGCGGGGCCGCTCACCCGTACGCAATGCTCGCCGATGTCCGACGGCGCCGCGGCCGCGGTCGTGGTGGGCGAGCGAGCCGCGCGGCCCGGCCGGGACGTCGAGATCGTCGGCCAGCGGATGGTGACCGACACCGAGGAGTCGTTCGCCGGGGGCTCGGCGATCGCCGTGGTGGGCGCCCCGATGACCCGCCGCGCCACGGCGGGCGTGCTGGCCGACGCCGGGGTGGGCATCGCCGAGGTGGATGTGATCGAACTGCACGACTGCTTTTCGATCAACGAGCTTCTGACGTACGAAGCAATCGGTCTTTGTCCGGAAGGCGGCGGCGGTGAGCTGGTGCGGTCCGGCGCGACCACCTATGGCGGCCAGTGGGTGGTGAATCCGTCCGGCGGGCTGATCTCCAAGGGACATCCGCTGGGCGCGACCGGCCTGGCCCAGTGCGCCGAACTGGTCTGGCAACTGCGTGGCGAGGCCGGCGATCGCCAGGTGCCGGGAGCGCGGCTGGGGCTGGCGCACAACCTCGGGCTCGGCGGCGCGTGCGTGGTCACCCTTTATCGAGGAGAAACCCATGGCGATGCGGGAACCTAACCACCTGGGCCACCTGATGGTCGCGGCGCTGCGACGGCACCGGGACAAGCCGGTGATGGAGCTCGGCGGCACCACCCTGACCGGCGGCGAGATGGCCGCCGAGGTCAGCCGCTACGCGCAGGCCCTCGAAGCCCTGGGGGTCGGCCCCTCGGCGCTGCTGTCCAGCAACCGGCCCGAGGTGCTGCTGATCGTCGCGGCCGGGCAGATCCTGGGCGCGCGGCGGACGGCGCTGCATCCGCTCGGTTCGCTCGACGACCACGCGTACGCGATCAACGACGCCGGCATCGGCACGCTCATCGTCGACCCGGTCTACGCGGAACGCGCGCTCGGGCTGCTGGAGAAGGCGCCCGGGCTCAAGCAGATCCTCACCATCGGCCCCTCGGCGCTGCCCGGCGCGGTCGACCTGGTCGCCACCGCTTCGGTCTACCAGGCGGCGCCGCTGCGGCCGGCTCCGCTGGAGCCCGGCCACGTCGTGTCGATCACCTACACCGGCGGCACCACCGGGCTGCCCAAGGGCGTGATGGGCACCGCACAGTCGATGCTGACCATGTCGCAGGTGATGCTGGCCGAGTGGGAGTGGCCGGACGCGCCGCGGTTCCTGGTGTGCACGCCGCTGTCGCACGCCGGCGCCGCGTTTTTCGTGCCCACCCTGCTCAAGGGCGGGTCGCTGGTGGTGCTCCCGCGCTTCGACCCGGCCGAGGTGCTGCGCACCATCGAGCAGGAGCGGATCACCGCCACCATGCTGGTGCCGACCATGCTGTACGCGCTGCTCGACCACCCCGATTCGCGTACGCGTGACCTGTCCAGCCTGGAGACGGTGTACTACGGCGCGGCGTCGATCAACCCGGTACGGCTGCGCGAGGCGATCGACCGGTTCGGGCCGATCTTCGCCCAGTACTACGGCCAGTCCGAGGCGCCGATGGCGATCAGCTACCTGCCCCGGGGCGAGCACGACGACGCCCGGCTGACCTCGTGCGGGCGGCCGTCCGCGTTCCTGCGCACGGCGCTGCTCGACGAGCGCGGCGACCCGGTCGAGCCCGGCGAGCCGGGCGAGATCTGCGTGGCCGGGCCGCTGCTGGCCGCCGGCTACTGGAACAAGCCGGAGGCGACCGCGGCGGCGTTCACCGGTGGCTGGCTGCGCACCGGCGACGTGGCCCGCGAGGACCCGGACGGCTACTGGCACATCGTCGACCGGGTCAAGGACATGATCGTCACGGGCGGCTTCAACGTGTTCCCGCGTGAGGTGGAGGACGCGATCGCGACCCACCCCGCGGTGGCGCAGGTGGGTGTGATCGGCGTGGCCGACCCGACCTGGGGCGAGGCGGTCACCGCGATCGTGGTGCTGCGCGACGGTTCTGCCGAGGAGGGCCTGGCGGCGGAACTCAAGGCCCTGGTCCGCGACCGGAAGGGGCCGGTCCACGCGCCCAAGCACGTCATCGTGACGGACCGGCTGCCGCTGACCGGTCTGGGCAAACCCGACAAAAAGGCGCTGCGGGCCGCGTACGCCGATCACGACTTCGGCTGAGCGGTCCGCCCACAGTTCGCACTGCGAACGGTCCGGTATTCTCGAGGTATGAGCAAGACCGAGGACGGCGAAATGGGGATCGTGGCCGCCCTGGTGCGGTCGGCGTTCCTGGTCGATACGGTGTATTCGGCGTCGGCCCGGAAATACGGTCTCACCGCGCAGCAGGGTCAGCTGCTGTGCGTGCTGATGGCCCGGCCGTACGGGATGAGCGAGCTCGGCCCGATGCTGCGGCTGGCCCGGTCGAGCCTCACCGGCCTGGTCGACCGCACCGAGCGCAACGGCTTCGTCCGGCGCGTGCCCGACCCCGCTGACCAGCGGCTGGTGCGGGTGGCGCTGACGGCGCACGGCAGTCGGGTGGTCGAGGAGTTCTACGCCGAGACCTGCCGCCGGGTCGAGGAGTTGCCGGCGTCCCTCACCGCCGGGGAGCGCGACACGCTGGCCGCCCTGCTCGGCCGCGTCGTGCGCGACCACGAGGTCCCGGCGGTCTTCCTGGCGGCGGAGGACGAAACGGTGTGATCCGCGGAACAGAGCCGTTGTGTTCGTAGTACGAACGACTACTGTTCGCACTACGAACACAACGTTTCCCTCCGCGGAAAGGCGGGGCCATGTCCGTCGTTTTCGGCTTCGGCGCGCGTGGCGGCGAGCCGGCCCGGGTGGCCGTGGCGCGGGCGATGACGCTCCTGCGCCCGCCGACCGTCGGACTTTTTCGTTTCCGGCTGATTTCCCGCCGTACGTGTCGATCTGTTGTTGTAATGGCCTTGAGGGGAGAACGACGGTGGGCATGCGGCGGCAGGAGCGCGGGCGGGGGGACGCCGACGCGTTGACCGAGGCGCGGGAGAACAGCGCCGCCCTGGTCAAGGTGGTGGTGGCCCTGCAGACGGCGTCGACGCCGGCGACCGCGGCGAAGGTGGCGCTGGACGCGGTCCGGGACTGCTTCGGCTGGAGCTACGGCTCGTACTGGCGGCTGGACCCGGAGGCGAGCGTGCTGCGCTTCGCGGTGGAGTCCGGCGACGCCGGGCCGGAGTTCCGCGCGGTGACGACGGAGGCGTCGTTCGCCGAGGGCGTGGGCCTCTCCGGCCGGGCCTGGAAGCAGCGGGACCTGGTCTTCGTCCCCGACCTGGGCGAGATGCGCGACTGCGTACGGGCACCGGTGGCCCAGCGCGCCGGCGTCCGCTCCGGGGTGTGCTTCCCGGTGATCGAGGCCGGCCGGGTGGTCGGCACGATGGACTTCTTCACCACCGCCACCCTGGACCCCTCCCCGCAGCGGCTGGACATCCTCCGCAGCATCGGCCTGCTGGTCTCCCAGGCGCTCGAGCGGGTGACCGTCGCGGAGCAGCAGGCCGCCGCGGCCGCCGACGTCGCCGCGGTGAACACGGTGATGCGGCAACTGTCCGCGGCCGCCGACGAGGACGCGGCGATCAGCGGCGCCCTCGACACGATCCGGCGCGAGTTCGGCTGGACGTACGGGTCGTTCTGGACGGTGGACGCCCACGAGAACGCGCTGACCTTCGTCCTGGAGTCCGGGGACGCCGGCGAGGAGTTCCGCCGGGTGACCCGTCAGGCCAGCTTCCCGCGGGGCGTCGGCCTGGCCGGCCGGGCCTGGCAGGCCCGGGACATGGTGTTCGTGGCCGACCTGGGCACGATGACCGACTGCGTCCGCGCCCCCGTGGCGCAGCGGGTCGGCGTGAAGTCCGGTGTCTGCCTCCCGGTGATGGTGTCCGACGCGGTCATCGGCACGCTGGACTTCTTCGCCACCGAACGGCTGGAGCTGTCCGAGAGCCGGGCCAGCGCGCTGCGCAACACGGCGTTCCTGGTGTCGCAGGCGGTCCAGCGCATCCGCGAGGCCCGCAAGCTGGCCGCGGCCGGCGCCGAACTGGTCACCTCGATCGAGGAGGCCGAACGCAACGTCGTGCAGGCCACCACCGTGGCCGGCCAGGCGAGCACGGTGACCGGCGACGCCAACAAGGTCGTCTCCCGCCTCTCCGAATCCAGCGCGAAGATCGGCGACGTGGTCGGGGTGATCACCGCGATCGCGGCCCAGACAAATCTGCTGGCGCTGAACGCCACGATCGAGGCGGCCCGCGCCGGCGAGTCGGGCAAGGGCTTCGCGGTGGTCGCCTCGGAGGTGAAGCAGCTGTCCCAGGAGACCGCGAAGGCAACGGACAACGTGGCGGCCCTGATCGGCGCCATCCAGACGGACGCGGGGAACGTGGTGGAGTCGCTGGGCGCGATCGGTGCCATCGTCGTCCAGATCAACGAGACCCAGGGCATGATCAGCAGCGTCCTGACCGAACAGGCCGCCGTGACCCGCGACATCCTCGCCCAGCAAGGCTGACCCGAAAACGGACTTGCCCCGCGGTTCAACGTGCATTTGTGGCGACAGACGACCTTCCCCTGAGTCGCACCGTCGTCGTCGGGGATGTCCATGGGTGCTTCGACGAGTTGGCCGAGTTGCTCGACCGACGCCAAGCCGGTCGCGGTCGGCCACCACGTGGTCGGGCCGGCGCCGATGATCCTCGACGGCCGGGTCTTCGGCCTCGACACCGATGCCTGTCACGGCGGGCGCCTGACCGCGCTCAGCGTCCCGGATTTCACGATCCACTCGGTCGCGGCGCGGAGCGGCCGGATCAACCTGGACCGTCAGTGCTCGACCCCCCGCCGGACCATCGCCCTGGCGGCGGCGCTGGGGGTGGCCACACCGGAGCTGCCCGTTCAGGCGCCCCGGGCGTTCAGTGGGCGGGTCTCGACAGCGGCGCCGGGGTGGGCGGCCTGGGGCAGGGTCAGCACGAAGGTGGCCCCGTGCGGGCTGGTCGCCCGGTAGGTGATCGAGATGCCGCCCGCGTCGGCCAGTTGGCGGACCAGGTAGAGGCCGATGCCGGTGCCGGCCTTCGTGAGGGCGACGCCGGAGTCGGCGCGGGTGAAGCGTTCGAACAGGTGGGGTACGAACTCGTCGGGTACGCCCTCGCCGCTGTCGGCGACGTGGATCTCCACGTGGGCGGGGCGGTTGACCACGCTGACGGTCACCGGCGGGGCGCCGTACTTCAGCGCGTTGCCCAGCAGGTTACCGAGGATGAGCCGCAGGTGGGCCGGGTCGGCGAAGGCGATCGTCCGGTCCGGCGCCAGCACGCCGATCGGGTGATCGGGGCTCGGGCCGTGGCCGGCGACGGCCTCCAGTACGGCGTGCGGCACGTCGACCCGGCGGGGCCGGGCCACGATCGCGCCGGCGTCCAGCTGGGCGAGCATCAGGATCTCGCCCACCAGGTGGTCGGCGCGGTGACCGGCGGCGGTCATCTGCCGCACGTACCGGATCCGTTCGGTCTCGGGCAGTTCCGGCCATTCCTCCAGCAGCAGGTCGCCGCGGGCGACGACGCCGGTCAGCGGCTGCCGTACGTCGTGGCTGAGCATCGCGATGAAGTCGGCCATCTGCGCGTTGGTGCGCTCCAGCTGGTCGGCGTGTTCGGCGAGCTCCGCCTGCTGCCGGTCGCGGGCGCGTTCCAGGGCGTGCCGCTCGGTCATGTCGACGATCTGGGTGGCGAAGAACTGCGGCCGGCCGCTCTCGTCGCGCAGCATCGCGCTGGTCACGACCACCTCGACGGTGTGCCCGTCGGCGTGCCGGTAGCGTTTCTCCAGCTCGAAGCTCTCCAGCCGGCCGGACAGGCAGTCGGCGAGGATGTCCAGGCCGGCCTCGGCGTCGTCGGGGTGCGTGATGTCGGCGAAGTGCATGCCGACCAACTCGTCCGGCGGCCGGCCCAGCATCCGGCCGAAGGCGGGGTTGACCCGGATGAAGGTGCCTCGCGGGTTGCTGATGATCATCCCGATCCGGGAGTGGTCGAACACCTTGCGGAACCGCTGTTCGCTGGCGAGCAGTTCGCAGCGGTGCCGCCGGGAGCGGGCGGCCGCCGCGACGACCAGCAGTCCGACGCCGGCCGCGGTGGCCACCGCCACCCGGCCCGCGGTTTCGTTGCCGTGCACGGAGGCGAACAGGACGTCCTCGGGCACGGTCGCGGACAGCCGCCACGGCACGCCCGGGATCGGTAGCGAGGCGTACCGCCACCAGCGCCCGCCGGCCCGGTAGCGGCCGACGGCCCGGCGGGCCAGGGCGCGTGCCAGGTCCGGGTCGCCGTCGGCCAGCAACGGCCGGGCGCTGTCGACGGCGCCGTTGCTGGCCGCGATCGCGCCGCCGGTGTCGGCCAGCTGGACCCGGATGCCGACCAGGCTCCAGGCGCTGGCCAGGTACGACGACAGCGGGCTGTGCGTGATGGCGACGGCGCCGGAGAAGACCCGGCGGCCCGACGTCGTCTCGTACGGCACCGCGAACGCGACGACCGGCTCCCGCCGGACGACCGAGGGCACCACCTGCGACACCGCCGGGCGGCCCTGGAGGACCGCCGTCCGCAGATGCGGGTACCGGCCGGTCAGGTCCTGGCCGGTCTGCGACGCGTCGGCGGGCACCGCGTGCAGCAGCCGGCCCCGGGAGTCGAGCAGCACGGCGGCCGGGTAGCCGAAGCCGGCCACCGACCGGGCGAAGTCCCGCTGGGTCACCACCGGGTCGGCCAGCAGCGCCACGGCCTGCGCCCGCTCCCGGTCGATCAGATCCGCGACGTAGCTGCCGACGAAGTCGCCCAGCAGGTCCAGCCGTACCTCGAACCGCTGCATCAGCCCGGCGCGGCCGCGCTGCTGGGCCCACCGCAGAGCCGTGGCGCCCCCGCTGGTCAGCACCAGCCAGATCACCAGCGGCGCCGCCAGGAAGCGCCACCGGGCCTGCCACCTCCAGCCAACTCCCACACACTTCACCCTCACCGGCGGCCCTGCCGGGCGCAGCCGATCCGGCAAAGAAGTCAGGCTTGCGCTGGGAGCGGGGTCGAGATGTCCACGGCGATCCGCCACCGGCCGTCGTCGTCGCGGCGCCAGATCGTCGCGTCCCAGACGGCGACCGCGGTGGCACCGAGGTCGACGGTGACGGTGCACAGCACGTAACCCAGATCGCCCGAGGACGACCACTCGTGCATCTCGATCGTCCGGCGGGCGCCGGCCGCGGTGGCGCGGGCGATCGCCGTACGCCAGAACTCGCCGATCGCGGCATGGCCACGGATGGGGCGCATGCCGTCCGCCATGATCTGCGCGTCGGCGGTGTAGTACTCCGTCATCGTGCCGGCGCCGTCGCCGTAGAAGAGCTGCTCGAACTCGCGGGTGAAGCCCTCGATCGCGGCCAGGTCAAAGGTGTCCAGAGACATGCCCCGGAGCTTATTGACAGTTCTGCCACTTGGCAACACTGCCAAAAGACATAACTGCCAGATAGCGTACGATCGGAGCATGAGCACTTCCGACGCCGGCGACGGGACCGGCCTGCGCGAGCGGCGCCGCCGCCGCACCATGGAGGCGATCATCGACGCCGCGCTGGCCCTGTTCGAGGAGAGGGGCTACGACGCGGTCCCGGTCGAGGAGATCGCCGCCGCGGCCGAGGTCTCCCCGCGCACCTTCTACCGGCACTTCCCCGCCAAGGAGGACGTGCTGGTCCTCGACCCGCGGACCGAGGCGGCGGTGCGGGCCGCGCTGGCCGAGGAGCGCCCCGGCGAGACCGACGCCGGCTTCGTCGCGCGGACGCTGATCGCCGCGCTCACCGCCCGCCGGCCCGACCGGGCGCGCCGCGGATACCAGCTGATCCAGACCACGCCCGCCCTGCAGGCCCGCGCCTTCCAGCTCGTCTGGCGCGACCAGGAGGCCATCGTCCAGGCTCTGCTGGCGCGCCGCCCGGCCGGTCCGGATGCCGAGCTCCGTGCCCGCGTGGTCACCGTCGCCGTCGGCGACGCCGTCCGCGTCGGCCTGGCCGCCTGGGTCCAGGCCGGCCAGCCGGGGCCGGTTCAGGAGTACTGCGAGCGCGCCCTGGCCACGCTGCGCGACGCGCTCACCGAGCCGACCCGCTGACGGCGGCACGCACCTCGTGCTCGCCGGCCAGCGAGTCACGCCGGCGGGCGGGCGGTGCTCCCCCGTACGGTCAAGGTGGTTGCCAGCTCGACGCCGACCTGGGCCAGCCGTTCGCCGCGGCCCAGGGCCAGGGCCATCTCGGTGGCCGCCACCGCCATCTCGGCCAGCGGCTGGTGGACGGTGGTCAGCGGCGGGTCCATCAGCGCCGTCACCGGCAGGTCGTCGAAGCCGACCACGCTCAGGTCGGCGGGGATGCGCAGCCCGGCCTCCCGGGCCGCCTGGTAGACGCCGAACGCGACCAGGTCGTTGCCGGCGAAGATCGCGGTCGGCCGGTCGGGCCGCGCCAGCAGCCGCCGGGCCGCCGCGTGGCCGTCCTCCTGGCTCATCTCGGCGCGGGCCACCAGGGCCGGCTCCACCGGCAGGCCGGCACCCTCCATCGCGGAGCGGTAGCCGTCGAACCGGGCCCGGAAGAGCAGCACCTGGTCGGGCCCGCTGATCATCGCGATCCGGCGGTGCCCGAGCTGGATCAGGTGCCGGGTGGCCGAGCGGCCGCCGGCCCAGTTCGTCGCCCCGACGAAGGCGACGTCGTCGTCCAGCTCGTGGGTGGGGTCGAAGACCACGAACGGGATGTCCTTGGCCCGCAACAGTTCTCGTTCCTGCTCGGTCAGCTGGGCGACGTTCACCACGCAGGCCGGGCGGCGGGTGAGCGTGTCGTCGATCCAGTACCGGATCGAGCTGCCGTCCGGGCCGAACTCGGTCAGCACCAGCCCCAGCTGGTGCTGGCGGGCCGCGCGCTGGACGCCGCGGATGATCTCGACGCCCCACAGGCTCTCGACCGCCGGGAAGACGAGCTCCATCAGATTGCTGCGGCTGGGCGAGGAGGACTTGCGATAGCCGTACGCGTTGATCAGCGCCTCGACGCGGGCGCGGGTGTCGGCCGCCACGCCGGGCCGCCCGTTGATCACCTTGGAGACGGTCGGGACCGACACCCCGGCGGTCTGCGCGATGTAGGAGATGGTGACCGGCCGCGACGGATCATCCGGGTCGGTGGCGGGCAAGGCGACTCCCTCCGGCCGCGCGGGAAAGTTTCAGCCGCACCCTACCGCGTACCCCCGCCCGAAGCACGCGCCAACTGATTGACCAGAGTCGAAGTCCGAGACGCCTCGGCGAGAAACCGTCCGGCTCCTATCCAGAAAGTTTCGGGCCGCGTCCCGGGCGGCCCCGCTGCGGGGGCGCCCGGGACGCGAGGTCAGGAGCTGGCCTTGTAGTCCTGGTCCGTGGCGGAGAGGACCTTTGTCCGGGGTGGACTGGTTGCTGAAGATCTCCTGCAGGCCGCTGAGCATGGTCTGCTGGACCTTGGCGTTGGGCCACAGCTGGTCCATGAACGGCACGGTCTTGTTGTCCTTCACGTACGTGGTCAGTTCGGCCAGGCCCGGGTCGACCGGGGTGCCGGCGCCGGCCAGGGTGGGCAGGCTGCCCTGCGCCTCGTTGAAGGTCTTCATGCCCTCCGGCGACATCACGAACGTGATGAACTTCAGCGCCAGGTCCTTGTTCTTCGCCTTGGCGTTCACTCCGTAACCGGCGCCCGCGGCGGCCGGCATCAGGAACCCGGCCGGGTCGTCGGTGGCCGGCAGCGCCTTCATCGTGAAGTGCCCGCTCGCGTTCTTGCCCTTCAGCAGGCTGATCACCCAGTTGCCCTGCACGATGCCGAGCGTCCTGCCGGCGGCGGCGAGCGTCTGGCCGGCCTCGTAACTGGTGCCCAGCGGGTTCTTCTGGAAGCAGCCGGCCTTGCTCATCTCCTGGTACTTGGCCATCGCGGTGGTCCACGGCGAGTTCGCGAAGGTGGCCTGGCCGTCGGCCATCTTGGTGGCGAAGTCCTTGTCCGGGCCGAAGACCGTGGTGGCGACCAGCGCGTACAGCACCAGCTGGGTGACCCAGTTGTCCTGAATGCCCAGCGCGTACGCCGGGGTGCCCTTGGCCGCGGCCGCCTTGCAGAAGGCGAGCAGGTCGGTCCAGGTGCCGGGCGCGGTGAGGCCGGCCTTCTTCATCGCGTCGTCGTTGTGGACGGCGCCGATCCCGTTCAGCCCGAAGAGCGCGTTGTAGGTCTTGCCCTGGTACTGGGCGACGGTCTCGAACGAGTCGGGCAGCTGCGCGGCCCACGGCCGGAGATGAGGTAGTTGCGGATCGCGCCCTCGCCCACCGCATGCTGCCGGTTCCCCGAGGCAGCCAGAAACTTTCGTCCTGAAGCTACGCCGCCCGTCGACAAGCGTCAATGTGTTCGAGGCCGGGCGGAAAGGGGATCCGCCCGGCCTCGGAGAAACTTTCCGTCGGTCAGGGGCTGGTGCAGCCGATCCCGGTCGGGATGCTGCCGCCGTTGCCGTTGGCGACGAATCCGAACGTGGTCGTGCCGCCGGCCGCGACGCTGCCGTTGTACGAGGCGTTCCGCACGCTGATCGCGCCGCTGGTGCCGGTGTTCACCCCGTTCCACAGGTTGGTGATGGTCTGCCCGCCGGCCAGCGTCATCCGGACGGTCCAGCCGTTGACCGGCGAGCTGCCGGCCCGCACCGTGACCTCGGCCTGGAATCCGGTGCCCCAACTGTTGGTCACCTGATAGCCGGCAGTGCAGACGCCGGCCGGCCCGCTGGGCGACGTACTCGGGGTTGGCGAAGTGGTCGGAGTCGGCGGCGTGGTCGGCGGGGTGGTCGGCGTACCGCCGGTGCCGAGGCTGCCGGGTACCGAGCGCAAGGCGTTGTACCAGACGGTTGCCATCTTGCTGTACCCACCCGCGTTCGGGTGGACGCCGTCCGCCAGGTCGGCGGTTGTCAGCGCACTGTACATCTCCACGAGGTGGACATGCTTCCCGGCGTTGGCCTTGCTCGTCACGATGGCGGGGATCTGCGCATCGAAACCGCGTACCGTCGCGTCGCAGCAGGACAGCGGGATGATGGTGGCCACGAACAGCTCCGCCTGCGGCGCCTCGGCGGTGATGTGGTCGATCAGCGTGGACAGCCGCGCCGGGGCGCCGGCCGGGTCGCTTCCGTACATGTCGTTGGTGCCGATGTGCAACAGGATGGTGTGCGGGGTGTAGGCCCGCAGCCAGCCGACCACGTTGGCGTCGATCTGGGCGATCGTCCAGCCGGAGTGCCCCTCGTGATCGTGGTCACCGAGACTGGCCGGCCCGTTGGCGAGCGAGCCGACGAAGTCCACCGTGTAGCCGCCGGCGACGAACTTCTGCCACAGGTCGATCCGGTAGCCGCCGGGCACGGTGAGCCCGTCGGTGATCGAGTCGCCGAGCGGCATCACGCGTACGCCTCCGTTCGATTCCGCTCCGGCCGTTCCGGGTGTGAGGATCGCGGCTGCGATGAGGGCGGCCGCCGCAAGGGCCGCACCGATCCGCTTCTTCATGACAGCGTCAGCACTCCCGGGCGCCAGGGCAGCAGGTTGTAGTCGCCGCCCGCGTTGGGGTCCTTGCCCTGGTAGAGGAACTGCAGGTGGCACGGGTCGACGGTCATCGTCTGGTCCGGGTTGGTGCGGACCAGGTCGCCGTGGCTGATGTCGTTGGTCCAGCTCGCCCCGCTGTTGGCCTTGCCGGCGAACGGGTTGCTCTCGGACGCCGCCTGCGGGGTCCACGTGCCGCCCAGGCTGCTGGCCGTGAAGGAGCGGAAGTAGCGGCCCCTCGACCCCTGCGCCTCGACGATCATGAGGTACTGGTTCTGCCCCTGGACCTTGTAGACCTGAACCGCCTCGAACAGGTTGGCCGACGTGTCACTCATGACCGTCGTGTAGTTCGAGCCGAAGCTGCTCGGGAAGTTCCCGATCGGCATGCTGGCCCGGTAGATCTTGCCGTTGTCCCCGGCGAAGAACAGGTACATGGTCGTGCTGTCGCCGATCAGCGTCTGGTCGATCGGGCCGTACGGCGCGTCGGAAACGCTTCCGGTGAAGAGCGCCTGCTGCGCCGACCACCCGTTCGCGTTCGTCGGGTCGCTCGACGTCCGGTACAGGAACGGGGACGAGCCCCACTGCGAGGCCAGCACCCAGATGTTCTTCGGGGCGAAGTAGAACAGCGTGGGCGCGACCCCGGCGGTCGTCATCGTGTTCTGGCTGGCCGAGGCCATGTCGGACCAGTTCGTGAAGAGACCGAAGTTCATCGAGCCGTACGACCCGCCGGTGTTGACGTCCGAGGCGTAGACCAGGTGCTTGCCGTTGTAGACGACGCTGGAGAAGTCCTTGACCGAGACAAAGCCGGACTTCGGGGTGGCCAGCGGGCCGGTCGACGTCCAGTGGTAGGTCGACGGGAGCGTGCAGTTGCCGGGCGGCGCCGAGGTGGGCGGAGTGGTCGGCGGTGTGGTGGGCGGCGTCGTCGGGGGCGTGGTGGGCGTGGTGGTCGGCGGCGTCGTCGGGGTCGTGCCGCCGGTGCAGGCCACGCCGTTGACGGCGAACGCGGTCGGCGCCGGGTTGCTGCCGGTCCACGACCCGTTGAAGCCGAACGACACCGTGCCGTTGGTCGCCACCGCGCCGTTGTAGCTGACGTTCTTCGCGGTCACCGCCGCGCCGGACTGGGTGAGCGTCGTGTTCCACGCCTGCGTCACCGTCTGCCCCGCGCCGAACGACCAGGTCAGCGTCCAGCCGGTCAGCGGATCGCCGAGGTTCGTGATCGTCACGTTGGCGCCGAACCCGCCCTGCCACTGCGACGACACGGCGTAGCTCACCGAGCAGCCCGCCGTCGCGGCGTCGGCCGGCAACGCCACGGCGACCGCCCCCGACGCCAGCGCCACCACCGTGGCCGACACCAGTCCGACATTGACCCTGCTAAATCTGGCCATCACCCTGTTCTCCTGCCGCGGGAATCGTTTCCGGTGAATCAGGCATTCGCGACAGGCATGTTACGGGAGCGCTCCCACGGGCTCAATCCGAGACGTGGCGGCACCGGCCCGATCGATCGACATGAATGCAGCTCAAGGTCGCCCACGGCAGGCCGTAACAATTTTTCACCGGGCATTTCTTACTGATCAAGCAAAACCAGGGCACGAACATCTACGTACGCGTTAGCCGCGGCCCCACGCGGGTATCCGCCGGTCATGGCAACCGTGAGCCGCACGATCCGGGCCCCCGCCGAGCAGGTGTACGCGATCCTGGCCGACGGCTGGACCTACAGCGACTGGGTCGTGGGCACGGCACACATCCGCGACGTCGACGCGTCCTGGCCCGCGGTCGGCTCGAAGCTGCACCACAAGATCGGCCCGTGGCCGCTCTCGCTCAAGGACGCCTCGACCGTGGTCGCCGCCGACCCGGGCCGCTCGCTCACCCTGCGCGCCGGCCTCTGGCCGCTCGGCGAGGCGACGGTCCACCTCGAGCTAGCACCGGTGGACGGCGACAACACCCGGGTGACCATGTACGAGGACTTCCACGCCGGACCGCTGCACTGGGCCAAGAACAAGATCAACGATCTGGCGCTGCATGGCCGCAACACCGAGGCGCTGCGCCGGCTGGGCGAACTCGCCGAGAATTCCCCGACCACCCGGCGATGACCGCATCCGACGCGGTCGTCATCGGGGCCGGCCACAACGGCCTGGTCGCCGCGAACCTGCTCGCCGACGCCGGCTGGTCCGTCGTCGTGCTGGAGGCGACCGCCCACCCCGGCGGCGCGGTCCGCTCGGGCCACATCACGGCGCCCGGCTATCTCAGCGATCTCTTCAGCGCCTTCTACCCGCTCGCGTACGCCTCCCCGGTCTTGCGCTCTTTGGACCTGCCGATCGAATGGCAGCACGCGCCCGCCGTCTTCGCGCACCTGCTGCCGGACGGCCGGGCCGCCACGGTCAGCCGCGACCTCGAGACGACGATGGCCTCGATGGAGCGGTTCGCGCCGGGCGACGGCGAGCGCTGGAGGGCGGTCTACCGGGAGTGGGCCGCGCTGTCCCGACCCCTGATGGACGCCCTGCTCACCCCGTTCCCGCCGGTCCGCGACGGACTGCGCCTGCTGCGCGGACTGGGTACGGCCGGCGCCCTGCGCTTCGGCCGCCGGCTGGTCCTGCCGGCCCGCCAGCTGGGCCGGGAATGGTTCCGGGGAGAGGGCGCGCCCCTGGCCTTCGCCGGCTGCGCGCTGCACACCGACCTGTCGCCCGAGCAGGCCGGCAGCGGCGTGTACGGCTGGCTGCTCGCCATGCTGGGCCAGGAGATCGGATGGCCGGTCCCCCGCGGCGGGGCGCAACAGATCACCGACGCACTCGTACGCCGTTTGGAGTCGCGCGGTGGCCAGGTCTTGTACAAGTCGCCCGCCGAGCGGATCCTGATCGCCCACGGCCGGGCCCTCGGCGTACGGACGGCCGGCGGAACCGACCACCGAGCCCGCCGCGCGGTCGTCGCCGACGTGCCCGCGCCGGCGCTCTTCCTCGACCTGGTCGGGGCGCGGCGGCTGCCCTCCCGGCTGGTCGAGGACCTGGAGCACTTCCGGTGGGACGGCGCCACCCTGAAGATCGACTGGGCGATCGGCTCGAAGATCCCCTGGCGCGACCCGGCCGCCGCCGGCGCGGGGACCGTGCACCTCGGCGCCGATCTCGACGGGCTGACCCGGTACTCAACGCACCTGGCGCTCGGCGAGACACCGCCGCAGCCGTTCCTGCTGTTCGGCCAGATGACCACCGCGGACCCGACCCGCTCGCCGGCCGGCACCGAGTCGGCGTGGGCGTACACCCACCTGCCCCGGCGATCGAGCTGGCCGGCCGACGAGATCGCCGCGCACGTCGAACGGATGGAGGCGACCGTGGAGCGGCACGCGCCCGGCTTCGGCAAGGCCGTGCTCGCCCGCAGCGTGATGGCGCCGGCCGACCTCGAGGACGCCGACCCGTCGCTGTCCGGCGGCGCGCTCGGCGGCGGCACGTCGGCCGCGTTCCAGCAGCTCTTCCTCCGCCCGACGCCGGGACTGGGCCGGCCGGACACCCCGGTCGACCGGCTCTTCCTCGCCAGTTCGTCGGCCCATCCCGGCGGCGGCGTGCACGGCGCGCCGGGCGGCAACGCGGCCCGCGCCGCCCTGGTCCGCGACCGCGGCCTGACCGGCCAGGCCTACCGGACCGCGATCGCCGCGGCCCAGCGGGCGATCTACCGCTGAGGGCCCCGGCGAACCGCCGGGGCCCTCAGTGCCATCGGTCAGGCGTCGATCGCCGCCTGGTCGCCGGCGTTGACCGCGACATTCACCTTGCGGGGCTTGGCCTTTTCCAGCACCGGGATGCGTAGGACCAGCACACCGTTGTCGTAGCCGGCCTGGATGCGCTCGCTGTCGAGCACGTCGGAGAGGATCAGCTGGCGGGAGAACACGCCCAGCGGTCGCTCGGACGCCTGCATCTGCGCGTCGTCGCCCAGATCGAGCGGCCGCCGCTCGGCCTTGACCGTCAGCACGTTGCGCTCGATGTCGACATCGATGCTGTCCGGGGTCACGCCGGGCAGGTCGAACGCCACGATGAACTCGTCGCCGGTACGGTACGCATCCAGCGGCATCGCGACCGGCCGCGACCAGGTACCGGGCTGGGAGTCGCCGAGGATCTGCCGGGTCCACCGGTCGAGCTCCCGGAACGGGTCAGTGCGCACCAACATCGATTCCACCTCCAAGATCTCTGACAACCGGGGTGTCAATGCGCTCACCCACCGTTGTAGCATGTCATCGGAACGACGACAAGTGGAATGTCATTCGAAAGACGACGGAGTTGAGCGTGCCGGATCCGAACCCCCATGAGGCGCAGCTCGCGCTCGCCCTGATCCTGACCGCGACCGGCGACGAGTCGGCCCAGGCGGCGCTCGCCGCGCTGATCGCGCTGCGCCACCTGCGCGACCATCTCGACGCCTGGGAGCCAAAGCTGATCGCCACCGCGCGGGCCGCCGGGGCCAGCTGGGCCGAGCTGGCCCCCGCGATCGGGGTCACCAGCCGCCAGGCGGCCGAGCGCCGCTACCTGCGGATCCGCCGCGGCGCGCAGGACGACGCGGCCGCCACCGCCGACCAGCGTGTGACCGCCGAGCGCGACCGCCGCGCCGGCACCCGGGCGGTCACCGGCTGGGCCCGGGACAACGGCGCCGACCTGCGGCAGCTCGCCGGCCAGGTCACCGCGCTGACCGACCTCGGCCCACAGGCGCAGGCCAGCCTCGACCGGCTGCACCGGGCCCTCGGCGGCAGCGACCCGGCCACCCTGCTCCCCCTGCTCAGCGACGCCCAGGAATACCTGACGCCGCGGCACGCCGCGCTCGCCGAGCGCATCGCCGGTGTCACCGACGACGCCGACCACGTCCGGCGGGTCACCCAGCGCCGGCGCGAGCGCCAGCGCGGAACGCCCGGCTGACGGTTGGCCCCGGACAAAGACGGCGGCTACGACAAAGCCGGTAGGAGCGGGGAGATCATCGCCCGGTTCCTGCGGTGATCCCCGGCGCCCGTTCCGATGCGTACGATCGTCCGCATGAGGTCTGTAGAGCCCGCCGACGGTGACCTGCGATCCATGCGGGAGCGCATGCTGGCCGGCGATCTCTATCGGGGCGCCGACCCGGAGCTGGAAGCCGAGATGCGCGCGGCGATGGTGCTGAGCAAGGCGTTCAACGACAGCGACCCGGGCGACCCCGGGCACCGGCGGAGCCTGCTGGGGCGGTTGCTCGGCTCGATCGGTGCCGACGTGGAGATCCGGCCGCCGCTTTACGTCGACTACGGCAGTCACCTGCACATCGGCGACCGCGTGTTCGTCAACTTCGGGCTGACCGCGCTGGACGTGGCGGAGATCCGGATCGGCGACGACGTGCTGCTGGGCCCGAACGTCCAGCTGCTGACCCCGACGCATCCGATCGACCCGGAGCCGCGGCGCGCCAAGTGGGAGGCGGCCCTGCCGATCACGATCGGCGACAACGTGTGGATCGGCGGCCTGGCGGTGGTCTGCCCCGGCGTGACCATCGGCGCCGACTCGGTGATCGGTGCCGGCGCGGTCGTCACCCGGGACGTCCCGGCCGGCGTGGTCGCGGTGGGCAACCCGGCCCGCGTCATCCGCTCCGTTCAGGACGATTGACCGCCGCGGGCATCAGTTCGCCGGCCTCGGCGCGGGCCTGGTCGATCGTGGCCTGCGGGCAGCCGCACAACCGCAGGCAGGAGGCGGCGATCGCCTGCGCGTCGGCGCTGTCCGGCTCCCGGGCCCGACGGATCTGGATCACCACCTCGGTGACCTGGATGAGCAACTCACCGAGGCGCCGCGCGCCGGCGCCGGCCAGCACCTCGGGGCCGGCCACCCGGGCGGCCAGCCGGCCGTACGCATCCTGCAGCTCCTGCCGCTCGGCGCGGAACGAGTCGTATCGCTCGTGCTGCACCTCGGGCAACAGGTACAGCGTGCCGATGTTGTGCGGCGTGCGGCTGAGGGTCTCCACGTCGGCCAGCGCGAGCAGATACAGCGCCGCCGCGGGGCTGGCGCCGCCCGGGACGAGGCCCTCGATCCGCCGGACGGCCTCCAGGCTGGGCCGGACCGAGGTGGTCAGCAGCTCGATGAGCAGCTCGTCCTTGCCGGCGAAGTGGTAGTAGAGCGACGCCTGCCGGATGCCGACCCGCTCGGCGATCAGGCGGGTGGTGGTCGCGGCGAAGCCACGCTCGGCGAACAGCGCCGCGGCCGCGTCCAGGATCTGCTGGCGCGGGGTGGCGCCGGCCGCGCCCGAGGCGGGTGCATGCCGCGGCCGCCCGGGTCGAGCCTGCTGCGCCATATCGGTCATCTTCGCACGGAAGCCCCTGAAGCCCCGGCCGCCCCGGCGGTCCCGGCGAGGTAGGCGCGCCATCCGCCGAGGTGGCTGATGTCCGGCGCGTTCGCCAGCGCCGCCGGTTCGACCAGGAAGCCGCTGACCGAGGTGCCGTCGGCGAGCGTCACCCGGCCGATGGCCATCGGCGCCGGGACGGCGGCGACGAAGGCCCCGAAGCCGTCCGCCGGCAGCCGCCACAGTTCGCCCTCGATGCTGCGCCCGCCGGCACCGACCCGGACCAGCCCCGGCTTGCGCGGATCGGTGTCGAGCACGTGCAACGCGTAGCCCGGGGCGGTGGCCGTGACCGCGACGAGCGTGCCGCCGGCCGCCACCAGCTGGACGTTCAGCGGCTGGCCGGTCAGGTGGGCGCCGACCACGAACAGGTCGACGCCCGGGTTGGCGAACCGGCGGGCCAGCTCGGCCAGCGCGCGGTCGGTGAAGGCGGCCCCGGTCAGCATCACCCCGAACGGCAGCCCGCCGGCGAACCCGGCCGGCACCGCCAGCGAGGCGTAGTCCAGCAGGTTCGCGAAGTTCGTGAAGCGGCCCATCCGCGCGTTGGCCCCGACCGGGTCGGCGGCCACCTCGGCCAGCGTGGGGTGCCACGTGGTGGTGGGGGTGAGCAGCGCGTCGCAGCCGTCCAGCGCCGCCCGGCCGGCGGCGTTGAGCGCGGCGAGCCGGGCGGTGTCGGTGGCCCAGTCGGCGGCGGTCTTCTCCTTGCCGCCGAGGATGATGCCGGCGACGGTCGGGTCCAGGTCGGAACCGATCAGGTCGGCGTGTTTCTCCAGGTGTGGCCCGGCGGCGGCATACCGCTCGGCCACGAACGCCCCGCCGTACAGCAGCGCCGCCGCCTCCAGCAGGGGTGCGACGTCGACCTCGACGATCTCGGCGCCGGTCGCCGCGAACCGGCGTACGGCCGCATCGAACGCCTCCCGCCACCCGGGCGCGAGATCCGCCAGGTGCTCGTCCGCGGGAACGGCGAGCCGGGGCCGGGCCGGGGCCGCCACCGAAGGTGAAGAGGGACGGGAGAGCGGATCGGCCGGGTCGACCCCTTCCATCAATTCGGCGACCGTACGGGCGAGGGACAGCTCGCGGGCGAAGACGGTCACGCAGTCGAGCGAGTAGCAGGCGGGCACCACCCCGGTGACCGGGACGAGGCCCCGGGTCGGCTTCACCCCGATGATCCCGTTCAGCGCCGCCGGCACCCGGCCGGACCCGGCCGTGTCGGTGCCCAGGGCGAAGTCGACGAGGCCGAGGGCGACCGCCACCGCCGACCCCGACGACGAACCGCCGGAGATGCGCGCCGGATCCCAGGCGTTGCGGACGGCGCCGTACGGGCTGCGGGTGCCGACCAGGCCGGTGGCGAACTGGTCGAGGTTCGTCTTGCCGATCACCACCGCGCCCGCCGCGCGCAGCCGGGCCACCGCGGTGGCGTCGGCGCCGGGCCGGTAGGCGTAGGACGGGGCACCGGCGGTGGTGGGCAGCCCGTACACGTCGATGTTGTCCTTGACCGCGAACACCAGGCCGGCCAGCGGCAACGACGGGTCCACCGCGGACGCCTCGGCGAGCGTCGCGGCCCGGTCGCGGAGCGAGATCCAGATCTCCGGCCGGCCGGCCGCCTCGATCCGGTCGAAGGCGGCGGCGACCCGGGCCACGACGGTCACGGGCGCACCGCCGCCAGGATCTGGCCCGGCGCGACCTGCTCGCCGGCCTTCACGTACAACTCGACCAGGGTGCCCGGCACCGGTGTGGTCACCTTCGCCTCCATCTTCATCGCCTCCAGGGACAGCACGGGATCGTCGGCGGCCAGCAGATCGCCGGGCGCGGCGGACAACTGCCAGACCGTGGCGGTGAACGGCGCGGTGACCGCCGTGGCCCCGGCCGGCAGCGCCACCTCCGAGGCCGGCGCCGGCGGCTCGGTGTCCCGCCGGTCGAACTCGCCGGCGGCCCGCCAGCGCTGTTTCTCCGCCTCGAACGCGGCCGACTGCCGGGCCCGGAACCCGGCGATCGACTCGGCGTTCGCGGCCAGGAACTCGTTGTACTCCGCCAGCGAGAACGACCCGTCGGCGGTGTCCAGGGCGAACCGGCCGGCGTCGCTCTCGGCGCGGAGCTCGAGCAGTTCCTCGGCCGTCACCGGGTACCACTCGATCCGGTCGAAGAACCGCAGCGCCCAGGGCTGGTCGCGGTGGCGGAAGCGATTCCAGATCTGCACCGTACGGCCGACGAACTGGTAGCCGCCGGGGCCCTCCATGCCGTAGATGCACAGGTACGCCCCGCCGATGCCCACCGAGTTCTCGGCCGTCCACGTACGGGCCGGGTTGTATTTCGTGGTGACCAGCCGGTGCCTCGGGTCCAGCGGGGTGGCGACCGGCGCGCCCAGGTAGACGTCGCCGAGCCCGAGCACGAGGTAGCTGGCGTCGAACACCGTGCGGTAGACGTCGTCGGGCGTGTCCAGGCCGTTGATCCGGCGGATGAACTCGATGTTCCACGGGCACCAGGGCGCGTCGTCGCGTACGCCCGCCATGTAGCGCTCGATGGCCAGCCGGGTGGCCGGATCGTCCCAGCTGAGCGGCAGCCGGACGGTGCGCGAGGGTACGGCCAGCTCGTGCGTGGGCGGCACCTCGGCCTCCAGCTCGCGCAGCAGGACGGCGACATCGCGCGCCTTCAGGACGCTCGCGTCGGTGTGGACCTGCAGCGACCGGATGCCGGGCGTGACGTCGAGGATCCCGGCGGGCCGGTGCCGGGCGAGGGTCTCCTGCAGCGCGTGCACCCGCATGCGCAGCGCCAGGTCGAGCTCCATCGGCCCGTACTCGACCAGCACGTTGTCGTCGCCGTCGCGCCGGTAGGTGACCGCCGGGCGGTCCGCGTCCTCTTCCAGGCGGCCGAGGATGCCGTCGTCGCCGTCGCCGCCGCGGGTGACGACCGTCGGGGCATGGCGCCGGTCGATCAGGGCGGCCGCGTCGGCCTCCCGGACCGGTACGAACCGGACGGTGTCGCCGGGGCGGAGCTGGCCGAGCTTCCACAGCTCCCCGCTGGCGACCACGGCCGGGCAGACGAAGCCGCCCAGGGACGGGCCGTCCGGGCCCAGGATGATCGGCGTGTCGCCGGTGAAGTCCAGGGCGCCGACCGCGTACGGCGTGTCGTGGATGTTGGAGGGGTGCAGGCCCGCCTCGCCGCCGTCGGGGCGGGCCCAGGCCGGCTTCGGGCCGATCAGCCGGATGCCGGTCCGGGCGGAGTTGTGGTGCACCTGGTAGTCGGTGGCGTAGAGCGTCTCGATGTCGGCCCGGGTGAAGAACTCGGGCGCGGCGTGCGGCCCCTCGGTGACCCCGATCTGCCAGGTGTCGGTCAGGTGGGGGCGGCGGTCCTCGGGCGTGCGCCGTTTGGTGAACGCGGTGGAAGAGCGGGGCCGCAGCACGTCGCCGGCGAGCAGCGCCCGGCCGCCGTGGCCGCCGAACCCGCCGAGCGTGAAGGTGGCCGCGCTGCCCAGATAGGACGGCACGGCCAGGCCGCCGCCGACCGCGACGTACGTGCGCAGCCCGGGCCCGGTCGGCGCGCCGAGGGTGAGCACTCCCCCGGCCGGCACCTCGATCGCGGTCCACAGGTCCACCGGTTCGCCGTCCAGCGTCAGCGGCACCGGCGCGCCCGTCACCGCGACCACCGACGGCGCGGAGAACCGGACCGACAGGCCGCCCGCGGTGACCTCCAGCGCCGGCGTCGTGGCCGGGTTGCCGGCGGCGAGGTTGGCCTCGGCGAACGAGACGGCGTCGAATGGCCCGCTGGGCGGCACCCCGACGTGCCAGTAACCGAGCCGTCCGGGCAGCTCCTGCACGGTGGTCATCGGCCCGGGCACGAGAACGTCGATCCGGGGCCGCGGGTCGGTGGTGGTCCGCAGCGTCGTGGTGGAGTGGGTGGCGGCGCGCAGCGCGGGCTCGTCGGTGAGCGAGCGCAACAGCCCCAGGTTGGTGACGATGCCGTCGATCCGGGTCGCGTCCAGGGCCGCGCCGAGCCGATCGAGCGCCTGGTCGCGGGTGTCCCCGACCGCGATGATCTTGGCGAGCATCGGGTCGTAGAACGGCGAGACCTCGAGGCCCGTCTCGACGTAGCTGTCCACCCGTACGCCCGCCGGGAACTCCGCCCGGGTGACCAGGCCGGAGGAGGGCAGGGAGTCCTTCGCCGGGTCCTCGGCGTAGACCCGCGCCTCGACCGCGAACCCGGACGGGCGCCAGTCCCGCTCGAACACCGCGGGATCCACCGACCCGGTGCCGGCCAGCTCCAGTTGCAGCGCCACCAGGTCGACCCCGAAGACCTCCTCGGTGACCGGGTGCTCGACCTGCAGGCGGGTGTTGACCTCCAGGAAGGCGGCCTCCTCCCGGACCGGGTCGTAGACGAACTCGACCGTGCCGGCACCCCGGTAGTTCACCGTGGCGAGGAGCGCCCGGGCGCTGGCATGCAGCCGCTCCCGGACCGGCCCGGGCAGGCCGGGCGCGGGCGCCTCCTCGAGGACCTTCTGGTTGCGCCGCTGCAGCGAGCAGTCCCGGTCGCCGAGCACCGCGATCCGTCCCGCCCCGTCGCCGAAGACCTGCACCTCGACGTGGCGGGCGGGCCGGACCAGCCGTTCGAGGAAGACCCCGGCCGAGTCGAAGTTGGCGCGGGCCAGCGCCTCGACCCGCTCGAAGGCCGCGCGTACCTCGCCGGCGGAGACGCAGGCCTGCATGCCGATGCCGCCCCCGCCGCCGGTCGCCTTCAACATCACCGGCAGGCCGATCGCCTCCGCCGCGGCCACCGCCTCGCCGGCGGAGGCGAGCAGCCCGGTGCCGGCCAGCAGCGGAACGCCGGCCCGCTCGGCCAGCGCCCGGGCGGTGTGCTTGGCGCCGAACGCGACGATCTGCCCGGGCGTCGGGCCGGCGAACCGGATGCCGGCCGCCTCCACCTCGCGGGCGAACTCGGCGCTCTCCGAGAGGAACCCGTAGCCGGGGTGGACGATCTCGGCGCCGCTGCTCAGCGCGGCGGCGAGGATGAGGTCGCGACGCAGGTACGACTCCCGGGCCGGCGCCGGGCCGAGCCGGACCGCGGTGTCGGCCTCGCGCACGTGCGGCGCGGCCCGGTCGGCGTCGGAGAAGACCGCGACCGTCCGCAACCCGCGCATTTTCGCCGTACGAATGATCCGCCGGGCGATCTCGCCCCGGTTCGCGATCAGCACGGTCGTCATGGCCGCACCACGATCATGCGCAGCGGCGTGGGGTTGAAGTCGTTGCACGGGTTGTTCATCTGCGGGCAGTTGGAGACGACCACCAGCACGTCCATCTCGGCCCGGACCGCCACCCGCTTGCCCGGCCCCGACATCCCGTCCACGATCCCGAGCGCGCCATCGGGCTCGACCGGGACGTTCATGAACCAATTCAGGTTCGAGACCAGATCCCGTACGCCCAGGCCGTGTTTGGCCCCCTCGCTGAGAAAGTTCTCGCGGCAGCCGTGGTGGAACATCACGTGGTGGCCGTAGCGCAGGGTGTTGGACTCCTTGCCGCACGCCCCGCCGATGGTGTCCTGCCGGTCGATCTCGTTCGCGACGACGGTCATCAGCGGCCGTCCCTCGTTGCTGCGCAGCACGGTGCCGGTGCGGACGTACGCGTTGCCCTGCCAGGCGAGGGTGTCGGGCACGCTGTAGCGCTCGTCCGGGTCGTGCGCGTTGTAGATCAGGCAGTCCGCCGACTGGTTGCCGCCGACGTCGACGATGGTGAGCACGTCGCCGGCTTCGACGACGCCCGACCAGGACGCCCGGGGCTCCACCCACTCGTCTCTCATAGCCCGCGCGCCTCCGCGTAGTCGATGGTGTTGAGATAGGCACGGTTCAACTCCGGGGTGGCGTCGAACCGCCGGTCGGCCGGTCCGGTGGCGTCGCCGCGCCAGGCATGCACCCGCAGCGGTCCGACCGTGTACTCGGGCCGCGGATCCAGCGGGTGAGCGACGTTGGCCAGCAGCACCAGCAGCGGCAACTCGGCCACCAGCGTCACGTGCGTTCCGGGGCCGGCCGAGCCGAGCCAGTCCAGGGCGCCGTCGAGCCCGACCCGTACACCCTGGAAGAAGCTGACGCTGGGCGGCAGGTCGCGCCGGGTGAGGCCGTGCTTGGCGGCCGCCTTGACGAACAGGCTGCGCCCGGCGGGCGAGGGACCCTCCGGGCGGGCGTCGCCGTACTTGCTCTCGTTCCAGGCCTCGGTGGTGGTGCCGCAGAACGCGTCATGCTGCCCGGAGGAGTCCTCGACCAGGCTGGCCAGCACCCGCCCGTCGCCGGAGAGCAGCGGCGTCCCGGTTTTCAGGTACGCCTGCCACGGGATCTTCAGCGTGTCGGCCACGTTCAGCCGCTCCACCGGCTCGAGCGCGTTGTAGACGAGCAGGTGCGCGCACGCCTGTCCGGCCGGATCGTCCAGGCGCAGCCGGGTGCCCCGGGCGAGCACCTTGTGGGTGTACCCGCCGGGCGCCACCGTCTCGGCCCAGGTGAGCGCGGCCGGGTCGACCCCGCCGGGCGTGAACGGGCTGCTCGACGCGGGAAGATAGGGCATCCACTCGCTGCTCCGCCCGGTCTGGGCCCGGGCGTCGTCCCGTGCGTGGAGGACGCTGTCGGTGCGGTGCTCTTCGCGGGCACTCATGCTTCGGCCGGCACATGGGTGTGCGGGATGTGGACCAGCTCGATGTTCTGGTGCAGCCGCTTGTAACCGAAGTAGCCGGCGCCGATGGCCACGACCGCCGCGACCAGCAGCACGGCGCTGTACTGCAGCACCCAGTTCCCGTGCGGCGAGAGGTCGTAGATCTCGGTCCGCGGCCACATCAGGTTGACCACCATGATCACCTGGTAGATCACCGCCACGACGTTGACGGCGAGCCCCCACCGGCCCATCGAGAACAGCGGCTTGCCGTCCTCGTCCACCCCGGCCGGGAAGTGGTCGGTGTTCCGGTGCCGGATCCGCACCACCAGCAGCGGGAGCGTGACCCCGAGGTAGCCGATGTAGAGCATCGCGATGCAGATGCTGGAGAGCGCGGTGAAGATCGTCGTGGAGTTGATGTTCACGAGCAGCGCGATCACCGCGCCGGCGCCGACCACGATCGAGGTGAGGATGGGTGTCCCGGTGCGCGGCGAGACCTTGCCCAGCGCCCTGGCGAACGGGAAGGCGCCCTCGCGCGACATCGAGTACATCATCCGCGCGCCGGAGGTCTGGCAGGCCAGCGTGCAGGCGAAGACCGCCACGGCGACGCAGCAGAGCAGCAGCCGGCCCAGCACGCCGCCGAGCCGCTCGGTGAGCACCCAGGACAGGCCGAGGGTGGAGAGGTTGCCGTCGGTGAGGCTGGGGGCGGCCATCAGCGCGGCCAGGATCAGCAGGCCGCCGCCCAGGCCCGAGGTGGTCAGCGCCCGGATGATCGTCTTGGGGGTGGTCTTGCGCGGCGCGTGGGTCTCCTCCGCCAGCTCGCCGGCCGAATCAAAACCGACCATGACGTACGCGGCCATCAGTCCCGAGGCCAGCCAGGCGAAGAAGTACGAGCCGGTGCCGGTCCAGCCGGTGTGGTGCAGTACCACCGACGGACCCCGCTCGGAGAGCGCGAACAGCACTCCGACCAGCACGACCACGCCGACGATCTCGACCGCGACGCCGACGCTGGTGGCCGCCGCCATCTGCCGGATGCCCAGCACGTTCACCAGCGTCGTGACGGCCAGCAGGAGCACGCCCAGGATGATCGCGTTCTGCGCCCCGGTCGCGGAGAGGATGGACGGGTCGGCGGCGGAGCCACCGACCATCTGGAAGCCCGACCAGATCGCCGGGAGCACCGCCTGCATCGCGATCGCCGCCACGGCGACGGTGAGGATCTGGCCGATCACCATGATCCAGCCGGTGAAGAAGCCCCAGCTCACTCCGGCCAGCCGGCTCGACCACTGGAAGATCGCGCCGGACACCGGCCAGCGGCCGGCCAGCTCGGAGAAGCACAGCGCGACGCACAGCTGCCCGGCGAACACCACCGGCCAGGACCAGAAGAACGAGGCCCCGCCCAGCAGGAAGCCCAGCCCGAAGAGCTGGAACACCGTGGTCAGGATCGAGACGAAGGAGAAGCCCGCGGCGAAGGACGCGAACGTCCCGACGCCCCGGCGCAGTTCTTGTTTGTAGCCGATGTGACCAGGGTCGATGTCCGTTGCGCTCATGACTCCACCTCCGGCGGGTCTTATCTGTCGTCCGACAGGTAATGGACCTGAGGTTGGAGTCCGGGTGTTCCAGGGGCGGTTCGGCGGCGTTAAGACGACGTTCCGGGGCGTTAAATCGTCATGACTGCCTACGGGCGCTGGGTGCGCTGCAGCGCCCGGACGAGCGTCTCGCGCGGCGGCGGCGCCGGCAGCGTCTCGGTGTGGTCCGCCGCGAAGGCCTGCAGCAGGTATTCCACGTGGCGCCGCCAGGCGTCGGGCGCCTCCCCGGCGGTCGCCGCGATCACGCCGGCGTTGGCCATCAGCAGCACGACCAGGTCGTCCGGGTGGAAGTCGGGGCGCAGCCGCCCGGCCGCCTTCGCCCTACGGACGATCTTGAGCCAGTCGCGGTAACCGGTGTTGCGCTGGTGCTCGAGGTCCTCGACGGCCGGGTTGGCCGCGGCGAAGGTGATCGTGAGCAGGTCGGCGAAGCCGCGGTCGCCGGACTGCATGGCGCACACCCGGCGCACGTACCCGCAAAAGCCCTGCCACGCGTCGGGCGCGGCCAGGGCCTCGGCGGCCGCGTCGGCGTAGGCGCGCATCTTGTCGCCGAACGCGGCGGCGATCAGCGACTCCCGGTCCGGGAAGCGGCGGTGCACGGTCGCCTCGCCGACCTCGGCACGCCGGGCGATCTCGTCGAACGGCACCCGGAGGCCGTGCTCGGCGAACGCCCGCTGGGCCGCGGCGACGATCGCCGCCCGGTTCCGCGCGGCGTCGGTACGCAGGGGCCGGTCGGAAGGAGTTCGCATGGTCACACCCTCACGATCGCACAAGTGGAGGAAACCCACCACTTCCGTGCTAGCGTGAAAGTGAAGGCACGGCTCCACTTCTGAACGGGAGACAGACCCATGAAGGCGGTCACCTTTCACGAGTACGGCGATCCGTCGGCCGCCCCGACCACCTACGGCCCGGGGCTGGCCGACCGGGTCGCCGCACTGGCCCCGGCGGGCGTGGACGCGGTCCTCGACACGGCCGGCTCCGGATCGCTGCCCGACCTCATCAAGATCGCGCCCGGGGCGGCCGCGGTGGTGAGCATCGCCGACTACACCGCGCCGGAGCACGGTGCCCGCCTCACGGCCGCTGCCGAGGCGCCCGCCGAGGCCCTGGCCCAGGCGGCCGCGCTCGGTGCGGCCGGGCGCTACACCCCGCGGGTCGCCGCCACGTACGGCCTCGACCAGGCCGCCGAGGCGCACGCCCACAGCCAGTCCGGGCATGCCCAGGGCAAGCTCGTCATCGCTTTCTGAGCCCCTCCCCTCCCCCCGAAAAAGGATCCTTCATGCCCACGATCGCCATCGTCGGGGCCGGCCCCGGGCTCGGCCTGTCCATTGCCAGAGTGTTCGGCCGGAACGGCTTCTCCGTTGCCCTCGTCTCCCGGACCCAGGAGAAGCTCGACGAGCTCGCCGGTCAGTTGCGGGCGGACGGCGTCGACGCCGCCGGGTTCGCGGCCGACATCATGGACCGGCCCGCGCTGGTTGCCGCGTTCGACCGGATCAAGGAGCGGTTCGGCACCGTCGACGTGCTGGAGTACTCGCCGGCCCCGCACACCCCCGTGCCCGGCATCACCATGACCGGCCCGCTGGAGGCCACGATCGAGACACTCCAGCCCCAGCTGGACTACTACCTGTACGGCGGGCTCACCGCCGCCCGGCAGGTCCTGCCCGAGATGCTCGCGAACAACGCCGGCACCCTGCTGTTCACCACCGGCGGCTCCTCGGTCGACCCGCTGACCGGCCCGGTCGAGTTCGCCGCCACCGCCACCGGCTCGGCCGCCCTGCGCGCCTGGGTGCTCAAGCTGCACCAGGCCTTGTCCGGCACCGGCGTCTACGCGGCCCACATCCCCCTGTCGGTATGGATCGGCAGCGGCGGCCCGGAAACCCACCCCGACACCATCGCCGACCACTACTGGACCACCTACACCAAACGCGACGGCGCCGAGCACCACTACGCCGCCAGCTGACCGACGCCACCCCACCCACCGAACCCCGATCCACGCACCGGACGCGATCCAGCCACCTGACACAGCCCAACTCGCAGACGCGGCGCAGCGGGCGGACGCGACCCAACCGGCAGACGCGGCCCAGCGGGCGAGCACGACCCAACCTCGCGGGCACGGCCCAACCAACAGACGCGACCCAGCGGGCAGACGCGACCCAACCGGCGGGCACGGCCCAGCGGGCGGGCACGACCCAACCCGCGGGCGCGACCCAACCCGCGGGCACGACCCAAGCCCGCGGGCGCGATCCAGCGAGCGGGCACGACCCAACCCGCGGGCACGACCCAAGCCCGCGGGCACGGGCCAGCTATCGGGCACGGACCGACCGGCGAAGACGGGTTCAGCGGGCGGGGCGCGGACCAACCGGCGGGCGCGGGACGGCCTGTGGGGGCGGGCCAACCGGTAGGTGGGCGGTGGCTGGGGTGGGCGGGCGGCGGTGGGGTGGTCAGGATTCGTATTCGAGGGCGCCGATGTCGGGGGCGCCGTTGTAGAGGGGGGCGCCGGCATAGTCGAGGCCGCCGTTGGCGCTGATCGTCAGGCCGGTGTTGATTGCCGCTGAGCCTGGGGTCAGGGCGTAGGCGCGGGCGGTGGCCAGCTGCGGGCCGCTGGTGGGGGTGCCATATGGGCCCGAGACGTTCTCGTTGACGAAGTGGGGGTCGCCGGTTTTTGGGGTCGTGTCGCTCGACGGGATGGTCAGGGTGCCGGCGTAGAGGTTGTTGCCGTAGGTGATCGTGCTGCTTGTGGTCAGGACGGCGTTCGCCTTGGTGGAGCAGTAGATGTTGTTCCGGATCGTGTACTTCGCGCTCAGCGAGCTGCCGTATCCGTACGTCAGATAGCCACTGACATCGTTGTAGACGGTGTTGTTGTAGATGTCGGCGGTCGCCGCCTTGTCCGAATGCAGGTAGATGGGGTAGCGCGTGTTCGATTTCAGCACGTTGTAGCGCACGGTCACGCTGCCGAACGAGAACTGGCAGAGCAGGATGCCGTCGCCGTTGTCGTGCACGAAGTTGTACTGCACGAGCATGTTGGTGGTGGCCTTGTCCGGGTCGATGCCGTTGTAGTCGGCGCCGCCCGCCTTCTTCGACGTCTGGTAGATCTCGTTGTGCTGGATCGTGACGCTGTCGGCGAAATAGGCCTCGATGCCCGAGGTCCCGGCCTGGTAGATGGTGTTCCCGGTGACCACGCCCCCGCGGACGTCGGTCAGATAAACCCCATTGCAGCCGTACGCCGTGTTGGCCTGCGAGATGTAGTTGTTCCGGATCACCACGTTGGTGTGCGGGTGGAACGCCGGGTCGCTCGCCGACGACCGGTTGCCCCAGCCGGTCGCCGTGGCGCCGGGTGCGTCGCCGCTGTACTGCTTCACGACGATGCCGGCGAACGACGTGTCGGAGATCGTGGAGTTCTGCACCAGCAGGTCGTTGAGGATCGTCGGTGCGGTGCCCGGCGCGGCGATGTCCGGCACCGTCGTGTCGAAGACGATGCCGCCCGTCTTCTTGGAGCGGTCCCAGCCGGTCTGGAACGTGACACCCGGCGCGTTGCCGGTCGTATCCCCGCCGATCCAGTTGACCTGACCGCTCACGTCATGGACGTAGACGCCATCCACGTACAGGTGATTGAGGGTTTGTCCGTTGTCGCCGTCGATGTGGATGCCGCGCAGGTCCTTCAGGTTCGCGCCGGGCGTGCCGGTGGCCGGTGCGATGTTGGTGATCTCGAGGCCGCGGATCTCCCAGTACTGCTGGTTGTGCAGCTTCACGGTGGAGGTGACGCGGCTGGCCCCGTCGATCCGGGGCCGGGCGCCGCTGCCGTAGGCGCCGAGCACGATCGGGCTGCCGGTCGCGCCCGACCCCTTCGGCCACAGCTGGCCGGACCAGACCTGTCCGGCCTTGAGCAGGATCTGGTCACCGGCGTGGAAGGTGGTCGCGTTCACCTTGGCCAGCGACTTCCACGGCGCCGCCGAGCTGGTGCCGGCGTTCGCGTCGTTGCCGCCCGTCGCGTCCACATAGAACGTCACGGCGGCGGCGAAACCCCCGCGATGCGCCGAGCCAAGGGCCGCCGAGCCGAAGGCCGCCGACCCGCTGGGCGTCGACCCGAAGGCCGCCGACCCGCTGGGCGTCGAGCCAAAGGACGTCGACCCGAAGGCCGTCGCCGTCAGGGCGAGAGCCACGGACAGAAGACGATGAAGTGCGACCATGGCGCGGTCTCCCCGGTTGCTCAGAAAAACGCTCAGGTAAACGCTTTCCGCACCATGGTCGGCACTCAATCGAGCACTGTCAATGCGTTACCACTCGGTAGACCATCGTGTGCGCGCCGTCCTCGCTGGTCGTGGTGATCTCCCAGCAACCGCCGGCCCGCCTTACCACCACCGTGGCGTACGGATCGGTGGCTGTCCCGGTCACCGTCACCGGGCCGTGGTGCGACACCTTGACCCGGTACGTCATGACGGACGGGTCGAAGCCGGCGATCGGCACGCCACCTACTTGGATGCCGTCCAGCCGGGCGTCCGACGACACGCCCGGCACCTTGGCGAAGACCTGCAACTCGGCCACCGTCAGATAGCCGTTCGGGACCGCGGTGAGGACCAGACACACCGACCGGGCGCCGGACGCCGTCACCGGTACGTCGACGGCCAGGGGACTCGCCGTGCCCACCGGAACCACCGGCCCGGCCGCCACGCAGCCGCCGGACTCGCCGGGCACGCCCGCCTGCACACTCGCGGCCAGGCCGCCGCCGGAGGAGCTGTCCCGATAGAAGTGCACGACGAGGTGCGACACGTCATGCGCCTGCGGCAACGTCACGGTGAGCGTGTCCGAGGCGTTGCGCCCGGACGGCTTCCAGTTCGACCAGGCCTTGTCCATGGTGTCGCCGTTGACCAGCCCGGCCGCCGAGTAGCCGCTCTCGGTGAACGACGCGGCGACCGTCACCCCCGCATCCGTCGCGACGTCGGCCTCGCCCGGCGGCGCCACCTGCACCCGTACCGTCGCAGGCAGTTTCGTCCCGTCGACCACGGTGGCGGTGCCGGTCAGCGTAGCCACCCCGAGCTGGTCGAAGACCGGCGCCGGGTCCCAGACGACCGGCAGATCCGCGCGGCCCCCTTGCCGCCCCACGCCGACCACCGTGGCGGGCAGCGCCGGCGTCCCGCCGGGATAGGTCTTGGCGCGCCCCGGCTCGGTGGACGTGAACGTGTCCACCGTGACCTGGGCGACCGCCCGCTGCCCGCGCCCCGCGACGTCGACGGCGGTGCCGGTGACGCGCACCGTGCCGGCCGTCCGCCACCGCCCGGCCGGCGGCAGCTGCCAGGTCACCGGCAGCGTGCGCCGCTCGCCCCCAGCGGTCGTCCCGGTGACCGTCCCGGGCAGGTCCGGCACCCGCCCCGGCACCGTGTAGGCGATCGTGGTGTCGATGCCCGCGACCGTGTCATCGCTCAGCCGCCACCGCTGGTTGGGCCCCGAGGTCGGCTGGTAGACCCCGACGGCGGTGCCGTCGGCGACCGCCTGGCCGGGCACGTCGATCAGCTGCCGGGCCGCGACGTTGATGAGGGTGTACGTGCCGTCGCCGGTGGTGGACAGCACCCACTCGGCCGCCTCGTCCGCCGCCCCGGCCGGCTCGGGTCCGAGCTTGCCGTTGCGCACCGCCAGCCGCTGCCCGGTGCCCGCGTTGGTCACCTCGTACCGCGCGCGGTTGCCGTCGCCGCCGGCGAGCCGGCGGAAGGTCCACAGCTGGCCGGCGCTCGCCACGTCGGTGGTGCGGATGGTCGCGTCGGCCGCCAGCGACCGCCCGCTCTGCACGCCCGCGAGGCGGTACGTGTGCCCGGACTGGAACTGCGGGGCCGCCGCGGCGGTGGAGAGCAGGCCGCGTACGAGAAAGGTGGTGACCGACTGCGCCGGCACGGTGAGCGCGGCCCGGTGGTCGCTGACCCGGACCGGCGTGCCGGTGACCAGCTTGCCGTCCGCGCTGGTGACCACCGGGGTGACCGTGGCGGACGGGCCGAGCGCCGCGAACTTCGACAGGTCCACGGTGACGGCCTGCGGCGCGCTGGTCGCGTTCGCGTGCACCACCGTGACCGCGTGCCCGTTCTTGGCGATCGCCGCGAGGCTGTGGGCGTCGCTCACCTGCACCATCCGGTCGCCCGGGCGGATGTAGTGGGTGAAGTTGCGGATCGTGTCGTACTTGGTGTTGGTCTGGATCGGGCAGGTCTGCAGGGTGTCGGTGGCGGTGCAGTCGAACGGGACGTGGATCTCGCCCCACTGCAGGTTGCCCTCGGCCACCATGTTCTTGGCGTCCTCGATCGGCTGCCACAGCACCCAGGCGGACGGCTCCAGCTCGCGGATGTCGTCGATCATCTGCTGCGCCATGCCGAGGCCGGAGTCCATGCTGGTGTAGTCGTGCCCCCAGCTGCCCTCGATCTCGCTCATCCAGAGGGGCTTCTGCTCGGCCTTGGCGATGTCCCGGACGCTGGTGCGCTGGCTGGTGCCGTACGTGTGCACGTTGATCCGGTCGACCGCGGCCTGCCCGGCGGCCGGGTAGCCGTACCAGTCGGTGACCAGCGTGCTCGGGTTGGTCTCGTCGGGGGACGACACGATCGCCCGGGTCGAGGCGGTGGCCAGGCGGCGCTGGACCGCCTGGGTGACCTGGGCCTGCAGCGCCGGTCCGGCGTGCGCGCCCTCCTGCCGGCCGCCGGTCGGCTGCCCGTCGGCGCCCAGCGTGGTCTTCCAGTACGGCGTGTTCGGCTCGTTGAGCGGCTCGAGGCCGGCGAACTTGATGCCGTACTGCTTCTCCAGGTGGTCGGTGACCCGGACGAGGTAGTCGGCGTACTGGTCGACCCGGTCGGCGCGGATCTGGTCGTCGGAGGCGTTGAACCCGCCACTGACGTACCCGCTCACGGTCTGGAAGTACGGCGGCGAGTTGCTGAACGCCTCCCAGCCGGTGACCCGGTTCTTGATCTGCTGCACCCACCAGCGCTGGTTCGCGTCGGCCGACCAGTTCCAGTCGGCCGGGTCGTCCGGGTTCCACCAGTCCTTGTCGGCCGGGCCGTGCGACTCGGGCGCGTTCCAGTAGCCGGGTACCGCGCCGCCGGGCCGCAGGTAGTCGCGGACCGTGGGGGCGTTGCCGCCGCCGATGTTGTAGCGGGCGATGTTCAGGTCGAGCCCGTCCGCCCCGAAGACCATGTCGACGAGCTTCTTCCGGATGGCGTCCGGGTAGCCGCCGGTGGCCTCGGCCATCCAGGCGAGGCTGGTGCCCCAGCCCTGGAACTCCGGCTGCCGGTAGGAGGGATCGATGGTTATGGTGACGGCCGGCGTGCCCGCGGCGGCCGAGGTGTCGGCGGAAACGGCCGGTGCCGCGGCGGGAACGCCGATCAGACCCAGCCCGAGGGTCGCCGCAGCGGCGGCGATGAGAAGTCGCATGATCTGCCCTTCGCCGATGTTTACGTAAACATCGAAGGTCCGGAGTGTTACGTCCCGGACCGGCCGCCGTCAAGACATGATCCGTAGCATGGTCGAGATGTCCGAGCGAGCGAGGAGGGACCCGATGCCGGTACGGACGGCGGAGGCCGAGGCGGCGCCGACGCTGTCCCGCCGGCACGCCCGCGGGTCGGAGAGCGCCCGGGGCCTGCTGCTGACCGTGCTCGGCGAGCTGGTCCTGCCGGCCGGCGGCGCCGCGCTCACCTCGGCCTTCATCGACGTGCTCGGCCGCTTGGGCGTGGAGGAGAAGGCGACCCGGCAGGCCTTGATGCGGACTGCCGCCGACGGCTGGCTCGAAACGGAAAGACAGGGCCGCCGTACGGTGTGGACGCTGAGCCCGGACGCGCGGCGGCTGCTCACCGACGGCGCCGAGCGCATCTACGGCTTCCACGGCGTCCAGCCCGGCTGGGACGGGCGGCTGCTGCTGGTGCTGGCCCGCGTCCCGGAGACCGAGCGGGCCGCCCGGCACATGCTGCGCACCCGGCTCACCTGGGCCGGCTTCGGCAGCCCCGCGCCCGGCGTGTGGATCAGCACGCACCTCGACCGGGCCGCGGAGGCCGAGCGGGTCCTCGACGAGGCCGGCCTGCGCGACGACGCGCAGATCTTCCGTGCCGAGCACCAGGCCGGCGCGATCGCCACCATGGTCCGGCAGGCGTGGGACCTCGACGAGATCGAGCGGCGGTACGCGGAGTTCCTCGCCGAGTTCGCCGGCGAGCCGTCTCCCGACCCCCTGGTCCGGGCGATCCAGCTGGTGCACGCCTGGCGCCGTTTCCCGCAGATCGACCCCGAACTGCCGGCCGAGCTGCTGCCGGCCCGGTGGAGCGGAACCCGGGCCGCGCAGTTGTTCCGGCAAAGCCACGAGCCGTGGGCCGCCGCGGCCCGAGCCGAGTGGCAGCGGAGCGGGTCGTGACGGCCGCAGGGTCTGTGTCGTAGTGGGGGCCGGAGCGAGGCGAGGTCCAGGCGTCGTCTGGGCCACGCCGCTGCCCGTCTGCCACTACGACACAGACCCTAGGACCGGCGGCAGGTGAAGCTCGACGCCTGGGTCACCGGGCCGTGCCCGCGGTAGGCGGCCACCGCGGGATAGCGGCAGATCGGCCGGGTCTGCACGACCGTGCCGGTGGCGTCCCGGACGATGCCGGTGAGCACCTGCGGCGCCTGCCCGTGCTCGACCCAGGCGACGAGCGCGCCGAGCGGGTCGGCCGGCTGCGGGCCCGGGCCGCCGGCACAGTGCGCGACGCCCGGCGCCAGGAACAGCCGGGTGAAGTCCGCGGTGCCGGGCGTGGCCGCCATGAAGCGGCGGTAATAGTCGATCGTGCCCTGCGGGAAGATCAGCTGGTCGGCCTGCCCGTGCCAGATCAGGAGCTTGCCGCCGGCGTTCCGGAACGGCCGCAGGTCGGGGTCGGCGGTGCCGATCACCGCGTCGTACATCCGCTTCGACTGGGCGAACAGCTGGTCATAGCGCTCGTACGTGGTGGTCGTCCAGTCCCAGGACGGATTCCGCTGCACCCAGGTGCCCAGGTGGGTCAGCGCGATCGGGAAGGGCGCGCCGCCCGCCGCGGTCGTGTTGGCCAGGCCCGCGAAGGAGGCCCCGGGCCGCAGCCCGTACCAGAGGAAGTCGCCCTCCACCGAGCGCGGCCCGGCGAGGATCCGGGCCACCGCCGACGCGTCCGTGGCGGTGATGACGCCGCACGGCGTGGCCCGGCCGATCAGCGAGCGCGGGTCGAACCGGCAGCGCGCCGGGTCGCCGATCACCCCGTCCCGGACGCCGTCGCCGACCGTGTCGCAGGCCGCGATCGCCGCCGCCTGGAACGCCTCGAACTTGCACTGCGGCAGGAAGTCCCCGGTCCGCAGCATCACCAGCTGCGGCCAGAACTCGGCCGGGATGAACGTGGACCAGTTGATCGCCGGGGCGGCCGACAGGATCCCGTCGTAGTCGTCCGGGTAGCGCTGCGCCTCGGACAGGCCCTGGCGGCCGCCGGTGGAGCAGCCGTTCCAGTACGCGTGCCCCGCCGGCCGGCCGTAGAAGGCGGCGGTGACCGCCTTGCCGACCACGGTCATGTCATGGATGCCGAGGTAGGCGAAGTCCCGGATGAGCTGCCAGTCGAGCCGGCCGCTCGGATCCAGCGCGAACGAGCCGTCCACGCCGGAGTGACCGGTGTCGGTGGACGCCGCCGCGTATCCCTGTGCGACCGGCGCGGCCAGCGCTTGCGGGAAGCCACCCACATATCCCCCGCCGCCGACGCCCTGGAACCGGCCGTTCCACCCGGACACCGGCAGCCAGACGTAGATGTTCTCGACGTCGCCCGCCGGCGGATGCGTCACGGTCGCCTCCACCTGGCAGGTCTCCGGGACCCCGCCGCCGGCCGGGACGACGACGGCGCTGGTCACCGTGGTGTTCGGCAGCCGTACGCCGGTGAGGCTCGAGCAGGACGCCGGGGCGGCGAGCGACCGGGGGCTCGCGGCGGCCGGGCCGGCGACGAGCAGCGGCACGGCCAGCACCGCGGCGGCCGCGACGATGGACATCTTCATCGATGGCTCCCTGGGTGTCGGGAACGACGCGATCGGCACCCATCCTCTACTCATCCATTGCGACTCGTCAATGCAACGTAGCGAGACGGGCCCGGTCGCGAGCTAGGATCTTGAGATGACAGTGGATATCGATCTCCCCCGGGTCGCGCTGAAGAAGGTGACGCCCCAGGTCTCGGCCGCGATGGGCGCCCTGCACGCCGCCGCGGTGGCCGCCGCGAAGGACGCCGGGGTGGAGCCGGAACTGCTCGAGCTGGTGCGGATCCGGGCGTCGCAGATCAACGGCTGCGCCTTCTGCATCGACATGCACACCAAGGACGCCCGCGCCGCCGGCGAGACCGAGCAGCGGATCTACGCGCTCAACGCGTGGGCCGAGACGCCGTTCTACTCCGAGCGGGAGCGGGCCGCCCTGGCGCTGACCGAGGCGGTCACGCTGATCGCCGGCGACCGGGTGCCCGGCGACGTCTACCGGGCCGCCACGGAGGTCTTCAAGGAGGACGAGGTGGCGGCCCTGATCTGGGCGGCCACGGTCATCAACGCGTACAACCGGATCGCCATCAGCACCCGGATGGTGCCCGGCGGCTATCAGCCGGCCAAGACCTCGTCCTGAGCCGCCGGCCGGTCCGGCAGCGGCTCGGCCTCCCCGTCCAACCAAGCCTGCCAGGCCGGCGCGCGATGCGCCGGCCCGGCCAGAATCGGCGCCTCCACCCACCGGGTCACCGGACGGATCCCGTGCAGCGCGTTGACCAGCCACGCCTCGCGGCCGTTGAGCTGGGTGGGCGGCCGCCGGCGGTAGGTGACGGGCACGCCGAGCTCCCGGGCCCGGTCGAGGATGATCGCGCGGGTGACGCCGGGCAGGAGCGAGAGGTTGGGGGCGGGCGCGCACAGCCGCCCGCCCTCCCACCACAGCACGCTGGCGTTGGCCGCCTCCAGGAGCAGCCCGCCGCGGCTGGTCAGCAGCGCCTCCTGAGCCGAGCGCCGGGCGGCGCCGGAGCGCAGTTCGGCCAGGGCCGCCAGGTCGGGGCCCTTGCGCCGGGGCACGGTACGCGGATCGCCGATCGCCGGCACCCAGACCCGCACGTCGGCGGCGAGCGGCGGGGCCGGCCGGACGCGCAGCCGCAGCGCGCCCTCGGTCAGCTCCACCCGCGGAAACCAGAGCCCCTCTCGCGGCAGCGCGTCCAGCACCGCCCGCCAGAACGGCCACAGCCGGTCCGGCGGCACCTCGGCCGCCTCCGCGCAGGCGGCGAAGAATCGCTGCCGGTGCCGCTCCAGGCCGCGGACTCTGCCGTCCCGCACCAGCCAGGAATCCGCCGCGAGCAAGGGACCACCAGCCGGGCCGGCGGCCGGCTCCAGTCCCGCTTCGGGCCGCCACACAAGAGGTACATCGGTCATCGGTCCTCCTTTCAATAGCGGCCCGGCGCGACGTGCCGGGGTCCGTACGGGGCGTGCTCCAGCCAGGACCCGCAGCGCGGCAGCACCGGAGCCAGCGCCGCCGCGGCGTGCTGTTTCGCCCGCATCAGCCGGCCGGGCCGCAGATGGGCCAGGGCCGTGCCGGCCGCCCGGCCGTTGAAGAGCGCCGCGGCCCGCCGCCGCTCGGCGAAGGCGTCCACCGCCGCGGCGGCCCCGGCCGGCTCGGCCAGGGCGGTGGCGATCGCCTCGGCCGCGGTCTCCGCGTCGGCGATGCCGCTGTTCATGCCGCGGGCGCCGAACGGCGGGAACAGGTGCGCGGCCTCGCCGACCAGCAGCACCCGGCCGGAGGCGTCGCGGAAGGCGTCCGCCACCACCTGCAGGAAGCGGTACGTCGACACCCACAGCACCCGGTCGGCCCAGCCGGGCCCGACCACCTCGGGCAGCCACCGCTGGACCGCCTCCTCGGTGCCGTACGCCGAGGGCGGGTCGTCGTCGCGGCACTGCAGGTCGATCTGGAAGCCGCCGGCGAACGGCACCCGCAGCACGGTCCGGCCGTCCATCGCCGGGTGCTCGTAGTGGAACACCCGCTCGACCGGCAGCCCGCCGTCCGGCCGGTCCGCCACGTCGACCACCACGTGATGGCCCGGCGACCGGTCGCCCTCCAGCTCGATGCCGACCGCCGCGCGGACCGCCGAGCGGGCCCCGTCGGCGGCGACCACGTAGCGGGCCTGCCAGGCGGAGCCGTCCGCGGCGGTGACCGTCACCGCGTCGGCGCCGGCGGTCACCTCGGTCACCCGGGCTCCCCAGTGGAACGTCACGCCCGCGTCGCGGCAGGCGTCCATCAGGAACCGCTCGGTGTCCACCTGGCGGAGGCTGGCGAACGGCGGCAGCCGGCCGGGCCGGCCCTGGGCGAAGGTCTGCGCGTACACCTCCCGGCCGCGGTACAGGGTGCGGCGGGTCCGCCAGACCACCCCGTACCGGGCGATGCCGTCGCCGAGGCCGGGGCTCATCCGCTCCAGCGCCGCCAGCGACTCGCGGTGCACGAACAGGGCCCGGCTGCCGGGCCGTACCCGGTCCTCGGGGCCGGCCTCCAGCACGGTGACCGGCAGCCCCCAGGCGCGCAGCGCCAGCGCGGCGGCCAGGCCGACCGGCCCGGCGCCGACGACGAGAACCGGGAGCGGGCTCAAGCCGCGACCCAGTTGCCGGCGAGGGACCGCCCCTCGGTGAACAGCTTGGCGATCTCCACCCGCTTGATCTTCCAGGTGCCGGTCCGCGGCAGGTCGTCGAAGCGGCAGAACACCGGCTCGGCCAGCAGCGGCAGCCCGGCCACCGCGTTCTGCCAGCGCTCCGGCGACAGCGGTTGGTCGTCGCGGGTGCAGACCACCGGCACCGGCTCGCCGGAGCCGCCCGGCACGATGACGATCTCGCGCAGCTCCTGGAGGCGGGACATCAGCACGTCCTCGAGCTCGAGGTTGCTGTCCACCGAGTCGATCCGGTCGATCTCCCGGTCCTCCAGGTAGAGCGTGCCCCACTTGCCGATGCTGCCCACGTCGCCCATCCGCCACCAGCCGTCGTGCAGCTGCTCGGCGTACTGTTCCTCGGCGCCCAGGTAGGTGAGGATGCGGCCGCGGGTGCGGGCCTCGATGTGCCCGTGCTCGCCGCGAGGCAAGGGCTTTCCGGCGTCGTCGACCACCCGCACCCGGGTGAAGCCGGGCAGGCCGATGCCGACCAGCCGGCCGTTCGCCTTGGCCGCGCTCGACCGGGTGAAGAAGCGGGCCGCGACCGGGCCGGTCTCGCTCTGCCCGTACAGCTGCATCAGCCACGGGCGGCGGCGGGTGGACGCGCCGAGCAGGCGCTGCACGGTCCGCGGGTGGATCGCGTCGAAGGTGCTGCCGTAGTGCCGCACGGTGGAGAGCGGGCGGTCCGGCGCTTCGGCCAGGTCCTCCCAGAGCACGAAGGTGTTCGGGTGGGTCTCCACGATGCCCGGGCGGGCCTTCGCCAGCAGCGGGCCGACGCTGCGCGGGTCGTGGTCGACCATCGCGAGCAGCGGGCTGCCGTTGCGCAGCAGCACGCCCAGCAGATGATAGAAGCGGGAGTGCACGTACGAGATGCAGATCGCTGCGGTCTCGCCCCGGGTCGGCCAGCCCATCACCTTCTGCGGCACGAGCCGGTTCCACATCGCGTTCGCGCAGTGCACGGCCAGCTTGGGGATGCCGGTGGTGCCGGAGCTGTGCGTGATCAGCGACGGCTCGCGCACCGCGAGATGCACCGCCGGCCGCCGCTCGGCGCCGTCGAACTTGGCCAGCGGCATCCCGCCCGCGTCGTGCGCCGCGCGCTCCGCGTCGGCGCCGACCACCAGGATCTGCCGGGTCAGGCCGGTCAGCGGCAGCCCGTCGAGCCGGCCGCCCAGCTTGGCCGCGTCGGTGATCAGCCACGGCCGGTCGAGGCGGCGCAGCAGCTCGCCGGCGACGGCACCGTCCAAGGTGGGCGACAGCAGCGCCGGCACCGCGCCGATCCGGGACAGCGCGCAGGTCAGCAGCGCGAGATCGAAGTTGTCCGACTTGTAGAGGGCGACCCGCTCGGTGGGCCGCACGCCGGCCGCCCACAGCTGCGCGGCGAGCGCGTCGACCAGATCGGCGATCGTCCGGTAGGTGTGGTCGAGCCCGGCGGCGACCGCTACGTCGAGCGGCTTGTCCAGGGTGACCGTCACCCCGCCGTGCCGCTCGCGGGCCTGCTCGAACATGTCGCCGAGGTAGAACCCCCGGCCGGAGAAGAAGCGTTGCACCATGACGGAAACCCCTTTCCTGCTACCAGGAACCGGTGCGGACGATGTGCCGGCGCAGCTTGCCGGTCGGGGTGCGCGGCAGTGCCGGCACCAGCCGCACGGTGCGCGGCACCTTGAAGGGCGCGAGGCGCCGCCGGGCGAGGCCGATCAGATCGGCCGCCAGCTCGGTCTCGTCGGAAGCGCCGGCCGGCACGACGAACGCGCGCAGCCTGGTCGCGCCCGTCTCGTCCGGCACGGCGGCGACCGCGACCTCGCGGACCCCGGCATGCTCGGCGAGGACCGTCTCCACCTCGAGGGGCGACACGGTGATCCCGCCGACCATCTCCATGTCGTCGACCCGGCCGAGGTGCCGGTAGGTCCCGTCGGCGCCCCGCACGGCCCGGTCGCGAGTGGACAGCCAGCCGTCGACCAGGACCCGCGCGGTCTGCGCCGGGCGGTTCAGGTACTCCCGCAACAGCGTCGGGCCGTGCACCCAGAGCTCGCCCTCGGCACCCTCCGGCACCCGGCGGCCGTCGCGGTCGCGCAGCTCCAGCTCGAATCCGGGCACCGGCCAGCCCATCGTGCCCGGCGCGTTGCCGAACACGCCGTTGGCGCAGAAGGCGTGCCCCGCCTCGGTGGAGCCGATCTGCTCGTAGACCGGCACGCCGAGCAGCGCGGTGACCCGCTCGCCGAGCTCGCGCGGCAGGGTCTCGCCGGCCGACACCGCGGCCCGCAGCGAGGAATACGAGGAACGCCGGGTGCGCTCGACCAGCCCCGCGTACGCCGAGGGCACCGCGTACAGCATCGTCACCTTATGGCGCTCGACCAGCTCGGCCACCTCCTCGGCGGGCGGCCGCCCGGCCACCAGCACGGCGGCCGATCCGGAGAAGAGCGGAAAGACAAAGGCATTCCCGAAGCCGTACGCGAAGAACAGCTTGGAAACCGACAGCGTGACGTCGTCCGGCCCGATCCCGAGCACCGGAACGCCGATGGCGGCGTGGTAGAGCGGCAGGTCCCGGTGGGTGTGCACGACACCCTTCGGCTCACCGGTGGTGCCGGAGGTGTACTGGATGTAGAGCGGGGTGTCCGGGTCGACCCAGTGGGCGCCGGCCGCCCCGGCCGAGCGGGCCATGGCGAGCAGGTCGGCCACGTCCAGCGCGTGGTCGAACCGGCCCAGCAGGGCGGTCTCGGTCACGCAGAGCCGGGGCCCGCAGTCCTCGGCGAGCACCTCGTGGTCGGCGACCGTGAGGGCGGGGTTGACCAGCACGGCCACCGCGCCGAGCCGGGCCACCGCGAGGAAAGCGGTTACCCAGCCGATGCCGTCCGGCAGGGCGAGCAGCACCCGGTCGCCGGGGCGCACCCCGTGGTCGACGAGCACGCTCGCGGCGCGGGCGGCCAGGTCGTGCACCTCGCCGTGGGTCCAGACCCGGTCGCCGGTGAGGAACGCCGGGCAAGGCAGCCAGCCCTCCCGCTCGGCCAGCTCGGCGAGGTCGGCGGCCACATTGACCGGCCGGACGGACGGCGAAAGCGGCGGGGGTACGGACAGGACACTCATCGTTTGGACTCCGCTCGGGGAAGGGCCGGAGCGACCGGGTTGATGCCGCGCAGGCCGTGCGCGGCCGCGGCGGCCCAGTACGCGCGGATCGGGGCGGCCATCTTGAGCAGCATCTCGTCGTACTCGGCGACCGGGTCGGAGTCGAGCACCACGGCCCCGCCGGCGCCGATGTGCATCCGGTCCCCGGCGAACACCGCGGTCCGGATCACGATGTTCAGGTCGGCGGTGCCGTTGCAGCCGAGGAAACCGATCGCGCCGGAGTAGACGCCGCGCGCCTGGGTCTCCAGCGAGTCGATGATCTCCAGGGTGCGCAGTTTCGGGGCGCCGGTCATCGAGCCGCCGGGGAAGCAGGCGCGCACGCAGTCGATCGCGTCCAGCCCCTCCCGCAGCCGCCCGCGTATGGTCGAGACCAGCTGGTGCACGGTGGCATAGCTCTCGGTCGCCATCAGCTTGGGCACGTGCACGCTGCCCACCTCGCTGACCCGGCCCAGGTCGTTGCGGAGCAGGTCGACGATCATCAGGTTCTCGGCCCGGGTCTTGGGGTCCTCGGCGAGCGCGTCGCGCAGCCGCTCGTCCACCTCGGGCCGCTCGTCCCGGTGCGCGGTGCCCTTGATCGGCTTGGTCTCCACCATGCCGTCCCGGTCGATGGTGAGGAACCGCTCGGGCGACGAACTGGCCACCGCGAGATCGCCGAACTGCAGATACGCGGCGTACGGCGCGGGGTTGAGCCGGCGCAGCAGCAGGTGGTAGCCGAGCGGGTCGGCGGTGGCCGGCAGCCAGGCGGCGTTGGTCAGGCAGATCTCGTAGCTCTCCCCGGCGAGCAGCTGCCGATGGCACTCCTCGATGTCGGCGAGGTAGCGCTCGCGCCCGCGGACCAGCCAGGGCTCGACCGGGGGCGAGGCAGTGCCGCTACCGGCGCCTGGTCCTTCGGACGGCGCGGAGAACCCGGGCAGCTCACGCAGGTACTGCATCGTTTCATCCAGCCAGCCGGCGGCGCCGGCCCGCCCCTCGGCGGTGTCCTCGGCCAGGCAGACCAGGTAGGTGCGCCGCTCCTGGTGGTCGACCGCGACCAGCCGGTCGGCGAACAGCCAGCAGGCGTCCGGGGTGGCGGCGCGGTGCTTGTTCGGCGCGCCGCAGTCGCCCTTCATCTCGTAGCCGAAGTAGCCGACGTAGCCGCCGGTGAACGCGAAGGGCAGGCTCGGGTCGTCGTCGACGGTGCGCCGGGCCAGCTCGTGCCGCAGGTAGTCGAAGACGCTGCCGGCCACCAGTTTCAGCGGCTCCCCCGGGCGCTGCACCTGGGTGGTGCCGGCCGACACGTCGTAGCTGACCCGCTCGGCCAGCGGGCCGTTGCCGTCGCCGAAGAAGGAGAACCGGGACAGGCCGGGCTCGACCCGGGAGCTGTCCAGCCAGAAGGCGTTCGCCGAGCGGGCGAAGCGGCGGGTGAACGCGACCTCGGCGTCGACGTGCACGGGCAGGACGCGTACCTCGAGCTTGTACGCGGTCCTGCCGGGCGCGGTCCAGCCGGGGGTGAGCCGGCGGGTGCGGCTGAGGTCGCGGAAGTTCGCCAGCAGCCGGTGGCCGTGCTCGGTCAGCACCGACTCCGGGTGGAACTGGACTCCCCACAGTGGACGCTCACGGTGCCGCAGGCCCATCAGCACGCCGTCCTCGGCCCAGGCTGTCGCTGCCAGCGAGGCCGGGAGGGGTTCCCGTACGCGCAAGGAGTGGTACCGGACGGCGGTGAACTCCTGCGGGATGCCCGCGAACAGGCCCCGGCCGTCGTGCCGCACCCGGGCCAGGTGGCCGTGCCGGGCCTGCGGCGCCTGCTCCACGGTCGCGCCTTCGAGCACGCCGATGCCCTGGTGACCCAGGCACACCCCGAGCACCGGCACGCTCGCCTCGGCGAGCACCCGGGCGGACAGCCCGAAGTCGCGTTCCTTGGCCGGATGCCCCGGCCCGGGCGAGATCACCACGTTGTCGAAGCGGCTCAGGTCGGGCGCCTCTTCGTCGTTGCGTACCACCACCGGCTCGGTCCCCTGCACCTGCGCGATCAGCTGGAACAGGTTGTAGGTGTACGAGTCGAGGTTGTCGACCAGCAGTGTTCTCATCCAGGTTCTCCCGTCAACGCCGGTATTGCCTGATCGGCCGCCATTCCGGCTCGTCGTACTCGTCCTGCACCGCCGGCAGGATCTCGGTGGCGTCCCGCTCGCGGTACCACCGGCCGGGCTGCTGCTCCTCCCAGTAGCGTTCGTCCGGCTGCGGCTCCTCGCGGTAGCGCCGGGGTTCCGGCTCGGGCTCCGGCTCGGCCGCCTCGCGGTACCAGGAGCCGGATTCCTGCGGCTCGCGGTACCAGCCGCCGCGGTCCTGCTCGCGATAGCGAGGCTCCGGGTCGTACGAAGGGTCGTACGAGGGTTCGGGCTCCTGCCGGCGCGAGCTGTACCACGGCGCCGGCCCGCCCGGGGGCTCCCGCCAGTCGTCGTCGGGCCGCTCAGCGGGCCGCTCGCGGGGCGCCACCTCGGCCAGCCAGGCCGGCCCGGCGTCCCCGCCGCCGTACCCGAAGTCGGCCGTCGCGGTCTCGCCCCCGCTCCAGCCGCGCTGCCGCCGCCCGATCGCGATCCGGCCACCGCCGCCGGGCGGTTCCGGCGCGCCGACATCGACGCCCTCGGCCTCCAGGGGCGGCGGGTTGAGCCAGTTCCGCAGCAGCCGCAGCAGGCGGGGCATCATCACCCAGGTGACCACCGCGGTCACCGCGACGCACAGGGTGAGCGTGCGCAGGACGGCCGGCACGCCACCGAGGTACGGGATGACCGTCAGGTTGAACACCAGCACCGGCGGGAACACGGCCGCCAGGGTGACCAGGGCCGTCTTCCACTTGGGCGGCGGCGTGGCCATCCGCGACGACAGGTCGAACCAGGCCCGTACGCCGGTCGTCCGCTTGGTCCGGGCCGGCTGGGCGAAGCTCGACGCCGACCGCACGAGGCGGGCCCGCGCGGGCGACGCCTCCCACAGTTTCGCGGCCTCCGGGCTCGACCAGCGCGACACGACGTGCCAGTCGTCCCCGGTCTCGCCCGGCGCGAGGATGCCGCCGCCGAGGTACTCGACGTACTGCGCGGCCTCCTGCAGCATCGCCATGGCCCAGTCGCTGAAGGCGTCCGCACCCCCGGGTGTCACCTGGTACGCCACCGTGACCGTCACCGGCTCATCCACCAAATCCCACCTCCGGCGAAGGAACAAACGCCACGGTTCCTAACTGATGCAGAAACGGCCGAATGAGGCACCGGGAATCGGTCACGCACCTTCGACCATGGACTGCTGTGGCGGTTAGTACGGCCCGCGTACTTCCAGGGTTCAAGCTTCAACCGAGAATTCTGCGGGTTACCCCGGGGTGTCGAAGCGTAGCGGCTCCATTGTGGCCCCATCACGGCTCTGACCTGCGGATATTTCCTTCGGGAGCTGATCTTAAAGAAGACTTCAATAAGCCGTCCTTGCCGATCGCTCGCCGCCGGGCGCACTATCGGTTGCTCACCAGACAGGAGAGCCGAATGCTTCGCTACCAGTGGGGAAAGACGCATCCCGGAATCGACCTGATCCGGTCGGCGATCGGGCCGGCCCGGGACGAGGTCACCCGGCACCCGATCTACCAGGGACTGCGCGTCGAGCGGGATCTCACCGTGTTCATGGAGCACCACGTCTTCGCGGTCTGGGACTTCATGTCCCTGCTCAAGTCGCTGCAGCGCCGGCTCACCTGCGTCGACGTCCCGTGGCTGCCGACCGGGCCGACCGCCAGCCGCCGCCTGATCAACGACATCGTCATGGTCGAGGAGAGCGACGCCCTCGGCAGCGGCTTCACCAGCCACTTCGAGCTCTACCGGGCCGGCATGGCCGAGGCGGGCGCGGACACCGGGCCGATAGACCGGCTGCTGGCGATGCTGGGCGTCGGCACCCCGGTGACCGAGGCGCTGCGCCTGGCCGGCGCCCCGCAGCCGGCCGCCGAGTTCGTCGCCACCACCTTCGGCGTCATCGAGAACGCGCCGACCCACTGCCAGGCCGCCGCGTTCGCGTTCGGTCGCGAGGACCTCATCCCCGAGATGTTCGACCAGGTCATCTCCGCCGGCGACGAGGCCCGGCTCGGCATCTTCCGGGACTACCTGGCCCGGCACATCGAGGTCGACGGCGAGGAGCACACCCCGATGGCGATGCAGATGGTCGCCGACCTCTGCGGCGACGACGACAACGCCTGGCGGGAGGCCGCGGCGACGGCCACCCGGGTGCTCGAGGCGCGGGCCAAGCTCTGGGACGGCATCATGGCCGCGATCGCCGTCCCGGCGCACTAGCCGGTCGAGGGTCGGGCGGCCGAGGTCAGGCGCTGCCGCCCAGGACGATCCGGTCGACCGGAATGCGCACGCTCGTGCGGGTCGGCTCGACCCGGCTGCCGAGCGTCCTGACCTCTCCGACCGCCGCCCGGACTCACCGGTCCGGGCGGCGCCGGGCAATGTCTTGACTTACGAATGTAAGGTCTCCACCCTATTGGGAGCGCTCCCATCCATCCCGATCAATAGGAGGAGGCACTCCCCATGAAACACCGTGTCGCCCTCGTGGCAGCGGCGGCAGCCGGCCTGCTCACCACGGGCGCGTTCGTAGCCGTGTCCACCGCATCGGCCGCGACAACCGGCTGTTCGGCCACCTACACGGTGGTCAGTCAATGGCAGGGTGGATTCCAGGGCGGTGTCTCCTTCACCAACCTCGGCGACCCGCTGTCCAGCTGGAAGCTGGAGTTCACCTTCCCCGACGCCGCCCAGAAGGTCACCCAGGGCTGGAACGCCACCTGGTCCCAGTCCGGCTCCGCGGTCACCGCGGTCAACATGAGCTGGAACAACAGCGTCCCGACCAACGGCTCCGTCTCGGTCGGCTTCATCGGCAGCTGGGGCAGCAGCAACGCCAGCCCGTCGTCCTTCAAGGTCAACGGCGTCACCTGCACCGGCAGCACGACCACCACGCCACCCACCACGCCGCCGACCACCACCCCCACGACCCCGCCGACCACCGCGCCCACGACCCCGCCGACGACCCCGCCGGCCGGCGGTGCGGCGCCCGCGCTGAGGGTCTCCGGCAACAAGATCGTGACCGCCGCCGGGACCCCCTACCGGCTGCTGGGCGTCAACCGGTCCAGCGCCGAGTTCGCCTGCGTGCAGGGCAAGACCGGGGTCTTCGACGGCCCCGACCCCGACCAGTCCACGGTCGACGCCATGAAGGCCTGGCACATCCACGCCGTCCGGATCCCGATCAACGAGCAGTGCTGGCTCGGCACGTACGGCACACCCAGCGGCTCCGCCTACCAGACGGCGGTCAAGAACTACGCCAACCTGCTGGTCGCCAACGGGATCAACCCGATCATCGACCTGCACTGGACGTACGGCAGCTACAGCGGCGGCGGCAACGGCAACTGCACCGACGTCAACGCCACCTGCCAGAAGCCGATGCCGGACGCGCAGTACGCCCCGCAGCTGTGGACCAGCGTGGCCACCACCTTCAAGGGCAACAACGCGGTCCTGTTCGACCTGTTCAACGAGCCGTGGCCGGACAACGCCGACGGCTACGCCAGCGCCGCCAACGAGTGGAAGTGCTGGCGCGACGGCGGCACCTGCGGCGGCATCACCTACCAGGTGGCCGGCATGCAGAGCCTGGTCAACGCGGTCCGCGGGGCCGGCGCCACGAACGTCATCCTGCTGGGTGGCCTCGCCTGGTCGAACGACCTGACGCAGTGGCTGACGTACAAGCCGACCGACTCCGCCGGCAACCTGGTCGCGGCCTGGCACGTGTACAACTTCAACTCCTGCTCCAACACCTCCTGCTGGGACAGCCAGATCGCCCCGGTGGCCGCGCAGGTGCCGGTCGTGGCCGGCGAGATCGGCCAGAACTCGTGCGCGCACGACTTCATCGACCAGGTGATGGCCTGGGCGGACGCGCACAACGTCGGGTACCTCGCGTGGACCTGGAACCCGTGGGGCTGCAGCGGCGGCAACGTCCTGATCCAGAGTTACGACGGCACGCCGACCGACAGCTACGGCTCCGGTTTCAAGGCACACCTGCTCACCGTCAACCCGTAAACCCCTCCTCGGCCGGCCCGCACGAGCACCTCGTGCGGGCCGGTTCCCGCCCGCCGTACTACCCGACGGCTCCGGGCCTGATTCGGTTGTCGCAAGGCGTAGGGCATCCGATGGGAAACCCGGCCCTACGGGACCTGGCCGGTGTGATCGTCATGGTCTTGTCACCTCGTCGGCGCGGACAGCCAGAGGCTCGCTCTTCCCGGCTACGAGCGTACGTCGCGGCCCCCGCCTCGACGGCGTGACGCTCGGAGCCGAACGTGGGTTTCGTGTCTCCTTCGCCGGTGTGGCTCAGCCGCAGGCGGTCCCGTTGACGGTGAACGCGGTCGGGGCTGCGTCGCTGGCCGACCACGTGCCCTGGAACCCGAACGTGGCGTTGGCACCCGGGGCGATGGTGCCGTTGTAGCCGGCGTTGGTGGCGGTGACCGCGGTGCCGGACTGGGTGACGGTGGCGTTCCAGGCGTTGGTCACCTTCTGGTCGCCCGGGAACGAGAACTTCACGGTCCACCCGTCGATCGCGCTGGTGCCGGTGTTGGTGACGGTCAGGTTGGCGGTGAAGCCGCCCGACCACTCGTTCGGCACGTACGCCACGTGGCAGCCGCCGGTCGGCGGTGGCGGTGTGGACCCCCCACCGATCGTCCACTTGAACGCGGCCGAGCCGGCGGCCCCGGTGGAGTCGGTGGCGGTGACCGTCGCGCTGAACGTGCCGGCGCTGCTCGGCGTGCCGGAGATCAGCCCGGTCGCCGGGTCGATCGACAGGCCGGCGGGCAGCCCGGCGGCCGTGTAGGTCAGCGTCGGCCCGGCGGCCGAGTCGGTGGCGTGCACCTGGAGGCCGCCGATCGCCGTGCCGACCGTGCCGGTCTGGTCGCCCGGATTGGTGACGGTCACCGTGTTGCCGGTCGTCGGCGGCGGCACGCTGTTAACCGCTCAGCCCGATCGTGACGCTGCCCAGTTGCCGGCTGGTGCGGGCCGGGGTGCCGGTGACCGGGGCGAACGGCAGTGACGCGGTGGGCGCCGAGGGCCGTTGCACCAGGTACGTCTTGCCGGCGGTCACCGGAACGCTGAGCGTCGAGCCGCTGGTCGGCGCGACGACCGAGGCCCCGGTCGAGCCGTCGACCACCTCGGCCGGCTGGCCGGGCCACGGGTTGCGTACGGTCATCGTCCTGGTGGTGCCGGCCTCGATCGCGGCGGTGACCAAGGTGCCGCCCTGGACCTGCACGTCGACCTTCGAGCCGCCGTGGACGTACACCGTGCCGGACACGTCCCAGCCGGCCGGCCAGGACGGCGCGAAGCGCAGGGTGCCGTCGTACTCGGTGGCCAGCGCCTCGTCCAGGGTGGCGGCGACGTCGGAGACTTGCTCGATGTACGGCTCGTCCTGCGTGCCGGGGTTCCACGCGGCCAGGCCGGACGGGTACACCTGGTAGCTCTTCGTGCTGTTCACCAGGTCGGCGGCGACCTCGGAGGCCAGGTCCAGGCGGGCGGCCTGCACCGAGTCGTAGGTCCAGTCGGGGTTGTTGACGTACTGGCGATGGCTGTAGGTGCGCTGGGCGAGGGCGGTGAGGTTGTCGCCGTTGATCACGGTGTTGTCGCCGATGACGCCGTACGGCCACACCGGCTCCAGCCCGAGGTTCTCCACGTTGTGGGTGGCCGCGGTCTGCTGGTACGAGTTGCCGATCACGTCGGTGCCCGAGGAGTCCGCGGACGGCGGGAGCTGCTGGCTGTGGCTGCCCTGGTCGGTGCGCGGGTACGGGCGGATCTGCCCGAGGGCGGTGCGCAGCCGGGCGACCAGCGCGGAATCGGTGTTCAGCAGCGTGGCCGCGCTCGCGGTGGCGCTGAACAGCGCCTGGTCGGCGGCCTGGTCGGTGACCGGATCCTGGACCGCCCACTGGGTCTCGTGCGCGTTGTCCACCGAGTGCAGGTAGCCGTCGGATCCGACCGACTGCCAGGCGAGCAGGAACGTCGCGGTCTGCTGCAGCAGCGGGTAGTACTTCTGCAGGAAGGCAGTGTCCCCGGTGTCCTGGTACTGCTGCCAGATCCAGAGCGCGATCTCCGCACCGCTGGTGATCGTCAACGCGTTGAAGTTGGGGCTGGAGGCCGTGGCGCAGGACGCGTCCGAGGTGATGCCGCCGCCCCAGTAGTAGCCGTTGCCGTTGAACCGCATGGTCTCCGGCACGCACGCGCCCGCCTTGCCGTTCATGTTGGCGCTGGTCCACGACTGGATCGCGGGCAGATCGGCCAGGTACATGTCGAAGATCGGCAGGTTCAGGCCGAAGTTCCCGGAGGCGAGGTTCGCGCTGATCTGGCCGCGCAGGTTCCACAGCCAGTACCCGGCCGGGTACCACGCCTGGTGGTCCCGGTTGAAGTTGTACAGGTCGGCGAGCCCGGCCTGGCTGCCCGGGTACTGGCCGGTGTGCATGATGCCGGCCTCGAAGTACAGGTAGAGGGTGTTGAGGTTCTCCATGTACTGGGCGGTGCCGTCGGACGAGCCGGCCTCGATCAGGCCGCTGTTCGCCCAGTACCGGTTCCACCACGCCGCCTGGGTGGCCAGCATCCCGGCGGTGCTCGCGGTGGCATCGCCGCCGATCAGGGTGGACGCGGTGGAGACCGGGTTGCCGCCGGTCCACGACGGCGAGGCGACGACGATGCGGAACGAGCCGTTGCCGTTCGGGTTGAAGGCGACCTGTGCCTGCGTGGAGTTGACGACCGAGGCGGTAACGTTCTGCCCGCCCGCGGTGATCGCCGCCAGCGTGCCGAAGGTCTGGTTCGAGTGGCCGGTCTGCGAGTTGTCCGACCAGGTCTGCGCCAGGGCGCCGACCCCGCCGGACGCCGAGGCGGTGGGGCCGCGCCCGCTCCACAGGTTGACCGCGGCGGTCATCCGGGTGCCGGCGTTCGCCCCGGTCACGTCGACGATCAGCTCGTCCTTGCCGGCCGGCACCCAGGCCTGCATCGTCATGCCGCCGCCGGACTCGTGCAGCACACCGTTGTAGAGGTCGAGGTAGCCGACGAAGTTCGACGCCGAGGTCATCGTGGACAGTGCCGGGATGGTCACCTGCCCGGGCGACAGCCGGTCCGGCATGGTATCGCTGCGGTTGAGCTGGGCGGTGAAGCCGTTGGCGGCCCACGCGGCGACGCCCAGCGAACCGTTGCCCAGCGGCAGGAACTGGGTCGCCGAACTGTTGGGTTTGCCGAGCACCACATCGGACCGCGAGACGATCCCGCCGACGTTCGTGGTGAACGCCCCGTTCTGCCAGGCGGTCGTCGCGGTGGCCGCCTGGGCCGGGGTGCTCGGGCCGGACACCACCGCCAGGGCCGGGGCCAGGCAGACGACCACGATCGCGCAGATCCTTGACCGACGAGACACCATTCCTCCTGTACGCACCGCGGTCGTACCCGATGTCATTTCTCGATGGTCGTGCCGCCCGCATGGCGGGCGGCCCGAGTGTCAGCGGTAGCCCGCCGCCGTGATGCTGGCCTGGACGGCGTCCTCGGTGGCGTCGGACGGATAGCCGGCCGTCACCGCGCCCTCGAAGAACTCACCGATACCGGAGTGGCTGTTGTCCCCGCCGGTACCCAGCAGGATGGAACTGTCCAGCTTCATCGGCGAGTACCCGTTCGGCAACGGACCCGAGTACGGCCGGGTCAACCCGCCGCCGGCGGCATTGCCGTACTTGAGCGTGAAGTTCGACGTGCCGTTGTTCTTCTCCCACGCCGACACGAACGGGAAGTGCACACCCGAGTTGTTCGGATCCTTGTTCGAACCCGTGTTGGTGTGGTACATGCCGTTCTCCAGATCGGCCTCCACCCACGGCCCGGTACCCACACACGGATTGTTTGCCCAGGTCCCGAACCAACACGCGGTACCCCACTCGATCGCATTCATCGTCGCGTTACCGGCGTCGGTGTGCGAGTTCACCCCGCTGCCGTAGTCGAAACAACACTGGTCGTTCACGTAGTTCGACGACGTGACCAGGTAGATGCCCTCCGGCTGCGAACCGGTCGGCGCTTTCTTCGCGTTGTCGATCCGATACCCCACACCCGAGGTCACCTTGACGCCGTACGCCTTCTGACCAGCGACCGTCACCGGCAACGCCTTCGCGTCCGCCGGCACATCAGCACCGTTGGGCCCCGGACCCTTCCACAAACCACCCCAGGACACCGGCAGATCGTTGTGGTTGGCCGTCTGATCGTAAATTTTGGTAATCGAACAAGCACTGCTCCCGCAGAACGTATCCTGCGCCGCCGCGTTGGCCACCCCGCCAGCCGACAACAACCCGACATCCAGATACTGCTTGTCCGACGCCCGCTGCACCTGATACAGCGGCCCGTTGTACGCCGCGAACAACGCCCGCGTCGTGCTGTGCGCCGTCACACACGGCGTGCCACCGGCCGCGTACAGGTCACACGGGAGCCGGCCGGGCGGCGTCGAGGACGGCGGCACGGATGAGGGCGGCACCGAGGACGGCGGTTCGGACGAGGGCGGCGCCGACGACGGTACGACCCCGCCGGTACACGCCGTGCCGTTGAGAGCGAAGCTCGCCGGCACCGGGTTGCTGCCGTTCCACGCGCCGTTGAACCCGAAGGCGGCGTTGCCGCCGGTGGCGATGGAACCGTTCCACGCGGCGTTGGTCACCGTCACCGCCGTGCCCGACTGGGTGTAAGACCCGTTCCACAACTGGGTGATGGTTTGTCCCGCGGCGAACGACCACGTCAGCTTCCAACCGGTGACCGCGTCACCCAGGTTGGTCACCGTCACGTTCGCGCCGAATCCGCCCGGCCACTGGCTGGTGACCGCATAGTTCACCGAGCACCCGGCGGCCGCCGACGCCACCCCGGAACCCACCGTCATGGCACCGGCCGCCGCCAGCACCCCGACCGCGGCGGCCGCGATCGCGGCCCGTCGCGTCTGCTTGGTCTGCATGCGAATGCTCCCGTCCGTGCCCGGTCAGTTCCGTAGCGTCCACTGCTGGTTGGCGCCGCCGTTGCACGACCAGATGATGATCTTCGTGCCGCTCGCGGTTCCCGCTCCGTTGGCGTCCAGGCACAACCCCGACTGCACGCCGGTGACAGTGCCGTTGGCATTGACGTTCCACTGCTGGTTGGCGCCGCCGGTGCAGTCCCAGACGATGACCGCGGTACCGTTGCTCGTGCCTTGGCCGGAGGCATCCAGGCACTTGTTGCCGGGCCCGGTCAACTGCCGGCTCGAGTTGTACGTCCACCGCTGGCCGGCCGCGGCGCCGCAGTCGGCCAACTGGGTCTGCGTGCCGTTGGTCAGGCTCGTGCCGTCGATGCACCGGCCCGACTGGGCGCCGACGATCTGCTGGCCGCTCCCGCCCGGCGGCGTGCTGGAGGGCGGAGTCGAGGACGGCGGGGCCGGCGAGGAGAACTGGGTGAAGAAGCTCCACACCACGTCCTTGGTCCAGGTCTGCCACCCGTCGCAGGTGCAGCCGTCCCGCGGGCCCGGGTCGTGCCCGGCCCCGTCGAAGGCCGCCCACACGACCGGGTATCCGGCCCGGCATCCGGAGTAGGCGGTGACGATGTGGGTGAGGCTGCCCTGCGCCGGCTCGGGCGGGTTCTGCGGTGTGCACCCGTTGTTGCGGACGAACGTGTCCCGCAGCGCGCGCCCGTTGGCGATCGGCAGGGTGCCGTCCCGCAGGCCGTGCAGCCCGATGTAGGCCACCGGCTGGGTGCCGCCGCTGCAGCCGCTGAGGTTCGCGCCCGAGTAGACCGCGACCGCCCGGAAGACTGCGGGCCGGGCGCAGGCCAGCGCGTACGTCATCGCACCGCCGTAGCTGAATCCGGAGGAGAAGATCTGCGTGGGGTCCACGCACAGCCCCGCCTCGAGCTGCCGGAGCATGTCGTCGACGAAGGTCACGTCCTGGCCGTTGCTGTTTCCCCAGCCGTTGCCGATGCCCTGCGGCGCCACGAAAATCGTGCCATTGCCGGCGTTGTCGGCCAGCCGCCGCAGCCCGTAGTACGACCAGTTGTAGCCGTCGGTCCCGCCCGAGTCGACGTCGTTGGCGGTGCCGCCGACCCAATGGAAGCCGAAGATCAATCGGTACGGGTGGTTGCTGTCGTAGTTGCTCGGCACCCGCAGGATGTAGCTGCGGTTCTGCCCGCTGCTCGTGATCGAGTGGGTGCCGCTGGTCAGCGCCGGCGCCTGGCCGCAGCCGGCGGTCGCCGCGTACGCGGATGCGGTGGCACCGAACCCGCCACTGACCACCACGGCGGCCAAGGCCAGCGCGAGAATCACCCCGATCGCCAGCCCACCCAGAACGGGTCTACGCCGCATTGCCGTCGCCCTCCTGTCGTGACTGGATGTCGGTGCCGGTGCCGCCAATGCCGTTGGCCGGGGCGGCACCTCCGCTCGCGGTGAACCCGGCTGAGGTGGGGCCCACAACCGTCCTCGACTGCGTCCTGCTCCTGGTGGCTTCACTGGTACCTCCGCGGTGGTCGGATGTGTCGGCTGCGGCACGGGACAGGCGCGGGGCGGCGCCGGGTGCCCGCGGCCTCAGGGACTGGTGCAGCTCAACGTCGGGGCCGACGGCGTGCCGTTGGCGAGGAAGCCGAAGGTGGTCGACCCGGCCGCCGGCAGCGATCCGTTGTAGGAGGCGTTGCTGACCGCCACGTTCGAACCGTTCGCGGTGAGCGTGCCGCTCCACACCTGGGTGATGCTCTGGCCACCGCCGAGCGTCCACTTGACGGTCCAGCCGGAGATCGCCGAACCGCCGGCGGTCACGGCCACCTCGCCCTGGAAGCCACTCTGCCAGGAGCTGACCGTACGGTAGGTCGCACCACAGGCACCGATCGGCGGCTGGCTCGACGGGGGCTGGCTGGACGGGGGCTGGCTGGACGGGGGCAGGCTGGACGGGGGCAGGCTCGTCGGCGGCTGGCTCGAGCCGAGCGAGGTGATGAACTTCCACACCTCGGCCTGGGTCCAGGACTTCGCGCCCGGTGCGTACGGGTCGGCCGAGCCATCCACCGCATTGGGGGCATGCGGCCCGTCGAAGGCACCCCACACCACCGGATAACCCGACCGGCACCCGCTGTACCACGTCACGACGTGCGTGAGACTGCCCTGCGCCGGCTCCGGCGGATTCTGCGGCGTGCAACCGTTGTTCCCGACGAACCGATCACGCATCGACCGCCCACCGGAAATCGGCAACGTACCGTCGCGCAATCCGTGGATCCCGAAGTACGCGATCGGTTGAGTACCGCCCTGACACCCGCTCAGCACGCCGCCGGAGTACACCACGACCCCGCGGAACACCGTCGCCCGCGCACAGGCCAGGGCATAGGTCATCGCCGCGCCGTAACTGAAGCCGGACGCGAACAACTGCGTGGTGTCGACACACAGACCCGACTCGATCTGCCGGATCATGTCATCGACGAACGTCACGTCCTGACCGCCCGAGTTGCCCCAACCGTTACCGAGCCCCTGCGGCGCCACGAAGATCGTGTTGCCCTTGCCGTACTTGTCCACCCGCAACCCGTAGTAGGACCACTCGATACCACTGGTACTGCCGTTGTCGACCTGCTCAGCGGTACCACCGACCCAGTGGAACGAGAACACCAACCGGTACGGGTGGTTGCTGTCGTAGCCGGTCGGCAGCCGCAGGATGTAATTACGGTTCTGCCCACTGCTCTGAATCGTGTGCGTGCCGTCGGACAACCCGGGCGCCCGACCACAGCCGGCGGTCGCCGCGAGGCCGGCCGCCCCGGTCGCGGACGCGACGCCGCCGCCGAACACCACGAGCGCGGACGCCGCCAGGGTGACCGCGGCGGCCGCCGCGGACAGGAGTGCCGACCTGCACTTCACGTTCGTTCAACTCCTCTGCCGGTGAATGTCGACAACGGTGGCCGCGGGAATGCCGCAGGTGGCCGACGCGGGCCACCGATACGAGGTCACCAAGGACCCGCCGAATCGGTTCGACAAAACCGTAGAGGCGTTTTAACAAAACTGTCAAGTGACGGACATCAATGGGTTTTCCAGGGGCTCACCGGGTGACGAAATTGCGAAAAAGGTTTCCGGTAAAAAGATGTTATTCGATGTTACGAGCGAGGGTCGGTACGCGGGCGCCCCGTACCGGAGCTGGAAGGAGCGACCGATCCGGTATAGGGTTCTGCCCACCCTTCGTGATCACGTACTCGCGGGAGCGTCGCGATGTCGGACAGAGTTCTGTCCCGGGTGGCTCGCGCCGCCGCCCTGCTCGTCACCGTCGCGGTGGGGTTGTTCGCCCCGCGGCCGGCCGGCGCGGCCGGCACCGCGCCGGCGGCCGCCCTGCACGTCTCCGGCAACCGCCTCGTCACCGCGGACGGCGCCGCCTTCCGGTTCCTCGGGGTGAACCGCTCCGGCGGCGAGTTCTCCTGCATCCAGGGCAAGGGCATGTGGGACGGCCCGGTGGACCAGGCCTCGGTCACCGCGATGCGGTCCTGGAACGTCCGGGCCGTGCGGGTCGGCCTCAACGAGGAGTGCTGGCTCGGCACCGCCGACGTGCCGGCGGGCGGGGTGAGCGGCGCCGCGTACCGGCAGGCGGTCCAGGACTACGTGAACCTGCTGGTGGCCAACGGGATCAACCCGATCCTCGAGCTGCACTGGACCTGGGGCAGGTACACCAGCTTCTCCTCGGGCTGCGGGGACGAAAAGGCCACCTGTCAGAAGCCGATGCCCGACATGAAGTACGCGCCGGCGTTCTGGACCGGCGTCGCCACCACGTTCAAGGGCGACGACGCAGTGGTCTTCGACCTGTTCAACGAGCCCTACCCGGACTGGGCGACCCTCATGCTCGACAAGCCAGGTGCGTGGCGCTGCTGGCGGGACGGCGGAAGCTGCTTCGGCATCGGGTATTCGGTGGCCGGTTTCCAGACGTTGGTCAACGCCGTACGGGCGACCGGCGCGACCAACGTGATCCAACTCAGTGGGCTGCGGTACGCCAACGACATGCGGCAGTGGCTGCAGTACGAGCCCGCCGATCCGACCGGGAACCTCACCGCCGCCGCACACGTGTACAACTTCAACGACTGCAAGTCGGTCTCGTGCTACGACGCCGAACTCGGACCGGTGGCGGCCGCGGTGCCGCTGACCATCAACGAGATCGGCGAGAACGACTGCGGCCACGGCTTCATCGACCCGCTGATGACCTGGGCCGACACGCACGGCATCGGCTACCTCGGCTGGACCTGGAACACCTGGGACTGCAAGAGCGGGCCGGCGTTGATCACCGACTACACCGGCACGCCCACCGCGTTCGGCGCCGGCCTGAAGAGCCGGCTCACCGCGCTGCCGTGAACCTCGCCGCCACCGCGCGGGGCCGCGGAAATGTCTGTCAACTCCGCGTCCGGAGGCGTTCGGCCGCGCGAGGGGTGGAGCGTACGGGCAGCGCCGGCGTGACGCCGATCTCGGTCATCGCCGCCAGGTAGCGCTCCCGCGCCCGGCGTGACTCGCCGTGCCGGCCCGATTCGGCCAGCACGTCGACGAGATCGAGATGGGCGCGTTCGTCGTACGGGTCGTGGTCGAGCAGCCGGAGCAGGTAACGGACCGCGTCGTCGACCTGGCCCGACCGTCGGCACAGGTCGGTCTGAACCTGCTCAGCCAGGGCGGCCCCACCCTCGATCAGGGCGTGCTCGACGCGGCGATGAAGGATTTCGACACCGCGTACCAGGAGCTGGCATCCCAGAAGGCGTGACCGAACGGTGGGCGCGGTCACCCGGCCGCGCCCACCGGCGCGCCCTCACCTCTCCCGCAGCCGCCGGGGGCCAGGCGGCGCAGGTGACGCGACAGCTGGGCGGACCGCGCCACCGCGGGTCATCGCAGCGTGAGCGAGGCGGAGAGGGGCAGGTCGACCGCGGTCGTGCCGGCGCGCAGCAGGTACTGGCCGGGCTCGTACTGCCAGCCGGCGTCCCAGTGGGCAAGCATGCGGACGGGGACCGGGATGTCGACGACCGTCTCGCCGGCTGCCGGGACCCGCACGGCCGAGAAGCCGACCAGCCATCTGACCGGCCGCTCCACTGCCGAACCGGGTTTCTCCGCGAAGACGAGGACCACCTGCTTGCCGTCGCGGGTGCCCTCGTTCCGCACGGTCACGGACACGGACACCGTCTCGCCCGGCGCCGCCGTCGCCGGCGCATCCAGGCGTACGAGCGGAATGTGGGTGTAGCCGAGGCCGGCGCCGAACCAGTAGGCCGGCGGGGTTTCGGGCCGGCGCAGCCAGGCCCGGTATCCGATGTGGATGCCCTCGCGGTAGTCGACGATCCCGTCCTTCGGGCTGGTGTCCAGGACCGGCACGCCGGCCTCGCGAACGCCCCAGGTGGTGGGCAGCCGGCCGCCGGGCTCGCTGCGGCCGGTGAGCACGTCGGCCACCGCGCCGCCGAACTCCTGGCCGCCGAACCAGCCGACCAGCACGGCGGCGACCTCGTCCCGCCAGGGCAGCAGCACCGGCGAACCGGAGTTCACCAGCACGACGGTGCGCGGGTTGACCGCGGCGACCGCCCGGACCAGGTCGTCCTGGTGGCCGGGCAGCGCGAGCGAGTCGCGGTCCCAGCCCTCCGACTCGACGAGCGAGTTCGTGCCGACGACGACCAGCGCGACATCGGCGGTCCGGGCCGCCTCGACCGCCTCCGCGATGAGCGCCTCCGGGTCGGTCCGGTCCGGTTCGGTGCCGAACTGGAAGGACAGCGCGCCGGTCAGGAAGTCCTCGCGGCCGCTGAGGTCGAGCTCGAAGCTGATGTCCACCGGCCGGCCCTCGACGAACACCACCGGCTCGCTGGCGCTGGGCGGGTTGAGGAACGCGGCGCCGAGGTCGTTCCCGACCGGCTTCAGGTCGGCCTCGACCACCGTCTCGCCGTCCACGCCGACGATGCCGGCGCCGATCGTGGCGAACCCGAGCCGCAGGGTGCTGTCCTCGGCCGGGGTGAAGCGGGTGGTCAGCTCGACGCTGGCCGAGCGGGCGATCGGCGCGTCGCCGCCGAACCACACCAGCGACGTGGTGAGCCGGTCCTCGGCGAAGAGCTCCTCGCCGGCCGCGTCGAGGAACCGGATCCGGACGCCGGGGCCGCCGGTGACCGGGTTCTCGAGCCGGTCGGCCGGCAGCGGGCTGAGCCCGGTCCGGACGACCGCGCCGAGGGCGTAGGTGATCTCCGCGTCCGGGAGCGCCGCGCGGAGGCCGTCGAGCGGGGAGATGGTGTACGCGGGCAGCACGGTCGCGCTGCCGCCGCCCTGGGTGCGGGCGTGCGCGGCGTTGTCCCCGATGACGGCGACGCTGGTCAGGGCGGCGGCGTCCCAGGGCAGCGCGTCCCGGTTCGCCAGCAGCACCATGCCCTCGACCGCGGCCTCCCGGGCGAAGGCGGCGCCGTCCTCGACGAGCACCGGCTCCTTCGCCGGGAAGCCGTCCAGGGCGCCGACCCGGGCGGCGAGCCGCAGGATCCGGCGTACCTTGCGGTCGACGTGCGCCTCGTCGATCTTGCCTTCGCGGACCGCGGCGACGAGTGCGTCGCCCCAGGCGCCGATCGGGCCCGGCATGGCGAGGTCCTGGCTGGCCTTGGCCGCCTCGAGGCTGCGCACCGCGGTCCAGTCGCTGATCACCACCCCGTCGAAGCCCCACTCGCTGTTCAGCGGCGTCTCCAGCAGTTCGTTCTCGGTCGCCGTCACGCCGTTGATCGAGTTGTACGAGCTCATCACGAGCCAGGCGCGGGCCTCGACGATGGCCCGCTCGAAGGCGAGCAGGTAGAGCTCGCGCAGCGCCCGGTCGCTCACCTGGGAGGAGGCGGTGAACCGCTCGTCCTCGTAGTCGTTGGCCACGTAGTGCTTCGGCGTCGCCCCGACGCCGTTGTCCTGCAGCCCGTGCACGAACGCGGTGGCGAGGTCGGCGGTCAGCACCGGGTCCTCGCTGTACGCCTCGAAGTGCCGGCCGCCCAGCGGCGAGCGGTGCAGGTTGATCGTCGGCCCGAGGACGGCGTCCACCCCCTTGCGCCGGGCCTCCACCGCGGCGACCGCGCCATATCTGCGGGCGAGGTCCACGTCGAAGGACGCGCCCAAGGCGGTGGCGGACGGCAGATTGACGGACGGCTCGCGCTCGTCCCACCGCTCCCCGCGGACGCCGGACGGGCCGTCGGAGAAGACCATCGCGCGCAGGCCGATCTTCTCGACCGGCCAGGTGGTCCAGAAGTCCCGGCCGGTCAGCAGCCGTACCTTCTCCTCGAGCGAGAGCGCCCCGAGCGCCTCGTCGATCCGGGTGCCGGCGTCGGTCATCGGGATACCTCCATCGTTTCGAGGCGCCGGCGCTCGGCGCGCCGCCGCTCCTGCTTCACCGGGTCCGCCACCGGAGCGGCGAGGAAAAGCCGTTTGGTGTACGGATGCTGCGGGCGGACAGTCACCTCGGCGGCCGCGCCCCATTCAACGATCTGGCCGCGGTACATGACCGCGACGCGATGCGACAGATGGCGCACGACGTCAAGGTCGTGGCTGATGAACAGATACGCGACACCCGTCCGAGCCTGAATCTCCTGGAACAGGTCGAGCACGCGAGCCTGGGTCGACAGGTCGAGCGCGGAGACCGGCTCGTCGCAGACGATCAGCCGCGGGTCGAGGGCGAGCGCGCGGGCGATGGCGACCCGCTGCCGCTGGCCGCCGGAGAACTCGCGGGGCAGCCGCTGCCCGGCGTCCGAGGGCAGGTGCACGGCGTCAAGCAGTTCACGTACCCGGTTGCGGGCCTCGGCCTTGCCCGTCTTCCGGGCGATCAGCGGCTCGGTGAGGATCTGGTCGATGGTCAGCGACGGGTTGAGCGACGTGTACGGGTCCTGGAAGACCACCTGCAGATCGCCGGCGAGCGCCCGCCGCTCCGCACGGCCGAGCCGGCCGATCTCGCGGCCCTGGAAGCCGATCGACCCCGAGGTGACCGGCGCCAGGCCGAGCACCGCGCGGCCCAGCGTCGTCTTGCCGCTGCCGGACTCGCCGACCAGGCCGACGCACTCGCCCGGCTCCACCTCGAGTGAGACGCCTTGCAGCGCCCGGAACGGCGGCTTCCGGAACCCCTTCACCGGGTAATCCACCACCAGGTCCTTGACATCGAGCAGCGGGCTCATGCGACGACACCTTCACCTTCGGTGTTGGACAGCACCGCGGCGAAAAGGCTCTGGGTGTACTCGTGCTGCGGGTCGGCGAAGATCGAGCGCACCGGCCCCGTCTCCACGATCCGCCCGGCCCGCATGACCGACACGCGGTCGCAGATATCCGCGACCACGCCGAAGTTGTGGGTCACCAGGAGCACTCCCATCTGTCGTTCGCGTTGCAGGTCGCGCAGCAGGTCGAGCACCTCGGCCTGGACCGTGACGTCCAGTGCGGTGGTCGGCTCGTCCGCGATGAGCAGCTCGGGGTCGCACGCCACGGCACCGGCGATCAGCACGCGCTGTGCCATGCCGCCGGACAGCTCGTGCGGATACGACCCGTACGTGCGCCGGGGGTTGGGGATGCCCACCCGGGCGAGCAGTTCGAGCGCCCGCGCCTTGGCGTCCGCGCGGGAGAGTCCCAAGTGGATCCGCATCGGCTCGACGAGTTGCGACCCGACGGTGAACGACGGGTCCAGGTTGCTCATCGGCTCCTGCGGTACGTAGGCGATCTTCTTTCCGCGTACGGCCGCCATCTCCTTCGCCGAGAGCCCGGCCAGATCCCGGCCCTCGAAGGCGATCGAGCCGCCGACGATCCGCCCGCCGCCGGGCAGCAGGCGCAGGATCGAGAACGCCGTCTGGGTCTTGCCCGAGCCCGACTCCCCGATCAGGCCGTGCACCTCGCCGCGCCGGACGGTGAGCGCCACGTCCTCGACCACCGTCTGCATCGAGCCATTCGCTGTCGGATAGCCCACCGACAGGTGGTGCACCGAAAGGAGAGCGTCATCGGGAACGATCGGTGCCGCCGCTGTCTGCCGAGTGACGACGGCCTTCTTACGCGGGACCGCGGCGCGTTCGAGTTCGTCGCGCAGCGCGTTGCCGAGCAGTGCGAACGCCACACAGGTGAGGCCGATCGCGAGCGACGGCCACAGCACCAGCAGCGGCTGGGTGAAGATGTTCGCGAAGCCGTCGTTGAGCATGCCGCCCCAGCTGGGGATCGACGGGTCGCCGAGGCCGAGGAAGTCCAGCCCGGCGGAGATGGCCACCGAGATCCCGGCGATGTTCGCCGCCAGCACGATGACCGGAGCGCGGACCACGGTGAGCACGTGCCGGCCGATGATCCGCGGGTCGGACAGGCCGGACACCCGGGCCGCGTCGACGTACAGCTCGCCGCGGACCGCGGACACGGCCGAGTAGACGACCCGGTAGAACGCCGGCGCGATGAGGACGCCGAAGACGGCCATCGCGGCGAAGTCGGACGGGCCGAGCACGCTCTTGGCGGCCAGCAGCACGACGATCGCCGGCAACGCCTGCAGCAGGCTGGTCGCGGCGCTGCCGACCGCCTCGAAGACCTTGCCGTAGTAGCCGGCCAGCAGTCCGAGGACGATGCCGAGGACCGCGGCGATGACCAGGGTCTCGGCGGTCAGGGTGACCGACAGCCGGGTGGCGAACAGCAGCCGGGACAGCACGTCGTGGCCCGAGCTGTCGTTGCCGAGCCAGTACTTGCCGCTCGGCCCGGACAGCGTGTCGTACGCGTTCGCGGTGTTCGGGTCGTGCGGCGCGAGCAGCGGCGCGAAGACGGCGCTGAGCACCACGACGACCAGGAAGAGCAGGGCGCCGAGGCCGATCGGGTTGCGCAGCAGGCGCCGCCGGAGCGAGGTCATGAGAGACGCACCTTGGGGTTGAGGAAGCCCTGCAGGAGGTCGACCACCAGGTTGATCGTGACGACCACGATCGCCGTGGCGAGCACGAGCCCCATCACGAGCGGGACGTCGCCCTGGCTGGTGGCGCCGACCGACACCTGGCCGAGGCCGGGGATCGCGAAGATCTGCTCGATGATGACGGCGCCGCCGAGCAGGCCGACGAACTGGACGGCGAGCATGGCCAGGCCCGGGCCGCCGGCGTTGCGCAGCACGTGCTTGTAGACCACCCGGGACTCGGGCAGGCCCCGGCTGCGCAGCGTACGGACGTAGTCGCGGTCCAACGCGTCGATCATGGAACCGCGGATCTGCTGGGCCACGCCCGCGATCGAGCCGACCGAGAGCGCGACGATCGGCAGGGTCACGGTGGACAGCCAGCCGGCCGGGTCGTCCTCGATCGCGGTGTACCCGGTCGGCTTGAACACCTTGAAGTGGATCGCGAAGACGGTGACCAGGGCCAGCGCCACCAGGAAGTTCGGGATGGCGAACCCGAGCACGGCGAGGAACTGGACGAACCGGTCGATCCACCCGCGCCGGGTGGCCGCCAGCACGCCGAGCGCCACCGCGATCAGGCCGGAGACGATGGTCGCCCCGACGACCAGCTCCAGGGTGACCTGGAGCCGGGAGGTGATCGCGTCGGAGACCGGCTGCGAGGTGAACCACGAGGCGCCGAAGTCGCCGTGGATCGCGTGCGACAGCCAGTCCCCGAACTGGGTGAGCACCGGCCGGTCCAGGCCGAGCTCGTGCGTCTTCTGCACGACCGTGTCCTCGGACGCCTCCTGCCCGAGGATCCGGCGGGCGATGTTCCCGCCGGAGGCGTGCAGGAGGAAGAAGGTCGCGGCGGTGATGACGACGATCAGGACGACTCCGGAGGCGAGCCGCCGCAGCACGAAGCGAAGCACGGCGGATCAGCCCTTGGCGGGGGTGATGCTGTAGAGGTACGGGATGGCGTTGCCGGCCTGCGGCTCGGCGGAGATCTTCGAGCTCTGCGCCCAGAAGCCCTTCACCCGGTAGTACGGCGCCATGAAGCCCTGCTCCGTCACGTACTTGTTGAGGGCCTTCGTCGCGGTCGCGACGTCCGCGTCCGAGCCGGTCTGGATGGTCTTGACCAGGCCGTCGACGGTGGTGTCCGGGACCTTGAACGGGTTGAACGTCGCGCCGGTCGTCAGCAGGAAGTTGGCCTCCTGCCACGCCGTCGGGTCCTCCTGCAGCTGGAAGTTCGCCGCCGGGTACTTGCCGGCCAGCAGGTCGGCGATGACGTTGTTGAGCGGCACCGTCACGTACTTCACGGTGATGCCGACCGCGCCGAGGTACTGCTTGAGCAGGTCGTTCTGCACCTGGCCGAGGCCGGGGACCTGGGGCAGCGTCATCGTGAAGCTCGGGTAGCCGGCCTCGGCGAGCAGCTGCTTGGCCTTCGCCGGGTCGTACGTGTAGTACTGGTCGACCGCCTGGTCGAAGCCGGGCGAGTAGGTCGGGAACACCGAACTGGTCACCGTGCCGTTGCCCTGCGCGGCGGCCTTGAGCAGGCCGGCCCGGTCGACGGCGTAGTTGAGCGCCTGGCGGACCTTCGGGTCCTTCAGCGCCGGGACGAGCTTGCCGCCGCGGTCGAAGATGGCCAGTCCGGCCCAGTCGAGCTCGTGGTCGACGACGGTGTACCCGGCACCCTTGATCTGCGCGACCGTGGTGGCGTCGATGACGTTCATGCCGTCGATCTGGCCGCCCTTGATCGCGTTGACCTCGGTGGCCGGGGTGGTGATGACCTTGATGGTCAGGTTCTTCCAGTGCTGCTGGTCCTTGGCGAAGTAGTTCGGGTTGGCCGTGTAGGCGTACGAGGAGCCGACCACGGTCTTGCCGGTGTCCAGGAGGTACGGCCCGGTGCCGATCGGGTTGGTCTTCTCGTCGGCGGCGCCGAAGTGCTTCGGGCTCTCCATCAGGCCCGGGGCCTGGGTGAGATAGGTGAGCATCGCCGGGTCGGGCTGCTTGAGCGTGATCTGCAGGGTGGCGGCGTCGACGGCCTTCGCGTCGGTCACGGCCGCGAGGAAGGACTTGTTGGGCGCGGTGCCGTCGCGGAAGCGCAGGAGGTTCTTCGCCGCCGCGTCGGCGTCCAGCTTGGTGCCGTCGGTGAAGGTGACGTCGGTACGCAGCTTCAGCGTCAGGACGGTCTTGGTGTCGTTCCAGGACCACTCGGTGGCCAGCCACGGGAGGATCTTCCCGTCCGGGTCGGCGTGCAGCAGCGTGTCGTAGACGGCCTGCTGCAGCAGCGACTCGTTGGCCCAGCCGGCTCCGTTCGCCGCGTAGCTGGTCGGCGGCACCAGGGAGCCGAGGACCACGCTGCCCGAGGCCCCGCCCGCGCTGCCGCCGGTGGAGCTCCCGCCTCCCCCGCAACCGGCGAGACCGAGGCCCGCGACCACTGCGATGGCTGTCAACCTGCTCGAACGGACCATATGTCGTCCCCTCTCTCGGGTGGCTTGGCCGGGACGCTAGCACTCCCTACCGAGTACTCGGTAGGGTTTCGCGAGCACTTCCATTAACATCTCCGTCGCGGGCCGGTAACACGGCGTGCCAAATGGGGACATCACGAACAAGGAGAAACCGCATGGCTTTCGTTCGGCGAACCCGAGGCGAGTACGCCAAGACGGCCGACCGGCGAGCCGAGATCCTGGACGCCGCCGTCAAGGTCTTCTCCGAGTCGGGGTTCCACGGCGGATCGTTGCGCGAGGTCGCCGAGCGGGTCGGGCTAAGCCAGCCGGGCCTGCTGCACCACTTCGCCAACAAGGAGAAGCTGCTGGAGGCGGTCCTGACCTACCGCGACGACCTGGCGCTGGAGCGGATGGGGTCGGACCTGCCCACCGGGATGGGACTGATCGACGCCCTGATCGATCTCACCTCGTACAACGCCACCACGCCGGGCCTGGTCGCGGTCTTCGCGGTGCTCTCCGGCGAGGCCACCGCGCCGGACCATCCCGGCCACCAGTACTTCAAGCAGCGGTACGCCTGGGTCCGCGAGATCACCGAGGAGGCGGTCGTCGCGGCTCAGGCGAGCGGCGACCTACGGCCCGAGCTCGACCCGACCGAGGTGGCGCGCACCCTCATCGCGCTGCTCGACGGGCTGCAGATCCAGTGGCTGTACGAGGACGGCGGCTTCGACATGACCGTCCCGCTCCGGGCGTACGTGCGCAGCCTCCGCGTGCGTCAATGACCGCGGCCGGCGAGCAGGGCGATCAGGTCACCCAGCATCAGCGGTACGTCGAGGCGGGTGAACACCCGCACCTCGGCCCCGGCGCCGTCGAAGTCGAACGTTCCGTCGTCGCGCACCCGCGGCCGCGCCCGGCGGAACGACTGCGACGAGCACGGGTCCGGCTCGAACCCGGAATGCAGCGCGGTCAGCAGCACGAGCGGGTTGTCGCCGAGGATGTACGTGCCGCCCGGGTCCATCCCGTGCTCGCGCATCATGGCTCGAACCTGCTCGAGCGCGTCGACCAGCGACGCGCCGAGCGGCCCGAGCGGCCGCACCCGATGGTCCAGGTCGCGCATCGAGACCAGGGCCTGCCGGTACGCGTCCCGGGGCACCTGCCACAGCGGCAGGTCCGAGTCGTTGAAGACCACGCGGGCGGCGGCCGGGTCGATGAGCGTGTTGTACTCGACCGGCATCGCGCCCGGCGGCACCAGCCCGCCCGGGTATTCCGGGCCGCCGATCCACACCACGGTGAGCCGCTGCGCGATCCGCGGTTCGGCCAGCCAGGCCGAGGCGATCTCGGTGAGCCCGCCGCCGCAGGTCACGTAGAGCGGCCGCGGGTCGTCGCGCATCGCCTCCTCGACGATGGCGGCGACGGCTTCACCCCGCACCACCCCGGCGGTGTTCGATCCCGGAACGATCCGGACGTCGTCGCGCCCGCAGGCCGCCGCGATCTCGCGGGCCTTCCGGGCGGCGTTGTCGGCGCTGCGGCCGGAGGGGTCGAAGGGGTCGCCCTCGCGCAGGTGCGAGCCGATCACCAGCCGTACGTCGGCGTCCGGGCTCAGCAGCAGGTGCGCGAGCTGCCAGAGACCGTCCGGGTCGCCGGAGTAGTCGTTGTCGGAGATGACGCGGATGCGGGCCACGGCCCGGATCATGCCACGAGATCTTTCCAGGGAGAACGATGACCATCGTCGGTACCACCGCGGGTGTCGTCCGCGGCCGCGACTGGGGAACGGGCGTCGCGTTCCTCGGGATCCCGTACGCCGAACCGCCCTACGGCTCGCGAAGGTTCCAGGCGCCGGAGCCGCGGCGGGCCTGGCCGGGCGTGCTCGACTGCCTGGCGTACGGCCCGACGCCGCAGCGCCGCCCGTTCGCGGCGGTGACCGCGATCCCAGAGCCGACCATCCCCGGCGACGACGTGCTCACGCTCAACGTGTTCACGCCCGGCCCGGCCGCGGAAGGCCTGCCGGTCCTGGTGTACATCCACGGCGGCGGGTACGTGGCGGGTTCCCCGGCGAGTCCCTGGTACGACGGTGCGGCCTTCGTCCGCGACGGGGTGGTGGTCGTGACGATCGCCTACCGGCTCGGCTTCGAGGGCTTCGGACACCTGCCCGACGCGCCGGCCAACCGCGGCGTGCGCGATCAGATCCTCGCCCTGCGATGGGTGCGCGACAACATCGCCGCGTTCGGCGGCGACCCCGGGAAGGTCACCATCGCCGGGCAGTCGGCCGGCGGCGGCAGCGTGATGCACCTGCTGGTCGCGCCCGGCGCGGGCGGCCTCTTCCGCGGCGCCATGGCGATCTCGGGCTCGCCGGGCGACCGGACGGTGGCGGACGCGACGGCGATGACGCGGGCGCTCGCCGGCCGGCTCGCCGTCACCCCGGACCTGGCCGGGTTCGGCGGCGTGGACGAGTCGGAGCTGGTGGACACCGGGTTCGGGGGCCCGCCGTCCACCGCGCTCGAGGTGGTTTCGACGGTTTCCGCGGGCGTACGGATGGCGCCCGTGGTGGACGGCGACGTCCTGCCGTGGACAGTCGCCGAGGGGCTGACCCGCGGCGAGGGGGCGGACGTCGCCCTGGTCGTGGGCGCCACCCGGGACGAATTCTCGATGATCGCGCTGGGCGCCGCGTCGTCGTTCGAGGACGCCGACCCGGTGGACCTGCTCGTCCGGGCCGGACTCGATCCCGAGGTCGCGGCCGGGTACGCGGCCGCGCTGGCCGGCCGGTCGCCGGCGGCCGTGCTCGGCCAGTCGGTCACCGACCGGGTGTTCCGGCGGCGCGTCGTGGAATGGGCGGAGCTGCGGGCCGGTGCCGCCGCGCCGACGTTCGCGTACGACTTCGCCTGGCGGAGCGGGGCCGACGGCCTGTCCGGGCACTGCCTCGACGTGCCGTTCGCGTGGGACGTCCTCGGCGAGGAGCACGTGGCCCGGCTCGCCGGCGAGGCGCCCCCGCAGGAACTGGCCGACGCGGTGCACGGCGCGTACGTCGCCTTCGTCCGGGACGGCGATCCGGGCTGGCCGGCCTGGAACGGCGACGGCCCGGTCATGACCTGGGACACCAAGAGCGCGGTGACCGGCGCGGAGGCGTACGGGACCGCGCGGCTGCTCACCCGTTCCTGAGCCCGAGCCGCGTACCAGCAGCCCGAAGCCGGCGTCAGCACGAGTCCCGGCCGCCGCCGAGGGTCACCCGAGGCGGTAAAGGATCGCGCCGTCGATCTGCTCACGGGAGATGCCGAGGCCGTCGATCGGGCGACCGGGCACGCCCTCCCACGGGGTTCCGCTCAGCCATTCGGGCAGGACGACGACCGACCTGATGCCGGCCGCTCGCAACGCGGCGATGCTGGCCGGGTCCGGGAAGGTGGTGCTGACCGAGCGGATCCTCTCCTGCCCGGTCGGGACGAAGGTCACCAGGCCGTTCGGGATGCGCGGGAACCCGTTCGTGGACCACAGCATGATGGACATCTCGAGACTGCCGCCGCTGGGCAGCACCAGGGTCGGCTCCTGCGCGGCCTGCATCGCGGCCGGATACCGCAGCAGCTCCGGGTGCGAGGTCCGGTTCACCCCTTCCACGACGACCAGCACCAGCGGGATCAGCAGGGCGACCCGCAGCGCGACGAATCTTCCGCGGGCCACGAGCCCCGAGCGCCCGGCGCCGGCCGCGGGCCGCGGCGCCGTGACCCGCGCACCGGCGACGAACTCGCTGACCGCGCCGGCGGCCAGAATGGCCAGCACCAACGTGGTCCACACCGTCATCCGCCCGGGCGTGCGCAACGCCGCCCAGCCCGGCAAGTGTCGGGAGAGTGTCAGATAGCCCGGGTCGCCGTGCCAGGGCAGGGTCGCGCCGAGCGTGAGCAGCACCGCGCCGAGGGTGCCAAGACCGAGCAGGATCCGGTGGCGGAGTCGGAAGATCGAGATGAACATCCCGATCACGGCCAGGACGATCAGGGCGATGCCTGGCAACAGCGTCATCTCCGGCGGCCAGGGCAGGTGCGAACGCGCCGCGGCGTGCCGGGCACCCCACAGCCAGGACGCCTCGGGCGCGATGACCAGGCCTCGCCAGGCCGGCGAATACATCTCGGTCCAACCCAGCCCCCGGTCGGCCTGCGGGTAGAGCTGCACGACGCGGGCGAAGGCGAGGCCCATGAAGGCCGTGGCGGCTGCGAAGCACAACCCGCCGGCCAGATCGGCGGCCAGCAGCCGCCGGCCGAAGGGCGGCCGGCCGCGCCGCCACCAGGACCAGCCGAAGCACGCCGCGGCCACGAGGCAGAGGGCCACCATCAGGTACGCGAAGACGAGCCCGATGGCAAGCCCGAGGGTGACCTGCCAGGCAGCGACCAGCCAGCCGGCCAGCGCCCACCGCGGCCGGTGCCGTTCCGGGCGGTGGCCGGTGCGCAACGACCAGCCGTGGCCGCGAGCGATCATGGCGAGGCTCAGCGCGATGCCGCCGGTGGACAGGACATTCAGGTGGCCGGCATGCGCGAGCCGCCACGGCGCGTACGCCCAGGCGACGCCGGCCACCGTCGCACCGAGCGGATGGGCGCCCAACTGGCGGGTCAGGGCGTACGCCCCGATGAAGGCGAGCGCGTGCACCAGGACGTACAGAATGTTGTATCGCAGGACGGCCGCGTCCATGCCGGACCCGATCGCGCCGAACGGCGCGTAGCCGATCACGGCATCGGTGAAGGCGAGCGAATGCGGATCGGGGTAGAACGTGTTCGAGTCCCACAGGTGCAGGGGGTGGTGCACCAGCGCGTGCCCGGCCCAGGCGATCTGCCAGGCGAACAAGGCCGGATCGCCGATGTCCCCGGGCACGGTGTGCCGCGGGTCGCGCAGCGTCGGCCAGGTCAGCGCCACGGCGAGCACAAGCCCGCCCAGGACGACCAGAATCCACTCACGGCGGGACCACAGCCGCCTCAGCACGCCCGATGCCGCCTTCGACCCCGCGGTGGTCCCGCCCGCGGCCCGCCCGCCGCGTGACACGGTGCCAAGTTCGGAGGGCTGACCTTGGATCTCGACCACGCACGCCCCCGGTTTCCTGGTTCGATCGCAGACGCCCGGACGCAGGACATTGTCACACGTCGATGCCCTACCGGGAACTGGGCCCGAAACGCGAAACTGCCGGCCGTACGGGGAAGCGGCCCGGTACCGACGGGTGTCGCCGACCGAGGCTCCGAAACGGTTGGCACGCCGACCCGGCTACCAAGCGGGTGCGCGGATCTGGCACGCGCTAAGAGGTCTCGCCGGGGACCAGGGTGACGAACCGGCTCGGGTCCGCTTCCGACGGGGGCGGTTCCTGGTGGCCGGAGCGGATGCCGCGGAGCTCGGCCTCCGGGATCACCGCGTCCAGCAGGGCGGCGAAGTCGATGCGTACGGTCGTCAGCCGGGGCGTGACCAGCTGCCCGATGCTCGTGTGGTCGGCGCCGACCACGGCGACCTGCCCCGGCACGGCCAGGCCGAGCTCCCGGGCCGCGGCGAGCGCGGCGATCGCCACCTCGTCGTTGTAGCAGGCGATGCCGACCGGTGACTCCGCGAGCACGGGGGCCAGGGCCCGCACCGCCCCGGCCCGATCGAGCGGGACCCGCACCACGATCGGGTCGGGCACGCCCGCCAGCCGGGCGTGCCGCGCGGCACCCTCGGCGCGGGGCGGGCCGTACGGGTCGAGGCGGTCGTCGGCGAGCAGCGCGTAGACGAGCCGGCGCCCAGGCGTACGCAATAGTTCTCCGGCCTGCAGGGCACCGATCGTGGCGTTCGGGTCATGAAAGGCGCGGGCGGGAAGGACCCGGATCCCGGCGGCGCGCAGCGCCTCGGCTGCGGCAGCGGAGTACACCCCCAGGTCGATCACCGCCGCGGGCTGCAGGTCGAGGACGGCGTCGACGGTCGCGCCCGCGTACTTCACCACGACGCTCAGTCCGTGGGCGGCCGCGCCGCGGGTGATCCGGTCGATGCCGTCCTGCAGGTGGTGGCCGAACGTGACATTCGGGACGACCAGCACGACGAGGTCGCCGACCCCGGTGACCAGCGCCCGGCCGGCCTTGGAGGGCCGGTAGTTCAGCGACGCGGCGGCCGCGAACACCCGCTCGCGGGTCGCCGGCGGGAAGCGGTCCTCGTTGCCGCCGAGGATCTGGCTCACCGCCGAGCGGGACAGCCCGGCGAGCCGGGCGACATCCGAACTGGTCGGCCTGGTCACCGGGAGAGTGTGACACAGCGGCCGGTGAGGTGCCGATTGACACGTGACAGCAACTACCCTACGTTGCTGTCACGTGTCATCATTCATGGACGGCTGGTCCGTCGACGGCCGGCCCGTCCGGCTTCCCCATGACGCCATGCTCGCCGAGCCGCGGACGGCGCGCGGCGGCACCGGCGTCCACGGCGGCTACTTCCCGGGCGGGCGGTACCGGTACGCCAAGCGCTGGACCGCGCCCGCCGCCGACCGGCTGCATCTCGTCTTCGAGGGCGTCTACGGCAAGGCCCGGGTGCTGGTCGACGGCGAGCCGATCGCGGGGTGCGACAGCGGCTATCGGGAGTGGACGGTCCCGCTCGACGGCGTGGTCACCGCCGGCCGGGAGCACCTGATCGAGGTCGACGTCGACAATCGCGAGGTGCCGAACGGCCGGTGGTACACCGGCGCCGGGATCTACCGGCCGGTGTGGCTGGAGGAGCTCCCGGCGGTGCACCTGGCCCGCGACGGCATCCGGGTGCACACCGGGGACGGCGTCGTGGAGATCGGCGTCGACGTCGCCGGCCCGGCGCCGGAGGGCCTGACCGTGGCGGTGACGCTCGGCGACGCCGGCGAGTCGTCGGCCCCGGTCGTCGGCGGCACGGCGCGGCTGCGGCTCACCGTTCCGCAGGCGCGGCTCTGGTCGGCCGACGATCCCTACCGGTACGAGACGACCGTACGGCTGCTCGACGGCGACGCCGAACTGCACCGCCGGACGCTGCGGGCCGGGCTGCGCACCCTGCACGTCGACGCGGAGCGGGGGCTGCTGGTCAACGGCGAGCGGGTCCTGCTGCGCGGCGCCTGCGTGCACCACGACAGCGGCGTCCTGGGCGCCGCCACCTTCCGGGCCGCCGAGTTCCGCCGCGCCCGCATCCTCAAGGCCAACGGCTTCAACGCGATCCGCAGCGCGCACAACCCGATCTCCCGCGACCTCCTCGACGCCTGCGACGAGATCGGCCTGTACGTGATGGACGAGCTCGCCGACGTCTGGTACGAGCCGAAGACCGCCCACGACGCGGCCGCCCGCTTCGCCGGGACCTGGCAGGACGACGCCCGCGCCATGGTCGCGAAGGACCACGCCCACCCCAGCGTGATCATGTATTCGATCGGCAACGAGATCACCGAGACGGCCACCGCGCGCGGCGTGGCGACCGCCCGCGAGCTGCACGACTTCGTCACCGGGCTGGATCCGCACCGGCCCACCACGGTCGCGGTCAACCTGGTGCTCAACGTCATGGCCAGCCACGGCGCTTCCCCTTTCAACAAAGAGCCGACGGAAGTCAGCAGTACGGCGGCGAACTTCATGGCCGACAAGCTGGGCGCCCTGATGCGGCTGCTCTCCCGGCTGCCGGTCGCCGACCGGGTCAGCCGCGACGCCTTCGCCGCCGTCGATGTCGCCGGATACAACTACGCGTACGGCCGCTACCCCGGCGACCGCAAGCGCCACCCCGGCCGGGTCATCCTCGGCACCGAGTCGATGCCCGGCGACCTGCCCCGGATCTGGGAGCTCGTCGAGCGGGTCCCCGGGGTGCTCGGTGACTTCATGTGGACCGGCTGGGACTACCTCGGCGAGGCGGGCATCGGCACCTGGGCGTACGGCGAGCAGCCCGGCGGCATCCAGAAGCCCTACCCGGCCCTGATCGCCGGTCCCGGCGCCATCGACATCACCGGGCTCCCCGGCGCGCCGGCGCTGCTGGCCCGCGCGGTCTGGGGGCGCCTCGACGCCCCGGCGATCGCCGTCCGCCCGCTCGACCACGCCGGCGAGCGAACGCTACGCACCGCCTGGCGCAGCACCGACGCCGTCGCCAGCTGGTCCTGGCAGGGCTGCGAGGGCCGGACCGCCGAGATCGAGGTCTACTCCGCCGACGACGAGGTGGAGTTGCTGCTCGACGGCCGCTCGCTGGGCCGCCGCCGGCCGAGGCGGTTCCTGGCCCGATTCCGTACGCCGTACCGGCCCGGCGAACTCACCGCGGTCGGCTACCGGGCCGGCCGGGAGACCGGCCGGTCCACGCTCCGCTCGGCCGGCCCGGCCCGCCTGCGCCTGAACGTCGAGAGCGAGGCCCGGACCGCCGACGGCCAGGACCTCGCCTTCGTCCACATCGAGCTCGCCGACGACCACGGCACGGTGCAGACGCTCGCCAAGGACACCGTGACCGTCGCGGTCACCGGCCCCGGGGAGCTCGCCGGCTTCGGCAGCGCCGCCCCGGCGACCGAGGAGACCTTCACCGGCGACACGCACACCACGCACTACGGCCGGGCCCTGGCCGTCATCCGCGCCGCCGATCGGCCCGGCACCATCACCGTCACCGCGACCAGCCGGAACCACGGCACCGCCACCTTCGACCTGAGCGTCAGTCGAACGTGACCATGACCTTGCCGGCCGCGCCGGGCGTGGCGGCGAGCGCGAGGGCTTCAAGGGCCCGCCGAACGGCTCCGGCGGCGTCGACGTAGACGTCGGTGCCGGCGGCCCCGTCGCGGGTCACGACCGCGCTAATTCGGGCTCGGGCTCGGGAGCGGCGGGCGGCGCCGGCCTCACGTGGTGGAGGCGCTCCCCCTCGATGTCGAGGCGGGGCAGCAGCCGGTCGAGCCGGCGCGGCAGGTACCAGGCCCGGTCGCCGAGCAGGGCGAGGACGGCGGGGACGATGGCCATCCGGACGACGAACGCGTCGAACAGCACCGCGATCGCGAGGCCGAAGCCGATCATCTTGATCATGGAGACGTCGGCGGTGATGAAGCCGGAGAAGACCGCGGTCATGATCAGCGCGGCGGCGGTGACGACGCGGGCGCTGTGGCCGAAGCCGCTGACGATCGCCGGGCGGGCGCCGCCGTTGCGGACGTAGTCCTCGCGGATCCGCGAGACCAGGAAGACCTCGTAGTCCATGGCGAGGCCGAAGACGATGCCGACCAGGAAGATCGGCATGAGGCTCATGATCGGCCCGGTCTGCTCGACGCCGAGCAGCTTCGCGAGGTGCCCCTCCTGGAAGACGGTGACCACGGTGCCGAGCGCGGCCAGCACCGACAGCAGGAAGCCGAAGGCCGCCTTGACCGGGACGAGGATCGACCGGAAGACGATCAGCAGCAGGAGGATCGCCAGGCCGACGACCACCGCGAGGTACGGGAAGAGCGCGCCCTGCACCTTGCCGGCGACGTCGATGTTGACCGCGGTGGAGCCGGTGACCTCGAAGGTCGCCCCGGCCCGGGCGGCGACGCCGGGGCGCTCGTCGCGGATGGCCTGGACGAGATCCTTGGTCTTCTCGTCCGTCGGGCTGGTCGCCGGGATCGCCGAGAAGATCGCCGTGTCGCCGGCGGTGTTGAACCGGGCCGGCGAGACCGAGACGACCCCGGGGGTGGCGGCGACGGCCTTGCTGATCGTGCCGACGGCGGTCTTCGGGTCGGCGGCGCCGCGCGCGTCCACCACGATGACCAGCGGGCCGTTGAAGCCGGGGCCGAAGCCCTCGGCCAGGGCGTCGTAGGCGCGCCGTTCGGTCGTACTGGTCGATTTGGCCTCGTCACCGGGCATGCCCAGCTGCAGGTGGATCACCGGCACGGCCAGCGCGGCGAGGCCCGCGACGCCGGCCAGCAGAACCGGGAGGGGGAAGCGCAGCACCAGCCGCGCCCACCGGTTGCCCTCGCCGCGCCGCTCGTGCTGGCCGGCCGCGACGCCCCGGCGGGCCTTGCGGGAGAGCACCGCGTCCGGCCAGAAGCCGAGCAGCGCCGGGACCAGGGTGAGGCAGATCAGCACGGCGATCGCGACCGCGCCGGCCGCGGCCAGGCCCATCCTGGTCAGCATCGGGATCCCGACCACGGACAGCCCGGCCAGCGCGATGATCACGGTGAGCCCGGCGAAGACCACCGCCGACCCGGCCGTGCCGGCCGCCAGCCCGGCGGCCTCCCGGGCCTGGCGCCCCTTGCCGCGTTCCTCCCGGTAGCGGGAGACGACGAACAGCGCGTAGTCGATGCCGCAGGCCAGGCCGAGCATGGTGGCCAGCGTCCCGGTCGTCTCCGACAGGCCCAGGGCGTGCCCGAGCGCGAGGATCCCCGACATGCCGATCCCGACGCCCAGGACCGCGGTCAGCAGCGGCAGCCCGGCCGCGACCAGCGACCCGAAGGTGACCAGCAGGACGAGGGCGGCGACCGCGATGCCGATCCCCTCGGCCGGCCCGCCCGCGGCCGGCTGGGTGGCCAGCGCGTCCCCGCCCACCTCCACGGTCAGGCCGGACGAGCGGGCCCGGCCGATCGCGTCGGAGAGATGCTGCTTGCTCGCGCCGGTCAGGTCCGCCGCCCGCGCGGTGAAGGTCACCGTCGCGAACGCCGTCGCCTGGTCCTGGCTGACCGCGCCCGTCCGGAACGGATCGGCCACCGTGGCGACCTGTGTGCCCGCGCCCGCCTCGGCGACCAGCTTCTCGATCACCGCCCGGTCGGCCGCCGAGGTGAGCTGCTGCCCGTCCCGGGCGACGAACACCACCCGGGCCGTCGCGGACTGCGCGTCCGCACCGGGGAACCGCTGCTCCATCAGATCGAACGCCTTCTGCGACTCGATCCCGGGCATGGTGAAGCCGTCGCCGGCGGCCTTCGGCGCCTGGGTCGCGGCGTAGCCGACGCAGGCCAGCACCGCGACCCAGAACGCGGCGACGAGCCACCGCCACCGGAACGCCATCCGGCCGAGCCGGTCGAGGAGGATTGCCATGATCATGCCTTTCGGGATCGGTCCTGACTGCCACCGATCACTCTTCCGGCGCAGGTCAGCCGGCACGACCGGGCGCACTCCCCTCCTCGTGGTGTAGCTGGCTACACCACCGTGGTGGTGCTCGCCCGCCCGCGCCCGGGGCCGGCGATCCCCTAGCCTGATCGTCATGCGACGGGCGGTGCGGGAGGCGGCGCGGGCGACGATGTACCTGGTCAAGTCCGTCGCGCTGTCGATCGCGTCGTACCTGTTCATCACGGTCCTGCTGTTCACCGCCACCGGCGCGGTCGCGGTGATCGGGATCGGCCTGCTGCCCGAGACGGTGCTGCTGATCCGGCGGCTGGCCGGCATCAAGCGGGAGATGGTGGCCGACCGGACCGGCCGGCCGATCCCCGAGGCGTACGTGCCGATCACCGGCCGCCGGGTGCGCGAGCGGGTCCGGACGGCGGTCCGCGACCCCGGCACCCAGGCGGACGCGATCTGGGTGGCCGCCTACTACCTCTACGGCAACCTGGGGCTGCTCGCGGTGCCGCTGTGGGTGATCGGGCTCCCGGTCGACGCGGTCTGGTGCGGGCTGCTGCGCCGCCGGCCGGTCGTCCTACCGATGATCGGCTGGCTGGCCGACCTGGACGCGGACGGCAGCCGGATCCTGCTGCGCCCCTCGCCCAAGGCGGCCCTCGCGCAGCGGGTCGAGCAGCTGGCCGCCACCCGGGCCGACGCGATCGTCGCGCACGGCGCCGAACTGCGCCGGATCGAGCGCGACCTGCACGACGGGACCCAGGCCCGGCTCGTCTCGCTGTCCATGCGGCTCGGACTGGCCAAACGGGCGCTGGAGCACGACCCGCGGACCGTGCGCGAGCTGCTCGACGCCGCCCAGGACCTGGCCGAGGACGCCCTGACCGACCTGCGGCACGTGGTCCGCGGCATCCACCCGCCGATCCTCACCGACCGGGGCCTCACCGGCGCCGTACGGGCGCTGGCGGCGAGCTCCGGGATCCCGGTGACGGTGGCGGACGACGGCGTGGACGACGGTCCCCGGGCACCGGCCGCGATCGAGGCGGCGGCGTACTACATAGTGGCGGAGGCGCTGGCCAACGCGGCCAAGCACAGCGGCTGCGAGCGCGTCGAGGTGCGGATCGCCCGTACGAGAAAAGGACTTGGGGTGTCGGTACGTGACGACGGGCGAGGCGGGGCCACCGACACCGGGCCCGGCACCGGCCTGCTGGGCATCCAGCGCCGGGCCGCGGCCCTGGACGGACGGGCGACCGTGACCAGCCCCGCGGGCGGCCCCACCGTGATCGAGGCGGAGCTGCCGTGCGTGTGGTGATCGCCGAGGACAACGCCCTGCTCCGCGAGGGCCTGGTGCTGCTGCTCAGAACCGTCGGCCATGACGTCGTCGCGGTCGTGCGGACCGGCCCCGAGATCCTGCCCGCGCTGCTCGAGCACCGGCCGGAGGCCGCCGTGATCGACGTACGGATGCCGCCCACCTTCCGCGACGAGGGACTGAAGGCGGCGCTGGCGGCCCGGCAGAGCCTGCCCGGCCTGCCGGTCCTGGTGCTCTCCCAGTACGTCGAGCAGTCCTACGCCACCGAACTGCTCGGCGGCGGCGCCGGCGGGGTCGGCTACCTGCTCAAGGACCGGGTGGGCCGGGTGGAGGAGTTCCTCGAGGCCCTCGACCGGGTCGCCGCCGGCGGCACCGCCCTCGACCCCGAGGTGGTCACCGAACTGCTCGCCCGCCGGCGGAACACGCCGCTGGACTCGCTGACCGCCCGGGAGCAGGAGGTGCTCGCCCTGATGGCGCAGGGGCACGACAACCCGGCCATCGCCCAGGCCCTCGTGATCACCGAACGGTCGGTGAGCAAGCACATCGGGAACGTCTTCCTCAAGCTCGGCCTGCCCCCGACCGACTCGGGACACCGGCGGGTGCTGGCGGTGCTGGCGTACCTCGAGAATCGCGCCTGACCCGCAGCGAGGCTGAGGAGGCGGTGGCTCAGCCACCGGCAGTCCGCGTCCAGCAGCCAGTTGAGCAGCGCAAACCCGACCGACAGGCCCAGCGGGACTCAAGGATTCCGTGACGAGGCGTTCCACGCGGCGACCTGCGCGCGACGGGAGAAACCCAGTTTGCCCAGGATGCGGTCGACGTGGCTCTCCGCGGTCCGGCGCGAGATGACCAGCCTGCTCGCGATCTCCTTGTTGGTCAGGCCCTGGGTGAGCAGATCGGCGATCTGGCGTTCGCGGTTGGTCAGCGGCGTCGGCTCGGCTTCCTCCTCGGCCCGCCCGGCCCGGCGCGGCTCGTCGAGGACGAAGGCGAGGAGGTCCTCGGGCGCCAGGGCCTGGCCGTCCCGGAAGGCCGCGGTGAAGGCGGCGTCGCCGAGGGCGGCCCGGGCCAGCCGCTCGCAGGTGTCGTGGTGGCCGGCGAACTGCAGGTACGAGCCGATCGAGGCGCCGACGTCGGCCCAGCAGACGTCGGCGGCGCCCAGCAGGGTGGCGGCCCGCCGGTGCCGTCGCCGGTCCGCGGTGATCCAGGCGAGCACCTCGAGGCAGAGGGCGGTGGTGTACCGGTCGTCCGACCCCCAGGTGGGTTTCAGCCGCAGCGCCTCCACCACCTGCGCGGCGCCCTCCCGCGGATCGCCCTGCCGCCAGCGGATCAGGCCGCCCACCCAGCGGGCCAGGGATCGGTGGCGACCGCCGGCCCGCGGCTCGACGATGGCCAGCAGCTCCCGCTGGCAGGAGCCGGCCCGCTCGGTGTCGCCGGCCAGCGCGGCGGACACCCCGAACCCGAGCAGCACGTTGAGGTACAGGTACAGGTCCTTGTCCGGCTCGCCGGCCAGCAGGGTCCAGGCCTTTTCGAGCCGTTCGACGGCGACCGGCAGGTCGTTGGCGTACAGCGCGGCCACGCCCCGCGTGTAGGCGGCGTGGCCCAGTTCGGCGGCGGCGTGCAGGCGGCCGGCCAGCTCTTCGCCTTCGGTCAGCAGCCGCGCCGCCTCGGCGTGCTCGCCGAGCCAGACCGCGAGGTGACTGTTGATCAGCAGGGCCTTGGCCCGCAGCGCCGTCGGGGCGGGGGCCAGGGTGAGCGCCCGGTCGAGCCAGCGCCGGCCCTCACCGAGCAGGCCCCAGGCCGACCAGTAGTGCCCCGGGAGGGTCACCGCGAGGCGCAGCGCGGCCTCGGCCTCGCCGGGTTCGCTCAGGCAGAATTCCATGGCCGTACGCAGATTGGCTCGTTCGCGGGCGAGGCGCGACATCCAGTACGCCGACCGGTCGCTGATCCCCTCGGCGTTGGCGCGGGCCACCATCCGCAGGTACCAGTCGCGGTGCCGCCGGGGCAGCACGACGAGACCGCCCGCGACGAGCTTGTCCCGGGCGTAGTCCCGGATGGCCTCCAGCATCCGGTACCGCGCGCAGTTCTCGCGAACGTCGTCGCGGACCAGGATCGACTTGTCCAGCAGGCCGGTCAGCGCCTCGAGCACCTCGGACTCGGGCAGCGCCTCGTCGGCGCAGATCCCCTCGACCGCGTCCAGCTCGAACGTGCCGGCGAAGACCGAGAGCCTCCCCCACAGCGTCCGTTCCGGCTCGCCGCACAGGTCGAAGGACCACTCCACGCTCGCCCGCAGCGTCCGCTGCCGGGCCGGACCACCACGGTCGCCCTGCGACAGCAGGGCGAACCGGTCGGCCAGCCGGTCCAGGATCTGCGGCGGCGCCAGCGCCCGGACCCGGGCGGCGGCCAGCTCGACCGCCAGCGGCAGGCCGTCCAGCCGCCGGCACAGCTCGGCCATCGCGGCGGCGTCGTCGCCGGTCACCGCGAACTCGGGCGCGATCGCGCGGGCGCGCGCCACGAACAACGTCGCCGTCTCGTCGTGGCCCAGCGGTGGCACCAGGTAGAGCCTCTCGCCCCCGATGGCCAGCGGCTGGCGGCTGGTGGCCAGCACGCCCACCTCGGGACAGCCCCGCACCAACGCCTCGGCCAGCACCGCGGACGGGGCGAGCAGATGCTCGCAGTTGTCCAGCACCAGCAACGCCCGCCGGCCGGCCAGATGATCGATCAGGCGCCGCCTCGGCGGCCCGCCGGGCCGCGGCACCCCGAGCACGGCCAGCACCAGATCGGCGAGAGCGTCCGCGTCCGGCTCGCGCAGCTGCGTCAGGTCCACGAACCACACGCCGTCGCGGAAGGCCCGCCGCACCTCGGCCGCCACCCGCAGCGCCAGCCGGGTCTTGCCGATGCCGCCCATCCCGGTCAGGGTCACCAGCCGGGCGTCCGCCAGCATCCGCTTGATCTCGGCCAGCTCCGTCCGGCGGCCGACGAAGCTGGTCGACTCGGCGGGAACGTTCCCGGGCCGTACCCGACCAGTCGCCGGCATCGCACCTACCTCTCGAGGCCCATGTCACCCAAGATCGAAGGCGGCGTCAACCACGGGCCACGATCGGGTGAACGCCTCAGCGGGCCACGTTGTGCCTGACATGCTTGGTCCGCGAATAGTCGTCGAGGGCATAGATGGACAGGTCACGGCCGTATCCGGAGCCCTTGAAACCACCCCACGGTACCTCGCCCGCCAGCACCGGATGCGCGTTCACCCACACCGTGCCGGCCGGCGCCTCGTCCTCGCCGGCGAAGGTCTCCACGGTGACGACCGGGCTCACAGGACGGCCCGGATCGCCCGTTCGAAGTCCGCGACGTGCGCCGCCGCCAGCTCGGCCGCGCGATCGGCGTCGCCGTCGGCGATGGCGCCCAGCAGCTCGCTGTGCTCGCCGACGTGGCCGGCCAGGTCGGTCAGCCGGTTCAGGAAGAGGCACCAGACCCGGGTGGCCAGGTTGTCGTAGTGGACCAGGGTGTCCTCGAGGTACGGATTGTGGGTCGCCGCGTAGATCGCCCGGTGCACCGTCATGTCCAGCCGCATCAGCTCGGTGGAGACCGTCGTGCCGCCGGCCGCGCGCAACCGGGCCGCCAGCGAGCGCAGGTCGGCCCGGTCGGCGGGGGTGGCCCGGCGCGCGGCGGCCGCGGCGGCGACCGGCTCGAGCTGCTGGCGTACCTCCGAGATGTGGCCCAGGTCGGCGATCTTGACGTCGGTGGCGAAGGTGCCCCGGCGCGGATAGGCCACGACCAGCCGCTCCCGCTCCAGGCGCTTGAGGGCCTCGCGTACCGGCGTACGCCCGAGGCCGAGCTCGCGGCCGAGCTGGTCGTCGTTGATCGGCGCGCCGGGCCGGATCTCGAGCATGACGAGCCGGTCCCGGATGGTCTCGTACGCCCGCTCGGCGAACGACGGCGCCTCACCGGACACCGTACTGGTCGTCACGCTGGTCCCTCCCCGTCGTCCCGGTCGCGTGTGTTGACGCTGCTCATGCGCTCGCCTACTCTACCCGCAGGCTGATATATCAACCAGCGAGGACTGACATTCTATGGGCACGAGCGACGGTGGCCTCCCCGAGCACCCCAAGTTCCTGTGGCGCAACCCCGACCCCAAGCCGTCGTACGACGTCGTGGTCGTCGGCGGTGGCGGCCACGGCCTGGCGACCGCGTACTACCTCGCCAAGAACGAGGGCATCCGCAACGTCGCCGTCCTCGAGAAGGGCTGGCTGGCCGGCGGCAACATGGCCCGCAACACCACGATCATCCGGTCCAACTACCTGTGGGACGAGAGCGCGGCCATCTACGAGCACTCCCTCAAGCTCTGGGAAGGGCTGGAGGAGGAGCTGGGCTACCCGATCCTGTTCAGCCAGCGCGGCGTGCTCAACCTCGCCCACTCGCTGCAGGACGTCCGCGACTCGGTCCGCCGGGTCAACGCCAACCGGCTCAACGGGATCGACGCCGAGTGGGTCGACGCGGAGCAGGTCAAGGAAATCTGCCCGATCGTCAACATCTCCCCCGACGTCCGCTACCCGGTGCTCGGCGCGACGTACCAGCCGCGGGCCGGCATCGCCAAGCACGACTACGTGGCCTGGGGCTACGCCCGGGCGGCCGGCGCGATGGGCGTCGACCTGATCCAGAACTGCGAGGTGACCGGCTTCGAGGTCGACAATGGCCGGGTCGTCGCGGTCGACACGACCCGCGGGCGCATCGCGACGGGCAAGGTCGCGCTGACCGCGGCCGGTCACACGTCCGTGCTCGCCGAGCGGGTGGGCCTGCCCCTGCCGCTGCAGAGCCACCCGCTGCAGGCGCTCGTCTCGGAACTGCTCGAACCGGTGCACCCCACCGTGGTCATGTCCAACGCCGTACACGTCTATGTCTCGCAGGCGCACAAGGGCGAGCTGGTGATGGGCGCCGGCATCGACAGCTACAACGGGTACGGGCAGCGCGGCGCCTTCCACATCATCGAGGAGCAGATGGCCGCGGCGCTGGAGCTGTTCCCGGTCTTCGCCCGCGCCCACCTGCTGCGCAGCTGGGCGGGCATCGTCGACGTCACCCCGGACGCTTCGCCGATCGTCGGGCGTACGCCGATCGACGGCCTCTACCTCAACTGCGGCTGGGGAACCGGCGGCTTCAAGGCCACCCCCGGCGTCGGCTGGTGCTTCGCGCACACCGTGGCCCGGGACGAGCCGCACCCCTACAACGCCCCGTTCACCCTCGATCGGTTCACCACCGGCGCCCTGATCGACGAGCACGGCGCCGCCGCGGTCGCGCACTGAGGAGCTTGACGCATGCAACTCATTCCCTGCCCGTGGTGCGGCCCGCGCGAGGAGGCCGAGTTCCACTACGGCGGCCAGGCGGGCGTGGCCTACCCGGAGAACCCCGCCGAGCTCGACGACGAGGCCTGGGCCCGGTACGTCTTCTTCCGGGACAACCCGAAGGGGCCGTTCGCCGAGCGCTGGGTGCACACCGCCGGTTGCCGCCGGTGGTTCAACGCCGTCCGTGACACCCACACCTACCGACTGATGCGGGTCTACCGATGACTACTTCGTTCCGGACCGCCGCCGGCGGCCGCATAGACCGTTCGCGACCGCTGCGGTTCACCTTCGACGGCCGGACGTACACCGGCTACGCGGGCGACACCCTGGCCTCCGCGCTGCTGGCCAACGGCGTCCACCGGGTGGCGACCAGCATCAGGTACGGCCGGCCGCGCGGCATCGTCACGGCCGGCGTGGCGGAGCCCAGCGCGATCGTCCAGATCGAGGCGCCGTTCCCCGAGCCGATGCTCGCCGCCACCGCGATCGAGCTGTACGACGGGCTGGTCGCGCGCGGGCTGGCCGGTCAGGGCCGGCTGGCCGACAAACCGGACCCGGCCCGCTACGACGCCACCCACGCGCACTGCGAGGTGCTGGTCGTCGGCGCGGGCCCGGCCGGCCTGACCGCCGCGCTGACCGCGGCGCGCGCCGGCGTCCGGGTGGTCATCGTGGACGAGCAGCCGGAGCCGGGCGGCGCGCTGCTCGGCACGGACGACCGGCCGGCCCTCGACTGGTTCGCCGCGGTCGCCGCTGAGCTGCGGGCGAACCCGGACGTCCGGTTCCTCCGGCGCTGCACCGCGTTCGGCTACTACGACGACGGTTTCGTGCTGGCACTCGAGGTGCTGGATCCGGAGCGCACCCGGCAACGCGTCTGGCGGATCCGGGCGAAGCAGGTCGTCGTCGCCACCGGGGCGCACGAGCGGCCGGTGGTCTTCGCCGGCAACGACCGCCCGGGCATCATGCAGGCCGGCGCCGCGCGCACCTACCTGCACCGGTACGGCGTCCTGGCCGGTCGGCGGGCCGCCGTGTTCACCACCAACGACAGCGCCTACCCGGCCGCCGTCGAGCTGGCCGACGCCGGCGTGGCGATCGCCGGCATCGTCGACCCGCGCGACGAGATCCCGGCGCACTGGCGGGCCGAGTGCGAGCGGCGCGGCATCGCCGTCCACAGCAGCCACGTGGTGACCGGGACCAGCGGCAGCGACCGGGTCACCCGGGCCCACCTCGCCCCGCTCGGTGGCGGCCCCCGCAGCGGCCTGGAGTGCGACGTGCTGCTCGTCTCCGGCGGCTGGAATCCGGCGGTGCACCTGTTCAGCCAGGCGCGCGGCGCGCTGCGCTTCGACGAGGCGCTCGGCGCCTTCCTGCCCGGCGGGACGGTCGAGGGCGTACGCGTCGCCGGCTCCGCCGCCGGTGTCTTCGAGCTCGCCGCCTGCCGGGCCGAGGGCGCCGCGCGGGCCGCCGAGGCCCTTTCCGAGCTGGGCGTGCCGGCCGCCCTTCCCGAGTTGCCGGCCGTGCCGCCGGCCCCCGCCGGGCAGCCGGCGCGGGTGTTGTGGCGGGTGCCCGGCGACGAGCCCGAGCGGCAGTTCGTCGACCTGCAGCGCGACGCCACCGCCGCCGATGTGCTGCAGGCGGTCGGCGCGGGCCTGCGGTCGGTCGAGCACGTCAAGCGGTACACGACCATCAGCACGGCGCACGACCAGGGCAAGACGTCCGGCGTGGTGGCGTCCGGCATCGTCGCCGAACAGCTCGGCGTCCCGGTCGGCGACCTGGGCACGACCACCTTCCGCCCGCCGTACACGCCGGTCGCGTTCGCCGCGCTCGCCGGCCGCAACACCGGAGAACTGCACGATCCCGTACGCGTCACCTCGCTCCACCCGTGGCACGTCGAGCACGGTGCCCTGTTCGAGAACGTCGGCCAATGGAAGCGCCCGTGGTACTACCCGCACGCCGGCGAGGACCTGACCGCCGCGGTGCTGCGCGAGTGCCGGGCGGCCCGGGAGGGCGTCGCGATGATGGACGCCTCGACCCTCGGCAAGATCGACGTGCAGGGCCGGGACGCCGGCGTACTGCTCGACCGCCTCTACACGAACCTGATGAGCACCCTGAAGGTCGGCAGCGCCCGCTACGGCGTCATGTGCGGGGTGGACGGCATGGTCAAGGACGACGGCACGGTCATCCGCGTCGACGAGAACCGCTGGCTGCTCACCACGACCACCGGCAACGCCGCGATGGTCCTCGAGTGGATGGAGGAGTGGCTGCAGACCGAGTGGCCGCACCTGCAAGTCAGCCTCACCTCGGTGACCGAGCACTGGGCCACCGTGGCGCTGGTCGGCCCCCGCTCCCGCGAGGTGCTCGCCCAGGTCGCGCCCGGGCTCGACGTCGGCAAGGAGGCGTTCCCGTTCATGTCGTGGCGGGACGCGACGGTGGCCGGGATTCCCGCGCGGGTCTGCCGGATCAGCTTCTCCGGCGAACTGGCGTACGAGATCAACGTCAACGCCTGGTACGGGCGCGCGCTGTGGGAGGCGCTCCTCGATGCCGGGGAACCACTCGGCATCACCCCGTACGGCACCGAGACCATGCACGTGTTGCGCGCCGAGAAGGGCTACCCGATCATCGGCCAGGACACCGACGGCACGGTCACCCCGCAGGACCTCGGCATGTCCTGGATCGTCTCGAAGAAGAAGCCGGACTTCGTGGGCAAGCGTTCCTTCGACCGTACGGAGAACCAGCGCGCCGACCGCAAGCACCTGGTCGGCCTGCTGCCCGCCGACGGCAGCACGGTCCTCGCCGAGGGCGCGCAGATCCTGACCAACCCCGATACCCCGCCTATGCTCGGGCACGTGACCTCCAGCTACCGCAGCGCCGCGCTCGGCCGCCCGTTCGCGCTCGCCCTCGTGCGAGCCGGCCGGGACCGGATCGGCGAGACCCTGCACGCCTGGCACGACGGCGCGTCGGTGCCGGTCACGGTCACCGGCCCGGTCCTCTACGACTCCGAAGGAGCCCGCCGTGACGGTTGAGCAGAGCCCGCTGGCCGCCTTTGCGCACGAAGGCGGCGACGTACGGATCGCCGAGATCCCGTTCCTGACCCAGCTCGACCTCCGCCTCGACCCGGACGGCCCCGCCTTCCCGGCGGTGGCCAAGGCCCTGGGCGGCGAACTGCCCACCGCGCCGTGCACCGCGAGCCGGCTCGGCGACGTGGACGCGCTGTGGCTCGGCCCGGACGAGTGGCTGCTGCTCGCCGAGCCCGGCCGGCAGCGCGAGCTGGAAGTCCTGCTGCGCGCGGCGATCGGCGAGGAGCACGGCGCGGTGGTCGACGTCTCCGCCCAGCGCACCGCGCTGAGCCTGGCCGGGCCCGCCGCCCGCGAGGTGCTCGCCCGCGGCTGCTCGATCGACCTCGACCCGCGGTTCGCCCCGGCCGGCACCTGCGTGCAGACCCTGCTCGCCCGCACCGGCGTGACGATCGTGGTCCAGGAGGAGCGGTTCCTGCTGCTGGTCCGCGCCTCGTTCGCGCAGTACCTGGCCGCCTGGCTGGTCGACAGCACCGACGGTGCCGGCCGGTGAGCATCAGCGTCTTCGACCTGTTCTCGGTCGGTATCGGGCCGTCCAGCTCGCACACGGTCGGGCCGATGCGCGCCGCCGGGATGTTCGTCGCGGCGCTCGCCGACGACGGCCTTCTCCCCCGGGTGCGGCGGGTGCGGGCCGAGCTGTTCGGCTCGCTGGGCGCCACCGGGCACGGGCACGGCAGCGTCAAGGCCGTGGTGCTCGGGCTGGCCGGCGAGGAGCCGGAGACGGTCGACCCGTACGCGCCCGTGCCCGCGGACGGCCGGCTGGCCCTGAACGGCAAACACGAGATCGACTTCTCCGCCTCCGACGACATCGTCCTGCATCGGCGCCGGAGCCTGCCGTTCCACCCGAACGGCATGACCTTCCACGCGTACGACCTGGACGGTGAGGTTGTCGTCTCGCGTACCTATTACTCCATCGGCGGCGGCTTCGTCCTCGCCGAGACCGCCGCCGGCGAGCCGGCGGTCGTCGCCGACCGCACACCCGTGCCGTTCCCCTTCACGACCGGCGCGGAACTGCTCGAGCACACCCAGGCCACCGGTCTGCCGATCAGCGGCGTGATGCTGGCCAACGAGACGGTGTGGCGCAGCGAGGCCGAGGTCCGCGAGCGGCTGCTGCACATCTGGGCGGTGATGCGCGGCTGCGTCGAGCGGGGGTGCGCCACCAGCGGCGTGCTGCCCGGCGGGCTGAAGGTGCGGCGGCGCGCGCACGACCTGCACCGTACGCTCGCCGACCGGGACGACTCCGCGGATCCGCTGCGCGGCATGGAGTGGGTGACCCTCTTCGCGCTCGCCGTGAACGAGGAGAACGCCGCGGGCGGCCGGATCGTGACCGCCCCGACGAACGGCGCGGCCGGGATCGTGCCTGCGGTGCTGCACTACTACGACCGGTTCGTGGACGGCGCCGACGACGACGGCATCGTCCGCTTCCTGCTGACGGCGGCCGCCACCGGCGTGCTGTTCAAGGAGGGCGCGTCGATCTCCGGCGCCGAGGTGGGCTGCCAGGGCGAGGTCGGCTCGGCCTGCGCGATGGCCGCCGCCGGGCTCGCCGAGGTGCTCGGCGGGACCCCGGAACAGGTGGAGAACGCGGCCGAGATCGGGATCGAGCACAACCTGGGCCTCACCTGCGACCCGGTCGGCGGCCTCGTGCAGATCCCCTGCATCGAGCGCAACGCCGTGGGCGCGGTCAAGGCGATCACGGCGGCCCGGATGGCGCTGTTCGGCGACGGCGTGCACCACGTGACGCTGGACAAGGCGATCAAGACGATGCGGGAGACCGGCGCCGACATGAAGGACAAGTACAAGGAGACGGCCCGCGGCGGCCTGGCGGTCAACGTCGTCGAGTGCTGAGCCGCCGCGGTACCGCGGAATCAGTCCAGCAGGCCGTCGTAGTCCGGCAGCTTGTACGTCTGGTCGGCGTACCCGCCGGTCAGGTCGGTGGTGTTGTTGCCGATGTTGGCGACGACGTCGTACCCGGCGTCCTCGATCTTCTTGCGCTGCGCCGTCTTGAAGGCCGCGACGTCCCCGAAGAGGTCGATGAGCGACCGCGAGTAGAGACCGTCGACGGTGTAACCGACATTGGTCAGGTTGTACCTGGTGGTCGCGTCGATCAGGTTGACCCGGGCGGTCACGAAGAAGACGCCGACGCCGCGGCTGTGCGCGTCCTTCGCCAGGGTGAGCACCGGTGCGGTGGCCGGCGTCGGGTAACCGCCCTTGAAGTAGCTCGCCAGCGCGGTGTTGTCGATGTCGAGCACGATCGCCAGCTTCGTGCCGGAGCTGTTGCCGGCCACCCGGCCGTCCACATAGGTCTGGGCCGGGCCGGTGACGGCGGCGACGTCGGAGAGCCACTGCGCTTCGGTCACGGTGGCGGCGTAGGCGGGCATCCCCGCGGTGAGAGACAGGGCCAGGCCAGCGACGGCTGCCGCGGCGACACTGCTGACGGTGAGACGCTTCATCGTGCGTGGACTCCCTTTGACGTACGGGCGCCGGCACCCGCACCGGATGCCTCGAAGCCCACAGTGGAGTCCGTGGGCGTCGACTGGAGGAGTCTTACATTACTCACCGGTAGCCCAAAGGCAACGATCTATCTCGCCTGGTCGCCACCGCCGCGCCGCGGTGTTCCGGGACGGCGCGGCGGCGGTGGACCGGTCAGCCGGCCGGGAACGCCGGGAAGGTGCAGGACGGCACGGCGCCGCCGGAGGAGACCTTGGTGACGGTCACGCCGGTTCCGGCCGGGGTGATATTGCTGTTGGCCAGCCGGACATCGGCGTACGCGGAAGTGTTGGTGGTGACGTCGAGGCTGGCGTTCGTCAGCGTCAGGCCGAGCGGCAGGCTCGCGCTGAAGCCGTTGAACACCGACTTGGCGCCCTTCGGCGAGTTGATGACCTTGACGCCGTCGACCACGATGCCGGTGAACGACGGAAACAGCGTGCCGGTTCCGTTCGCATAGTGGGTGTCGAAGATCAGCGGCGTCTTCACCGCCGTCTCACAGGTGCTCAGGTACGCGACATTCGTGACCTTCCCGCCGCTCTTCGGCGAGCTCTTGATCCGGATGCCGGTGCTGCTGCCGCTGACGATCCCGGAGCTGTCCGTGCCGGTCAGCGTGTTGTTCTGGAACAGGACGTCGGTCACGCCGCCGTTGGTCTCGCTGCCGATCGAGATGCCGTGCGTGCCGTAGAAGTGGCTGTCCCGGACGGTGATGTTGCTGCTCGCCTGGCCGCCCTTGATCGCGATGCCGTCGTCGCCGTCCTGGATGAACGAGTTCGCGATGGTGACGTTGGTGGCGCCGGCCGGGTCGATGCCGTCGGTGTTGCGCGCGTTCGCCGGGGTCTTGATCCGGACGCCCCAGGCCGTGAAGCCGTTGCCGCCCGAGTAGACCACGTGGAAGTTGGCCGAGTTGAGCAGCTCGATGTCGTACATCGTGAAGTTGTCGGACTTGTTGGCCTGGATCAGGCGCGGGTTGTTCTGGTTCAGGTTCTGCTGCTGGGCCTGGGTGGCCAGCCCCCACCAGGTCGTGCTGGTGCCGAGGATGGCCTGGTCGCCGCGCCCGTCGATGTGCCCCTCGACCCCGGCGGCGTCGCCGATGCCCTCGATGCCGGCGTTGGCGCCGGCGACCGTGATCAGCGGGGAACATCCGCCGCTGCTGCTGGCCAGCGTGCCGCAGGTCGGCTTGCCGCTGATCTGGTAGCTGGCCGGGTTACGGGAGCCGTAGAGGGTGACGCCGCTGTCGACCAGGAGCACCACGCCGGGCTTGATGGTGAGCGGCCCGGTCAGGAACGCGTGGTTGCTGCCGCCCGCGGCGAGCTTCACCGCGACCGTGCCGCTGCTCCGCGTGCACGAGTCGATCGCCTTCTGCAGCCGCGCGGTGTCCGGCGGCGTGGTTTCCTGCGCGGCCGGGAAGGTACGGCCGGAGATGGTCAGAGCGGCCGTGAGCGTGGCGCAGGTGGTGGCCGGCACGGTGGGCTCGGTGACCTTGCGGGTGTCGCCGGTGATCCCGGCGGGGGCCGCGGGCGACGGGCCGGTCGCGGGGGTCGTGGCGGCCGGCTTCGTCGTCGGGTTCCCGGTGGCGCCGGTGGTGGCGCCGGTCGTCGCGCCGACCGGGTTCCACCCGTCGGTGCCGGCGAGGTACTTCTGCGCCGTGAAGTCGGCGGCCGTCGCGTCGCTCAGCTGCGGGCTGTCCGCGGCGGCGCCGGAGCCCGGCCCGGAGTTGTGGTACGACGAGAACCGGGCCGACTTCCACGAGAAGCCGGACATGTCGGTCCAGGGCGTCGCCTTCTTGATCGCCGCCGGCAGGACCGTGTTGCGGAAGACGACCTGCGCCACCGCCGTGCCGGTCGGGTGCCACGGGCGGCCGAGGTAGTAGGTGTTCGCCTTCGCCGAGCTGTACACCGTGCTGTCGGTGATCAGGAAGCCGTACTTCTTCGACGACTCGGTGTTGGCCGCGGTGAGGAAGCCGTTGAGCCCGCCGGCCGCGGCGCCGCGGTCGGTCGCCTGGATGTTGGCGTGGTTGAAGACCGCGGTCGCGTTGCCGAAGATGAAGTCCACGGTGCCGGCGATGAAGTCGCTGGAGAAGTACTGCCGGGTCTGCGCGGCCGCGCTCGGCGACCAGGCGAGCAGGGTGTCCTGCCGGCCGAGGAACCGGTCGTTGCGGTAGATCTGCCGGTCGCCCTCGGCGGCCAGCGCCACCGCCTGGGTGTCCTTGATCGTCGGCTCGGCGGCCGGGTTGAACGAGTTCGCGATCGTCACATTCGCCGCGGTGAAGTCGGCGGCCAGGATCGAGGCGGTGGCGCTGCCCAGTGTCCCGTACGTACCGCCGCCCGGCTTGCTGGTGCCCGAGGCGTTACCGTACGTGATCACCACGTCCTCGGGATTGCCGGTGGCGCCCTCGATCGTCAGGTGCTTCTTGGTCACCGGCACCGTGATGATCTCGTGGTACGTGCCCTTGCCCACCACGATCTTGTACGCGCTGCCGCTGTTCGCCGGCACCGCGTTGATCGCCGCCTGCACGGTCTTGTACGTGGCGCTGCCGTCGGCGGCGACCGTGAGCGTGCCGCCGGCCGGCGACGAAGTGCTCGCGCTGGCGATCAGCGGTACCGCCGCGAGGACGCCGACGATCGCGGCGGTCCCCCCGATGACCAGCGACCGGCGCGGGCGCCGACCCGCCATCCGGTGCGAAACGGGCTCCTGGGACAAGGGTTCGGTCCTTCCGGTTCATCATTGGCGTCGACTTTGTTGGCGTCGGACGTGCGTTAGTGGCTCCGGCGCCCCGAAAGGTTGCTCGCGCGGTCGGACACTTTTACTCGTGCCCGTGGAGGTCGTCGGCATGTCCCCCTGACGAGGGGGGTTATCCCTCGGCCAGGAGATGGGTGATAGCTCCCTTCTGCCGGACTCGTGCCGTTCCTAGCGTGAGGTCATGACACGGAGAGCCCGCACCGCCCTGTTCGCCTCACTTCTCGCCGGCTGTCTCACCACCACATCCGCGCTCCCCATCACATCCGTGACGGCCGCCCTCGCCTCACCGAACACCACCCGGCTGACCGCCCCGCCGAACGGCACCCAGCAGACGACCAGCCCGCCGAACCGCACCCAGCAGACCGCCTCACCGAACGGCACCCAGCAGACGACGCCGGCTGACACTGCCGGCGCCCACCGGCTCATATCCGGTCGGCACCGTGGACCTGCACCTGATCGACCATTCGCGCGCCAATCCATGGACGGCAACGCCGTCCTACCGGGAGTTGATGGTCAGCCTGTGGTATCCGGCCAGAGATGTGGACCGCTTCCCGCGGGCGCCGCACATGCTCCCCGGCGCGGCGGCCCACTTCGGCAGCGCGGCCGGCGCCGGCTCGACGCTCTACGACATCCCGGCCGACTCGGTGAACTTCGCCGCCACCCGGACCGCCGGCCACGAGCGTGCGCCGGTGGCACGACACCGGACGCCGTTCCCGGTGCTGTTGTACTCGCCGGGCGCCGGCGACCCGCGGACCTGGGAGACGACGCTGGTGCAGGACCTGGCCAGCCGCGGCTACGTGGTGGTGACGATCGACCACCCCTACGACTCGTCCGAGGTGGAGTTCCCGGACGGCCGGGTGGTCGGCAGCCTGCTGCAAGAACTGTTCCAGCAGGCGCAGCAGCCGTCCGATTTCCAGGCGCTGGGCGCCAAGGTGTTCGACGCCAGGATCGCGGACACCCGCTTCGTGCTCGACCAACTCGCCGCCCTGGATCGGGGTCGTAACCCGGACGCAGAGGGGAGGACGCTGCCCGCGGGCGTCGCGGGCGCCATGGACCTGCATCGGACGGGCATGTTCGGGGTCTCTGCCGGCGGGCTGACTGCCTTCCAGATGATGGGCGACGATCCACGTATCCGGGCGGCTGTCGACATCGGGGGCAGCGTCGAGTCACCGGTCATCCCGGATCCCATCGGACTGTGGCCAGTGGCGCGGCAGGGTCTCAGCCGGCCGTTCATGGTCCTGGGCGACGCCGGCACCGACCACCACCAGACGCCGTCCTGGCGGATGTTGTGGGACAACAGCCGGGGCTGGCACGTCGACCTGCGGCTCGACGGGGCGAACGGCGAGAACTCCTACAAGGACGCCGTCCCGCTGATCCCGCAGATCGCCCGGCAACTCGGCCTGACCGACAGCTTCGTCACCCAGACCGTCGGGAGCATCGACCTGACCCGGGCCGTCCACACCGAGGAGACCTACGTCGCCGCCTTCTTCGACCGGTGGCTGCGCGGCCGCGACGGTCAGCTACTCGACGGTCCTTCCCCGAGCTTCCCCGACATGACCTTCGTCCCCTGACGCGGAAACCCCGCACGCCGAAGGCCCTCACGCGGAAAACCCCGCACGCCGAAGGCCCTCACGCGGAAAACCCCGCACGCCGAAGGCCCTCACGCGGAAAACCCCTCACACAGAAAACCCCTGACGCGCAGACCCCGCACGCCGGAAGCCCTTTGCCAGAAGCCAAACCGCCAAGACCATCTCCTGCACGGCGATGGGCAGGATCAAATCCGTGTACCCGGTGACGGGGTTGTCGCTGAACAGCGCGAGCAAACCGGCGACCGCCATCAGCAGCACCCCCGCCAGACCCCATCCGGACAGCCACCGGGGAACGAGCCGCGCCCGATAGAACACCAGGTAATACATCAGGGCCCCGGCGCAGAAGGCCAGCACGCCGACCAGGGTGGCGTAGTCCCGCGAGCCCACGACCGAGTCGGCGACCGTCTGGATGGCGGCACGATCGCCGGCCGGCGCCGCGACCCATCGCTCGGCAAGCGGCCGCACGGCCAGCAGACCCACGACCGCCACGGCATAGCAGACCGCCTCGATCGTACGGAAGATCACCGACCCCAGCGCCAGCCCGGCGTCGACCTCCCTGAGCAGCGGGTAGAGCGCGACAGCGATGCCGACGCTGGTGCCGGCCGCCATCAGGTAGAGCACCGCGGCGACACCCAGCCGCCCCGGATGACCGGCGACGCCGCTCAGTGCTCCAGCTCCGCCGAGAGCCGGCACGACCGCACCGGCGATGACCGCCGTAACTGTCGCGAGCACGAACAACACCCCGGTAACGATCGAGATTCTGCGCACCGAATTCACCGCGATCACCCTGTTCTACACCGTAGGTCTACAGCGTAGGGTAAGAACACTGCGCAAGCCAGTCAACGGCGACCCAACCCATTGACGTACGTCGTTATCCGGCTCTATGGTTTGGCGCGATGTGACCGCTCACACAGCCGCGTGCGGACCAGCCGCCAGCCGCTCCTCCCGGTGGCCGGCCTTCGTCGCCGCACGAGGCCCGCAACCCACCCGGGAGGTTCAGATGATCAGATCCCGACGCCGCCGGCGCGCCCTCGCCGCGGCCGCCGCTCTCGCGATCGTGGCCGCCGCCTCGGTCTCATCGGCCCAGGACGCCACGGCCGCCCCGAACAACGTGGTGACCACCCCGCCGATGGGCTGGGCGTCGTGGAACACCTTCGCCGCCAAAATCAACTACAGCGTGATCAAGGCGCAGGCCGACGCGCTGGTGTCGTCCGGCATGAAGGACGCCGGCTACCAGTACGTCAACATCGACGAGGGCTGGTGGCAGGGCACCCGGGACTCCGGCGGCAACATCACCGTCGACAGCGCCGACTGGCCCGGCGGGATGAAGGCGATCGCCGACTACATCCACGGCAAGGGCCTCAAGGCCGGCATCTACACCGACGCCGGGCGCGACGGCTGCGGCTACTACTATCCCACCGGGCGGCCGGCGGCTCCCGGCTCGGGCAGCGAGGGCCACTACGACCAGGACTTCCTGCAGTTCTCGAGGTGGGGCTTCGACTTCGTCAAGGTGGACTGGTGCGGCGGCAACGCCGAGGGCCTCAACCCGCAGACGGCGTACACCTCGATCAGCGACTCGATCGCCCGGGCCACCGCGCAGACCGGCCGGCCGATGACCTTCTCCATCTGCAGCTGGGGCAACGGCAGCCCGTGGAACTGGGCGCCGGGCGTCTCCACCATGTGGCGCACCAGCCAGGACATCATCTACTACGGCGAGACCGCGTCGATGGACCGGGTGCTGACCAACTTCGACTCCGCGCAGCACCCCACCGCGCAGAGCGCCGGCCACTACAACGACCCCGACATGCTCATCGTCGGCATGCCGAACTTCACCGCGGCGCAGAACCGCACCCACTTCGGCCTGTGGGCGATCTCCGGGGCGCCGCTGCTGGCCGGCAACAACCTCGCCACGATGAGCGCCGACACCCGCGCCGTCCTGACCAACCGTGAAGTGATCGCGATCGACCAGGACCCGCTGGGCCGCCAGGGCACCAAGGTCGCCGAGGATGCGACCGGCCTGCAGGTCTACAGCAAAACCCTCAGCGGTACGGGCAAACGAGCGGTCCTGCTGCTGAACCGCACCGGCGCGACCGCGAACATCACCGCCCGCTGGTCCAGCCTCGGCCTCACCGGCAGCGCCGCGGTCCGCAACCCGTGGACCGGCACCGACCTCGGCTCCTTCACTACGAGCTACACCGCGAGCGTGCCCGCCCACGAGGCTGTTCTGCTGGTGCTCAGCGGCACCGACGGCGGCGGCAGCGGCGGCGACAAGACCGGCACCATCGTGGGCAAGCAGTCCAACCGATGCCTGGACATCAACAACTCCAGCACCGCCAACGGCACCCAGGCGCAGATCTGGGACTGCAACGGCCAGAGCAACCAATCCTGGACGTACGCCTCGGGCAAGCAGCTGACGATCTACGGCAACAAGTGCCTGGACGCCTACAACAAGGGCACGACCAACGGCACCCCGGTGGTCATCTGGGACTGCAACGGGCAGAACAATCAGCAGTGGAACCTGAACGCCGACGGCACCATCACGAGCGTCCTGTCCGGCCTGTGCCTCGACGCCTCCGGCGCGGCCACCGCGAACGGCACGAAGATCGTCCTGTGGGCGTGCGGGTCCGGCGACAACCAGAAGTGGACGTTCAAGTAACCGGCGAACGCCGCGAGCGAGCGGCCCGGTGGTGCACCGCCCTGTGCTACCGGGCCGCTTCGGTCAGTTGCTCGAACACCAGGACCGCCGACCGGGTCGCCAGGCTCCAGTCGTCGCTGCCCTCGGGGTCGTGCAGCGTGTCCGGGCGTACGATCGCAATGATCTGAAGGCCGTTGAGGATCGCCGCGACGACCGACGCGAGGTTCTCCACCCGGTAGGGCGCGCGCATCCGCAGGCCGTACGCGTCGAGCAGCCCCTGCCAGGCCGCGGTCGCCGCCCCGGTGAACACCGTGTCCAGGCGGGCGAGCGCCTCCCGGACCCGCGGGTGGCCGGCACTGGCGTAGAACGACAGGATGACGCGGAACAACGGCGTACGGCGAAGGTGTTCTTGATTTTCGCTCAGCACCTGCCGGACCATCTCGGTCACCGGCACGTTCCCCGCGGCCGCCACCCGGAACCGGTCGAGGCTCTCCGGCAGGCCGGGCACCAGGACGGCGAACTCCTCCGCCAGATGGACCAGCAGGTCGGCCTGGAACTCCGCCTGGGTGGACCAGATCTGGTAGACGGAGCCGATGGTGATCGGCGGGATGTCCTCGCGCCCGGTCCGCTCCCGCTCCCGCCGGGTCGCCGCCTGCACCACCTGCTTGACCCGGATGTGGGCCAGCGCGGCGGCCGCCGCCTCCTCGCCGTCGTCGTTGACCGCCTCGCTGACCACCTCGGTCGCCGCGGCCAGCATGAGGGCGCGGGTCTCCTCCATCGAGCGGCGGGGTAGCCGGCGTCGCTGAGCTGTCTCGGTCATCCTTCTCCGTCCCTGGTCGGACGAGCCGACTTTAGCCGTTGACACCGAGCGGAACCGCCTCCTAGTGTCCCGTCCATAAGAAATTTATTATTAACGTACGCCTGATCACGCCGCGGAGGCGTTGCCATGCCAAACGTTCGTTTCTTACTTCGCTCGGCCCTCCCCCTGTCCCTGGTCCTCGGCCTCGCCGCCTGCTCGTCCACGCCGGCGACCAGCGTGGACACCGCCGGAGTCCCCGCCGCGGGCGCCTCGATCGGCAACCCGTCGGCGGGCCCGGCGGTCACCGACTACGCGGCCTACCTCGGCGCGACCGCCGGCGCCGCCGATCAGAGCCGGTCACCGGTCACCATCGGCTGGGTGAACGTCGAGGGCGGCCCGGGCGGCACGCCGGAGGCGACGCTCGGCGCCCAGGCCGCCGTCCGGTACGTCAACGAGAAGCTCGGCGGCATCGGCGGCCACCCCTTGAAGCTGCTCGTCTGCACGGTCGTCTCGGCCGAGGAGGAGGGGCAGAAATGCGGCCAGCAACTGGCGAACGACTCCTCCGTCGCCGCCATCGGGGTCGGCAACCTGTACGTCGGCGACCGCTCGTTCACCTCCGTCGTCGCCGGCCAGAAGCCGGTGCTGGTCGGCGTGGCGACCGGCCCCGCGCTGTCCACCGCCAAGGACACGTTCGCGCTCTTCGGCGACCTGCCGCACATCTTCGGGGCGTGGGGCACGTACGCCAAGGAGGTCCTGGCCGCCCGGACCGCGGCGGTCATCCACACCAACACGCCGGGCGACAACGTCGCGTCCGCGGCGGTGGTCAAGGCGCTGCAGACCGCCGGGCTCACCGTGAAGACCGTGGGCTTCGACGCGCAGAGCACCGACCTGCTGGGTCCGGTGACCGCGTCCGGGGCGGCGACCGCGGACATCGTCGTTCCGGTCTCGGTCGGGACGGGCTGCGTGGGCATAGCCAAGGCGCTGCAGAGTCTCGGCGTACGCAAGCCGGTGGTTTCCACCCCGATCTGCCTGACGCCCGACGTCGCCCAGGGCCTCGGCGGTGACCTGCCCACCTGGACGTACGGCATCGCGCAGACCCTGCCGACCGACCCGACCGCGGCCGACTCGAAGGCCTTCCTGGCCGCCTCCGCCGAGGCGGGCCTGCGCGCCGGGGACGCGAGCAAGGTCTTCGCGCCGCTCGCTTGGACGACCATCCTGACGTACGCGAAGGTCTTCGACGGTCTCGGCCCGGACAAGATCAACGCGGCCTCGGTCACGGCCGCGCTCCAAGCCTTCCACGGCCCGGTCATCATGGGCGCGCCCGAGGTCACCTGCGGCAAGTACCCGGCGGCGCCGGCCGTCTGCAACGACCAGTCCCGCTTCTACCAGTACCAGGGCAAGGGCCAGTTCAAGGCCCTGACCGGCTGGCTGCGTCCGGTCGGCTAGGCGGTCGAACACATGCCGAATCTGCTGCTGTTCGCCCTTCTCGGTCTGGGCCAGGGCGCGCTGATCGCCGCCATCGCCCTCGGTGTGGTGGTCTCGTACCGGGGCTCCGGGGTGATCAACCTCGCCACCGGTGCCGTCGCGATGGTGTCCGGTTACGCGTTCTGGGCGCTGACCAGTGGCTTCTTCGGGGTGACCTGCCCGGTGCCGGTCGCCTTCGCGGCCGCCCTGGCGGTCGCGCTGGTCGTCGGCCTGGCGGTCGAGGCCGTCGTGTTCGCCCCACTGCGCCACGCGTCCCCGCTCGCCCGGCTCGCCGCGTCGCTCGGCGTCCTGCTCACCCTGCAGGCCGGGGTGCTGCTCATCTTCGGCAACCAGCCGCAGCAGGAGCCCAGCGTCCTGCCCGCCGGAGCGGTGCCGCTGCTGGGCGTCACCATCCCGGTCGACCGGTTCCTGCTCGCCGCGATCGTCGGGGGCATCACCGTCCTGCTGGCGGCCGGGTACCGCTGGACCCGGTTCGGGCTGGCCACCCGCGCGGCCGCGGAGAACGAACAGGCCGCGCTGCTGGCCGGCCTGCCCACGCAGGGCATCGCCACCGTCAACGCCGCCGTCGCCGCGCTCGTCGCCGGGCTGCTGGGCATCCTGGCCGCGCCGATCATCCAGGTCGACTCGACCACCCTGCCGCTGCAGGTGATCCCGGCGCTGGCGGCCGCGTTGCTGGCCGGCTTCAGCTCGCTGACGATCGCCGCGACAGCCGGCGTGCTCATCGGGGTCGGCCAGTCCCTGCTCTACTACCTGGCGACGCAGAGCTGGTTCCCGACCGACAACGGGAACGCCCTGCCCGGCATGTCCCAGGTGCTGGTCTTCGGGATCATCGTGGTGGCGCTGTTCCTGCGCGGCGCCGGCCTGCCCACCCGCGGCGAGGTCGCCGAGCGGCGGCTGCCCGCGGTGCCGGCGTCCGAGCGGCTGGCCCGGCCGGCGCTGCTCGCCGCGGCCGTCGCCGCCACCGCGCTCGTGGTCCTGCCGTACGACTTCCGGCAGGCGCTGACCAACTCCCTCATCGGGGCGGTCATCGTGCTGTCCTATGTGGTCATCACGGGCTACCTGGGCCAGATCTCGGTCATGCAGCTCGCCCTCTCCGGCACCGCCGGGTTCCTGCTGGCCCGTCTCGCCGGCGGGCACGTCCCCTTCCCGTTCTCGGTGCTGCTCGCCGCCACGGCGGCCACCGCGCTGGGCGTCGCCGCCGGCGTGTCCGCCCTGCGCGTACGAGGGGTGAGTCTCGCGGTGCTGACGCTCGCCGCGGCGCTGGCCATCGAGCAGGCCCTCTTCCTCAACACCTCGTTCGGCGGGACCAGCGGCCTCGGTGTCTCCTCGCCACGGCTGTTCGGGCTCGATCTCGGTCCCGACGGGCCGTTCCGCGGACTGGACGGCAAGCAGCCCAGTCCCGTGTTCGGCCTGCTGGTGCTGGGCGTGGCGGTGGCGGCTGGGCTGTACGTGGCGCACCTGCGCCGTACCGTGCTCGGCCGGCAGATGCTCGCCGTCCGGGCCAACGAGCGGGCCGCCGCCGCGGCGGGCGTCAACGTCCGCGGCGTCAAGGTCGCCGCCTTCGCGATCAGCTCGTTCATCGCCAGCCTCGCCGGCACGCTCTACGCCTACAACTACGCCTCCGTGAGCTCGGTCCGCTTCACCGCGCTGGCCGCTCTGGGCCTGATCGGTTTCGCGTACGTCGGGGGCATCACCACGGTCTCCGGGGCGGTGATCGCCGGCCTGCTCTCCACTGAGGCCCTCGTGCCGCACGCCCTGGAGACCTGGTTCGGCATCAAGGGCACCTGGGCGCTGCTGTTCGGCGGCGTGTCGCTGGTCTTCACCCTGGTCGGCAACCCGGACGGCATCGCCGGCGCCCACCACCGCCGCAAAGAGGCGGCCAAGTACGCGGTCCGCACCACCGTCCCGGCGACCGGGGAGACGGCATGACCATGTTCCGGGCCGACGCCGTCGACGTCCGCTACGGCGGGGTGCACGCGCTGAAGGGCGTCAGCCTCGACATCGCCGCGGGTCAGCTGGTCGGGTTGATCGGCCCGAACGGGGCCGGCAAGACCACCTTCATCGACGCGGTCACCGGCTTCACGCCCGCGGGCGGCCGGGTCGTCCTCGACGGCGCCGACCTCTCCGCCCAGCCCGCGCACCGGCGCGCCCGCCGTGGGCTGGCCCGCACCTGGCAGAGCGGGGAGCTCTTCGACGACCTCACGGTCGCGGAGAACCTGGCCGTCTCCGCCCAGCATCCGTCCTGGCTCGCCGCGCTGGGCCAGACCGCGGGACGCCGGCCGCGGCCGGACGACGTGGTCGCCGAGTGTCTCGACCGGCTCGATCTGGGCGGGCTCGCCGATTCGCCGGCCCACGCCATCTCCCAGGGCCAGCGCAAGCTCGTCGGCGTGGCCCGGGCCCTGGCCGCCCGGCCGCGACTGATCTGCCTCGACGAGCCGGCCGCCGGCCTGGACACCACGGAGAGCGCCAAGCTCGGCCGGCACCTGCGCGCGGTCGCCGACCGCGGCACGGCGCTGCTGCTGGTCGACCACGACATGGGCCTGGTCCTCGGGATCTGCGACCACGTCGTCGTCCTCGAGTTCGGGGCGGTCATCGCGGCCGGTCCGCCCGCGCACGTACGGCAGGATCCGGCCGTCCTGAGCGCGTATCTCGGCGCCGATGATCAGAGCAGAAGGGCCGCCGGCCGATGAGCGAACCGATTCTGCGCCTCGACGGGCTCAGCGCCGGCTACGACGCACTGCCCGTGATCCGCGACATCAGCCTGACCGTCGCTCCCGGCGAGGTGGTCGCCGTGCTCGGCGCCAACGGAGCCGGCAAGACGACCACCCTGCGGACGATCTCCGGCCTGCTGCAGCCCCTGGCGGGCACGGTCACCCTCGCCGGACAGGAGCTCGGCCGGGTACGCGCCTCGGCCCGGGCCCGCCTCGGCATCGCCCACGTACCGGAAGGCCGGGGCATCTTCGCCGGACTGACCGTGGCCGAGCATCTCCGGCTCGGGCACCAGCGCGAGCGGCTGGACGCCGACGAGGCCTATCGCCACTTCCCCGCCCTCTCGGATCTCCGCCACCGCAAGGCCGGCCTGCTCTCCGGCGGCGAGCAGCAGATGCTCGCCCTCGGCCGGGCCCTGGCCCGCAAGCCCCGCCTGCTGCTGCTCGACGAACTCAGTCTCGGCCTCGCCCCGATCATCGTCGAACGGCTGCTGCCGATCGTCCGCCGCTACGCCGACAGTTCCGGCTGCGGGGTGCTGCTCGTGGAGCAGCACGTCGGCCTCGCCCTGAAGGTGGCCGACCGCGGGTTCCTGCTCTCGCACGGCGAGATCACCACCCAGGGCGCCGCCGCCGACCTGCGCGCCGACCACTCCCTCATCGTCGCCGGATACCTCGGCGAAGCAGCGAAAGGAACCCTCGATGAGTGACTCGCCCGTGTGGCAGCACGACGCCGTCCGCCTGGCGGAGCTGATCCGCGACCGCGTGCTGTCCAGCCGCGGGGTCGTCCAGGCGCACCTCGACCGGATCGCCGAGGTCAACCCCGCGGTGAACGCGATCACCGCGGTCCTCGCCGAGTCGGCCCTCGCGGCCGCCGACCGGGTCGACGCGGCGCTCGCCGCCGGGCGGCCGGTCGGTCCGCTGGGCGGCGTGCCGTTCACGGTCAAGGACAACATCGACGTGGCCGGCGAACCGACCACCGACGGTTCGCCGCTGTTCCGCGACCGGCGGGCACCCGGGGACGCGCCCGCCGTCGCCCATCTCCGGGCGGCCGGCGCCATCCCTCTGGCGCGCACGAACATGCCCGACTTCGGCATGCGCTGGCACACCGACAACGACCTGCACGGACCGACGATCAACCCCTGGGACCGCACGCGTACGCCGTACGGCTCCAGCGGCGGCGAGGCCGTCGCGCTGGCCACCGGCGCCTCACCGCTGGGCCTGGGCAACGACTACGGCGGCTCGATCCGGCTGCCCGCCGCGGCCGCCGGGGTGGTCGGGCTGCGCCCCACCCAGGGACGGGTCGCGTCGGCCAGCGGCACGATCCCGGTGCCGCCGCCGATCAGCCTGCAACTGTTCGCCGTCGACGGTCCGATGGCCCGCCGGGTCGGCGACGTCGCGGCGGCGTACGAGGCGTTGTGCGCCCCCGACGCGCGCGATCCGCAATGGGTCCCGGCGCCGCCCCGGCTGCCCCTGCCGGACCGGATCACCGTCACCGTGGTCGCCGACCCGGGCGGAATGGGCGTGGATCCGGCCGTGGCGGCCGCGGTGCGCCGCGCCGCCGACGCGCTGGCCGACGCCGGCGTCGACATCGTGGAGCGGCAGCCCCCGGAGCTGATGGCGGCGGCGGAGCTGTGGCGCACGCTGAGCACCGCCGACGTCGAGGGCCTGCTGGACGGAGTGATGCGCAAGCACGCCTCGGCCGGCGGCCTCACCTATCTGGAACAGTCCATCACCCACGTCCCCCGGCTCGACCTCGCCGGCTTCCTCGACGCCCTGGGTCGCCGCCACGCGATCGCCTCGGCCTGGTCCCAGTTCACCGCCGAAACCCATGCGATCCTCGGACCCGTGTCCACCCGGTTGACGCCGCGCCTGCCGTTCGACCTCGCCGGGCCCGCGAACGCCGACCAGCTCTGGCTCGCCCATCGCCTGCTCGTCGCGGTGAACCTGCTCGGCCTGCCGGCCCTCTCGGTGCCGGCCGGCCCGACGCCGGACGGCCAGCCCTGCGGCGTCCAGATCGTCGCCGGCCGCTATCACGAGGCCCTCTGTCTCCACCTGGGCGCGATCGTCGAACGTGCCGGGGGGTCGCCCACGCCGATCGAGCCGGCGCGATGAGACCGCTCACCGCCGGTCGGCGAGCAGCTCCCGCACCATCGGGATGACCTTGCTGCCGTAGAGCTCGACCGAGCGCAGCCGGGCGCTGACCGGCTGGGCGCCCGCGGTGTAGATCAGGTCGAACCGGCCGACGCCCAGGTCACCGATCGCGCCGGCGATCCGGCGGGCCACGGTCTCCGGCGAGCCGATGTACAGCGACCCGTACGCGATCTCCGCCTCGAACTCCTCGCGGCGCACCGGCGGCCAGCCGCGCAGCCCGCCGATCCGGTCGCGGATCACCCGGTACGGCTCCCAGACGATCTCCTTCGCCTCCTCGTCGGTGTCGGCGACGAAGCCCGGCGAGTGCATGCCGACCGGGTGGGCGGTCGTGCCCAGCTGCTCGGCGGCCCGCCGGTAGAGGTCGACGTAGCCGGCGAACCGCTTGGCCGGGCCGCCGATGATGGCGAGCATGAGCGGCAGGTCGTACTGGGCGGTGCGGACCACCGACTGCGGTGAGCCGCCGACCCCGACCCAGGTACGCAGGCGGCCGGACTCGGTCTTCGGGAAGACGTCGGCGTTCTCCAGCGCGGCCCGCGTGGTGCCGCTCCAGGTGACCGGCTTCTCGTCGAGGAGCCGGACGAACAGCTCGATCTTCTCCTCGAACAGCTTGTCGTAGTCGCGCAGGTCGTAGCCGAACAGCGGGAACGACTCGGTGAACGAGCCGCGGCCGAGAATGACCTCGGCCCGGCCGTTCGAGAGGGCGTCGACGGTGGCGAAGCGCTGGAACACCCGGACCGGGTCGTCCGAGCTCAGCACGGTCACGCCGGAGGCGAGCCGGATGCGGGAGGTACGGGTGGCGATGCCGGCGAGGACGGTCTCCGGGGTGGAGACCGCGTACTCCGGGCGGTGGTGCTCGCCGAGCGCGATCACGTCCACGCCCAGCTCGTCCGCGAGCACCGCCTCCGCCACCACCTGCCGGATCGCGGCGGCGTAGGAGGCGGGTCTCCCGGTGTCGTCCACCGGCACATCGCCGAAGGTGTCGAGGCCGAACTCAATTTCCGATATTCCCGACATGTCAGGCCCTTCCCGGTTTATTGACACGTCAATTATCTGCTAAATACATGACGCGTCAACGAGAGGGGACCATGACCGCCGACACACCGGCCGGGCCGCTACGCCTGCGGCTGCAACGCCACCAGCGGGATGCGGCGCGTGGTCTGCTTCTGATAGTCGGCGAATCCCGGCATGGCGGTGGTGACCCGCTCCCACAACTTCGTGTACTCGTCGCCGGTCACCTCGGTGGCGACGACCGGGAGGGTCGCGGTGCCGACCTCCACCGTGGCGCGCGGATTTGCCCGGAGGTTGTAGAACCAGTCCGGGTTCTTCGGGCCGCCACCCGCCGACCCGACGATGATTTTGCGGTCCCCGTCCGGGAAGTAGGCCAGCGGGCTGATCCGTTCGGTGCCGGAGCGCGCTCCCGTGTGGTGGAGCAGCAGCAGCGTCCCGCCCTCGAAGCGGCCGCCGACGCGACCCTCGTTGGCGCGGAACTCCTCGATGATGGCGGTGTTCCAGTCGTTCAAACTACTCACGGTTCTCCTCCGGTTGCGACCGGACGGACAATACCCGGGCCCGCGGTGGAAGATTCACCTGTGGCTTACTATCGCTCGCTCGCGCCCGGACAGATGGCCCGCATCCACGTGCACACCATCGAGACCGGCGAGGACAGCGTCGTCCACGAGAGCCGGGACGTGCTGTTCGAGGCGCCCAACTGGACGACCGACGGACAGGCGCTCATCCTCAACGGCAACGGCGCCCTCTGGTCCCTCGCGCCGGCGGCCGGGTCGGAACCGGCCCGCATCGAGCACCTCGACCTGCCCGAGGCCAACAACGACCACGTCCTCGACCCGGACGGCCGGCACATCTTCGTGTCCGCGATGGACCAGCACATCTACCGCGCCGGCCTGACCGGCGGCGCCGCCACGCGAGTGACCTCCGAAGCCGGCGTCTGGCACTTCCTGCACGGCGTGTCACCCGACGGCAAGCGGCTCGCGTACGTCCGGATCGTCGATTTCGGCGAGCCCGGCCGACTCGCCGTGACGTCCGTCGACGACGCCTCGGAATCGCTGCTCGTCGACACCGGCGCCGGTCACATCGACGGCCCCGAATGGTCGCCGGACGGCCGGTGGATCTACTTCAACACCGAGCGCTGGGCGCAACGCCCCGGGCACGCCCAGCTCGCGCGCATCCCGGACGGCGGCGGCGAGGTCGAGCGGCTCGTCGCGAGCGACACGGTCGACTGGTTCCCGCATTTGTCGCCGGACGGCCGGGCCGCCGTCTACCTCGAATACCCGACCGGCACCGAGGGGCACCCGGCGGACCTCGCCGTCCAGCTCGTCGTCGTCGGCACCGACGACTGGTCCCGCCCGCGGCGGCGCATCGCCGTTCCCGGCGGCCAGGGAACCATCAACGTCAACAGCTGGGCTCCCGACTCGAGGCGCTTCGCGTACGTGTCGTATCCGATCCGGTGACAGTAACGGGTACCCGGTGATGGGTGAGCGCCGGCACCGCTCAGAGGGAACGGATGTCGGCGGCCGCGAAGGTGACCGCGTACGGCGTACCGGTGCCCGGGGTTTCGGCGCTCAGGCCGAGCAGTACCTGCCCGGCGACCGGACCCCGCACCGGCAGCGCGACCTGCCCGGCGAACGTGCCACCGCGGAACACCTGCGCCGCGCCGTCCCGGACGACCAGGTGGATTCGGGCCGCCCGGCCCAGCCCGATCGGCCGGGCCAGCGGCACCCGCCGGTAGACCCGGTGGTCGTCCGGCGTGTCCGCGGCCACCGAGAACTCGGTCTGGCACACCCGCAACACCTGGCCACCCCGGCGGGCGACCCAGTGGAACCAGATCGCGGCGCAGCTGCCTGGCGACTGCAGTGCGACGGTGACCGCGACACCGAAGTCGTCCTCGATCGACTCCTTCGGGCCGATGCACTGGTAGGTGCCCTGGTCCGCCCGGGTCACGCGCATCACGCCGCGGACGACACAGCTGGCGTTCTCGCCCTGGATCTGGCTGTCCACCCACTGATCGTCCCGGGTCAGCGGATCCTGGATGATCGGCTCCCCGCCGTGCGGCTCCTCCGGCACCGGTTTCCCGTCGTCGGCCGGCGCGGGATCGGCCGCGGGGGACGGCGAGGCCTTCACCACCGGCGCGCGCGACGCGGTCGCGGCCGCGCCGGCGCCAGGCAGGACGGCCTCGCTCGGCCGGACCCGCGCGTTGCCCACCAGCGCCGCCGTGGCCACCCCGGCGACGATCAGCAGGGCGGCGAACGCGGTCAGGATCCGGCGGCGGACCGGCCGCTTCTCCTCCGGCATGGGCTCGGGGACGAAGAAGTCGGCCGGCGACTGCTCCTGCATCGGGGCCGGCATCGGCCGGTTGCCGAGCAGCAGGTCCAGGATCTCGCGGGCGGTCGGCCGCTCGGCCGGATCCTTCGCCAGCGCGAGCTCGACCACGCCGCGCAGCGGTTCCGGCAGGCCCGCCAGGTGCGGCGGCTGGGTGAGAATCTTCGCCGCGGTCGCCGACGGCGAGTCGCCGTGGAAGGGTGTGCGACCCGTCCCGGCGTACGCGACGACGCAGCCCCAGGCGAACACGTCGGCCGCCGGGGTCGGCGCCACCGCGGGCTCCGCGGTGAACCGCTCCGGCGCCATGTAGGACACCGTGCCGACCATCTGATCGGTGCGGGTGTGCTGACTGGTCGCCTCGAACGCCCGGGCGAGACCGAAATCGATGACCTTCGGACTGCCCGGCGCCAGCAGCACATTGCCCGGCTTGAGGTCGCGGTGGATCACGCCGGCCCCGTGGATGGCGGTCAACGCGGTCGCCACCCCGACCGCCAGCGAATGCAGCGCGGCCGGCCGTAACGGGCCGTACTCCTTCACCACCTCGGTCAGGCTCGGCCCGTCGACGAACTCCACCACCAGGTACGGCGGATGATGGTCCAGATCGGCGTCGAGCACCTCGGCCGTACAGAACGAAGGCACCTGCCGCGCCCGGTTCACCTCGCTGCGGAACCGCCCGAGGAACTCCGGATCGTCGGCGAGCACCGCGTGCACCAGCTTGATCGCGACGGGATCGCCGTAGCGGTCGGCGGCCAGATAGACGACCCCCATCCCGCCGGAGCCCAGGCGGCCGGACAGGCGGTAGCCGCCCAGCCACTCCGGATCGGACCGGCGCAGCGGGGCCACCCGGTGCAGGCCGTCCACGTTCAACTCGCCACCTCGACACTGCCCCGTGAATTCCCCCACGGATCTTGCAGGAATCCCCCCAAAGGTGTCCAGTGCGGAGGCTTGTGATAAGCAACGAGACGTCCGTCAGGCCGCGCTGGCGGCGGTTCCCTCGGTGACGAGCAGGACGACCGCGCTGTCCGGGGTGGGCGGGAGGTCGGCGCAGCCGCGCGCAACGCAGCGAGCGCCGCGGTACCGCAGGGCCCGGCGTCGCTGCTGTGGCATGCCAGTTCCCGGGCGGCGCTCGCCGTACGGGGGCGGCGGACGTGGTGGGCTGCCGTGCCGGGCGCGGGCATGGTGGCCGGCGTCGCGGTCGCCGCCGCGGTCCTGTCCGCGTCCCGCCGAGCAAGAAAATGGGGTCGTGGAGATCAAAGTGTGGGTGGATGACTGGCAGATGCAGTGTTGCGGCGCACCCTTCGCGGTGGGCGACGAGGTCTCCTGAACGTTGGCGACCTCCGTTTTGTTGGCTACGTGGTGGAACTGACCGGTGTACAGAAGCAGCCCATATGACGATCCGGGGTGTACGCAGCGTGCCCGCCACCGCGCACTATCGGCGGCAAATCCGGACACCTCCGGCCGCCTTTGCTCTGCTCACGTACACGCACCGAAATCGAGCGGGCGTTCGATTTCGGTGCGTATACGTGAGCAGAGCAAAGCCGCAGGGAAAGGGAGCTGTGGTCGCGTTCGGCCGGCCAACAGCGGTAAGCGGCCGGACGCCCGTACATCGGCCAAATCCGCCCACCGAACCAGCGCGGGCCGTACGCGGTGTGACGGCCGCCCTGGCCGCGATACACGATCGGCGACAGGTGCGTGCACCCGGATTCCACGTGTCGCCGGAGCGACTCGGTGGGCCGTGCAGGCCGCCTCATGGGTGGGCGCGCAGGTCCCGAGCGGTCGGAGATCGACGCCGTGGTATCGCGCATTTCAGTGGCGGATGCGCGCGGTTGGCGGGCGGCCCGGCGGAGGTTCGCGGGATGTCGCCTAACCCCGGACCGGCACCAGGATCGTCTTGCCGGGCAGCCGCCCTGCCTCGGCGTCGCGGTGCACGCCGGCCAGTTCGGCGAGCGGCCGCGTACCGGCGACCTCGACCCGGACGGTTCCGGCGTCCACCAGTTTCACGAGCGCGGCGAGGTCGTCCGGTGCGTTGCGCACCACGAAATGCTCGACGCGGATCGGGGCCCCGGTCAGGTGCGAGACGCCGGTGGCGGCCGACACCAGTACACCGCCCGGCCGCACTTGGGTGGCCACGGCCGCCAGCCGGCCCGGGTTGATCGCTGCGAAGTTCAAGACCACATCGGCCGGCTCGCTCAACGCGAACGGCCCCACCGTATGGTCGACAACCTCATCGGCGCCGAGATGCCGGACGTGGTCGGCGTGCTCGGGCCGAGCGGTCCCGAACCACCGAGCAGACCACCGGCTGGGCGGCGGCGCTGCGCGACCCCGGAATCGCCGCCGCGCTGCGGGCCGTGCACACCGAACCGGCACGGCCCTGGACCGTCGCCGGGCTGGCCGGCCAGGCACGGATGTCCCGGGCAACCTTCGCCCGCAGGTTCACCGGACTCGTCGGCCAGCCACCACTCAGCTACCTCACCTGGTGGCGCATGACCACCGCGGCCCGCCTGCTGCGAGCCAGTGACTCCACACTGGACGCGATCGCCACCAGCGTCGGATACACCTCGACGTTCGCCTTCAGCATCGCCTTCAAACGCCGATTCGGCATGGCGCCCGGACAATACCGGCGCGCCGGCGCCGACCCCGGCCAATGAGCGTGGGCTTACCGGTCCGCGTCGAGGCCGGCTACCCGCGCGACGGTGTGCAGCGTCGCGGCGAGGGCGCCCAGGTCCGCCGAGCCGAGCGCGAGGCGGATCGCCTGCGGGACACGGGTGGTGACGGCGAACGGTTCCGCCGTCGACACCGAGATGTGCCGGCGGGCCAGCTCGGCGGCGATGCGATCCGCGCGGGCGCCTTCGGGCAACGGCAACCACAGGAAGTACGACCCGGGATGGCCGATGTGCGGTAGCCCGGCGAAGACCTCCCGGGCGATCGCCTGGCGCGCCCGGGCGTCCTCGCGTTTGCGCATCTCCAGCCGGTCGACGGTGCCGTCCTCCAGCCAGCGGCAGGCGATCGCGACGGTGAGCGCGGGAGTGTTCCAGGTGGTGGCCCGGACGGCGCGTTCGAGCACCGGGACCAGCGGTTCGGGGGCGACGAGGTAGCCGACGCGCAGGCCGGTGGCGATGCTCTTGGACACCCCGGACACATGGAAGGTGATGTCGGCCGCGAGCGTGACCAGCGGTGTCGGCGGGTTCTCGACGAGGTAGGCGTAGGACGCGTCCTCGACCAGCAGAAGGCCGTGGCGGCGGGCGATGCCGACCAGCCGGGCGCGGTCGCTCTCGCCCATGACCGCGCCGAGCGGGTTGTGCAGGGTCGGCATGGTGTAGACGGCGCGTACCGGCCGCTCCGCGCAGAGCCGGTCGAGCGCGTCGAGGTCGGTGCCGTGCGCGGTCACGGGCACCGGGGCCGGCTCGAGGCGCAGCGTACGGCCGGGGATCTTGAAGCCCGGGTACGTGAGGGCGTCGACCGCCACGACGGCGCCGGGCTCGAGAGCGGCCATCAGGGTGGTGGCCAGGCCGTGCTGGGCGCCGTTGACGATCAGGATGCGGTCGGGGTCGTTGCGCACCGCCCGCCGGGTCAAGTGCCGGGCGATCGCCGCCCGGTCCGGCGCGCGGCCCCGGTGCGGCTGGTAGCGCAGCAGCGCGTCGAGGTCGCCCGCGGTGGCGACCTCGCGCAGCGCCTGCCGCAACAGGTCGGCCTGCTCGGGCAGGGCCGGGTAGTTGAAGTTCAGGTCGATGACGTCGCCGGCGATCGCCTGCTGATCGATGCCGTGCCCGGCGCGCACGGCGAGATCGCGGACGAACGTGCCCCGGCCCTGTTCGCGGCTCACCAGGCCGGCCGCCTCGAGCCCGGCGTACACCCGGGTGGCGGTGACTGATCGCGCTCGGCGTGCTCAACCGCGTCAAGGACGACGACTGGCGGGTCACGCTCGCCACCCCCACGCCGCGGGTCACCTCGATGAACGGCGTGGTCGTCGAGCGGATGTCCACCCTCGAGCAGGCTTGCGAGGCCGACGCCGTCGTCATCGGCAGCGGCATCGCCACCCGCGAGGTCGTCGAGGACCCCGCGATCATGAACGTGCTGCGCCGGCTCGATCCGGGCCGCCAGCTGATCGCCGCCCAGTGCTCCGGCACGCTCGTCCTGGCCCGGCTCGGCCTGCTCGACGGCGTTCCGGCCTGCACCGACCTGACCACCAAGCCGTGGGTCGTCGCCGCCGGCGTCGAGGTCCTCAACCAGCCGTTCTTCGCCCGGGAGAACATCGCCACCGCCGGCGGCTGCCTCGCCTCGCAGTACCTGGCCGGATGGCTCATCGCCCGGCTGCGCGGCACGGAGGCGGCCGAAGGGGCCCTGCACTACGTCGCCCCGGTCGGCGAGAAGGAGGAGTACATCGCCCGCGCGTGGCGCAACATCACCCCCTACCTGCCGGCCGGCGGGTACACCCGATCCGCTCCCCGGGGAGTGCTCCAGCCACGCGACGTGGCGCCGACCGTGGGGGTGTGAGCCCACCGACCACGGCGACCCGCGGCCCGGAACCGGAGCGCGGCGGCCCCGTGGCGCCGGCCGGCGTCTCCTCCGTGGCCGGCGCGAGCCTCGCCTCCGTGGCCGGCCGGCTGACCACGCTGCTGGGCGGTGTCGGCGCCCCGCTTTACGGCGTCGGCGCCATCCTCACACGCGGCGCCGGGCGCTGGGTGATGCTGGTCCTGTTCGCGTTGCTGGCCGTCTCGGCGTGCCTCCCGCCCCGGCGGCAGGACCGCCGGGAGATACCCGCGACGCTGGCGCTCTGCGTCGGCCTGGTCGTGCTGTGGGGAGCGGTCGCGCCCGGCGAACACGTTCTGCTCGCGGCGGTCGTCGCCATCGGCATGGTGTACGTGGCGTTGATGCTGCTGCGCCCGTACGCCGAGATCGGTGTGGTCCTCATGGCGGTGACCTATCTCGGCTCCCAGCTCGCCTTCGGCGCCCGCGGCGACCTGGCGTGGCAGGTCGCCGGCGCGGCCGTCGCCGATCTGGCGCTGGGCGTGCTCCTGCTCGGCATCCGGGTGACGACCGAGCGCAAGGTCGACGAGCGCACCCGGGCCCTCGCGGCCGCCAACGACCGGCTCGAGCGGCTGACCCGCACCGATCCGCTCACCGGCCTGGCCAACCGCCGGCGGCTGGCGGAGGTGCTCGACGGCGCCTGGTCGCGCGCCGCGACCGCCGGGGAGCCGGTCAGCGTGATCATGGTGGACATCGACCACTTCAAGCAGTACAACGACCGGTACGGGCACCTCCTGGGCGACGCCTGCCTGGGCCGGGTCGCGACCACGCTGACCGCCGGTGTCCGCCCGGGCGACCTGGTCGCCCGCTACGGTGGCGAGGAATTCGCGGTGGTCCTGGCCGACGCGGACCTCGACCTGGCGCACCGGATCGCCGAACGGATCCGGGCGGACGTCGCCGGTCTCGGCGAGGAGCACGCGACCACGCCGAGCGGATTCCTCACTGTCAGCGTGGGGGTGGCCAGCATCCGGCCGGGCGCGGGCGACGCGCCGGACGATCTGCTCCGGCTGGCCGACGAGAGCCTGTACGCGGCCAAGCGCGACGGCCGCAACCGGGTCGCCGTCGCGCCGGCCGGCCAAGTGCGGTAGCCCGCCGGCCGTCCCCCGCTGTAGGGCCGCCGGCCCTCCCCCGTCGTCGGGCCGCCGGCCGTCCCCCGTCGTCGGGCCGCCGGCCGTCCCCCGTCGTCGGGCCGCCGGCCGTCCCCCGTCGTAGGCGCGCCGGGCTCAGGAGAAACTCGTCGTCAGGGCGGCGACCGTGTGCGCCCGTACGTCCGGGATCCGCCCGCCGTCGTGGCGACTCGCCACCGCGCGGACGTGTTGCTCGGCCGCCTCGGCCAGGCCGTCGTAGACGGCCACGAACAGCTCCCGGGCCGGCTCCCGCAGCCATCCCGGCGGCAGCAACCGGGCCGGCAACTGGGGGTCCAGGATCGGCAGGCGCCGGTAGGTGTCCATCACTTCGGTACGCGCGCGGACGGCCTCGGCGCCGGTGATCCGCCCGCCCGCCGCCCGGGGTGGCGTCGTGCTCCAGCGCCGGATGAAGGCCTCGTACTGCCGGGCGATCTCGGCGGTGTCCCAGGCGTCCAGCGGATTCCGGCGGATCGCCGCGTCCAGCTCGACGTGCCGGGCGCGGAAGACGGTCAGGGTGCCGAGGGTGAGCTCGGCGAGGCGCGCCTTGGTCTTCTCGGTGAGGTCGTGCGGGGAGATCCACAACCCGTCGTACAGCGGCGCGTAGCCCATCCACCGCAGCCGGCCGCGCAGCCCGCGCCGGAGCGTGCTCTCCTCCTGTGGCAGCGAGAAGGCGATCAGTGTCCACTGCCCGTCCCATGGACGGGTGCCAGCCGGCGAGACGATGGCGCTCCCGCCGACCACGAGGAAGGCCGCGGCCGCCCGGGTCAGCCGGTAGGAACTGTGCCGGCCCTCGCGGCGGCTCTCCAGCACCCGGCGCCGCGCCAGCCGGCTGATAGCCGTCCGAGCACCTGCCTCACTGACACCGGCTTCGGCGAGCAACGCCACGATGGCGGCGGACGGCAGCCAGGCGCGCGTCCGCAGGGTGTAGTCGGCCAGCAGCGTGACGGCCAGCCCCTGCGGCGAGTTGCCGGCCTGCCGCCGGGGCAGCCGGACCGCTCCGGCCGCGTCCTCGGGGAAGATCTCGTCGATGTCGTACGGACTGGTCACCTTCGCCACTCTATCGAGAGTTATCGATTGACAGTTTCGCGTCCCGGGTGAAGGATATGTGCCACGCGATGGTGGTGGACCGGGCACGCACGGCATGTCATGCACCACCTCGGCGCGACCTTCCCCCGGTCGGCGCCCCACGCGTACTTCCGCATCCCCACCCGCTACGGGCGGCGGCTTCGCCCTGCCCCGCGCGCGGGAACAAAGGAGTCAAGCGATGAGGATCAGACGGAAACTCCTGCTCGTGGCCGCCCTGTCGGTGGCCGTCGCCGGCCTGGCCGTGCCGGCCGCGCAACCCGCGTTCGCCGCCTCGCTGACCGAGGTCACCTCGTTCGGCGACAACCCCGGCGGCATGCGCATGCACATCTACGTCCCGGACTCCCGGCCGGCCAACCCCGCGATCGTGGTGGCCATGCACGGCTGCGGCGGCTCGGGTCCCGGCTTCTACTCCGGCACCGAGTTCGCCGGCTTGGCCGACCGGTACGGATTCCTGGTCATCTACCCGACCGCGACCCAGCAGGCCGGCTTCGGCAACTGCTTCGACACCTGGTCGGACGCCGCCAAACACCGCGGCGGCGGCAGCGATCCGGTGTCGATCGCCTCGATGGTCGCCTACGCCGAACGGCAGTACGGCGGCGACCCGAACCGGGTCTACGCCACCGGCAGCTCGTCCGGCGGGATGATGACGAACGAGATGCTGGCCCTCTACCCGGACGTGTTCAAGGCCGGGGCGGCGTTCATGGGTGTGCCGTTCAACTGCTTCGCGAACGCCGCCGACTATCCGCCCGGCAGCAGCAAATGCACCGGGGGCAGCATGGACCGGACTCCGCAGCAGTGGGGTGACGCCGTCCGGCAGGCTGATCCGGGCTACACCGGGCCACGTCCGCGGATGCAGCTCTGGCACGGAACCAGCGACACCCTCGTGCCGTACTCCCTGCTCCAGGAGGAGATCGAGCAGTGGACCAACGTCTTCGGGCTGAGCCAGACGCCGACCACGTCTGACACCCCGCAGTCCGGCTGGAATCGCCGCCGCTACGCCGACAGCGCCGGCACGGTCCAGGTGGAGGCGTACAGCATCCAGGGCGCCGGGCACAGCCTGCCGAGTGCCGGCATGGCCGCGTACGCCATCTCGTTCTTCGGCCTCACCAGCGGCACCCCGCCGACAACGCCGCCGTCCACTCCCCCGTCGACCCCGCCCACCACGCCGCCGACGAGCCCGCCGGCGTCGGGGGCGTGCCGCGTGACGGCCACCGTCAACGCCTGGAACACCGGCCTGACCGAGAACCTCACCATCGCCAACACCGGCGCCACCCCCGTGGACGGCTGGTCGCTGGTCTTCACGCTGCCAAGTGGGCAGACCATCACGTCCGGCTGGAACGCATCCTTCTCGCCGACCGCCGGCCAGGTGACTGCCCGGAACATGTCGTACGACGGTGCCATCCCGCCCGGTGGCTCGGTGACCGTCGGCTTCCAGGCCACCCACACCGGAAACACGACCAAGCCGCCGGCCTTCACCCTCAACGGCAACGCCTGTAGCACCGCCTGACCGACAACGCGACGTGGGGACGGCCGCCACCGTCCCCACGGAGCGTCCACGAACGAAGCACGTCCGGAACCTTCCGGCTGTTCCGCGACGGCGACGCCGTGGCCAGCCGGAACGTCCACGCCGCCATCCTCGGCGCGGCCCGGCTCGGCCACACCATCCTCGGCGCCGGCCGGCTCGGGCCACACCGTCTTCGGCGCGGCCCGGCTCAGCTCGGCCACACCATCCGAGCCGGGCGGTCAGGCCGCGGCGAGGGGCCGGCCGTGGGCGGTGGCGTGGGCCAGCGCGTAACGGCCGACGTTGAAGCCCAGGTGCTGGCCCGCCCAGTGGTCGATCCGGGTGTGCACCCCGGCGAAGATCCGGCTGAGGCCGGCCTCGTCGGCGACGTCCTGCAGGTGCCGGAAGGTCCGGGTGACGCCGGGCAGCGCCTCCGACGTGACGGCCGCCGGCCGGTCACCCAGCGTACGGCGGAGCACCAGCGCCGCGGCCTGCGAGACGACGCTGTGCGCGCCGGGATACGACGGGTCGGCGGGCGTGGTGGCCAGCGGATTCCACGCCGGGTCGGCCGTCGTCGCCGGGTTGTGGTCGGTGTCCGCGAGCCGGATCGCGGTCACCGGCCGCCAGATCCGATGCGCGTACTTCGCGGCGTAGAAGGCGATCACCGAGTCGGCGATCGCGAGGTTCAGCTCGGCAAACACGGCGGCGGCCCGGTGCAGGCCGGCGCCGGTGTTCCGGACCAGCTCGGCGGCGATCTCGTTCCAGTAGTTCCAGATCGGCGCCGCCCAGAACCGGGCCATCTCGGTCTGGTCCGGCGTACGGTTCGACCCCGCGTCGCGACCGGCCATCCGCACTTCCTCGAGCGCCGCCGCGTACGTGTCGCCGGTGAGCCGCGGATAAGGCGCGACGCCGAACTGGCCGGCGGAACGCAGCACGAACGGGCGGACCCCGGCCCAGTGCGTGAAGACCGGCGCCGCGAAGGCCGGTGGGGTAGGGCGATACTCGCCCGGCGCGGTGCCGGGCGGCAGCACCGGCGGGGTGGCGCCGGAGCCGTCGGCGGCCCGCGAGCGGACCATGGCCAGCGCGATCGCCCGGCCGGTCCGCTCGCCCGCGGCCCGCCCCGGACCGGCCGGCAGCGCGGCCAACTGGCTCTGGAACAGGTCGTCCAGCTGCCCCGTCGACGCCGGGTGGAGCGCGACGAGCACGCCGTGACCGGCCGCGGCGGCAGCGGCGCCCGCCGTGGCCGCGCCGGGCGCGGCGACGACCGCGTTGTCCATGGCTTTGTGCAGCATCGCGAAGCTGCGGGTGGGGTGGATCGTCGGCGGCTGCGCGCCGGCCGTGCGCACGATCCGGAGCAGGGCCGCATTCCAGTCCAGGATCAGGTCGCCGGACGCCGACCGGCCGGCTGATGCCTGCCGGCTGGTCGATGCTTGCCCGCCGACTGATGCCGGTCGGCCGGCTGACGCCGGTGCGGCCGGCGAGACGCCCGTCGCCAGGATGCCGACACCGCCGCCGGCCAGCAGCAATACGCTCCTGCGCCGCAAGCCCTCCATCAGAATTCCCCTCACGATCTGCCGGTGGTCCTCATCGAGTGGTGGGTTCACACCGGGAGATACGGGCGGGGGTTACGGTCCCTTGACACCGAGATTGTTAACGATAACATTCACGCAACCCAATCGGCGCTTTCACTCCCCGAGCCGAGTCGCGTACGCCATCGACCTGCCAGAGACCGGGAGTTCCGCCATGAAGCGTCGTAGCCTCCTCACTACCGCCGGCGGCGCCGCCCTCGCCGGCCTCACCGGGGGGCTGCTGCGTCCCGGTGCGGCGAGCGCCGCCACGTACTCGGGTCATGCCATGGCCTACTTCACCGAGTCGCCGGACATGTCCGCCGCCAACTACGGCCTGCACCTGGCCGTCAGCACCGACGGCCTGAACTGGACGCCGCTCAACCAGAACAACCCGGTCGCCACCCCGACGGCCGGCAGTCTGGGCCTGCGCGACCCGTTCATCCTGCGCAAACAGGACGGCAGGTTCGTCGTGATGGCGACCGACCTGAACGGCACCGACTGGAACTACCAGAGCCAGTACCTGCACATCTGGGACTCGGCCGACCTGCGCACGTTCACCGGCTACCGGCGGCTCAAGGTGCACTCGCTCGCGTCGCACGCCTGGGCGCCGGAGGCGTTCTGGGACGCCTCCCGCGGCCAGTACGCCGTCGTCTACTCCACCGTGCCGGGCGACCACAACGTGCTGATGGTCAACTACACCAGCGACTTCGTCACCGCCTCCGCGCCGCAGGTGTTCTTCGACCCGGGCTACGACGTCATCGACGGCGACCTGGTCAGCGCCGGCGGCGTCAACTACCTGTACTTCAAGCGCAGCAGCACGCTGGTCGGGGCACGGTCGAGCACGCTGGACCCGGGCAGCTTCACCGCGTTCACCGGCGCGCTCAGCCCCGGCCGCGGGGTCGAGGCGCCGAACATCGCCAGGTCGAACACCGGCAACACCTGGTACATGTGGGGCGACACCTGGAGCCCGAACGGCCGGTTCTTCTGCTGGCAGACCACCGACCTGACGACCGGATCCTGGACGCTGCTCAACGACCGGGCCTACACCCAGCCCCTGAACTCCAAACACTGCGGCGTCACCCCGATCACCGCGACCGAGCTGTCCGGGATGACCAGCACCTGGGGCACTCCCGCCTGGCGACGGATCAAGTCGTACAACTATCCCGGCCGGTACGTCCGGCACCAGAACAACGTCGGCCGGATCGACGAGTACCCGTTCGACCTGTGGCAGGACCAGCAGTGGACGCTGGTGCCCGGCCTGGCCGACTCGGCGGGCGTCTCGTTCCGGTCGGTGAACTACCCGGACCGCTACCTGCGGCACGCCAACTACCAGCTGGCGCTCTCCGCCAACGACGGCAGCAGCACGTTCAACGCGGACGCCACCTTCTACCAGGAGGCCGGCCTGGCCGATGGCAGCTGGACGTCGTTCCGCTCCTACAACTACCCCACCCGGTACCTGCGGCACTTCAACTTCGTGCTGCGGATCGACGTCATCAGCAGCAGCTCGTCGGCCACCGACAAGCAGGACGCCACCTTCCGGGTTGGCTACTGATCGACGGGCTGCCTCTCGACAGGGGGTTGGCTTCGCGCGCAGGATGGAGCGCGTGTCCACCCGTGAGCGGGACATCGTCCCAGGTCAGCACGACAGTGCTGTGCGCTGGTCCACGTCCGAGGTGCGTCCGGGCGAACGGTTCGACGCCTGGACCGGCATCATCAGCGAGACGTTCGTGCCGTTGACCGCGACGCCGCTCGGTGATCTGGCGGAGTTCACCGGGCGGGTCGAGAACCACCGGTACGGCGCGTTGCAGGTGACCACGGTGAGCGCCGCCAGTCAGCGGGTCCGGCGAACCAGGTCGCTGATCGGGCGGACGGCCGGGGAGTACCTGATCGCGAGCATTCCGCTCAGCGGGTCGGGCGTGGTGGAGCAGGACGGCCGGGCGGCCGTCCTGGAACCCTCCTCGATCGTGTTCTACGACAGCACCCGCCCGTACACGCTGACCTTCGAGCGAGCGTTCGAGCAGGTCAGCGTCCACCTGCCGATGGAGGCCCTGCGCGAGCGGGGCGTGCCGCTGGACGCGTTGCGGACGCGTACGGCCTGCGATCTAGGCTCCGGCGGGCCGGGCAGCGTCGCCTCCTCGTACTTCGCCTCGCTCGCCCGGCTGCAGCGGCACGACCCGCTGGCCGCGGCCGCGCTGAGCGTGCACGGTGAGGGGCTGGTGGCGTCCGTCCTCGCCCTCGCGGCCCGCCCGTCCGCGCCCGTGCCCGACGATCACGAGCTCGCCTTCGCCCGTCTCCAGGCGTACCTGGCGAACACGTATGTGGACCCTGATCTCGACTCTGGCCGGGCGGCAGCGGCCTGTCACGTGTCCCGCCGGCAGCTGTTCCGGATCCTCGCCGAGCACGGGACCACGTTCACGGACGAGTTGCGCCGGCTGCGGGTCGAGAACGCGCGGCGGATGCTCGTCACCGACGCCCGGCGGACGGTGTCCTCGATCGCGACGGCCTGCGGATTCGCCCTGCCGAGCCACTTCTACCGCACGTTCAAGGCGGCCACCGGCATGACGCCGGCCGAGTATCGGGACGCGGCCTACGGGGTCGCGGCCGGCGGTCTGGCACGCCCCGGCACTGACGTGGCACGCGACGCGATGTCCTGACCTGCCGCGGGGCGTGACGATCCTCGAACCGACCGTTCCTCAAGGGGGTTCGAGTGACCGACAACAGCATCCGGGTGGCCGCCGTCCAGGCGGAATCCGCATGGCTTGACCTTCCGGCCGGCGTCGAGCAGGCCGTCTCGTGGATCGCCGCGGCGGCCCAGGCCGGCGCCCGGCTCGTCGCGTTCCCGGAGACCTTCCTCCCGGGCTACCCCTGGTGGATCTGGCTCGACTCGCCCGCGGCCGGGATGCAGTTCGTCCCGGGCTACAGCGCCAACTCCATGACCCGCGACGGCGACGAGATGCGCCGCATCGCCGCGGCCGCCGGCCAGCACGGCATCCACGTCGTCCTGGGCTTCAGCGAGCGGGACGGCGGCAGCCTCTACATGTCGCAGGCCTTCATCGACGAGACCGGGCGCGTCGTTTCCGTACGCCGCAAGCTCAAGCCGACGCACGTGGAGCGCAGCGTCTTCGGCGAGGGCGACGGCAGCGATGTGCAGGTCCACGACACGAGCATCGGCCGGGTGGGCGCGCTCAACTGCTGGGAGCACTTCCAACCCTTGACCAAGTTCGCGATGTACAGCCTGGGCGAGCAGATCCACGTGGCGTCGTGGCCGTCCTTCTCGGTGTATCGCGGCGCCGCGACGGCACTGGGTCCAGAGGTGAACAACGCGGCCAGCCAGGTGTACGCCGTCGAGGGACAGGCCTTCGTCCTGGCGCCGTGCGGGCGGATCGGCGCCGCGGCGCACGAGCTGTTCTGCGACACCGATCTCAAGCGACAGCTCCTGCTGCAGGGCGGCGGCTTCACCAAGATCTACGGCCCGGAGGGGACGCTGCTGGCCGGCGCGCCCGACGAGACGTACGAGGGCCTGGTCCTCGCCGATCTGGACTTCTCGCTGATCGCCATCGCCAAGTCCGCGGCCGACCCGGTCGGCCACTACTCCCGCCCGGACATCTTCCAGCTGCACTTCAACCCCGGCCCGCAGCCGAAGGTCGTCGGGCCGCAGCCGGTCGGCCCGCCGCCGGTCGGCCCGCCGCCGGTCGGCCCGCCGCCGGTCGGCCCGCCGCCGGTCGGCCCGGAACCGGTCGACGGCCAGGAGCCGGTCGACGGCGCGCTCGTGACGACGGGAGCCGTGTGATGACCATCGAATCCGCGATCCCGGAGCACCTACGGCGTGCCCGCACCCGGCACATCCGGGTGCCGAGCGACTACGCCCCGCCGTACCCCAGCTACTCGGCCCGGTTCCAGCCCGCTGTCAGCCAGGTCGTGATGGCGTACTTCGGCGCACAGTGGCGCGGCGACCAACCCGTGGACACTGTCCCGGAGGGGATCGCAGCCTCCGGTCACTGGGATCGCGCCACATATGTGGACGAGCGCGGCTACCAGACGCTGCTCAACGTCGCGTACTGGGACGACATCGCGGCATTCGACACGTGGTTCGCCAACCACGGGAAGGCATGGACGTCGCCCGACCGGCCCCACGACGGCGTCGGCTACTTCACCGAGGTTCTCCGCCCGACCGTGGACCGGTACGAGACCCTCTTCTCCGCCGCCGACCGGCTGGAAGGCATCGGCGTGCTGGCGCCCGAGCTCAGCGGCGAGATCCAGGAACACGCCTACTGGGGCGGCGCGCGCGACCGCATCCCGCTGTCCCAGGACAACGAGATGGCCCCGGCCGGGCGCTCGGCCGTCGAGGTGGACGGCCCGGTGCGGCGGATCCGCCCCGCCGACAACGTGTGCGTGATCCGCTCCGGCCAGGATTGGACGCAGACCGAGGCGGACGAGCGGCGCATGTATCTCGAGGACGTCGAGCCCGTCCTGCGCGCCGGCATGGACTTCCTCCGGGACGACGGCCTCCCGATCGGGTGCTTCTTCAATCGCTACGTCCGGGTCCTCGACGACGCTGGAACGCCGGCCGACAAGTCGTACGGGCTCAGCTGGTGGAGCAGCCTCGCCGCGCTGGAGCGGTGGGCGGAGTCGCATCCCACGCATGTGGCGATCTTCGGCGCCGCGATGAAGTACCTGTCGACGCTCGGGCCGGCCGCCCGGCTGAAGCTCTACCACGAGGTGAGCGTCGCGTCAGCGGACCAGCAGCTGTTCGAGTATCTGAACTGCCACGACTCGACCGGCATGCTGCGTACGGCGCGATGATGTCCTTGCTGGAGGAGAAATAGAAGTCCGTCATTGTTTGTGCGCACCGTCACCCCGGATCGGACGGGCCCGCGACCGGGGTTCCGCACGTCCTCGGCCGGATACTGGGCGGCATGCGTTCGCACGAATGGCCGGCCGTGGCACAGTTCGGCGCCGCGGAGCGGGTCGGCGTGGTCATGGTCAGCTACAACACGAAGGACGTGACGGCCCAGGCCGCGTACGCCCTGCTGCGTACGATCCGGACTCCCGGGATCCGCCTGGTCGTGGTCGACAACGCCTCGACCGACGGATCGGCCGAGCTGCTGGCGGCGCTGGCCGAGGCCGGCCTCTGCGAGCTCATCGCCAACCGGGAGCAGCGTTACCACGGGCCGGCGCTCACCCAGGCCATGGACCACCTGGCAGCCACCCAGACGGCGGACCGCCGGGTGGGAGCCGTCTAGGTGCTCGACTCCGACTGCATCGTGCTGCGTGCGGACACCCTGTCGACCGCCGTCGACCTGCTGACGACCACCGGCGCCGGCCTGGTCGGGCAATGGTCGGTGGACCGCTGGCATCGCCCCGGCGAGTTGCTGGGCCTGCACTGCCTGCTGCTCGACCCGGGCCAGGTGTGGCGGGACCCGATCGTCCCGTTCGAGGAGGACGGCAGCCCGTCCCAGCGGTTGCAGGAGTCCGCGCGGCGGTGCGGCGTCTCGGTGGCCGAGTTGCCGTTCACCCGGGACGGCTACGTGGTGCACCTCGGCCGGACCACCCTGCGGGCAGTACTGCACGACGACGACCGCACGAACCGTTACTTCGACTGGGCCCGTACGCACGCCGAGCCGCACTTCACGGCGGAAGCGGCGGCTCCCGAGCGCTACGCCGCGTTCCTGGCGGAGTTCGCCGAGGAGGTCGGCGAGCCTACGGCGGAGCGCTTCATCGCGGCCGTCCATCGCGGTTGACTCCGGCGTCGGCCGCACGGCATCTTCTAGGTTGTCTATAGGACCTGGAGGACGGCATGGTCAAAACCCCTCCGCTGTACGTGCGGATCGAGCGTGAGCTGCGGACCCGCCTGGCCCGGGCTCGGCCCGGCGACGTGGTGCCGGCCGAGTCGGCGCTGGCCGAAGAGTTCGGCGTGGCCCGGATGACGGTGCGGGCCGCCCTCAACGCCCTGGAGTCCGACGGCCTGATCGAGCGGATCCAGGGGCGGGGCACCTTCGTACGGCAGCAACCCGAGCCGCGTGCGGCGGGGACCCTGATGAGCTTTCAGGACCAGGTGCGCGACTGGGGCCGGGTGCCGCGATCCCGGCTGGTGGAGGGCGAGCTCCGGGCGGCTTCCCCGGCGGAGGCGGCGGCGTTGCAGCTGACCGCGGCGGCTCCGCGGGTGGTTTCGATCGTACGGGTGCGGTTCGCCGACGACGTGCCGCTGGCCGTGGAGTACGCCTGCTTCCCGCCGCACCTGGAGGGGCTGCTCGACCTCGACCTGGAGACCGGGTCGCTGCACCGCGCACTGCACGAGCGGGGGCTGCGGCCCACCCTCGGTTCCTCCCGGTTGACCGCCCAGGGGGCCGGCGCCGATGCCGATCTACTGCACGTCCCGGCCGACGAACCGCTGTTGGTCGAGACCCGGCTGATCGTCGACCAGCACTCGGCGCCGCTCGAACACACCGTCAGCCGGTACGTCGGCGACCGCTACGAGCTGCGGGTCACCTTCGACGTGCAGCCGCACCGAGCAGGAGAAACCCGATGAACATCGCCAAGATGATCGACCACTCGCTGTTGCGCCCCGAACTGACCACCGACGACATCCGGCGCGGCTGCGGGATCGCCGGCCGCCGTCAGGTCGCCTCGGTCTGCGTCCGCCCGTCCGACGTCGAGCTCGCCAAGGCCGCCCTCGCTGGCACCGGGGTGCTGGTCGGGAGCGTGGCCGGATTCCCGCACGGCGACACCCGTACCACCGTCAAGACGGCCGAGACCCGCGAGCTCGTCGAGGCGGGCGCCGACGGATTCCGGCGACGCTTACTGACCGTTCGCGTCCATTGCGTACGGCGTGACGCCGGTATACGGGGTGACACCGACCCGGTCGATGATCGGCGCGTACCGGGAACGCAGCGGTTCGGAGTAGCGGTCGCTGATGTAGGTGGTGCCGTCGAAGTCCGGCGACTCCTCCGACGAGAACCGCACGGTGTTGTGCCCGGCCCTCAGCTCGACCGGGATGGTCAGGCTCCAGAAGTTGTCGGCGTGGAAGGTGTGCGGGAACAGCGTCCGGTGCGGCGCTCCCCCGTTGACCGAGATGTCGGCCGGGCGGGCCAGCGGGTCAGGGTTGTAATGCGAGGCAGGCGACTGTTCGGGGTTCGAGTAGCGGACGGTCAACACATATGTGCCGGCGGCCCGCACCTGGACGTCAAACGTCAGTGTGTTGGCGTTCCCGGGGGCGCCGCCTACGTCGGTGACTGCCTTACCGCCACTGGCGAGCGGGAACGCGGTGACCGTGGCGGTGCCGGCAAGGGTGGCGTTCTCCGCCTCGTACCAGGCGGTGCGCAGGGTGCCCGCGGTGGCCGAGACGCACAGCCGGTCCAGATAGAGGTTGCCGGACAGCCCGGTGACCGTCACCTTGTTGATGCCGCCGGACAGGAAAACCTTCGCCTCGGCCGATTTGTGAACGTCGGCCAGCCGGTGGCCGTTCACGCTCAGGGCTGCGTGGCCGCTGCCCCCGGCGGTGTCGAGCAGCAGGGTGTGCTCGCCCTCGTCGGCGGCGTACACCCAGAAGGTGGCGGACTGTCCACGGGCGAGATCCACCCGGCCGGAGCCGGAGACGCCGCGGCGGCTGTAGCCGACGCGGGCACCGGCCAGGGTCGCGTACTCGGCCTCATATATGGATTGCCGCGCGGCCGGGTTGGGCAGGGCGAGGGTGATGCGGTCGACGATCGCGTCGCCCTTGGTGGCCTTGGTGCCGTCGAGGCTGCGCGCGGCCAGGCTGATCACGTGGTCGCCCTTGGCGAGCGCGACCTTGGTGTCGGCGTGGTCCCAGACCACCCACTTGTAGCCCAGCGGCAGATGCAGTTCCTGTTCGGCCGAGCCGTCGACGCGCAGGAACACGTTGGTGGGGCCCTGCTCGGCCACGGCGTCGAAGGTGTTCAGGGAGTTGGCGAAGACACTGAGGTCGTAGACGCCGGTCGCCGGAACCGTCACCGGGAAGTTCAGCGTGAGGTCGGCGCCGGTGCGCAGGCCACCGATGTCGTACGCGCCGGAGGTGTAGAACTTCGACACGTCGGCCGGCGTGCCCTCGGGGCCGTTGCGGAAGTAGGGCGAGCCGGTGTGCGTCGCGTCCTCCGCCTCGTAGCTCGCGCTCCACAGCCTCGGCGGGACCTGCGCCGAGGTGGCGTTGCGGCCGGGACTCAGGATCACCTCGTACGCCGAGGACTCGCTGAGTTTCGGCAGCGCGCCGCCGAAGTCGACGGTGACGGCGCCGTTGGCGACCCGCTGGTCGAACTCGGCGACGACGGCGGGCTGCGGTGAATCGCCGATCTGCCCGGTCCACGGGATCTCCCGCACCAGGACGTGCGCGGTCGAGCCGAACATGGTGGCATTCCGGAAGGTGACCAGCCCGTCGCCGGAGGCGCCGCCGATCAGCGCCCGCGCCTGCGTCTTCGCCTTGTCCACGGTGGCGACGCCCTGCATGGTGTAGCTGACACCGGGGAACTGCGGCGTCACGGTCACGGTATGGCCGCTCATCTGGGAATACGCGTGCAGCAGCCACCACTGGCCGTTGCCGCGGTTGGCCTGCACGGCCGAGTCGCTGAGATTGCCGTCGATGTTCCAGTACGCGATGTCCGCGTCCACCTTGGACTCCTCGATGGCGGACACCCACTGGATCATCTGGCCGGGCACCGAGGTGTGGTAGTTGAACGCGTACTCGTTGATGTTGATAGGTAGGTGTCGCCCACCGAGGACGTCGTTCTCCCAGGACCGGTAACGGGCGACGCTGGTGCGGATCCGCGCCGGATCGCTCAGCTCGTGCCAGGTCATCACGTCGGGCACGGTGCCGGCCGCGACCGTGTGCTGCAGGAAGCCCTTGACCTGGTCGAAGAGGGCGCTGGTGTTCGGCCCGGCGATCCGCGCGTCCGGCATCCTGCCCCTGATCAGGCGGTAGACGTCGTCCCAGGCCCGGAAGTAGTAGGCCGGGTCGGTGAGCCAGCTGACCTTGTTGTAGCTCCAGTCGCCGGTGCCGAACATGTTGCCCTCGGGCTCGTTGAAGGGCACGAAGACGATGTGCTGCTGGTACTTGGCCGGCAGCGTACGGACCTGGTCCACCTGCTTGGCGATTTTCGCCTTGAAGTCGTCGAGCCGCGCCTGTGGCGTGTCACCGGGCCACTGGTAGGGGAAGCCCCGGTAGATGTCGGTCATGTAGATGTACACGTCCCCGCCGGTGCTGTCCGCCAGCGGCTTGACGACCTCCAGCGCGTCGGCGCCCGGATGCTGTGGTCCGTCCTGTGCCTTGGTGGAGACGGTGCGCAGCCCCATGCCCTCGATGAGGTTCCGTGACGGCAGTCCATCACCGTAGAGGCCGTACAGCGTGCCGGACGCGCCCCCGTGGAAGGGACCGGTGTCAGTGCCCAGGTCGATCGTCAGGTCGCCGCCGCCGACCACATGGACGTTCGCGGTCACGGTGATGCCGGAGGTCACCCCGGTGACCGTAAAGGAACGCCGGCGTGCGTACGCGGCGGGGTCGACCGGGTTCCAGGCGACGGGCAGCTCCCGGTCGATGCCGTCGGAGTAGGTCGCGGTCACCGCGGGCAGGCTAGGCGCGGTCCCCACGGTGGTGGTGACGGCATAGGTGGTCTGCTTGACGCCGGTCAGTTTCGCGAGGTGGTCCCCGGCGAGCGCGGCCACCTGGGCGTCGTCGAACGCGGTGTCATATACCCGGAAGTCGTCCAGCGCGCCGGCAAAGAACGGGTGGCCGCCCCAGAACGGCTTCCCCAGGAACCCGGACGTGGTGTTGGCCGCGGAGTACATGGTGGCGGCCAGGTCCAGGATGGCGGCGGTCGAGCCGACCTTCGCGCCGTTGAGGTAGTAGCTGATGGTCTCGCCGTCGATGGTGGTGACGAGGTTGATCCACTGGTCGGTGGGCAGCTTCTGGGTCGCGGTGACGCCGACCTCGGACTGGCCGTTGACCGGCTTGATCGACGAGCGGGTCCGGCCGACCCCGCTGTAGGACGGGGTGACAAAGGTGGCGGTGTCGAGGTCCTTGCCGATGCAGTAGACCCATTGGAAGTCGTCGCCGCCGGCCCACTTCACCCAGGTGGAGATCGTGGTGGCGGCCAGGCCCCGGAAGAGTCCGTTCGGGATCGAGACGTACGGCGCGGTGGTGTCGGCCGGTCCGCCGCCGGGCAGCTGGAGCGCCCGCGAGCCGTCCGCACCGGTCGTCGTCGTGGCGGAGCCCGGGTTGACGAGGGTGCCGTCCAGACCCGAGCCGGAGGTGTCCTTGACGACGCCGTCGGAGAGGTCGCCGTCGAAGTCGTAATGCAGCACCAGCCGGCTCGTGTCGGCCGCCTTCGCCGGGGCAGGCAGCGCGACGAGCAGGGCAGCGGCGACAGCCGCGGCGATTGCCTTTCGTGTCATCTGGCCGGTCCCCTCAGGATTGCGTGCACCGGAGTTCGTGGGCGGCGGCGAGGATCAGGTAGCTGCTGGCGGTCCAGGTGTAGGCGCGGTCCCGCAGGCCGGTGCCGGTCTCGGCGTCGAAGTTCTCGGCGAAGCCGGACTTCTCGCACAGCGCGCGGAACCGGTGGCTGATCTCGTCGGCGAGGCCGGTGTGGCCGGCGCGGCGCAGCCCGTCCTCGATCAGCACCGTGGACGGCGCCCAGATCGGCCCGCGCCAATAGCCGTCGGCGGCGTAGTCCGGCGAGTCGACATGTTCGGTGGCGAGGCCGTGCGCGGTCAGGTGGGTTTCGATGCGGCGCGCGAGCGCGGCGCTGACGTCGCCGGGCAGGTCGGAACCGAGCGCGATCGGCATGAGGTCCAGCAGGCTGCTGCTGACCCACGATTCACCGGTGGTCGCGTCGCGGGCGGAAAACCGGTCGTCCGTCCAGAGGGCGTCCAGCATCGTGGACCGGATCCGGTCCGCGGCGGCGGTCCAGCGGGCTGCCTCGTCGCCACGATGCAGTTCGGTGGCCAGCTCCGAGATCTGGCGCAGCTGCAGGATCAGAAACACGGCGAGGTCAGCGGTCTCGATGACGTGATGGCCGTCGAAGGTGGTGGCGTTGTCCCACCCGCTGTCGTTGCCGTGCTGGTAGTGCGGCAGCTCGTGCCCGGGCGCCCGCCGATAGGTGAGCCAGAATTCCGTCCAGCGCACCAGCCGCTCGTATGTGTCCGCCATCAGCCGCTCGCCCGCGCCGGCCCCAGCGGCCAGCCGACCACCCGCACCAGCCATCAACTGGTCGCCCGCGTCGGCCGCCAGCCGATCATCCGCCCCGGCCAGGTCCGGCCTTTTCGGCAGGCGTTCGCGTAGGTGGCGGAGCGCCCAGCCGTGGATGGGCGGCTTGACGTAGTTGTAGAGGACCTCCGAGTGGGCGACCGAGTCGGGCAGTGCGCCGGATTCGTCCTGGTGGTCGAACGGCAGGTGGAACTGGTGCCAGGCGAGCTCGGGCTGGCCGGCCGCCAGCGCGATGGCGTTGAAGCAGTGGTCCCAGCTCCAGACCTTGTCCATCCAATGCTTCGACATCAGCACCGCGGGGCGGTTCAGGAAGCCGGCCGGATCCACGGTGGCGGACCACAACACATATGCGGCCAGCTCGGCGGCCGGTGTCTCCGGGCTGCGCCACGGCGCGACCGTCTCGACGAACCCGGCGAAGGTCGCGGCGGCGGCCGCCCGGATCTCGTCGAAGGTGGCGGTCGACGAGTACGGGCGGCGGGCCGTCGCGTACTCCTCGATGGCGATCTCCCACGGCCGCCCGGCCGGCAGGGTGAGGTGCCGGTCGGCGGTGCCGAGCGCTTCCACGCCGGCGATGTCGTCGGCGTTGCCGGACAGCACGGTGACGCGGTAGCGGCGGCCGGTCTCGTAGCAGGTGAACACGTGCGAGCCGTCGACCGGGTCGCGGTACAGGTACGTGCCGCTGAACGGGGTGAGGGTCGTGGCGGCGGCCGCGATCCGCATACCTAGACCGTTGCCACGGACTCGGATGGCGTCCGGGCCCTCGTAGGCGAGCTCGATCCGGCCGGCGTCGTGCCGCCACGTGAGCAGCGCCGGAGTCGCGACGACCGTCACGTCGGCGGCAGCATCCAGCGCGCTGCCGGAGCGGCGGCCGTCCGCGACCGACGGCGTGAAGCGGAACACCGGATGCATGCCTGTCTGATGCGACACCAGGTGGAGGTCGTCCGCATACGTGCCCTCGGCCACCACGGGGGAGACGTCGAGCCAGGATCCGCGGTAGCTGAACGGGATGTCCTGGATGGAGAACATGGGCTCCTCAGTCCTTGACGGCGCCGGCGGTGATGCCGGCGGCCACGTAGCGCTGCGCCAGGATGAGTAGCAGCGTCGCGGGGATGGAGGCGATCACGGCGGTGGCCATGATGGCGTTCCATTGCTGGTTGTTGTTGCCGATGTAGTGGTAGATGCCGAGGGTGATGGGCTGCTGCGTGCCGCCGCCGTCGAGGGTCGTGGCGAAGACGAAATCCGACCACGCCCACAGAAACGCGAACAGCGACACGGTGACGACGGCATTCCGGCTGACCGGCAGCACCACCGAGCGGAACGTGCGGACCGTTCCGGCGCCGTCGATGCGGGCGGCGTTGATCAGTTCGTCCGGGATGCCGGTCATGAACGCGGTGAAGATCAGCACGCCGAACGGAACCGCGATCGTGGAATCCGCCAGCACCAGGCCGGGCGCGGTGTTCAGGACGCCGAGCCGCAGGTAGATGGCGTAGAACCCCATGGCCATGATGATCCCCGGAATCATCTGCGCCATCAGCAGCACGAAGCTGAGCAGTCCCCCGCCGCGCGGCCGCAACTTCGCCAGGGCGTAGCCGGCGGGAGCGGTCAGGGCGAGAGTCAGCGCCACGGTGCCGAGGCCGACCAGCAGACTTGTCCCGAGATAGGGCAGTTGCTGGTGCAGCACCGCCCGATAGCCCTCGAGCGTGCCGTGCACCGGGAACAAATAGGGCGGATCGTGCCGCATGTCCGTGTCCCTGGTGAAGGACACGTTGATCATCCAGTAGACCGGGAAGAGCATGATCGCGGTCAACAGGAGGGCCAGCCCGGTTTTGACGCGGTTTTTCATGACAAAGACCTCCGCTGCGTACGGACATAGAGCAGCCCGAAGATCAGTGCCATGACGATGAGCAGGTTGCCGACGGCGGCCCCGGGGCCGAACTGCGGCAGCAGGTTGCCGAAGCTCAGCCGGTAGGACCAGGTCGCAAATGTGGTGGAGGCGTCCGTGGGACCGCCACGGGTCATGACCCAGATGATGTCGAAGACCTTGAGGGTGTAGACCAGCCCGAGCAGCAGGGTGATGGCGGAGACCGGCCGTAGGAGCGGGAAGGTGACCCGCCAGAAGCGTTGCCATCCGCTTTGAGCAGGGAGTTGATGACGCCGGAGTCGCTGTTCATCATCCAGGACCAGGTCGAGGCCGAGACGATCAGCGGCAGCAGCCAGGGCACCAGGAACAAGGCACGCAGGGTGACGGAGAGCCGGAAGTGCTGGGTGAAGAAGACGGCCAGGGCCATGCCGATGGTGAACTGGAACAGCAGTGACACCCCGGTGAACACGATCGTGTGCAGCAACGCCGGCCAGAAGGTCGGGTTTTGGACAACGGCTTGGTAGTTGTCCAGCCCGCTGAACGGCGCCCCGCCCTGGACGAACGACCGCACCGTGTACTTGTGCAGGCTCAGGTCGAGGTTGCGGTAGAGCGGCCAGGCATAGAAGGCAAGCAGGTAGACCACGACCGGGAGCAGGAACCCCCACGCCGCCCACTGGCCGGATCCCGTCCGCCGGCCGGATCTCCGACGCGGGGCCCGCGCCGGGGCGGCCGGAGCCGCCTCGGCGCGAGATGCCACCTCGTGCGCCACGGTCACTTGGTGGCCGCGGCCGCCGTGGACTGCGCCGCCTTCAGCGCGTCCTGCGGTGACTTGCTGCCCGACAGCGCCGCCTGCACCGCGGTCCAGAGCGGCTCCGAGATCTTCGGGTACTTCGTGCCCAGGTTGTCGCCGGTGCGGCCCTTGGCGGCCTGGACCGCGTCGACCCAGACCTTCAGCTTCGGGTTGGCGGCGACCTGCTTCTCCTGGACGGCTGCCACCGGCGCGATGTACGACAGCGTGGTGTCCGTGGTCAGCAGGTTGTCCGGGCTCGTCAAGCAGGACACCAGCTTCTCCGAGGTCGCGTACCGGTCGGTCTTGCTCTGCACCGGGATCGAGACGAACTCACCGCCGGTGGGCGCCGGTGCGGTGCCGCCCGCGCTGGCGGGGACGGGGATGATCCCGTACGAGAAACCTAGTTTTTCGGCATTCGCCAGCTGCCAGGTGCCGTTTTCGCTGAAGGCGAAGTCGCCGCTGGCGAACTCCTGCCAACTGGTGGTCTGCGTGTTGTTGATGACCGAGTTGGGCGCGTAGCCCTTCTTGAGCCAGTCCGTCCACAGGGTGAGCGCCGAGACCGCCTGCGGCGAGTCCAGCGCGGTCAGCTGCGCGCCCGACCCCCAGTACCAGGGCAGGAACTGGAACGACCCCTCCTCGGTGCCGATCGCCGAGAACGTGATGCCCTTCTTGCCCTTCGCCTTCACCTTCTGCAGTGCGGCGGTCAGCGACGGCCAGTCCTTCACCGAGGCGACGTCCACGCCGGCCTTGGTCAGCAGGTCCTTGTTGTAGTAGAGCGCCAGCGTGTTGGCGCCGATCGGCACACCGTACGTCTTGCCCCCGGTCTGGCCGGCGCCCAGCAGGTTGGGTGCCATCGCCGAGGTGTCGAGCTTGGTCTCGTCCGTGGACGTGAGCGCGCCCGCCTCGGCGAGCGTGGAGATCACCGGGTTGTCGATGATCAGCACGTCCGGGGAGTTGTTCTGCTGGGCGGCGAGCAGCGCCTTGTTGGTGAGGTCGGTGGTGTCGTAGCCGGTGCGCTTGACCGTGACACCGGCCGCGGTGCCGCACTTGGTCAGCAGCTTGACCCAGTCCGAGCTGTCGTCGAACTGCGGGTACGGATCCCAGATGGCGTACGTGCCGCCCCCGCTGGACGACGTCCCGCCCGTTGAAGTGTCGTCGGAATGCGAGCAGGCGCCCACGCCACCGGCGATCGCGACCGCGATCAGGGCGGCGCCCATCCTGCGAGCTGATGTCTTCATATCTGGCCTCTCGGTGCCGGAGAGAATCGGTTCGACGAATCGGTTCGACAGGACGATAGGACCCGCCCACGAGCCGGTCAAGGGGGCAGATTTCACGGTCGCGATACACCATTGACATCGTTCAGTGATCGATTTTACGCTGCGCAGCGAACCGATTCGCCACCTACTTCGACCCGGCGAAGAGCCGCAGCGGGCGCTACGTCAAGCTGATCTGCGTGGTGAACCGATTCGTGAGGAGTCCGAGATGAACATCGGCGAGATCGCCCGCCGGGCCGGGGTGTCCCGCAGCACCGTCTCGTACGCTCTCAGCGGGAAACGCACCGTGTCCGAGGAGACCCGCCGGCGCATCCAGGCGGTCATCGACGAGCTGGACTATCGCCCGAACGCCGCGGCCCGCGCGTTGAAGGAGGGCCGCACCCGTACGCTCGGCCTGGTCATCCCGCCCGCCAGCCTGCGCCTGACCGACATGCAGCTGGGCTTCGTCGCCAGCGTGGTCGAGGCGGCCGCCCGCGCCGACCTGGACGTGCTGCTCTCCCCCTCCGGCGGCGACCACGACCGCTCCTTCGAGCGCGTGGTCAGCGGCCGCCGCGTCGACGGCGTCATCCTCATGGAGATCCGCCTCGAGGACGAGCGCGTCACCCGGCTGCAGCAGACCGGCCTGCCGTTCGTCACCATCGGCCACACCGCCCACCCGCACGGCACCTGCTGGGTCGACCTCGACTACGCCGCCCTGATCGCCCGCTGCGTGCACCACCTGGCCGACCTCGGCCACCGCCGCCTGGCCCTGATCAACCGCTCCACCGAGCTGGTCGCCGCCGGGTACGGCCCCGCCCAGCGCGCCCTGGCCGGCTTCACCGAGGCCGTCACCCAGCGCGGGCTGACCGGCGTCGACCTGTGCTGCGCCGACGACGCGCCGAGCGGCGAGACCTGCTTCGAACAGCTGCGCGCGGACCACCCCGAGGTCACCGCGATCGCCACCATCAACGAGGCCGCCCTGCCCGGCATCCAGCGCGCGGCGGAACGGGCCGGCCTCGCGATCCCGGCCGACCTGTCCATCGCCGGCGTCGCCGCCCGGCACTGGGCCGAGGACTTCCGCCCACCCCTGACCGCCGCCGACGTGCCGACCGAGATGGGCGCGCACGCCGTCGACCTGCTCCTGGAACGCATCGCCACGCCGGACTCCCCGCCCCGGCACCTGCTGCTCACCCCGCCGATCTCCCTGCGCTCCAGCACGGGACCGGCACCCACCCGGTAACCCGTCCCGCCCCGTCCGGGGGCGAGCCGCCGGCTCGCCCCGCGCTCCCCAGGACGGAGCTCAGCGCAGGTTCGCCCTCTCGTACTGCTCGGCGGTGACGGGTTCGAGCCACGTGGTCGGATCGCCGCCGTCGGGCTTGGCTTCGAGCATGGCGAGGTGGCTCATGAAGGTGTCGGCGGCCGCGCCGTGCCAGTGGTCCTCGTCCGGTGGGCAGACCACCGTCTCGCCGGCGTGGATGCGCAGCACGGATCCGTCGCGGGTACCGACCAGGCCGACGCCCTCGGTGACGTGCAGGGTCTGCCCGACCGCGTGCGAGTGCCAGTTGGTGCGGGACCCCGGGGTGAACCGGACGAGCGCCACGATCATCCGCGACGGCCCGCTGCCGGTGTAGATCGGCGTCAGGTAGACATCGCCGATGAACGTCTGCGCCGGCGTCTTCACCGTCGGGCGTACGGGCAGCTTCTCCATGTTTTGCTCCTCGCCGGTAGGACCGAAACCAAGACCCATCGAACCCTCCCGTACGCATCAGCGGGAGGGTTTGCCATGGCAGGTAATGACAGGACCCCCATGCCGGCCCGCCGCCGCCGTACCGTGGCCAGCATGGACACCCAGGGCGACGTGCGCGAGTTCCTGGCCTCCCGGCGCGCCCGGATCACCCCCGAGCAGGCCGGCCTGCCCACCTACGGCGGCACCCGCCGCGTCGCCGGCCTGCGCCGCGCCGAGGTCGCCCTGCTCGCCGGGGTCAGCCCCGACTACTACATCCGCCTCGAACGCGGGAACCTGTCCGGCGTCTCCGACAGCGTCCTGGACGCCATCGCCCGCGCCCTGCGACTCGACGAGGCCGAACGATCCCACCTGTACGACCTCGCCCGCGCCGCCAGCACCAGCCCCCGAGCCCGGCGGCGCCCCGCCCGGCAGCAGATCCGGCCCGGCGTGCGCAGCCTGCTGGACGCGATGACCGACGCCCCCGCGTTCGTCCGCAACGGCCGGCTCGACATCCTCGCGAGCAACCCGCTGGGGCGGGCCCTCTACTCCCCCGCCTTCGCCGCCCCCGGACAACCGGTCAACCTGGCCCGATTCTGCTTCCTCGACCCGGCCGCCGAAGAGTTCTACCCGCACTGGAGCGACTCCGCCGACACCACCGTCTACCTGCTGCGCACGGAGGCCGGCCGCGACCCGTACAACAAGGCCCTGAGCGACCTGGTCGGCGAGCTCGCCACCCGCAGCGACGACTTCCGGACCCGCTGGGCGGCGCACAACGTGCGGCTGCACCAGAACGGCGTCAAGAGCTTCCGGCACCCCGTGGTGGGCCGGCTCGACCTCGCCTTCGAGGCCATGCCCCTGCCCGCCGACCCGGGCCTGACCCTGACCGCCTACAGCGCCGAGGCCGGCACTCCGGCGCACGACACGCTGCGGCTGCTGGCCAGCTGGGCCGCGAGCGCGGATCAGCGGGAACAGCCACGCTGAGACGACGGGCCGCCCGGATCGAGCATTCTCCGCGCGGCGCGCCATGATCGGTGCTGTTGATGTCGGGCGATGAGGGAGCGGCGGGCTGTGGGCGTTTCGACGGCGCGGGAGGCGGCGAACGACGATCTGGTGCTGGCCTTCGGCCGGTTGCTGGGTGCGGCCAACCGGTTGGAGCACATCCTGGGGCGGGCGATCGAGGCCGAGTGCGGGATCACCCATCTCGTGTTCGAGGTGCTGCTGATCCTGGGCCGGGCCGGTGAGCCCGGCCTGTCGATGGGCGCCATCGCGCAGGAACAGGTGCTCACCACCGGCGGGGTGACCCGGCTCATCGACCGGATGGCGGCGGCGGGCCTGGTCGAGCGGACCGGCGACCCGGCGGACCGGCGGGCCCGGCTGGTGCGGCTCACGACCCAAGGCGAAGAGATGGTCGTACGGACGGCGCGGCTGCACGTGGAGAACATCCGGCGGTACTTCGTCGAGCCGCTGCCGCCGGAGGACCTCGACCGTTTCGCCGAGGACCTGCGGATTCTCAGCCACTCGGCGCGGGACGCGCTGCCTCGCCTGCGCTGATCGCTGGGACCTCGATCACACGGGACGCGGAAATACCTGACTTCTCAGATATTGTTCCGTCAGGTGAAAGCGAGGTCCCGATGAAGCTCGTCTACGTGTTCGACGCCTACTGCGGCTGGTCCCACGGATTCGCCCGTACGCTGCTGGAGGTCGCCGGCCGCCGGCCCGACCTGCCGATCGAGGTGGTCTCCGGCGGCCTGTTCACCGGGCCCCGCCGGGTGCCCATCCGGCGGTTCGGCTACGTCCAGGGCGCCAACGCCCAGATCACCAAACTGACCGGTGCCGAGTTCGGCGACGCCTACCAGCGCCTGATCGCCGACGGCTCGTTCGTGATGGACTCCGAGGCCGCCGCCCGCGGCTTCGCGGCGCTGCGCCAGGCCGCCCCCGAGCGCGCCGCGGAGCTGGCCGCCGCGCTGCAGCACGCCTTCTACGTCGACGGCCGCAGCCTCTCCGACGCGGACACCTACCGGGCCGTCGCCGAGGCGGCCGGGCTGGACGGCGACGCCGTCGTCGCCGCCTTCCTGGCGCCCGAGGCCGCGGCCACCGCCCAGGCCGACTTCGCCCGCTCCGCGACCCTCGGCGTGACCGGCTTCCCGACGCTGCTCGCCGTGACGGACGACCGGATCACCGTGCTCGCCAGCGGCAACGCCACGGCCGACGAGGTCATCCGCCGCCTTTCCTGACCCGCGAGGAGCCCCGATGAGCACGCTCGACTTCACCGTCCTCGACCTCGACTTCCCCGCCGGCAGCAAGAACAAGACCGCCACCCTGGTCACCGGCGAGCACGACGCGCTGCTGGTCGACGCCGGCTTCACCCGGGCCGACGGCCACCGCCTGGTCGCCGCCGTCCTCGACGCCGGCAAGCGGCTGACCACCGTGGTGATCAGCCACGGCGACCCCGACTTCTACTTCGGCGCCGAGGTGGTGGCCGACGCCTTCCCCGACGCGGTCTTCGTGGCGACGCCGCACACCATCGAGCACATTCAGCATTCGTACGAGGGGAAGCTCAAGGCCTGGGCCGCGCTCGGCCCGAACCTGCCCACCCGGCTCGTCGACCTCCGGCCGCTGACCGGCGACCTCACGCTGGAGGGCCACGGCTTCGAGCTGCGCGGCGGGCCCGACCGGCAGTACCTGTGGCAGCCGGAGCACCGGGCCGTCCTCGGCGGCGTGCTGCTCTTCCAGCACGAGCACGTGTGGGTCGCCGACACCCCGACCCCCGAGGAGCGGGCCGCCTGGATCGGTCAGCTCGACCAGATGGCGGCCCTCGACCCGGAGCTGGTCGTGCCCGGGCACCGCCTGCCGGACGGCCCCGCCGACGCCACGGCCATCGCCAACACCCGCGAGTACCTGGTCGCCTTCGAGCAGGAGCTGGCCAAGGCGGACGACGGCGCGGCGGTGACCGAGGCGCTGGTCGGGCGCTATCCCGGCTACGGCATGCGGATCGCCGCGCAGATCGGCGCCAAGGTCGCCAAGGGCGAGATGACCTGGGGCTGAGGGACGCCTATCAGACACCGCCGTGGCCCGCTTCGACGTCCGGCCGGCCGCCCTCCGGCCGGCTCAGCGGGCCGCGGCGGCCCTCCTTCCCCGGGATCCACCAGTTCCAGCGGCCGAGCAGGGTCATGGTGGCGGGCACGAGCAGCAGCCGTACGACGGTGGCGTCGAGCGTGACGGCGAGAACCAGGCCGAGGCCGATCGCCTTGACCGGGGCGAAGCCGGCGGTGAGGAAGCCGGCGAAGACGACCGCGAGCAGCAGCGCCGCCGAGGTGATGATGCGGCCGGTGTGTTGCAGGCCGGTCGCGACCGCCTCGGAGGTGCCGGCGCCGGCCAGCCAGTGCTCCCGGATGCGGGAAAGCAGGAACATCTCGTAGTCGACGGAGAGCGCGAACGCGATCGCGCCGACGAGCACCGGGACGCTCAGGTGGACGGCGCCCACACCCTCGGTACCCAGCCAACCGGCGAGATGACCGTCGGCGAAGACGAACACGACCGCGCCCAGGGCGGCGCCGATGCTGAGCAGGTTGGTCAGCACGGCCTTGACCGGCAGAAGCACCGATCGGGTGAAGAACGCGAGCAGCAGGAGAGTGCCGGCGGCGACGAGCGCGATGGCGGCCGGCCCGTGGTCATCCGGCCCGGCTTGCAGCGTGCCGCCGAAGGCGCGGATCCGCTCCCGCATCCCGGCCAGGCCGCGCCCCCGGTCGCCGGCTGCCGTCCCCCGCGGTCGAAGGAGCAGCCGTGCCGGAGCGGCCGCGCGCGGATCCGGCCGCCGGCCGTCGTCGCGGACGTCGACCGCCAGCTCCTCGTCCCGCCACTCCAGCGCCACCGTGACCCGGCCGGCTCGCGCGTGCTTGACGGTGTTCGTCAGCGCCTCCTGAATGATCCGGTAGACCGCCGCGGCCAGATCGCCCGGCACCGGGACCGGGAGACCGCGGACGACCAGGCTCGCGTCGAGGCCGGCCGAGCGGGTCCGCGCCACCAGCGCCGGCAGCTCCCCCAGCCCCGGCGCCGGCCGGCGGGACGGTTCGTCGGCACGGAGCACGCCGAGCGCCCGGTCGAGCTGCGCGACCGCCTCCCGCCCGGTGGCCGAGATCGTCTCGAACGCCGCCTGGGCCCGGTCGCGGTCGCCGGCCAGCACGGCGCCCGACTCCGCCTGGACGACCATGAGCGTGACCGAGTGCGCCACGATGTCGTGGATCTCGCGCGCGATGCGTTCCCGTTCCCGTACGGCGACCGCCTCCGTCTCCTCGGCGGCGCGCTGCTCCAGCAGGGTTATCCGGTCGCGCCGGGCGCCCATGGCGGCGCCGGTGGCGTAGGCGACGACGAACGGCAGCGCCGCGGTGGCCAGCACGGAGGGCCGCTGGCCGAGCAGCACGAGCACGGCCACCGCCAGGCCGGCGCCGGTGGTGGCCGCGGCGATCACCCGCCAGACCGGGGGCGCGACCATCGCCACCGTGTAGGTGGCGACGAGTTGCCCGTACGGAAGCGGAATGTGGTTTTGTATCCCGGTCGCCGCGAGTCCCAGCGTGCCCGCCCCGACCGCCGCCGCCACCGGCAACGGGTGGCGCCGGCGCCAGACCAGCGGCCCGGAGGCCAGCGCCGCCAGCGCGAACAGTGACCAGTCGGCGGTCGCCATCGCCTTCACCGGCAGCGCCACCGTCGCGAGGTAGCACACGACCGCGACGCCCACGTCGAAGACGCGTTCCCGCCGCTCGCCCACGAGAGTCAGTATCGGCCCCGCCCGGCTTCGAGCGCCTCACTCCGGAGAACCAGATCGACCCCGATCGTGGTCCGCTGATCGGGTGACAGCGAGGGCCGGTTCGCCGGTCCGGCCCTAGCGTGGACCGCGCTGCCACGGCCACATGACGAGGAGGCGAGCATCAATGGATCACGCTGTTCTGCCGGTACGGACGGGTAGTTACCGCAAGGTGCTGGCCGCCGCGAGCATCGGCAGCTTCATCGAGATCTATGACGCCGTGCTGTACGGGTATTTCGCGACCGTGCTGGCCGGCCAGTTCTTCCCCGCGAAGGACCGGACGGCCGCGCTGCTCGCCACCTTCGCGATCTTCGCGATCGGCTTCCTGGTCAACCCGATCGGCGCGGTGATCTTCGGGCATCTGGGTGACCGGGTCGGGCGCCGGTCCGCGCTGGCCGCCTCGCTGCTGATGATGACGGTGGCCACGATGACGTTCGGGCTGCTGCCCACGTACGGGAAGGCCGGTGTGCTCGCCCCGGCCCTGCTGCTGGCCTGCCGGATCCTGCAGGGGTTGTCGGTCAGCGCCGAGATTCCCGGCGCCCAGCTGCTGCTGATGGAGTACGCGCCGGCCGGCCGGGAGGGGCGCAACGTCGCGCTCAACAACGTGGCCGGCAATCTCGGCGGGGCCACCGCGGCCGTGGCCGGGCTGGTGCTGGCCCGCTCGCTGGCGCCGGCGGACCTGGCCGGCTGGGGGTGGCGGGTGGCGTTCCTGGCCGCGGCGCCGATCGGCCTGGTCGGGCTCTACCTGCGGACCCGGCTGCTGGACAGCCCGGCGTTCGCCGCGCTCGGCGAGATGGCCCGGCAGGGCCGCGCCCCGCTGTCCCGCGCGCTCACCACCGCGAAGCGCGGGATGCTCGTGCTGGCCGGCTGGACCGCCGCCTCCGCGGTGGGCGGCTTCCTGCTGGCCGGCTTCCTGCCCAGCTACCTCATCGCGGTCGCCGGGCTGTCCGCCTCCGACGCGTTCACCGCGAACCTGGTCGCCATCCTGCTGCAGGCGGTCTCCACCCTGGCCGGCGGGTACCTGGTCGACCGGTTCCCGCTGCGCCGGGTGGCCATCGCGATCATGGCCGGCATCGCGGTCACCGTCGTGCCGGGGTTCCTGCTGATCACCGGGTCGCACACGCTGACCGGGGCGCTGGTCGGCCAGGGCATCTGGGCGATCTTCATCGGCGCCACCTACACGGTCGGCAGCGTGCTGGCCCTCACGCTGTTCCCGGTGCCGATCCGGTTCACCGCCCTGGCGGTGGCCTTCAACGTCGGGATCACGCTGTTCGGCAGCACCGCCCCGTACGTGTCGACCTGGCTCGTGGCGGCGACCTCCTCCCCGCTCGCGCCCGGCGTCTACCTGGCCGTGGTCGCGGTCATCGGCCTGGTGGCGGTCGCCGCCGGCCTGCCCGCGCGCCGCACCGAGCGCCCCGCCGAGCGGATGGTGACCCGGTAGTCGCACAGTTACCGGATGGCGTCCAGCGAGATCGGCAACCTGCCTACGGAGCTGACCAGCTTCGTCGGCCGCCGCCACGACGTGGCCGAGGTCAAGCGGCTGCTGCCGGCTGCCCGGCTGGTGACGGTGACCGGGGTGGGCGGGGTCGGCAAGACGCGGCTCGCGCTGCGCGTCGCGCGGCAGCTGCACCGGAGCTTCCCCGGCGGGGTGTGGCTGGTCCAGCTGGATCGGCTCCGCGACCAGTCGCTGCTGGCCCTGACCGTCGCCGGCACGCTCGGCCTGGTGGAGCAGCCCGGCCGGGCGGCCGCCGAGGTGCTGGCCGAGTACCTTCGCGGCCGGCGGGTGCTGCTCCTGCTGGACAACTGCGAGCACCTGGTGGACGCGGTCGCCAAGCTCGCCGACCGGCTGCTGAGCTCCGCCGCCGGCCTGCGCGTGCTGGCCACCAGCCGGGAGCCGCTGGGCATCGGCGCGGAGACCGTCGTGGAGCTGCCGCCGCTGCCCACCCCGGACCCGTCCCGCCCGGTCGACCGGGCCGAGCTGCTGCGCTCGGACGCCGTGGCGCTGTTCACCGAGCGGGCCGCGACCCTGCTGCCGGGCTTCGAGGTCACCGAGGTCAACCAGGCCGCCGTGGTGGAGATCTGTCACCTGGTGGAGGGCCTGCCGCTGGCCGTGGAGCTGGCGGCCACCTGGCTACGGGTGCTCAGCCCCGGGCAGATCCGCGACCGCCTGACCGACCGGCTGGCCCTGCTCACCCGCGGCAGCCGCCTGGTGCCCGACCGGCAGCAGACCCTGCGCGGCTGCATCGACTGGAGCTACGAGTTGTGCACCCGGGCCGAGCGGCGGCTGTGGGCACGGTTGTCGGTTTTCGCCGGCGGCTTCGACATCGAATCCGTGGCGCGGGTCTGCGACGGCGGGGAGACCGCCCCGGACTACCTCGGCGACGTGCTCGAATCGCTGCGGCACAAGTCCGTCCTGCTCGGCGACGAGTCCGCCGGCCGCTATCGGATGCTGGAGACGCTGCGGGAGTACGGCGGCCGCCGGCTGGCCGAGGAACCCGACCATGGGCTGATCGCCCGGCGCCACCGCGACCACTACGCGGCGATGGCCGCCCGCGCGGAGGCCGCCTGGACCGGGCCCGAGCAGCTGAGCTGGGCCCGCACGCTGACCCGCGAGCACGCGAACCTGCAGCTGGCGATGGAGTACTGCCTGCGCGAACCGGACCAGGCGGGCGCGGCGCAGGACCTGGCGGCGCGCCTGTGGTTCTTCTGGATCGCCTGCGGCTTCCTGCGCGAGGGCCGTTACTACCTCGACCGGGCGGTCGCGCTCGGCGGCGTGGGCCGGGCTCGCCGGTGGGCGCTGTGGGCCTGCGCGTTCGTCGCGGGCAGCATGAACGACCTGGGCATCGCCGAGACGCTGGCGAGGCAGTGCCACGCCGAGGCGGTGGAGGCCGGCGACCGGCGGCTGACGATCTGCGCCACCGAGGTCCGGGGGATGATCCACGCGATTCGGGGCGACCTCGACCCGGCCATTGACCTGTTGCGGGAGTGCGAGGACTACTACGGCGGCCTCGATCGGATCGACGTGGGCCGGCTGCGCACCCTGCCGATGCTCGGCGTGACGCTGGTGATGCGCGGCGACCTCGACGCCGCGCTCGGCTCGCGCCGAAGTGCCGGCGGCTGTGCGAGAGCCTCGGCGAGCAGTGGCAACGATCGTACGTGCACCACTTCGTGGGCCTGGCCCTGCGCGGCAAGCACGATCCGGCCGGCGCGGTGCGGAACCTGACCACCGCGATCGCGACCAAGCACCAGTTCCACGACATCGTCGGCCTGATCATGTGCCTGGAGCCGCTGGCCGGCGCGCACGCCGACCTGGGCGACGGCGAGCGGGCCGCCCGGCTGCTCGGTGCCGCGGAGAACCTGCGGCATTCGTACGGGCTGCAGGCGTTCGGTTCGGCGTTCCACTCCGGTGAGTATCAGCAGGTGGAGCGGCGAGTGCGGGAGTTGCTCGGCGCGGCCGGGTACGACGCGGCCGTCGGCCAGGGGCTCGCCATGGATCTCGACGGGCTCGTCGCGTACGCGGTCGCCGAGCGCCGCCCGCCGGACTCCCGCGACCCGCTGACCCGCCGCGAGCGGGAGGTCGCCGAGCTGGTCGGCGACGGGCTCACCAACGCGGAGATCGCCGCCCGCCTGGTCGTCTCGACCCGTACCGCCGAGTCGCACGTGCAGAACGGCATGACCAAGCTGGGGTTCACCAACCGCGCCCAGCTCGCCGCGTGGATCACAGCACGCCGTACCTGAGGTTTCGAAAGCCTTTTCGGTATTCATGCAAAGATGTCGATGCGATCTCGCTCCCTTGCTGGTATGGTCCCGCGGACAGAGACGACAGCTACTCCGAAATGTTTCGGCGAGACAGGGAGGGATGACAATGCGACGAACCGTGGTACGCGCCTCGGCCTTCGGGCTGGCGGCCGGCCTCGCCACCGCGCTGGCGGCGACGACGCTGACGGCGAACGCCGCCACGGCCGGCTGCCAGGTGTCCTACACGATCAGTTCGCAGTGGCAGGGCGGCTTCGGCGCGAACGTGGCGATCACCAACCTCGGCGATCAGCTCACCTCGTGGACGCTGCGCTGGTCGTACGGCGCGGGCCAGACGGTGACCCAGGCGTGGAACGCCACCGTGACCCAATCGGGCTCCGCGGTCACCGCGGTCAATGTCGGCTACAACGGCACGATCGCGACCAACGGCACCGCCAGCTTCGGTTTCAACGGCGCGTGGACCGGCTCGAACCCGGCGCCCACCAGCTTCACGCTGAACGGGGTGGCCTGCACCGGCGGCGTCGCGACGAGTGGCCCGACCACGCCGCCCACCACGTCACCGACGACGCCACCCACCACCGCGCCGACCACGTCGCCGACCAGCGGTCCCCCGCCGTCCAGGACGGTCCGGGTGTTCTGGCTCAAGCCCACCGACGTGGCGTACGACCAAAGGTATCCGGACGGCATCGCCGCCGTGATGCGCGAGGCCCAGAAGTACTACAAGCAGGAGCTGGGTAGGACCTTCACGCTGAACAACACCGTCGTCGAGGTGGTCGACGGCGAGCACGACCGGAACTGGTACATCACCACGAACTGCACTGGCAGCGACCACTACTGGTGCGTGGTCGGCAACATGCACCAGGAGTTGTTGCGCCGGTTCGGCATCAGCAACCCGGACAGCCGGTGGCTGTGCGTCGGCGAGATCAGCGCCGAGGAGACGAACCAGTCGGGCGGCGGCGCGAGCGTCGGCTGGGTCACGCTCAGCGGCCACGACGCGGACGGCGCGGCCGGCATCAACGGGCCGATGAACCGGTGGTACGGCGGCATGGTGCACGAGCTGGGCCACGCCTTCGGCCTGCCGGACTCCACGTCGACCGACGGCACGCCGATGTCGGCGAGCCTGTACGACTATCCGAACACCCACTTCAGCCAGGCCCAGAAGAACTCCATCCTGAGCGGGCCGTACGGCGGCTTCCTGTCCTGACAAACGCGTGCGGCCGGTGGGAGCGCTCCCGCCGGCCGAGCGTGTCCGGCGGCCGTCACGAGGAGGCGCCGACCTGGTTACGTCCGGCCCGTTTTGCCTGGTAGAGGTGCTTGTCGGCGCGTCGTAGCAGGGTGGACAGGGTGTCGCCGGGGAGCGCGACGGTGACCCCGATGCTGGCGGTGACGGGCATCCGTACGCCGTGCTCCGGCCACGGCTGGCCGGCGATCGTACGGCGCATCTGCTCGCATTTGGCGATCGCGGCCGCCTTCGACGAGTTCACGAGCACGACGACGAACTCCTCGCCGCCGAGCCGCGCGGCGAACGACTCCGGTCCGCAGGCCTGTTCCAGAATCCCGGCCACGACCCGGAGCACGGCGTCGCCCGCGTCGTGCGTATACCGGTCGTTCACCTGCTTGAAGTGGTCGAGATCGAGCAGGCACAGGACGAACCGCGGGCCGGCCGGGCCGTCGTCGAGCAGGACGGCGAGGCGGCCTTCCAGGTACCGCCGGTTCCACAGCCCGGTCAGCGGGTCGCGCTCGGCCAGCTCGCGATAGCGCTGGCCCTCCCGGCGGACCTGCTCGAAATCGAACAGGGCGCGCATCACCGACGCGACCGCGTCGCCGTCGGCGGAACGGACCCGCTCCCACTCGGTGTGGAAGTCGACCATGTCTTCGTACGCGGTGCGGTGGTCGCCGGTCGCCGCGTGGATCGCGGCGAGCTTCCGCAGCGCCATGGCCGCGTGCCTGCCCAGGCCGGCGTCCGTGGCCAGCTTCCGGCTGCGTTCCGCCGCGCGCAGGGCCGCCACGTGGTCGCCGGCGCGTAGCTTGAGCTCCGCGTAGGTGAGCAGGGCCGCGACGTCCGAGCCGGCGTCGGTGTAGTTGACACGCCGGGCCACCGCCTCCCTGATCAGGCGTTCCGCCTCGGCCGCCTGCCCGCGCTCCAGGAGCACCGCGGCGACCGTGTCGACCACGGCGGCGTTCAGCTGCAGTCCGTTCGCGACCGCCACCGCCCGGAGACGTTCGACCGCCGCGAACGCTGCCGGAATGTCCCCCGTCTCGTACAACGTATAGGCGAGGTTGTTGAGGTTGGCGATGACCATCACCGGGTCGCCCAACGCCCGCGCCAGCTCGTCGGCCCGGTCGAACAACGCCGGCGTGACGGTGCCCTCGAAGCGCTGGCAGTTGGTCAACATGGCCAGGATCAGCGCATGGTCGGCCTGCATCGCCAGCGGCGCGGAGTCGTCGAGCAGCCGCACCGAGGCCTGCGCGTGCGGCAGCGACTCCGCCCACGCGCCGAGCCGGTGCAGCCCGGTCGACAGCAAAGCGTGCCCGCGGGCCGTGACCAGCAGGTCGCCCGTCGAGTCGGCCCAGCGCAGCATGTCCTGGACGATGCTCAGCCCGTCGTTCACGTGCCCGGTACGGCTGAGCATCTCCGCCCGGCCCAGCCGGCCGAGGGCCCGGATTCGCTCGAACCCGCACTCGGCGGCCCGCTCCGCCAGCGCGTCGGCCCGCTCCAGCAGCCCGTCGAGGTTGTCGTACGCCGTCGTGATCAGCGCCATCGCCTCGGCCATCAGCTCGCCCTCGAGCCGAGCACGCGCGTCCGGCGGACGGGCTGGGCCGTCCGTGCCGACCGCTGCGTTCTCTGTCGACAAAGGCGCTCCAGAGCCGGGGCTTGTGGGCGAACACGCTCACCCTATGGGGTCGGGTCACTTCGCACATCACCCTGTCTCTCGTCCAACGTAGATCCGTTCGGGCGATGGGCTCCGCGACCGATACGCGACTGACTTGGTGAGTCGCCGCCGGGAGAATCGGTTGTCGTGGGAATTCGGCAGGGAAGCGGGTGCGGCCTTGCCGTACTCGGAGTGATGGTCGTACCGCTCGGCCTGACCTGGCTGGTGCTGCACTGGGCCGGCGCCGACGGGTGGCTGGCGCTCAGCACCGCGGCCACCGTCGTGGTGCTCTTCGCCGCGCTCGCGCTGGGCGTGGTCGCGCTGCTCACCGACCAGGTGCCGCACCCGCTGCCCCGCCGGGTCCACCTGGCCTGGCTCCTGCCCGTCATTCCGGTCGTGGCCGTGGCCTCGACCGTCGCCGCCTGGATCACCAGGGATTCCGGCCTGGCCCCGATCCCCTGGCTGTCCGGGACGGCCTTGTTCATCACGGCCTGGGTCGTGCTGAGCGGTCTCTAGCAAAGCTGCTAGTCTGGCCGGGGCCGTGCGAGAGACCGAGGAGGTGGTACCCGTGAACGTATCGACATGGGTGCTCCCCCGCGGGGTCACGGCCGGGCGATAGGTCGTCCGGGAGCGCCGATCACGAGCACTCCCGAAAGGCACGACCATGCGCTTCACCACCGAACGACGCCTCGACGACGGCGTCCTCGAACGCGAATTCACCCTCGGCGAGGTCCCCGGCATCCTGTGGACGCCGACGTCCGCGCCGGCCCCGCTGATCCTGCTCGGCCACCCCGGCGGCCTGCACAAGATGTACTCCCGGCTGGTGACCCGCGCCCGGCATGCCGCGGCGGAAGGCTTCGCCACGGCCACCATCGAGCTGCCCGGCAGCGGTGAGCGGCCCGGTTCCGCCGTCGCCGAACAGGCCCGCGCCGACCTGCGCCGGGCGCTGGCGGCCGGCGAGCCGGTCACCGACGACGTCGTCGACCGGCTCATCCTCCCGCTGGTCGACCAGTCCGTCCCGGAATGGCGGGCCCTCCTGGACGCCCTGCTCGCGCTGCCCGAGATCGGCGGACCGGTCGGCTACGCGGGCGGCGTGATCTCCATCGGCGTACGGCTGGCGGTGGTCGAGCCACGCATCGTGGCCGCCGGGCTGTTCGCCGGGAGTTACGTGCCCCGGGCCATCCTCGAGGAGGCCCGGCAGGTCACCATCCCGCTGCACGTCCTGCTGCAGTGGGACGACGAGGGGAACGACCGGCAGGTGGCGCTGGACCTGTTCGACGCCTTCGGCTCGAAGGAGAAGACGCTGCACGCCAACATGGGCGGGCACACCGGCGTCCCGCACTTCGCGGGGGACGATGCGAACCGGTTCTTCCAGCGCCACCTTCGTCAGCCCGCGGCCTTCACGAACTGGTCCGTGTAGGTCTTGCTCAGGTCGATGGTCTTGCCCTTGACGTCCTTGTTGAACGTGCTCAGCACCTTGAGGTTGGTCGGCGGGCCGTTCGGGGGCATGATCCCGGTCGGGTTGTAGATGCCCTTCTCGTTGTTCAGCGCGTCGATGTAGGCCTGCTTGCCCGCGCCAGCGTAGTAATCGGCCGGCATCTGGTCGGTGATCTCGGCGGCGGTGTGCGCCTGGATGTACTTGAGCGTCTTGACGAACGCGTCCACCAGCTTCTGCACCACGTCCGGGTGCGCCTGCACGTAGCTGGTCTGCATGTAGAGGCTGGTGGCCGGGTACTCGCCGCCGAGCGCCGCGGACGCGCCGTCGGCGGAACGCATATCAAGCAGGATGTACGCCTGTTTCGTCGCCAACAGCTGCGTCACGGTCGGCTCGGTGGTCATCGCGCAGTCGACGTTCTTGTGCTCCATGGCGCCGATCAGCGTGTTGCCGGCCTGGACACCGAGGCGGTGGATCGAGGACGGGTCGACGCCGTTCTTCTGCGCCAGGTACTGGGTGAGGAAGTCGGTGGACGAGCCGATGTCGGTGACGCCGAGCGTGCGGCCCTTCCAGTCGGCGGGCGACTTGATCTGGCTCTTGAGATCGTTCCGGCACAGCTCGACCTCGCCCGGCGTGACCAGCATCGACACCACGGACTCGGCGCTCTGCCCGAGGCCCTGCAGATCGATGGTGTGGTCGTAGAAGCCGCCGACGCCGTCCACCTTGCCGGCCATCATCTGGGTGGTGGCGTCGACGCCGGCGCCCTCGTCCTGCAGGCTCACGTTGACGCCCTCGGCCTGGAAGTAGCCGAGCCGCTGGGTCAGCATGAACGGAAGGTAGATCTGTTTGCTCAGGCCGCCGACCATGATGCTGACGGTCGGGGCGCCGGAGACGGTCGCGGCCGGTGCCGCTCCCGCGTTCGAGGCCGCCTTGTTGGCACAGCCGCTCAGCGCGACCGCCGCGGCGGCGCCGATCGCGAGCCATCTCATTGTCCGCATAGTCCACTTCCTTTGTTTGTCAGAGATCGGGTCCGGAAAGCTGAGGCGGGCGCCAGCGCAGCAGGCGCTTCTCCAGCCGGGTGATGAGCCACTCGGCGGCGAGCGCGACCGCGCCCATGATCACCATCGCGGCCCAGACGCCGTTCGCGTCGAAGGTGCCCTGCGCGGTCTTGATCAGGACGCCGAGGCCCTGCAGGCCGCCGATGAACTCGCCGACGATCGCGCCGATCAGGGCGAAGCCGAAGGCGACGTGCAGGCTGGCGACGATCCAGGTGAACGCGGACGGCAGCACCACCTGGCGGGTCGCTTGCCAGCGGGAGGCGCCGAGGATCCGGGCGTTCGCGATCAGGTTGCGGTCGACCTCGCGGGCACCCTGGAAGGCGTTGAAGAAGACGCCGAAGAAGACCAGGACGATGACCAGCATGACCTTCGACTCCAGGCCGAGGCCGAAGGCCAGCACGAAGACCGAGCCGAGCACGATCCGCGGGATCGAGTTGAGGACCTTGATGAACGGCCCGAACACGTCGGCGAGGAAGCGGACCCGGCCCATGGCCAGGCCGAAGACGATGCCGAGGACGGTGCCGATCAGGAAGCCGAGGAGGGCCTCCTCGAGGGTCACCCTGATCTGGTCGCCGAGCGAGCCGACCGCCGTGCCGACAGTGATCCACTCCTTGAGCCGGCCGACGATGCCGCTCGGCACGCCGTACAGGATGATCTTGCGGGAGTCGGAGCCGACGTAGAGCTGCCAGAAGCCCAGCACCACGACGAGGACGGCCACCTGGACGCCATGGACAAGCAGTTTGCGGCGTACGGCGTGGGCACCGGACCGGCGTGTCTTGCGGCCGGCGGCGGCCACCGTCACGGAGGTCATCGGGTCACCCCCGCCGGTGACTGGGTGCGGCTGTAGGCGATGTCGACCTCGGCGCGCAACGTCTCCCAGACGCGGTGGTAGAGATCGACGAACTCGGGCTCGAACCGGATCTCCTGGACCACGCGGGGACGCGGCAGGTCGATCGGGAACTCGGCCTTCACGGTGCCGCCCGGGCCGGCGGTCATCACCACGACCTTGTCGGCGAGGGCGATCGCCTCCTCCAGGTCGTGGGTGACGAAGACGACCGCCGGGTGGGTCAGGTCCCACAGCCCGAGCAGCTCGTTCGACATCAGGGCCCGGGTCTGCACGTCGAGCGCGCTGAACGGCTCGTCCATCAGCAGGATCCGCGGCTCGTTGATCAGGTTCTGGGCCAGCGCGACGCGCTTGCGCATGCCGCCGGAGAGTTGGTGCGGATACCGGTCCTCGAATCCGGCCAGCCCGACCCGGCGGATCCAGTCCCGGGCATCCGCGTACGCCGTGCGTTTGTCGACGCCCCGGTAGCGCGGTCCCGCGGCCACGTTCTCCAGCACGTTCTTCCACGGCAGGATCGCGTCGGTCTGGAACATGAACCCGACGCCCTTCGTGATTCCGGACACGTCCTGCCCGGCAACGCGGACCCAGCCCGCTGTAGCCCGTTCCATCCCGGAGACAAGGGTCAGGGTGGTGGACTTACCGCAGCCGGTCGGCCCGACCACCGCGCAGAACTCGCCGGCCCCCACCGTCAGGTCCACGTCCCGCAGGGCGGTGTAGATCTCGCCGGCTGGACTGCGGAAGTCTTTTCGCACCCCCCCGCAGTTCGATCGCGGGCAGCGCCTCGGCCGGCTCGGTCGTCGTCACATCGGGCTCCCTTCATGCGGTGCCGGGAGCCTAAATTTCGGCGAGATTTCGTAGAAGGTTTCGCATGCGTTTCGCGCGATGGCCGCGTTACTCGCGGTTAAGTGCTTTTTGCTCGCCTGGACTTACCCGGCCCCCTGCCGCATGCTGCGGATATCCCGCTGACCGGAAGCAGGTGACGTGCATGCGGCCGCCTCGGACACTCGCCTTCCAGGTGCTGCTCGGAGTGCTGAGCATCCTGCTCGTCACGACGGCCTTCGGCGGTTTCCTGTACGTGACCCTGAGCGATCAGAGCCTCGACAAGCAGACCGAGGGGCAGGCGCTGGGCATCGCCGAGACGGTCGCGCAGATGCCCGACGTCCGGGCCGCCCTGCTGGCCGGCGACCCCCGGGGCCTGATCCAACGCCGGGCCGAGGAGGTCCGGGGCGCCACCGCCGCCGCGTACGTCGTGGTGGCCGACCGGAATGGCATACGGTTCTCGCACCCGACCACCAGCCTCATCGGCCGGCGCCTCGAGGAACCGGTGATCGTGCTGGACGGCCGGACACACACCGGCACGGATCCCGGCAGCCTGGGCCGATCGGCCAACGGCAAGGCGCCGATCTTCGACGACGGTCGCGTGGTCGGGGAGGTGTCGGTCGGGATCCTCGAGACGCACGTCGCGAGCCAGGTGCATCACCAGGTGCTGGCGATCCTGACCTACTCGGCGCTGGCGCTGGCCGTGGGCATCCTCGCGTCGTGGCTGCTGGTGTGGCAGATCAAACGGGTCACCTTCGGGCTGGAGCCGGCCGAGATCGGCTCGCTGCTGCAGGAGCGGGAGGCGATGCTGCATGGCATCCGGGAGGGCGTGATCGGCTTCGACGCGAAGGGCCGGGTCGATCTGATCAACTCCGAGGCCCAGCGGCTGCTGCACCTGCCGCCGGGCCAGCGGGGCCGGCACCTCGACGACCTTCTCCCCGCCGGCCGGCTGCGCGACCTGCTGGCGGGCACGGTCACCGGCGACGACCAGATGGTCCTGACCGACGAATACCTGCTCGTGGTGAACCGGATGCCGGTGGTCCTGGACGGGCGTGACGTGGGTTCCGTTGTCACCTTGCGTGATCGTACGGAAATGGAGGCCCTGGTCCGGGAATTGCGCTCGGTCAATGGGCTGACCACCGCGCTGCGGGCCCAGGAACACGAATTCGCGAACCGGCTGCACGTGATGTCGGGCCTGCTGGAAATGGGCGAACAGGAGGAGGCCGCGGATTATCTGGCGGAGATCTCGGCCGGTTCGCTGGCGCGCGCCGACGACATCCGGGCCCGGATCGCGCCGCCGGCGGTGGCCGCGCTGCTGCTGGCGAAGACGACCGTGGCGGCCGAGCAGAACGTGCGGCTGACCATCACCGACGACTCGCACCTCGACCAGCCGGGTGTCGACGTGCGGGCGCTGCTCACCGTCGTCGGCAACCTGGTCGACAACGCGATCGAGGCGCTCGGCCGTTTGCCCGGCACCCGCGAGATCACGCTCGAGATCAAGGACGAGGATGGCGTACGGGTGGTGGTCACCGACAACGGCCCCGGGATCGCGTCCACCCACGTGGACGACATCTTCCAGGACGGGTACTCGACCAAGGCCACCGGGAGCGGCGGCCGGCGCGGGCTCGGCCTGGCGCTGGTGCACCGGATCGTCCACCGGGCGGGCGGGACCATCGAGGTCAGCTGCGCGGGCGGCACCCGCTTCGAGGTGCGGCTCCCCGTGCCGGCCGCCCCGCCGGCCGCCCCTCCGGCCCCATCGCCGGTCGCCGCTCCGGCCTCCTCGCCGGACGCACAGCCGGTCGCCCCTCCGGCCGCACAGCCGGTCGCCGCTCCGGCCGCACAGCCGGTCGCCGCTCCGGCCGCACAGCCGGTCGCCCCTCCGGCCGCACAGCCGGTCGCCCCTCCGGCCGCACAGCCGGTCGCCCCTCCGGCCGCACAGCCGGTCGCCCCGAGGCCCGCGCCGCCATCGCGGCCGATCCGCCCGACCTGTTGCTGCTCGACATCTACCTGCCCGACGAGGACGGCCTGTCCCTGCTGCGCTCGCTGCACACCGCCCCCGGCGCGCCGGACTGCATCGTCATCAGCGCCGCCCGCGACCTGCAGATGGTCCGCTCGGCCATGCAGATGGGCGCCGTCTACTACCTGGTCAAGCCGTTCGGTTTCCACCAGTTGCGCGACCAGCTGGAGGCGTACCGCCGGTGGCGCAACCGGGCCAGTACCGAGGGCGTGGCCGACCAGGCGACCGTCGACAGCCTGTACGGCCTGCTGCGCGGCTCGTCCTCCGCGGTCGCGGCCCGGCGCTACCTCTCCCCCACCGCGCAGAAGATCCTGGACGTGGTGCGATCGGCCCCGCAGCCGGTGGGCGCCTCCCAGATCGCCGAGGAGCTGGGCGCGAGCCGGCCCACGGTGCAGCGCTACCTGGCCAAGCTCGAACGCCAGGGAATGATCGAACTCCACCTGGAGTACGGCGCGACCGGCCGCCCCCATCACCGGTATCGAGTCGCCGAGAACTCCTGAGCACCGAGCGTGTTGCCACCGGCGGACGCACCGTCCACGCGGACCGCACCGTCCACGCGGACCACACCGTCCACGCGGACCGCCGTGCCCGCCGGAACACGCCGGCTCATCGAGCGGGCACGACCTCGATCAGGTCGCCCGGGTGCAGGCCGCGGCGGCTTTCCTGGACGTGCGCGTAGGCCATCAGGCCGAACAGCACCGTGAGCAGGACCAGCGACGAGCCGAGCGTGCCCAGCGCGAGGCCGCCCTTGGCCACCGGCTTGGTCAGGAAGTCGCCGGCGGTCGCGCCGAGCGGCCGGGTGAGCACGAACGCCAGCCAGAACAACACCACATTGGGGACGGCCGGCACGTACTTGACGGCGAGCAGACCCGCGAGCAGGCCGGCGATCAGCAGGGCGCCGCCGGCGTAGCCGAGCCCGGAGCTGTCGGACAGGAAGTCGCCCATCGACGTGCCGAGCGTGTTCGACACCAGAATGGCGGCCCAGAACAGCGACTCGCCCCGGAAGGTGTCGATGTCACGGATCTGGAAGGTGAGGCCGGTGGTCTTCCAGAGCACGAAGATGCCGATCAGCAGCGAGATCAGGATCGCCGCGCCGGCCGGGTAACCCAGGCCGAGTCCCTGTGGACCCCAGCCAAGTGACTGTTCCCCGGCCGGTAGATAGCTGGCGTCCCGATTCATGAAGTCCGACATGGTGGTGCCGGCCATGCTGGTCGACAGGATCACCGTCCAGTAGAAGAACGGGTTGTACCGCTGGGCACGCAACTGGATCACCAGGGTCACCACGAAGATCGCGAACAGGGCGACGGTGGTCAGGAAGTAGCCGAGTTTCAGTGTCTGAGCGAAGAGGTCGCCGGCCGTCTCGCCGAGCGTGGTGGCGGCGATCTTCATGACCCAGAAGGCCAGGGTGACCTCGGGAAGTTTCTTCATCACGTACCGGCCCGCGCCGGCCACGTCCATTTCCGTGAATACTTCCGGCTGCTTGGTCATACCTCTCCCCCGTGCTCGCGGCGCCCGATTCCCCACGAGCATGAGGGCCGGGTCGCGGCCCGTGGCGAGGCTCGCCGGAACCTCCGTACCGATCACCTACAAGTTGTAGGATGTGCACTCTTCCGGTCGCGTACGCACAGCTGGTTCTCACGATTTTCTTAAGTTCAGGACCTCTGTGCTCTTAACCATGCCGCCGATTGTTCGGTCGTCCCTCTTTCGCCGACTCGAGGACTCATGGCATGGATGACGGGCGGATCGTCGTTTCCGGATTGATCGGCGGCCACCTCCACCTCATGCCCCTCGAAACGCAACGTCCGGGCGAGCGAGTCCCGAACCGCCGCGTCGTCGTCGACCACCAGGACCCTCATCGGCCACCGTCTCCCGTCCGACCTGGTTTCCGGCCGCGGACCGTAGCGCGCGGCGGCTAAGAAAACCCTGAACCCCGTTCTGCCGGGCGCATTTTCTCCACTCCTGGATGACGTTCTGCCGCCGGTTTCAGCGAAATTTAAGGCCGGCGGCCCGAAGGTTGACAGTCGCGCTCTCACCGTGCGATCCCCGCGCGCTTCCGAAGTCTTGTGAAGGAGAAAATGATGTCGGTGACTTATGCCACCGCAGGACGCTCGCGTGTCTGGTTGACCAAAGTTCCGGCCATTACCGCGACGTTCTGGGTCATCAAAGTATTGTCCACGACCATCGGCGAGACCTTCGCCGACTACCTGACCGTGAATGTCGGCCTCGGGCCGCTGGTGACCGATGCGCTCATGGCGGCCGTGCTCGTCACCGCGCTGGTCGTCCAGTTCCGTACGCGGAAATACACGCCCTGGATCTATTGGCTGTGCGTGGTGCTGGTGAGCATAGTGGGCACGCAGATCACCGATTTCTTCACCGACACGCTCGGCGTCAGCCTCTACTTGAGCACCACGGTCTTCGCCGTCATCCTTGCCGTCGTGTTCCTGGTATGGCACCGGCAGGAACACACGCTCGCGATCACGTCGATCGACACGCCGCGCCGCGAGGCCTTTTACTGGGGAGCCATTCTCACCACGTTCGCGCTCGGCACGGCCGCGGGCGACCTGGCCACCGAGGCGTTGAGCCTGGGCTTCCGGAACGGGGTGCTGATCTTCGGCGGCCTCATCGCGGCGACCTGGATCGCGTACAAAATCGGGTTTGGTCAGGTTTTGACCTTCTGGATCGCCTATGTGCTTACCCGGCCGCTCGGGGCGTCGGTGGGTGACCTGCTCACCCAGGACAAGCAGTTCGGCGGGCTGGCGCTGGGCGCCAGTGCGACCAGCGTGCTGTTCTTCGCGGTGATCATCGTGCTGGTGGCCCGCGAGCAGATGCTGGTCAACCGGCACGGGGTCGCCGAGAAGGGCAGCGGACCGGCCGGCGGGCTGCGGGCGGACTACGTCTGGGCGGGCGGCGGCCTGGTGGTGGTCGCCGCGGTGGGGCTGGGGCTCAGCGCGACGCACTCCGACACACCGGAGAGCAGCGGCAGCTCCACGGTTGTGGTCGACCCCGGGGTGCCGGCCCCGGGCCAGTCCGCCGGCGGGGTGACAGCCACGCGGAAGGCTCACCCGACCACGCGGCTCGGCGACCTGAGGACGTTCGCCACCATCGTGACCGACGTCAAGGACAGGGTCGCCCACAACGACCTGTCCGGCGGCCGGACCCGGATCAAAGACCTGGAGGTGGCCTGGGACGACGCCGAGGCCGGGCTCAAGCCCCGGGACGCCGGCAAGTGGCACCAGCTCGACGGCCAGATCGACGACGCCCTCACCGCGTTGCGCGCCGCGAACCCGAGCCAGTCCACCTGCGCGTCGACCCTCGCCACCCTGCTCACCACGCTGAACAGGTTCGACGGCATCTGATCGTGACGTCGCCGGGTGGCGCGCCGTCACCCGGCGGCGCTTCAGCTCACCGTCAGGTCGGGTGACCTATGGTCCGCGGATGAGCAGGTGGCTGGGTGGCGTCCGATTGCGCACGGCGATCGCGGCGGCGGTCGTCGTCGGGGTGGCCGGAGCCGTCGCCGCCTTCGGTTTCGTCCGCGCGACGGAGTCGATCCTGACGCACAATGTCGAGAGCGCCGTTCGCCAGCGGGTCGCCGAGGTCAAGGCCGGGCTGCGGGACGACGAGGCGTCGGACGTACTGGAGACGCTGACCGGCAACACAACCCTGGTTCAGGTACTCGACGGTGCGGGAAAGGTGGTCGCGACCTCCTTTCCGGTGGGTTCGAGACCGCCGCTGGCGAGCCACCGCGTCCCCGTCGGTAGCACCACGAAGGCGACGCGCCCCTGGCCGGCGAGCGGCGACGCTCCGTACCGGATCTGGGTGGTCGGGGTGAACACGTCGAAGGGGCCGCAGACGGTGGTCGTCGCGCAGTCGCTGCAGCCGGTCCGGGAGAACACCGCCGCGCTCACCCGCACCCTGGCGACCGGCATGCCGGTCCTGGTGGCCGTCGTCGGCGTGGCCACCTTCGTCTTCGTCGGGCGGTCGCTGCGGCCGGTCGAGGCGATCCGCCGGCAGGTCGCCTCGATCACCGCACAGGACCTGCACGCCCGGGTGCCCCTGCCGCACGGCCAGGACGAGGTGGCGGCGCTGGCGCGCACGATGAACGCCATGCTCGACCGGCTCGAGGCCGGGGCCGTGGCGCAACGCCGGTTCGTCGCCGACGCCGGGCATGAGTTACGCAGCCCCCTCGCGACGGTCCAGCTGGGCCTCGACTATCTGGCGGCCCGGGCCACCACCGAGACCGGCCTGGCCCAGATCACCCTCCTGCAGGGCGAGGCCGAACGGCTCGGGACGCTGGTCGCGGACCTGCTGCTGCTCGCCCACTCCGACGAGCACGGGCTCGCGTTCCGGCGCGACGAGCTCGACCTGGACGACCTGGTACTCGCGGAACGGGAACGGTTCGCCGCCCGATTCCCGACCGTGGATCTCCGGCTCCGCCTGCAGCCGGTGCGCCTGATCGGCGACGCCGCCCGGCTCCGCCGGGCCCTCCGCAACCTGCTCGACAACGCCGCCCGGCACGCGAGATCCACGGTGACGGTCACGGTCCGGCAGGACGACTCCGCACACCTGATCGTCACGGACGACGGCCCCGGCATCGCCCCGGGCGACCGGGAGCGGATCTTCGACCGGTTCGTGCGCCTGGACGACAGCCGCGCTCGGCACGACGGCGGATCGGGTCTCGGCCTGCCGATCACCCGGGAGATCGTCGACGGGCACGGCGGCGCCGTGAGCATCGACGACGGCCCGGGCGCCGTCTTCCATGTCCGGCTGCCGCTGGCGGAGGCCGATCACCCACCGTTGGCGGCCAGCCGGTAGCCGGCGCCACGGACGGTCTCGATCGCCGAGCGGCCGAACGGCTGGTCGATCTTCTTACGCAGGTACCGGATGTAGACCTCGACGATGTTGGAGTCGCCGTCGAAGGTCCAGTCCCATACCCCGCCGATGATCGCGTTCTTGGAAACCACCTCGCCGCGGTGCCGGATCAGGAACTCCAGCAGCGCGAACTCCCGGCTGGTCACCGAGATCTCCTGCCCGGCGCGGCTGACCCGCCGGGTCGCCGGGTCGACGCTCAGGTCACCGGCGGTGAGCACGGCCGGCCGCTCGGGCCGGCCCCGGCGGACCACCGCCCGCAGCCGGGCCAACAGCACCACCAGGGAGAACGGTTTGGTGAGGTAGTCGTCGGCGCCCAGGTCGAGCGCGTCCGCGAGGTCGTACTCGCCGTCCTTGGCGGTCAGCATGATGATCGGCGTCCATACGTCCCGGCCGCGCAACTGCCGGCACACCTCGTAGCCGTTGAGCCCCGGCAGCATGATGTCGAGCACGATCACGTCGTACGGATGCTCGGTCGCGGCCCACAGCCCGTCCGGGCCGGTGGCGGCGACGTCGACCGCGAAGCCCTCCCCCATCAGCGCGTCGCGCACCATCGCGGCCAGCGCCGACTCGTCCTCCACCAGTAGGACACGCACGTCATTTCCCATCCGAAGGGAGACCGGTGCTCACCGGTCGTCCCGGAGAGTGTCGCGCCGGAGAGTGAGGTGACGGTACGTGGTCACCCGCACCGCGATGTCGGCGATCTCCAGCAGCGGGCGGTCCACCGCGCTGTTCGCGTACGCCCAGACCCGACTCGCCGGCTGCTCGTGGAGATGTTCGAGGACCCGGCGGGCCTTCTCGTGCCCGCGGCAGTTGCCGCCCTTGAGCGCGCCGGTGAGCCGGCCGTTGACCACCGCCATCTCGGTGCAGATCACCTCGTCGGCGCCGAGCAGCCGGCCGAGGTGATGGACGTAGATTCCGGGGGAGGCCGAGGCGATCACGAGCCGGTGGCCACTGTCGCGATGCCAGGACCACAGCCGCATGGCGTCGGCGCGTAGCGTCTTCCGGACCCGGCCGGCGTAGTCACGTGCCAGCGGATCCACCGCACCCAACTCCCGTCCCCCGAGAAGTTGCTGCAGCACCAGCGCCTTGGCCGCGCTCCGCCGCCCATGCCTCGGCAGGTCGCGGCTCGCGGCGACCGCCATCGCCCGGACGACCGCCGCCGGGCCGGCGACCCGGCGCAGGAACGGCAGCAACGTGCCGGTGCGGGTCAGCGTTCCGTCCAGATCCCAGACGGCGGCCGGGCGGCCACGCCGGGGACCCGGCACGTCGCCGCCCGTTCCGGTCGCCGGCAGGACCTGCGGTGGCTCGATGACGGTCAGGGGTGGCACCTGGCTGTTCACGACGCCCACGATGGGACCGGCCACCTTAATCAGGGCTGAACGTACCCCATACGGGCAGAATTCACTCGGAGGCGGCTTCAGGCTCCTTTAATGACCGCCCGCCTAGCATCCGCCGCATGCATCGTCGTGACGCCCTCCGCACGGTTGCCGGCCTCTCCCTCGGCGCGGTCGCCGGCTGCGACGCCGCTCAGCCGTCCGCCGCACCCACGACCGCGTCCACCGTTGCAGGCAGGACCGCGTCCACAACCGAAAACTCGTCCAGCCCGGCAGCGGCCGCCCTGCCCGACGAGGTGCGGCACGGTCCGCGCGACCGGCCTCAGGTCGCCCTGACCTTCCACGGCCAGGGCGATCCGCGGATCGTGACCGCCCTGCTCGACGCGCTGACACGCGGCGGCGCCCACGTCACGGTGCTGGCCGTCGGCACGTGGCTGGCCGCGAACCACGACCTTGGCCGGCGTGTTCTCGCCGACGGCCACGATCTCGGCAACCACACCCAGCACCACGCGGACATCAAGAACATGAAACCCGAGCTTGCGTACGCCGAGATCGCCGACTGCGCGCAAGCGATCCACGCCGTCGCCGGCTCGCCCGGCCGCTGGTTCCGCCCGTCGCAGACCCAGTACGCGACCGCGACGATCAAGGCAGCCGCCCGCCGGGCCGGCTATCCGACGTGCCTGTCGTACGACGTGGACCCGCGCGACTTCACCGACCCGGGCGCCGCCGCGATCGTCTCCGCCACCCTCGCCGCCGCCCGCCCCGGGTCGATCGTGAGCCTGCACTGCGGCCACGAGGGAACCGTGGCGGCGATCGCCCCCATCCTGGCCGGCCTGCACGAACGGGGGCTGCGCCCGGTCACGGCCTCGGAACTGCTCACATGACCCGGCTGTTGACGGCCACGGTCACCACCGCATCGATCCTGCTCGCCGGCTGCGCCTCGGCCCCCGCGCCCGCCGAACCCCGCACGCCGGTACCCTCGGCCGAGCCTTCGGCGAAAACCGCGACGACGCTGCTGCCAGGGATGCCGCCGCCGATCGACCCGGCCGACGTCTACGCCGCCGACCGCCCAGGGAACCTCGCGGCCGCCGCGGCACGCGCCAAGCCCTTGGTCTACGTCCCGAATTTCGGCAGCGACACCCTTTCGGTGATCGATCTGCGAACGTACAAGGTCATCCGGACCGTTCCCGCCGGACACGGCCCGCAGCATTTAGTGCCCTCGTGGGACCTGCGCACGCTGTGGATAAATGACAACGCGGGCAACACGCTGATCCCGATCGACCCGGCCACCGGCCGGCTGGGCAGGCGCGTGCCGGTCACCGATCCGTACAACCTCTATTTCACGCCGGACGGCAAGTTCGCGATGGTGATGGCCGAATCGCTCCGAGCCATCGTCTTCAGCGACCCGCACACCATGGCGCCCCGGCACCTGCTCCCCGTCGGCTGCGACGGGATCAACCACGCCGACTTCTCGGCCGACGGCCGGTACTTCATCGCCACCTGCGAGTTCTCCGGCGACCTCGTCAAGATCGACACCGCCGCGCAACGCGTCGTCGCTCGCCTGCACCTGCCCGGACACGCCATGCCGCAGGACATCAAGATCTCCCCGGACGGGCAGACCTGGTACGTGGCCGACATGCAGACCAGCGGCCTCTGGATCATCGACGGCGACCGGCTGACCGTCCGCACGTTCCTCCCCACCGGCGACGGCGCCCACGGCCTCTACCCCAGCCGCGACTCCCGCTATCTCTACGTCGCCAACCGCGGCGCGGGCAGCGTGTCCGTCCTCGACTTCCGCACGGGCAAGGTGGTGTCCACCTGGCAGCTGCCCGGCCACGCCAGCCCCGACATGGGCGGCGTCTCCGCCGACGGCCGAGTCCTGTGGCTCTCCGGCCGCTACGACCACGAGGTCTACGCGATCGACACCGCCACCGGCCGCCTGATCGCCCGCATCCCGGTCGGCACCGAGCCGCACGGACTCTGCGTCTGGCCCCAGCCGGGCCGCTACTCGCTGGGCCACACCGGCATCCTCCGCTGACCGGCCCTACCAGTGCGGTGCAGCTGTTCGTCCCGCCCGGCCGGCGATCGTGGTGTCCTCGGTGACGCCGTGCTCGGCCAGCGGGCCGACGGCCAGACCCCGGGCCCGGCAGGTGGTCAGGATCGCGGGCAGCGCGCCCAGCATGGCCAGCCAGCACTTCGGGGCGGCCGAGTGGTCGCTGTCGTGCAGCAGGATCGTGCCGCCTCCGTCAAGCTTGCGCATGATGCTGCGATAGACCGAGTCCGGCGTGCACGTCCTGGTCCAGTCGCGGCCCCAGGTGGTCCACAGCACCGGCCGCAACCCGAGTCTCCTGGCCTCCAGGAGGGCGGCGGCGTTCGCCACCCCGTACGGCGGGCGCCACCACCGTGGCCGTACGCCGGTCACCGCGATGATGGCCGCGGTGGCCCGGCTGATGTCGTGGCAGGTGGCGGCCGGCCCGTGTTTGACCAGCAACCGGTGCTCGTACCCGTGCACGCCGACCTCGTGTCCGGCGTCGACGACGGCCCGGGCCACCTCGGGCAGTTCCTCGGCCATCCGGCCGAGCAGGAAGAACGTGGCTCGCACACCGGCCCGGTCGAGCAGGTCGAGCAGTTCCGGGGTGGCGTCGGCGTGCGGTCCGTCGTCGAAGGTGAGCGCGACGTGTCCGGGGTTGCCGACGCCGGCCAGCCCGGGAAACAGCGTGCGGCGCAGCGGACCGATCGCGGCGATCGCCGGGAACGGATGACCGGCCGATGCCACGGCGGTTCGGGCGAGGTTCATGGCGCCACCGATCGCAGGATGAGCTCGGTGGCCCGGGCGATCTCCGCGGCGCAGCCGTCATGGCCTGCGCCGATGCTCGCCGGGACGACGACGGGGGAAGGGCTGGTCATGCCGGAGAGGTTGATGACCGCGCGCTGAGGAATCCCTGAACCCGCCGCGTTCAACGAACCTTCAGCCGCGGAGACATACCTTTCCGCGTATGAGTCTTCTTGATCCGCAGCACCTGATCTCGGCGTTCGGTCTGCTGGGTATCCTGGCGATCGTCTTCGCCGAGTCCGGGCTGCTGATCGGGTTCTTCCTGCCGGGCGACTCGCTGCTGTTCACCGCCGGCCTGCTGGTGGCCGGCGGCACCTACCTGCACCTGCCGTTGTGGCTGCTCTGCCTGCTCGCGGCGGTCGCCGCGGTCGCCGGCGACCAGGCCGGTTACGCCTTCGGCCGGCGCTTCGGCCCCGGGCTCTTCCACCGGCCCGACTCCCGGCTGTTCAAGCAGGAGAACCTCACCCGGGCGCACGCCTTCTTCGACAAGTACGGCGCCCGCTCCCTCATCCTGGCCCGCTTCGTACCGATCGTGCGGACCTTCACCCCGATCGTCGCCGGCGCGGTCCGTATGCGCTACCGCACCTTCGTGCTCTACAACGTGATCGGCGGAGCCCTGTGGGCCGCCGGGGTGACCACGCTCGGCTACTTCCTCGGGCAGGTCGCCTTCGTCCGCGATCACATCGAACTGATCCTGATCGGCATCGTGGCCGTGTCGGTCGTGCCGATCGCGGTCGAGTTGCTGCGCGCCCGCGGCCGGGCGCGCAGCGGTTCTCGCGTTTAGGCCGACTCGGCGCTCAGCACGTCGGCGACCGGCCGGCGCGCGCCGAGGCCCGCCGGTATCGCGGTGCAGACCACCACCGCCAGCACCGAGCCCAGCAGGACCGCCGCCAGACCGGCCACCGAGGGAGCCGAGAACGACGTCTGGGTCACGGCGCGGTAGACGATCAGGCCCGCGGGCACCCCGAGCAGCGCACCTGGGGCGGCCGGGACGACCTGTGCCGCGGACAGACCGCCGGTCACCTGGTCCGGGGTGGCGCCGAACGCGCGGGCCAGCGCCGAAGCGTGTCGAGCGTCGGCGACTGTAGCCCAGGTCAGGAAGACCGTGTTGGCCGCGGCCAGCACCAGCAGCATCACCGTGATCGTGGTGGTGACCTGGGCCAGCCGTTCGGTGCGCAGGTTGTGCAGCCCACCGGTGTCGCGGGCGTTGACGGCCGCGCTGGTCAGGATCGTGACCAGACCGGTGACCGTGACCGCGGTGCTCAGCGTCGCGAGGGCGGCCCGGGCCGGGCGGCGGCCGATCAGGCGCAGCCCGAGAAGCAGCGGCACGGGCAGCGCGGCGGAAAGCGCGATCACCCGGCCGTGCCGGCGGGGTGTGCGAGCAGGCGCCTCGAGTGCGGTGATCGTGGCGGATCGGGCCGCCCGCAGCGCCGGGAGCAGCGTGGCGGTGAGCGCCACGAGCAACGCGACCACGATCACCACGGCGACGGTGGAGGCGGTCAGCGTCGCCGGGCCGGACGAGCCGAGCAGTCCGGCGCCGGGAGCGGTGAACCGGCCCGCCAGCAGGCGGCCCACGCCCAGGGCGGCGGCCGCGGCGAGCACCGCGAGCGCGAGATGCTCGACGAACAGCACCAGGGCGATCAAGCCGGGCGTGCCACCGACCGCCTTGAGCAGACCGACCCGGCGGGTCTGCTCCAGGGTGCGGCGCCCCGCGAGCACGGTCAGTCCGGCCACCGCGAGCAGGGCGAGCAGGACCGCGCCGACCTGCAGGGCGGTCTGCGCCGATCGGGTCACCCCGGCGTCGGCGTCGCGGATCTGCTGCCAGGCGAGCAGGAACGGAGCGGTCTCCCGGCCGTGCGCGGCGGCGAAGGCGGGTGCCGCGGCCGGGTCGGCCAGGCGCAGGTCGAGCAGGTAGACGACGGCTGGGGTGGTGCGCTCGTGCACGGTCGCCAGGTCGGCCGGGGTCAGCCAGACCAGCCCCAGGTCGAAGGCGTGCGGGCCGGGTGCGATCCCGGCGAAGCACAGCAGGTGACACAGGCTGCTCGGGTACGACGGAAGGGCCGCGCTCACCGCCGTACCGCCGATGCGGAAGGACCGGCCACCCAGCGTGACGTGATCGCCGACCCGGGCGCCGAGGGCGTCGGCGAAGCCGCGCTCGAGGACGACCGAGCCGGCGCCGACCCACCCGCCCGAGGTCAGCTTCGGCCGGTCGACCGGGTCACCGCCCGCTGGCTCCCGTCCCCATGCCTGGACGGTCGCCGTGCGCCTGCCGAGGGTCAAGGTGGTGTGCGCCATCGGCATCAGCGGACCGTGCGCGGTCACGCCCGGCAGCCGGGTGATCGCGTCGACCGCCGCGCTCGCCGGTGGCGCGCCGTTCTCGCTCAGGAAGCCGGCCACCGCGTCCGGTCCCGCGGTCGCGGCTTTCGTCTGCTCGTACGGGTGATCGGTCACGTCGTTCAGGGCGAGCCCGATGGTCAGCGTCGTGGTCGCCACCATCATCACCAGCAGCGCGAGGATCGCCTCGACCGGCCGGCGGCGCACGTCCCGCCATGCCAGCCGGAGCACGAGCAGCAGCCGGCCCATCACGCCGCCCCGGCGAGCACGGTCTGGTCGACCAGGGCGCCGTCGCGCATCGACAGGATCCGGTCGGCGGTGGCCGCGATCCGCGCGTCGTGCGTGACGACGACCAGGGTCTGCCCGGCCCGGTGCAGCCGGTCGAACAACCGCAGCACCTCGGCGGTCGCGGCGCTGTCGAGGTTGCCGGTCGGCTCGTCGGCCAGCACGACCAGCGGCTCGGTGCTCAGCGCGCGGGCGATCGCCACCCGCTGCCGCTGCCCGCCGGACAGCGCCGACGGCAGATGACCGGTCCGATCGGCCAGGCCCACCTGGTCGAGCAGGTCGAGCGCCGTCGTGCGGGCCGCGCGCGGCGAGCGGCCGGCCAGCAACGCCGGCACCTCGACGTTCTCCACGGCGGTGAGCTCGGGCATCAGGTGGAACGCCTGGAACACGAAGCCGATCCGGTCGCGCCGCAGCCGGGCCAGCGCCCGCTCGCTCATCGTCTCGACCCGGCGGCCGCCCAGCTCGACCTCGCCGCCGGTGGGCCGCTGCAGGCCGCCGAGCAGATGCAGCAATGTGGACTTGCCACACCCGCTCGGACCCATCACCGCGACCGTCTCGCCCGCGTCGACCGCGAGGTCGACGTCGTCGACCGCGCGGACCCGCCCGTCACCCTTACCGAATTCCTTGCGCAATTTGCGGGTACGCAACACGGCTTCCGTCATTTCCTGTCCCCTCGTGTCGTCCAGGCTTGTTCGCACGCGTCCAGCCACTTCAGGTCCGCCTCCAGCCGTAGCACCTGACCCTCGAGCAGCAGCCCCGCAACCGACCCGGGCGGCTCGGCCAGGGCGGCCCGCTGGGCGTCGCGCAGCAGGCGCAGCAACTCGCGCCGCTGGGCGTCGACCAGCGCGATCGGGTCGGCCAGCCGAGCGGCCGCGGCGGCGGTCAGCTTCAGGTGGAAGTCGGTGGGCGCCGGCCGGGGCCACGCCACCTCGGTCAGCCACTCGGCGACCCGGTGCTGGCCGGCCGGGGTCAGCGCGTACACCTTGCGGTCGCGGCCCTCGCCCTCGCCGGCCGGTTCCCAGGTGACCAGGCCGGCCTTCTCCAGCCGGGTCAGGGTCACGTAGATCTGCCCGTCGTTGAGCGCCTCGCCGAGCGGCCCGAGCGCGTCCCGCAGCCGGGCTCGCAGCTGATAGCCGTGCGAGGGCTCCTTGGCCAGCAAGGCCAGCACCACGTCCTGCATCGTCCCTCCACCGATAACCGTTACCTGTCAGATAACCGTTAGCGGTACGGGTCCGTCAATCAGGGTTCTCCCTGACCCGAGGTACGCACCCTCGTCGGCCGGGGCCGGCAGCTTGTAGCTTGCAAGTCAAGCGGAAGCATCGCGGCGGCGCACCGAGCCCCGCGCGACCAGCTCGATCGTCACGGCGACCGCGATCGCCTCGACCGCGAGCAACGCCACCAGGACCATGAGCTGGGTAGCGCCGGCCTGCACCGCCGAACCACCGCCGAGGAGTACGCCCACGAAGGCACCGGGCAACGTGACCAGGCCCACGGTGCGGGTCTGGTCGAGCGCCGGGACCAGCGCCTGACCCGCGGTCGGGCGGCAGACCTCGAGCGCGGCGTCGCGTGGCAGGAATCCGAGGGCCAGCGCCGCCTCGTACTCGCCGAAGCGGTTATGAAGCTCGTCGAGGGCCCGCCGGCCCGACAAGGAGGTCGCGGTCATCGCGCCGCCGATCAGGATGCCCGCGATCGGCAGCACCGCGACCTCGGACAGGGGCACCGCGCCCGCGGCGACGATCAGCACGCCGGCCGGCAACGCACCGGCCACAATCGGCAGGATGGTGAACCGGGCCAGATCCCAGGAACCGATCCGGCGAGCCGAGGTGGCGGCGGCCACCAGCACCATCAAGGTGACGAAGGCGGCGGTGGCCCACCACGACCGCAGCACCGCGGCGATCAGGACCGACACGGCCGCCAGCTGGACGATCGCCCGCAACGAGGCCGAGACGATGGCGCGGCCGGCGCCCAACCGGCCGGCCAGCGCGGCGGCCACGGCCAGCAACACCAGCGCCGCCAACACGACGGCGAAGACGGGACCGATCGAAACCGCTGCCTGGCTCAACCCCGGCCCTCCGCATTCACCGAATCCTCAGGTGACCGTACGGAGGTTCCCGATCGCGAACCAACTCGCCCGTCCATTCGTGGCCACGGGCCGAGGCCGAACTCGTCCGATCAGCGTGACCCGGTGCGGTGGACGTGGCCCTACCTTCCCGGGGTGTAGTGGCCGGCGGTGTCGCCCTCGAGGATCTGGCTGCGCCGGCCGTCGATGCCGGCCGGGACGTCTCCGGCGACGGTGACGCGGAACAGCCGCCGGGGCTGGGTGCCGTAGTCGTCCGGGGCGTAGTGCTGGGTGATGCGGTTGTCGAAGACCACCAGGTCGCCGACGTTCCACTGCACGCGCAGCACGTTCTCCGGGCGGATGACGTACGCCTGCAGCAGTCGCAGGATGTCCCGGGACTCGGTGCCGGACAGCCCGACCAGCCGCTGGGCGAACCCGCCGATGAACAGGCCGCGCTCGCCGCTCTCCGGGTGCACCCGGACGACCGGGTGGGCGGTCTGGTAACGCCGGGAGACGAACACCTTGTGGTATTCGGCGGCCTCCTCGGTCGCGAACTGCGGCCGTACGTAGTCGTAGTCGTTGGTGTGCACGGCCTGCAGCGAGTCGGCCAGCGCCCGCAGCGGTTCGGGCAGGTCCCGGTAGGCGGCCGCGGCGTTGGCGATCAGGGTGTTGCCGCCGTACGCCGGGACGACGACGGCACGCAGCGTGGAGACGGCCGGCGGGCTCTGCACGAAGGTGACGTCGGTGTGCCAGTTGTTGGCGCGGACGCCCTCGTCGCCCTGGACCCGCAGGATGTTCGGCTGCCCGGCGACCGACGGGACGGTCGGGTGGGCGGTGGTGAGCGGGCCGAACCGGGCGGCGAAGCGCAGTTGCTGGTCGTCGTCGAGGTGCTGGCCGCGGAAGACGAGCGCCTTGTGCGCCAGCAGGGCGGCCCGGATCTCGGCGAACACGGCGTCGTCGAGGTCGGCGCTCAGGTCGACGCCGCCGATCTCGGCGCCGATGCGGCCACCGATCTGCCGTACGTCGATCGAGACCGCGGGGCGGGTGTCTACGGACATGGTTTCTCCCGATGGAGGTGTCGCGGAAAGGAGGAGGCCTTCATCAAATATCCCTAACTCCTATATGTCAAGTAGGGATTTGGCCGCCGTACGATACGGTCCGTGCGTGCGCAATGATCGACTCTGGCTGGTCACGACGACCGTGATTGCCCTGGTGGCCGCGCTGCTCGGCGGGTTGCTGCTCGCCGGGGCGGGCGGTTCGGCGACACACCGGCACGTGACGGTCGGCGGGGTGCCGCTCGACGAGGTGCACCCGCACGACGCGACCGGTGGCCCGCGCCGGCCCGGGGTGGTGGTGGCGCACGGGTTCGCCGGCTCGGCGCGGCTGATGGCGCCCTTCGGCGACACGCTCGCGGCCAGCGGTTACGTGGTGGTGCTGCTCGATTTCGCCGGGCACGGCGCCGACCGGCGGCCCCTGCCGGACGACGCGGCGGGCACCGACGCCTCCACCGAGGAGCTGCAGCACGACCTCGACGTGGCGATCACCCACCTGCGCGGGCTGCCGGACGTCGACCCGGACCGGATCGCGCTGGTCGGCCACTCGATGGGCGCCTCGGCGGTCACTCGCTATGCGGGCACCCATCCGGTTATCAAGGCGACCGTCGCGATCTCGTTGCCGGGCCTGCCGCCGCGGTTGCCCGAGCGGCTGCTCACCCTCGTGGGACAGCTCGAGTTCCCCGGATTCCGCACCGTGGCGGAGCAGGCTGCCAAGGGAGTGGACACAGGCCGGTCGGCTGTCGTCGTGCCCGGGGTGGAGCACATCTCCATCCTGTACGCGCCGCGTACCCATCGGGAGATGGTGTCCTTCCTGGCGGACAGCTTCGGCCGGCCGGCCACGGACAGCCCGCTGCCGTCGCCGATGCGCCGCGTAGCCGGGGCCGGCGCGTTGCTCGTCGCCCTACTCGTTGGACTGTTCCCGATCGGCTGGCTGCTGCTCGGCGGCGTGCGGCGGAACAGGCCACGGTTCGAGCCCCGGCGCCTGGTCCGGACGGTCCCGGTCGCCGCCGCGGCGCTCGCCGTTGCCTCGGTGACAGCGCGCTGGCTGCCGACCGACCGGCTGCCACAGGCCATCGCCGGCTACCTCGTGGGCCTGACCGTGGTCGGCGGGGCCGCGATGCTCGCGTACGACCGCTTCCGCCCGGCCCCACCACCGGCCGAGCCGGCATCCCGCCCGGCAACCCGCCGCCGGGCGCTGGCCGCGCCGATCCTGCTCGGATACGCCGCCGTGACGATCGCGCTCCCGCTGAACCTGGGCCTCACCTACGCCCTCCCGACCGGCGATCGGCGCTGGCTGCTGCCGATCGTCTGGGCGGGCTTCGCGCTGCTCGCGTACGCCGGCGACCGCCTCTCCGCCGGCAACCCGCCGGGCCTGCTGGTCGTGTCGGCGATCGCGGTGGCGGCCCTGACCGGCGCGGCGGTCGCCGGCCTCGTCTCCGGTTTCGTGGTACTCGTCGTGCCCCCGCTGGCGGTGCTGCTGCTCATCCAGGCGGCGTGGGCCGGGGTTCTGCACGCCTTCGCCGCGCCGCGCTGGCTGATCGCCGCGATGGGCGCCCTGCTCGTGACCTGGCCGATCTCGGCCGCGTTACCGCTGGTCGGGCAATAACCCACTGCTCCTATGGGAATTATATGTGACACCGGTCACAAAGTGGCTGACGTGGACCACTGCTGACCCCTACCTTGGCTGACATGTACCGGAGCACGCGCCTCACCAAGCGTCGCTTCGTCGACTTGCTCCGGGTGTCCAGCAGCACCTGTTGAGGTCCGACGGCGCGCGACGACGCCGCCGTCCCCCTCCCCTCTTTCACCCGACGCCGGCATGCAGCCCGGTCACTGAACCCTGCCCTGAGGAGACATTCATGAAACGCAGATCCGCCCTGGTCGGTGCCGTCCTGGCGGCCACCCTCCTGTCCGGCTGCGGGTCGGGCGCCGGCGCCTCCGGTGGCAAGGAGGTCACCGAGCTGCGCTACCAGGGCTCGGTCGGCGCCGTCACCCTGCCCGAGCTCGCCGCGGACCTCGGCTACCTGGGCAACGTCAAGCTCAAGTGGATCGGCAACACGATCAGCGGCCCGCAGGACATCCAGGCCGCCACCACCGGCGATGTCGACTTCGGCGGCGCGTTCAACGGCGCGATCGTGAAGCTCGCCGCCTCCAAGGCACCGATCAAGGCGGTGATCGGCTACTACGGCGTGGACAAGGACGCGTACACCGGCTTCTACGTCCTCAATGACAGCCCGATCAAGACGGCGCGGGACCTGATCGGCAAGAAGATCGGCGTCAACACGCTGGGCGCGCACTCCGAGGCCGTCGTCAAGACGTACCTCACCCGGGCCGGGCTGACCCCGGACGAGATCAAGCAGGTGGAGCTGGTCGTGGTGCCGCCGGTCAACACCGAGCAGTCGGTGCGGCAGCATCAGATCGACGTCGGCGCCCTGGGCGGCACGCTGCGCGACAAGGCGCTGGCGCACGGCGGCATCCGGCCGCTGTTCACCGACTTCCAGCTCCTGGGCAACTTCACCGCCGGCAGTTACGTCTTCCGCGACGACTTCCTCAAGAAGAATCCGGACACCGTGCGGACGTTCGTGGCCGGCGTGGCGAAGGCCATCGAGTGGGCCCGCACCACCCCGCGCGACCAGGTCATCGCCCGGTTCCAGCAGATCCTCACCAAACGGGCCCGCAACGAGGACAACACCCAGCTGCAGTTCTGGAAGAGCTACGGCGTCAACGGCAAGGGCGGCGTCATCGAGGAGAAGGAGTTCAGCACCTGGGTCGACTGGCTGAAGAACGCCGGCGAGCTGAACGGCAAGGACGTCAAGGCCACCGACATCTACACCAACGAGTTCAACCCGTACGCCTCGGGCGGTGGGGCGGCATGACCGCGATCCACATCGAGAACGTCAGCAAGGTCTTCGAGGCCCGCGGCGCCACGGTGACCGCCCTGGATGGAATCGACCTCCAGGTACGCGCCGGCGAATTCCTGGTCATCGTCGGTCCCAGTGGCTGTGGCAAGTCCACACTTCTGGACCTGATCGGCGGGCTGGCCACGCCCAGCGCCGGCCGGATCCTGGTAGCCGGCCAGGAGGTCACCGGGCCCGGGCTGGACCGGGGCGTGGTCTTCCAGCAGTACGCGCTATTGCCGTGGCGCACCGCCCAGGGCAACGTCGAGTTCGGGCTCGAGGCCAAGAACGTGCCCCGCCGCGACCGGGCCGCCCGGGCCGGCGAATACCTCGACCTGGTCGGGCTGTCGGCGTTCCACGACCGCTACCCGCACGAGCTCTCCGGCGGCATGAAGCAGCGCGTCGCGATCGCCCGCAGTCTCGCCTTCGACCCGGAGGTGCTGCTGATGGACGAGCCGTTCGCGGCGCTCGACGCGCAGACCCGCGACGGCCTGCAGGACGAGTTGCTGCGCATCTGGGAGCGGACCGGCAAGACCGTCGTGTTCATCACCCACGGCATCGAGGAGGCCGTCTATCTCGGCCAGCGGGTCGCCGTGATGACCTCCCGGCCGGGCCGGATCAAGCAGGTGGTGGACGTGCCGCTCACCGCCCGGTCGGCCACCGAGGACCTGCGCAGCGACCCCGAGTTCGCCCACTACCGGCACGAGATCTGGAGCCTGCTGCGCGACGAGGTCGACAAGGCCCGCGCCGCGGAACTGAAGGAGGTCGCCCGTGTCTAGCGCCACGGACACCCGGGTCGTGATCGAGCCGCGCGCTGCGGTTGTCGCGCGGCCCACGCCGTACGGCAAGGGAAAGCGTCTTTTGCAGGTGGCCGGAAACCTGTCGACACGGCTGGCGGCGGTGGTGGCACTGGCCCTGGTCTGGGAGATCTTCCCACGGCTCGGGCTGGTCGACGCCGTCTTCCTGCCGCCGCTGTCCACGGTGCTGGCCGACTGGTGGCAGCTGCTGCTGTCGGGCCAGCTGTGGGAGCACACCGAGGCCAGCCTGATCCGGTCGCTGAGCGGCTTCGGCCTGGCCATCGTGCTCACCATCCCGCTCGGCCTGGTGATCGGCTGGTACAAACCGGTTGCGAACGTGCTGAACCCGCTGCTCGAGCTGTTCCGCAACACGGCCGCGCTGGCCCTGCTCCCGGTCTTCGTCCTGATCCTGGGACTTGGCGAAACTTCCAAAATCGCCATCATCACGTACGCGTGTGCCTGGCCCATCCTGCTGAACACGATCAGCGGGGTGCGCACCGTCGACCCGCTGTTGATCAAGTCGGCGCGCTCGCTGGGTCTCGGCCCGCTGCGCCTGTTCCAGAAGGTTGTCCTGCCCGCGGCCGTCCCGACGATCTTCACGGGCATCCGGCTGGCCGGCGCGTACTCCATCCTGATCTTGATCGCGGCCGAGATGGTCGGCGCCAAGGCCGGCCTCGGCTATCTCATCAACTACGCCCAGTACAACTTCGCGGTGCCCGACATGTACGCCGGGATCATCACCATCTCGGCCATCGGGCTGATCGTCAACCAGCTGCTCATCGCCCTGGAACGCCGCTTTTCCACCTGGAGGACCACCTCATGACCCGCCGTCCCGGACACCTGCACCTGAACGCCTTCCTCATGGATGTCGGGCACCACGAGGCTGCCTGGCGGCTGCCGGAGAGCAACCCGTACGCACATGTGGACGTCGCCCACTACACGAACCTCGCCCGGATCGCCGAACGGGGCAAGCTCGACTCGCTCTTCCTCGCCGACGGCCCGGTCCTCTGGAGCGACGTGGCCCGCCGCCCGGCCGGCGTGCTCGAGCCGACCGTGCTGCTCACCGCGCTGGCCGTGGCCACCACCCACATCGGACTGATCGCGACGGCGTCCACCACCTACAACGAGCCGTACAACCTGGCCCGCCGCTTCGCGTCGCTCGACCGGATCAGCGGCGGCCGGGCCGGCTGGAACATCGTCACGACGGCGGGCATCGACGCGGCCCGCAACTTCAACCTTGACCACCTGCCGGCCCACCGGGAACGGTACGAGAGGGCGGCCGAGTTCGTCGACGTGTCCCTGAAACTGTGGGACTCGTGGGACGACGACGCGATCCTCGCCGACAAGGAGTCCGGCGTCTGGGGCGACAACGCCAAGATCTACCCGGCCGGCCACGCCGGCCACTTCTACCGGGTGGCCGGCGCGCTGAACGTCCCGCGGTCCGCCCAGGGCCGGCCCGTCCTGGTCCAGGCCGGCTCCTCGGAGAACGGGCGGAACTTCGCTGCCCGGTACGCCGAGGCGGTCTTCACCGCGCACCAGACACTCGGCGACGCGCAGACGTTCTACGACGACCTGAAGCGGCGGGCCCTGGAGTTCGGCCGCGACCCCGGCCACGTCAAGATCCTGCCCGGCATCGTCCCCGTCATCGGGGCCACCGAGGCCGAGGCCCGCGAGCGCTCGGAAGAGCTTAACCGGCTGATCCGCCCCGAGTACGCCCTGCCCCAGCTCGCCGAACTCCTCGGCGTCGACGCGGCCGACCTGCGGCTGGACGCCGAACTGCCGGCCGGCCTGCCCGAGGAGGAGCAGATCGAGGGCGCCAAGAGCCGCCGCACGCTGGTGGTCAACCTGGCCCGCCGCGAGCGGCTCACCGTGCGCGAGGTGATCGCCCGGCTGGGCGGCGGCCGCGGCCACCTCACCTTCGCCGGCACGCCGGTCCAGGTCGCCGACGCCATCCAGCAGTGGTACGACGCGGGCGCCGCCGACGGCTTCAACATCATGCCCCCGGTCCTGCCCACCGGCCTGGAGGCGTTCGTCGACGAGGTCCTGCCCATCCTCCGCGAACGGGGACTCTTCCGCACCGAATACACCGGCACCACGCTGCGGGACCACCTGGGCCTGCCCCGCCCGGAGAACAGCAACACCGCAGCCCGCCAGGCGACGGCCGCCTGACTCCCGGGACCACGCCGGCCGGCGGGGCTACGCCGGCCGGCGTGCCACGGTGAGCGGCCCAGATCACAATTCCCGGTGGTCGACGTGGTCGAGGTGGGTGTCCGGGACCGGGCGGCTGGTGGTGACGGCGAAGGTGTCGACGGCGTCGAGCACGAAGGTGGGCACGTCCGGCGCCTTGTCGGCGCGGGTGTGGTGGAAATCCGCGTCGTTGACGTCCTTGACCACGAACGCCGGCCGGGTGTCGACGGCGCCGTACCGGACCTCGACGTTGTCCAGCGTGATGCCGTCGGCGTGCCGGATGAAGAAGCCGTACGCCGGCAGCGTGCCGAACATGGTCGGCTCCGGGTAGGCGTTCTCCAGCTCGGGCGGGTCCGGCACGGCGTCGCCCGGGGTCAGGCCGCCGGCGAGATGGTGGCGCACGTTGCTGATCCGTACGTCTTGAATGTTGTGTCCCGGAATGCCGGCGATCGTGGACGGGTAGCGCGGGTCGGCGTTGTAGGCCACCACATCGCTGATGTTGACCCGGCGCAGCGTGCCGACCGGCACCCCGGCCGGGCCGCGCATCCGGGCGCCGAGCCGGAGGAAGAACGGCATCTGGACGTTGCGCATGGTCAGGTTGCTGATCGTCACGTCCTCCAGCGCCCCGCCGTCGACCGTTTCCAGGGCCAGCCCGCGGCAGTACTCGAAGATCACGTTCGAGATGGCGATGTTCTTGAACCCGCCGTTGGCCTCGGTGCCGAACTTGATCCGGCCGGTGCGGCCGTACGCCCCGGTCCGGAAGGTGCCGTCCACCAGGGTGCCAAGGTCGTAGCCGCTGACCATGCAGTTGTCGATGGTCACATTCTCGGTCGCCCGCGCCTCGCCGAGCGCGTACGAGCTCTTCAACACGATCGCGTCGTCGTTCGGGGAGTTGACCGTCGTGTTGGCGATGGACACGTTGCGGCAGCAGTCGATGTCGATGCCGTCGCGATTCGTGTCGATGACCAGGCCGTCGATCCGGAAGTTGTCCACGGCCGTGGGCAGGATGCAGAAGTGGCCGCCGTTGAGCATGGTGATGTCGCGGATGGCGACGTTGCGGCACCACTTCAGGGCGATCGCCTTGTTGCCCTGCAGCGGCTGCGACTCCTTGCTGCCGCCGGAGACCAGGCCGGCGCCGTCGATCGTGCCCGGGCCGTGGATCGTGATGTTCTGCAGGTTCTCGCCCCAGATCAGGCTGTTGTGCCAATGGCTGTGCCCGTAGTCCTGATAGGAGTTGCCCGGGCCCGGCTCGGCCGGGTCGTATCCGCGGCCGTTCGCCGGCACGGCCGCCCGGATCGTCGCGTTCTCGGCCAGGTAGAGGCCGATGTTGCTGGCCAGCCGGATCGAGTAGCTGGCGTAGGTGCCGGCCGGGAAGTAGACGGTGCCGCCGTGCCGGGCGGCCGCCTGGATCGCCCGGTTGATGGCGTCGCTGTCGATCGTGACGCCATCGCCGCGGGCGCCGAAATGGCGTACGTCGAAGATGCCGCCCGGCGCACCCGCGCCGAAGCCCTCGGGTTCGGCGGCGGCGGCCGGCCGGCCCAGGGCCAGCGGCAGTGCGGCGCCGGCGGCGCCCATGGCGACGAGACGGCGGCGGCTCAACGGTGTGTTCACAGCGTTCCCCTCGTGGTGATCAGTGACAGGCTTGGACATGGAGGAGGCGCGCGCCGTGCGCGGGAACGGTCGCGCCGAAGCCGGCCGCGAAGGAGCCGAGATCGGTGTGGGTCCACAGGTCACGGACGGCGGCCTGCCGGGCGGGCGCGATGCCCAGGTCGCTCCAGGCGGCGGTGACGGTCGCCGGGGCGTCGGCCAGGTTGAACAGTGCGACGGTGTAGCCGCCCCAGCCGTCCGCGGCGAACCAGACCTGTTGCGGCGTCGCCTGGCTGACCGGGTGTCCCGGCCGGCCCGCCTGGTCGACCGCGATGACCTCGCGGTTGGTGAGCAGGCCGAGGTCGTACGGGTCGAGCTTGGTCAGGTCGGTCCCGAGCAGCAACGGTGACGCCTGCAACGACCAGAGCGTCATGACGCTGACCCGTTCGTCCGGGGTCAGGCCGTCGAGATCGCCGTTGCCGATCTCGACGGAATCCATGTCGTTCCAGTGGCCGGGGCCGGCGTACGGCACCCACTGCGGCGCGTCCGTCCAGCGCTTGACCGCCCGCTGGGTCCAGTTGGTGAGGAATCCGGGGCAGTTCTTGTAGCACTCGATGTCGCCCTCGATGCGCCAGCCGTTGGTGTGTCGCGCCCAGACCGGCGCGGCGGCGATCGACAGCGAGTTGGACAGCTCGAGGTGGATCGGCCGGTGCGTACGGTCGAGGGCCGCCCGCCACTGCCGGATGTCCTCCGTGTTGTCGGCTGGATTGTGTCCACCACCCGGGCCGACGAAGTCCATCTTGATGTAGTCCACACCCCAGGACGCGAACAGATCCGCGTACGACTGGACGTATTCGCGGGCGCCGGGCTTGGTGTAGTCGATGCGCCACGAGTCGCCCAGCGTGTTACCCAGCGTCGTGGTGTCGGCGATGTCCGCGGCGTGGTACGGCGTCCCGTAGATGGGCAGGTTCGCGTCGACGGCCGTCTTCGGGATGCCGGGCACCAGATAGATGCCGAACTTCAGGCCGCGCTGATGGACGTAGCGGGCGACGGGCGCGATGCCGTTCGGGAACTTGGTGGTGTTCCAGGCGTCCCGGCCGTACGCGTCGAGGTGGTCGGACCAGCCGGCGTCGACGTTCACGTACTGGTAGCCGTACCGCTGGAGTTTGCTGTGCATGACGTCGGCCTGCGCCTCGATGGCGGTCTCGCTGATCGAGCCGCGCAGCGAGCTCCAGCTGCTCCAGCCCATGGGTGGCCGGGCGGCGATGACGTGCCGTCCGCCGGCCTGCGCGGGTGCGGCGGTCAGCGCGGTGCCCGCGAGCGCCACCGTCAGGGCGGCGGCCATTAGCCCTTTCATGCCCGATCCCTCCTGGTCAGCCGGCGGTGGCGGCCACCGAGGCCGCCGCGCCGGGTCCGTCCGCGGTGAGCGCGGCGATGGTGAACGTGTACGAGGTGCCGGACGTGAGCCCGTCGACGACCCGGATCATCGTCTTGGCCGTGGGCTGGGTGACCAGCGCGTCGCGGCCGGTGGCGTCGATCGTGCGGCCGTCCGAGACGGTGATCCGGTAGCCGACGACCGGCGTGTCACCGGTCGCCGTGGGCGGCGTCCACTGCAGACCGACCGCGCCGGCGCCGGCGCGCGCCTTCAGGCTCGTGGGCGCGCCGGCTCGGACGCCGGGCAGGGCCTGCGGGGTCACGGCCGTACGGGCGGGCAGCGACACCTGGCTGGTGCCGGCCGCGTTGTGGGCCGTGACGGTCGCGGTGTACGCCGTGCCGTCGACGAGGCCACCCACCAGGACGTAGCCCAACCGCTTGAAGTCGGCCGCACTGATGGTCGCGGTGGTGGAATGCGAGCCGTCGGACACCCGGGCGGTGTACGAGTCGACCGGCGAGCCGTTGTCCGCATATGAGGAATTCCAGGTGACGTAGACCGAGCCGTCCGCGGCGAAGGTGCCGACCCGGAACGGGGCATCCGGCACCGACACGACGCCGACGCGCTCGCGCAGCAGGTGCCGGTAGCCCGGCTCCAGGCCCGCGGCGGCCACGATGGCGGCCGGCGCCGCCGCCGGGTCGGCCAGCAGGTGGTTGCCGACGGTCACCAGGCCCTTGTTGTCCGAGTCGGGATCACCGGTCTCCCAGTAGTTGCCGGTGACCAGGGTCGGGTCGTTGTTGCCCAGCGCGTCGCGGTAGTCGGTGTGCCGGCTGGCCACGTTCGCGTACGCGGCGTGGTACAGCACGTTGCCCTCGATCGTCTCGTACGTGCAGCCGTTGTCGGTGTAGACGTTCTTGCCGAGCCCGGCCTGGTCGTAGATGACGTTGCCGGTGACCTTCTCCCCGTCGGCCAGCGACGACCCGGTGATGCCCTGGGTGTAGACGCCGCCGCCGTCGTCCAGCAGCTGCATGTAGTCGAAGATCAGGTTGTTGCTGACCGTGTTGTCGTGCGAGAAGTTCGGCGTCGGCGGATCGCCGATCTTGTCCGGCCAGCCGCCCCAGCCCATCGAGATCGCGCTGTAGCCGACGTGGTCGATCTGGTTGTGGGTGATCAGGTCGCGCTGCGAGTAGCCGTTCAGGATCGCCACGCCGCCGTGGAACTCGCGCGGCAACCCGTACAGGTGGTTGTCGGCGACCGTGACGTCGCGGGTGATGTCGGCGTCGTCGGTGGTCTGCGCCTTGTCGACGCCGCCGATCTCCAGGCCGTTGCCCGAGATGTCGGTGAAGACGCTGCCCTTGACCGTGGCGCCCTGGGTGCCGTCGCCGAGGTCCAGGCCGGCGGCGCCCAGGTGGGCGAAGACGTCGTCGGTGAACGCCACGTCGCGGCTGTCCGAGACCGAGACGTTGCCCGGTTCCTTGGTCCACGCGCCGAACGGGCAGGTGCCGCCGGCGACGTACCGGCAGAGGCCCTCGACCGCGTACCCGTTCGCTCCGCTGATGGTGTAGCCGGCCTGGATCTCCGAGAATCCCTCGCTCGACGAGGGGCCGAGCCAGGTGGCGTACGAGAACCGGATGCCGCTGAACGTGACGCCGGTCGTGCCCTTCTCCTCGACGAGCGTCTGCAGCACCGGCACCTCGACGTCGGCGGTACGCAGGTTCTCGCCGTGCCGGGGCTGGTAGTACAGCCGATGGGCGGCGCGGTCGAGATACCACTCGCCGGGCTGGTCCAGCAGCTCGAACGCGTTCTCCAGGTAGGTCGGCTGCGCGCCGCTGGTGAGGCTGCCCGGTCCGACCATGCTCACGGTGCGGCCGGGGATGTTCGGGAACTCGACGCGCTTGGTGGAGTTGTCCCAGCACGGCTGGGCCATCGTGACCGCCGTGCCGCCGATCGACGCGATCGGGCAGCGCGGTTCGGTCCACTGGCCGAGGCCGGCCCGCTGGATGTTCCACAGCGCCTCGCCTGCGGTGTAGACGAACTCCATGTCGCCCGGATTTCGCCAGTGCGCCAGCGTGTCGGCGGAGGCGGTGTATCCGGTGTCGGTCTTGGTGAGCGTCACCGGCATGGGCCCGCGGGCCCGCTGCTCGCGGGCGCCGTCCACGTAGAACTGCCGGGTGTTGTCCAGCCCGCTGGGCGCGGGCGCCGACCAGAGACCCGGCCGGCCGGCGACCGGCCGCCAGCCGGTGACCCGGTCGCCACCATTGAGGACGGCGCGGCCGCCGCCCTGCCAGATCACCCGGTGGCCATTGCTGCCCGAGTCCCGGGCGTCCAGCGACAGCGGCCGGGACAGGCGGTAGTCGCCCGGCGCCAGCCGGACGACGAGGTCGGAGCGGAGGTTGTGGTCGAGCGACCGCACGCGCTGTTGCGCCTGCTCCAGCGAGCAGGGCCACCCGGACGTGCAGGCGGTTCCCGAGCCGTGCGGCGCCGCGTAGATCGCCTGGGTGGTGGCGGCGCCGGCAACGGCGGCACCCGCCGAGGCCAGCACTGTCGCGGCGACGGCTACTCCGGCGGAGAGGTACCAGCGATTCATCGCGCATCCCCCAGACATCGGATTTTTGCTGAGACTTGCACGGGACGAACGGGGTGTCAACGGCTAAATCAGCGCGATAGGTCGGATGTATCGTGTTGCCGACCCGTTGCCCCACGTCGACGAGAAGGTTAACCTCATCGATGTCACATGGGTAGATGCCATTCACATATGTGCCAGCCCGACAGCCATGAAGGATCGAGACATGACCATGTTCGAGTCCCGGTACCGGTGGTTCCGGCTCGCCGCGGCCACCGTCCTCGCCGCGGCCACCGTCCCAGCCGTCTCCGCCGGACCGGCCGGCGCCGCATCCGCCCCGGCGGATGCGCCCGACACGATCGTCGTCGACCGGGCCCATCCGGCCGGCGCGCTGCCCGGCGACTTCGTGGGGCTCTCCTACGAGATGCGCGAGCTGGCGACCCGGTGCAAGACCGGCGTCTGCGTGGGTGGCTTCGACGCGACCCGCGGAAACCTGGTCACCCTGCTGCGCAACTTCGGCCGCAGCAACGTGCGGATCGCCGGCAACCAGCTCGACCGGGACACGCTCTGGGTGCCGCCCGGCCAGACACCACCCGACTCGCTGCCCGCCTGGGTGCAGGATGTCGTCACGCCGGCCGACATCACGCGCCTCGACGGCCTGCTGCGGGCCACCGGCTGGAAGGCCGAGGTCGGCGTCAACCTCGCCCACTACGACGCGGCGCTCGCCGCCGACGAGGGGCACGTGCTCACGTCGGTCCTGGGCGCCCGGCTGGCCGGCGTGGAGTGCGGCAACGAGCCCAACCACTACGCCGGCAACGGCTACCGGCCCGCGCCGTACGGCTTCGCCGAGCACCGCACGGACTGGGAGGCGTGCCTGGCGCAGCTCGGCCCCGCCCGGATCGCCGCGCCCGACCTCAGCTCCCCGAAGAGCACCGGCGACTGGTTCGGCCAGTTCGCGGCGGCCGAGAAGGACCGCATCGACATGCTGACGGCGCACAACTACACCGGCGCCACCACGATCGAGCAACTGCTCTCCCCGCAGATCCGGGCCAGCGAGTTGTCCGACGTCTCGGCCCAGCTCGCCGCCGCCAAGTCGGTGGGCGTGCCGATCCGCCTCGACGAGACCAACTCGGCGGTCGGCGGCGGCATCGCCGGGGTCAGCGACGTGTACGCCTCCTCGCTGTGGGCCATGGACTACAGCCTCACGCTGGCGCAGGCCGGATTCGCCGGGGTCAACCTGCACGGCGGCTTCGGCATCTGCGGCGCACCGCTCTACAACGGCAAATTCCAGCTCTACACCCCGCTCTGCGCCGCGAACGACCAGGACCTGCGGGCCAAGGTGTACCGGGCGATGCCCGAGTACTACGGGCTCTACATGGCGAGCCGGATGGGTTCCGGCCACTTCCTGCCGATCACCGTGTCGAGCCAGCACAACATCACCGCGTACGCCGTGCGGGGCGACGACGGCCGCCTGCGAGTCGCCGTCATCGACAAGGAGCCGACGACAGCGGCCGCGGCGTCGATCAGCCTCCAGACCGGCGTCACCACCCGGGACGCCTCCATCCTGCGGCTCACCGGCACATCCTTGGACAGCGCCGACGGGGTCGCCGTGCAGGGCAGCACCGTGGACCGGGCCGGGCACCTGCGCCCCGGTCCGGCCGAGCGGGTTCCCGTACGACACGGCACGGTCCGGCTCACCGTTCCGGCCGGCAGCGCCCTGATCCTCACCCTCGACGACTGCGCCTGAACCTCATTCCCCCGGGAGGTCGGAGACATGCGTAAACTCATCGCGGTCGCGGCTGCCTGCGCCACCGTGGCCGCACTCGGCCTGGCGGTTCCGGCGGCCGAGGCCGCCGCCGGCTGTGCGGGCGAGCCCTGGATGGACACCCACCGCTCGCCGGACGAGCGGGCGACCCTTCTCGTCGCACAGATGACGCTCGACGAGAAGGTGCAGGAGATGCACACCATCTCGGACAGCCAGCACGCCCGGGAGGTGCCGGCCAACCCGCGGCTGTGCATCCCGGCGCTGCTGATGAACAACGGGCCGGCCGGCGTCAGCTCGGGCGGCCCGGTGATGCTGCGGGCGACCGCGCTGCCGGCTCCGATCGGCCAGGCCGCGACCTTCGACCCGTCCGCCGCCCGCCGCTACGGCATGATCGAGGGCGTCGAGACCCGGGACCAGGGCCGCAACCTGATGGAGGGCCCGAACCTCAACATCGCCCGGGTGCCGCTCAACGGCCGCACCTTCGAGGCGTTCGGCGAGGATCCGTACCTTGCCGGGCGGATCGCGGTCGGCAACATCCAGGGCATCCAGTCCCAGGGCGTCATCGCCGATGTCAAGCACTACGCCGCCAACAACCAGGAGACCGCCCGGGACTCGATCAACGAGGTCATCGACCAGCGCACCCTGCACGAGATCTACGAGCCGGCCTTCCAGGCGGCCGTCCAGGAGGGGCGCTCCGGATCGGTGATGTGCGCCAAGAACCTCGTCAACGGGGTGCACGCCTGCCAGAGCGCTGATCTGCTGACAGCGACGCTCAAGGGCGCATGGGACTACTCGGGCTTCGTCATCTCGGACTTCAACTCCTGCCATGACACCGTCCAGTGCGCTGACAATGGTCTCGACATCGAGCTGCCGTCCGCCACCTACTACGGCGACGCGCTCGTGAAGGCCGTCCAGTCCGGCCAGGCGAGCGAGGCCACGGTGGACGAACATGTGCACCGCGTCCTGGCCACGATGATCCGCTTCGGCCTGTTCGAGCGGCCGGCGGCCGCCACACCGATCGACGCCGGGGCCGACGGCGCGGTCGCCCGGCAGCTCGCCGAGCAGGCCACCGTGCTGCTCAAGAACAGCGGCGGCCAGCTGCCGCTCGACGACCACCGGCTCCGCTCGCTCGCGCTGATCGGACCGGGCGCCGCCACCGCGTCGACCGGCGGCGGTGGCAGCCCCGACGTGGCGCCGCTCTACACGGTCAGCCCGCTCGCGGCCATCACGAGGCGGGCCTGGCACACCAGGGTCACGTACGCCGAAGGCATGCCGCCGGCGAACCTCGGGCCGCAACCGGCGATCCCGAGTTCCGCCTTCCGCGACCTGACCGCCTCGTACTACCCGAACAGCACCTGGTCGGGAACCCCCACCCTGACCCGCGCCGAACCGTGGATCGACACCAACTATCACTTCGTCTCACCGGCCGCTGGACTGCCGTCGACCGGCTGGTCGGTGCGCTGGACCGGGTCGCTGACCGCGCCGGTCACCGGCGACTACACGGTCAACCTCACCAGTCGCGGCGCCGCCACCTTCTATCTGGACGGCGCCCCGCTGGCCCGGGGCAGCGGCGGGTTCCCGTCCAAGACCACCTCGGTCACCGTGCACCTGGTCGCCGGCGAGGCACACCAGGTGCAGGTCGACTACGCCGGCGCGAGCACCATCGAGCTCGGCTGGACAGCGCCGCCCGGCGCGGACGACCCGGACATCGCCGCGGCCGTGAGAGCCGCGAAGTCGGCGGCCGTCGCGGTGGTCTTCGCCGGCGAGCTGGCGGCCGAGGGAATGGACCGGAGCAGCCTGCAGCTACCGGGATACCAGGATCAGCTGATCTCGGCTGTCGCCGCCGCCAACCCGCACACGATCGTGGTGCTCAAGACCGGCGGCCCGGTGCTCATGCCGTGGCTGAACCAGGTCGCCGGGGTGCTCGAGGCCTGGTACCCCGGCGAGGAGGACGGCAACGCGATCGCCGCCACGCTGTTCGGCGACGCCGAGCCGGCCGGCCGGCTGCCGATCACGTTCCCGAAGAGCCTGGCCGATACGCCGGCCAACACTCCGGCGCAGTACCCGGGCGTGAACGGGGTCGCCACGTACTCGGAGGGCGTCTTCGTCGGCTACCGCCACTACGACGCGTCCGGCATCCGGCCGCTCTTCCCGTTCGGGTACGGACTGTCATACACCGACTTCCGTCTCAGCCGGCTGCGCTACTCCCACGACCGGGACGGCGTCACCATACGGGTCGACGTCCAGAACACTGGCCGGCGTCCCGGCAGCCAGATCGTCCAGGTGTACGCCGGCGACCCGGGCACCCCGTCGACGCCCGAGCCGCCACGTCAACTGGCCGGCTTCGCCAAGGTGAACCTCCGTCCCGGACAGACCCGGCAGGTGGTGATCCACGTGGCGACCCGCGCGTTCGCACATTGGGACACGGCAACCGGCACGTGGGTGGTGCCCGACGGCACGTACCGGCTCTATGCCGGAGCGTCCTCGGCGGACCTTCCGCTCTCCGCGACGCTCCACCTGACGGGAGTACGGCCGTGACCGCGCGCCGCTCGGGGGCCGCCCTGGCGGCGACCGCCCTCGTGCTGGCCGGCGCCACCGGTCCCGCGGCCGCCGCCCCCAGCCCCTCGACGGCCTGGCGCCAGGGCCGTTTCCACGTCGACGTGCCCGGCGTGGTCGGCCGCTCCGACGTGGTGCTCGGGCAGCCCAACCGCGACCCGCTCCAGGCGATGCCGCTCGGCAACGGCGGCCTCGGCGCGGCGGTGTGGTCGGCGAACGGCCTCACCGCCCAGCTCAACCGGGCCGACACGCTGCCCGACCGGCTGTCCCCCGGGCAGCTGGCGATCCCGGGGCTGGCGGCGCTGACCGACGCCGCCGACTACCACGGAAGGCTCGACCTGTACAACGGGGCGTTCGTCGAGTCGGGCGGCGGGATGACCGCCACGGCCTATGTCTCGGCCGCCCGCGACGAGCTCGTCGTCGACGTCACCGGCGCCGACCCGGCGGTGGCCCAGACCGCACGGCTGGGGCTGTGGCAACCCCGTACGCCCTCGGCGCAAGCCGTCGGCGGCATCGGCAGCCTGTCACAGACGTGGACGGACACCGGGCGGCCGGGCTCCGGCGGCGAGACCTTCGGCGCGATGGCGGCGGTGACCGCGAGCGCTCGCGACGTCCGCGCGACCGTGGTCGACCCGCTGACCGTCCAGGTCGCCTTCCGGCCGCGCCCCGACGGCTCGTACCGCGTGGTGGTCGCCTCTCCACAGTGGACCGGCGGCGACCCGATCGGCGCCGCGGCCCGGCTGCTCGCCCCGGACACCCGCGGTCCCGGCCGGGTCGCCCCCGCGGCGCAGCGGCGCTGGTGGCACGACTACTGGGCGCACATCGGGCTGATCCGGCTCTCCTCCCCCGACGGCACGGCCGAATACCTGGAGAACCTGCGCACCATCAACCTCTACGCGAACGCGGCCGAGCGGGGCACGGTCCGGCCCGGTTCCCAGGCCGGCGTGGCCGACCTCTTCGACAGCACGCAGGACGCGCACAACTGGGATCCCGCGTCGTACTGGAACTGGAACCTGCGGATGCTCGTCACCGCGAACCTCGGCGCCGGGGCGTTCGGCAACAACGACGCGTACTTCCATATGTTCTCGGGCGACCTGCCGACGATCAAGGGCTGGACGGCGAGCCAGTTCAGCGGGCTGGACGGCGCCTGCGTACCGGAAACCATGCGGTTCAATGGCGTCGGACAGCAGGTACACCTGAGCAACGGCCAGTGGGGCGCCAACCCCTATCTGGACTGCAGCGCGCAGGGCCCGGCCAACTACAACGCGCGCACGCTGTCCACCGGGGGTGAAGTGTCGCTGTTCATCTGGGAGACCTACCTGGCCACCGACGACATCGGCTTCCTCCGGCGTAACTATCCGGTGATGGCCGAATGGGCACAATTCATGCTTGCGTACGCCAAGCTGGGCACCGACGGGAAGCTGCACACCGCACCGTCCAATGCGCACGAAACGCAATGGGACGTCAGTGACCCGGCCACGGACATCACCGCGATGACCGCGGTCTTCCCCGCGGTGATCCGGGCGGCCCGGCTGCTGCACCGGGACGCCGGCCTGGTCGGGCAGCTCACGGCCGCGCTGCCGGAGATCCTTCCCTATCCCCGTACGGATGCCGCCACCCGCACCCAGCAGCTCCCGCCGTCGGCCGACAGCACCGGGGCGGACGTGCTCGGCTTCTCCTATCAACAGGCCGCGCCGCTGCACAACGTGGAGAACCTCGGCCTCGAACCGGTCTGGCCGTACGGCCTGATCGGCGACTCGGGTGCGCTGAGCGATCTCGCGAAACGCACCTTCACCACCCGGCCGTTCGTGGAACGCAACGACTGGAGCCTCGACCCGATCGACGCGGCCCGGCTCGGCCTGCCGGACGACCTCCGCAAGACCCTGGTCGACCTGACGCAGCAGTATCAGCGTCGTCCGTCCGGACTCGCCGCGTTCGGCGACAAATACCCGGAGCCGTACGCGGAACAGGGCGGCGTGGTGACCACCGCGCTACAGGACGCTCTCGTGCAGGACTACGACGGGGTGCTGCGGGTGGCACCGTCGTGGCCGGCCGGTTGGGATGCCGACGCCACCGTGTACATCCAGCACAACGGGCGGGTCGACGTCCAGGTCCGGGACGGCGTCCCGGTGACGGTCGCGCTCCAGGCAGGTGCCGACGGCCCTGTCGCGGTACGCAATCCCTGGCCCGGGCAGCGTGTTCAGGTGGTGACGGGCGATCCGGGCCGGCCGAGGCTGGTCGTGCCGCCGACGAGCGCGGACCGGCTCACGGTTCCGGCCTGCGCCGGCCACGGCTACCTGATCGAGCCGGTCGCGGCTCCGTCCACGGCTCTTCCGTACGCCCCGGTGACCGGCACTCCGGCCACCTCCTACAAGCAGCTCGGAGCCGCCACGATCGGTCTGCCGCCGGCCGCCTGAGCAATGGACCCGGGCCGGCTTTCCGATCGCCGGCCCGGGTTTCCTTTCCCGTCCCGCAACGCGTCCCGGCTCAGGACCGCCCTGAGGTGGCGTCCGGGCGAAGATGCCGGACGGCGTCGCTCGCGGCGCGGGCCAGCAGCGACGCGTCCGAGCCGACGCCGACGAAGCGGTAGCCCAACGCGGTGTAGGCGGCGGCCTGGCGGGCATCACCGGCCAGGATGCCGGCGGCGATCCCGGCATCCTTCGCGGCGGCGAGCACCTGGTCGAGCGCCGCGGCGAACTCGGGGGCGTCGAACCGGCCGGGACAGCCGAGATCGGTGGAGAGATCGCGCGGGCCGACGAACAACACGTCCACCCCGGGCACGGCGGCGATCTCCGGCGCGGCACGCAGCGCACCGCGGCTCTCGATCTGAACGATCCCGACCACCCCGTCGTTCGCGGTCTCCAGGCCCTCGGGGGCGAGACCGAAGTCGTAGACCCGGTTGTACGTCGCGACGCCGCGGTCGCCCTCGGGCGGATAACGCAGGTGACGCACCGCCGCGCGGACATCCTCCACCGATTCGAGGCGCGGAAACATCACGCCGGCCACGCCGACGTCGAGCAGCCGGCCCGTGCGGATCCGTTCAGCCGACTCGACCCGGGCCAGCATGGGAACTCCCCGCGCCTCGCCCGCCAACTGTTGGCCCAGCAACGCCCGTTCGTCGCCGCCGCCGTGCTCCAGATCGACGAGCAGCCAGTCGAAGCCGGCCACCGCGCAGGCCTCCGTTGCGAGCTCGCAGCCCAACCCCAGGAACGTGCCATACAGCTTATCGCCGGCCGCGAGCCGCGCCCGCAGGCCGCTCATCGTTCCCAACCCGAGGCCGAGACCCGCCCGCTGGCGTCTTCCCGCCCCGCTGCGGCGCCCCCGCCGGCTGTGGCGCTACCGCCCGCTGCTGCGCTACCGCCCGCTGTCTTATCCCGGCCCGATAGGTGCTCGACGCCGCGTATGAGGACGCCGTGGTCCAGGTGACCGTTGCCGGACCTACGGACCGCGTCCATCAGCTGGGCCACCAGTTCGCCCGCTGGCAGGGTGACCGCCGCCGTGCGCGCCGCGTCGAGGACGATGCCCAGATCCTTGTGGTGCAGGTCGACGCGGAAGCCCGGTTTGAACCGGCGTTCCCGCATCGCGGTGCCCTTCCGGGCCAGCACCGTGCTCCCGGCCAGCCCGCCGCCGAGCACCTCCAGCCCGAGGGCCGGGTCGACGCCGCTCGCCTCCATCAGCACGATCGCCTCGGCGACCAGCTCGATGGTGCCGGCCACCACCAGCTGGTTGGCCGCCTTCACGAGCTGGCCGGCGCCGGCCGGGCCGACATGGACGATCGTGGTGCCGAGCGCCTCGAAGATCGGCCGTGCCCGGGCGAACGCCTCGGCGGTACCACCCACCATGATGGACAGAACCGCGTCGATGGCACCCTGCTCACCACCGGACACCGGGGCGTCGAGTGACTCCAGGCCCCGGTCGAGCGCGGCGGCCGCGAGGGCGCGTGCGGTCTGCGGGCGCACGGTGCTCATGTCGATGATCAGCGTGCCGGGGTCGCAGTGGGTCAGCACGCCGTCGGCGCCGAGCACGACGGCCTCCACATCGGGCGAGTCGGGCAGCATGGTGATCACCGCGTCGGCGCCGCGGGCGGCCTCGGCCACCGACCCTGCGCGCCGGCCACCGGCGGCGACCAGCCGGTCGGCTCCGTCCGGTCGCCGGGTGTGGCCGACCACGTCGAAGCCGGCCTTCACCAGGTTGTCCGCCATCGGCGCGCCCATGACGCCGAGACCGATGAAGCCGATCGTCCGCATGCCCACCTCGTCCATGTATGTGGATGCAATCCTGTTCGTGGATGACGTCCAAACTAGGAAAGCTCAGCGAGCGGGTCAAGCGCCTGTTACGTATGAGGATGTCTGTTAGGCTCGGCAGCCATCGATACAGACGGAGGTTTCGATGCGCATTCTCGTCACCGGCGGAGCGGGCAAGGTTGCCACCTCACTGCGGCCGCGGCTGGCCGCCGAGGGGCGTGTGCTGCGCCTGTTCGACGTGGTCCGCCCGCCGGAGATCGAGGGCGCGGGCGCCGAGGAGGTCGCGCTCGGGTCGCTCGCCGATCCCGAGGCGGTGGCCGCCGCCTGCGAGGACGTCGACGCGATCGTCCACCTCGGCGGCCAGAGCAAGGAGGCCGACGCCGGCGAGGTGCTGCGACTCAACGGGCTGGGCACGTACCACCTGCTGGAGACCGCCCGGCGGCGTGGCATAACGCGGCTGATGCTGGCCTCGTCCTCACACGCGGCCGGCTTCCACGTACGCGACGACGCCACCTACCCGGACGGGCTCCCGGCCGGCCTGCCGCCGCGTCCCGACACCCTGTACGGCTGGAGCAAGGTGGCCGTCGAATCGCTGGCGAGCCTCTACGCCGACCGCTTCGGGCTCGACGTGATCTGCGTACGCATCGGTCTGTGGTTTCCCACCCCGCCGCAGAATCGGGGCCTGGCCACCTGGCTCTCCCCGGACGACGGCGCCCGCCTGGTCGAGGCGTGCCTGTCCGCGCCCAGCCCGGGCTTCCGGATCATCTGGGGGATCAGCCGCAACACCCGCCGGTGGTGGTCGCTCGCCGAGGGCGAGGCGATCGGCTACTTCCCGAAGGACGACGCCGAGGTGTACGCGGCCGAGCGCATCGCCGAGTTCGGCGAACCGGACTTCGCGAACGATCCCGAGCTGAACCGGGTCGGCGGCTGGTGGTGTGACTGGCCCCTCGGCCGGCGGATGGGCTGACGACGCGGCCTAGCGGATTCCTTCCCGGCGCAGCTTGCGGGCGAGCTCCTCGGCGTGCCGGGTGACGGCTTCCGCCACGAATTCCACGTGATAGTGATCAGCGATGATCCGCTCGACGGGCATCGAGCAGGAGATCGCATCGGTCGCCGGAATCCGGTAGCCGACCGCCACCGCTACGCACGCCACGCCCGGGGTGTTCTGCTCCCGTTCGAACGCCCAGCCCCGCTTGCGTACGTCGTCGAGCACCCCGTGCAATGCAGCGCGGTTGGGAATGGTCGCCTCCATCAGTTCTTCGAGCTTGATCGGCATGAGCTGGTCGACCTCGTCCTCGGTCAACTCGGCGAGAAGCGCCTGGCCGAGCGCGGTGACGTGGGCGGGCAGCCGGCGCCCGACCCGCGAGACCCGGCCGCGCGAGTCGCGGGACTCGCGGCTGGCCAGGTAGAGCACGTGCCCCTCGTCGCGCCGGGCGTAGTGGATCGTGTAGCCGATCTCGCTGCGCAGGTCCTCCAGCGTCTCGTACGCGAACTGCAGCGCCGGGTCGCGGTCGAGATACGCCGTGCCGGAGAGCAGCGCGTGCGGTCCCACCCCGAACGCCGAGCCGGTCTCGTCGGCCTCCACCCACTTGAGCTCGCGCAGCGTCCTTACCAGGGCGTGCAGGCTGGACCGGGGGTAGCCCATCCGTTCCTGCATCTCGGTCAGCGTCAGCCGGGTCGGCGACGCGGCCAGGGTCTCCAAGATCTTCACGGTGCGCTCGGCCGACTTGACCGGCGAGACCTCATTGGCCGGGGTGGATTCGTCGCGGGTCGGCGGAACGCGGTGCATGCGGGCTCGGGGCATTGATACTCACCATCACGAAGGATTGTTTTATGAGTGTTGACGGTCATCATACCGACGGTTAGCTTGTCCATACTCGCGTGTCACACATGCGGCACGCGTCCACATATGTAGACAGGAGGCAGGCACGTGATCGGTAGGCGAGCCTCGGCGTTGGCGATGACCGTCGCCCTCACGACCATCGCGGCCGGCGGCCTCGCTGCGTGCGGCGACGACAGTCCGAAGACCGACGCCAAGGCTCAGCTACAAATCTGGGTCAGGAAGCTGCCGGGCTCCTCGAGCGAGAAGACCGACCAGCAACTGGCGGCCGCGTTCACCGCCAAGACAGGCGTGCCTACGAAGGTCACGGCCCTGTTCGACGACTTCGAGACCAAGCTGCAGCAGGCCGCCGCGCAGAAGAAGCTGCCGGACATCGTCATCAACGACACCGACCGTCTGGGCGGGCTGGTCAAGCAGGGCTTGGTACGCGAGATCGACCGAAACACGCTCCCGGGGCAGGGGGAGCTTACACCCGCCTCGTGGCAGGCGGCGACCGGCGCGGACGGCAAGGTGTACGGGGTCCCGTTCTCGGCACAGTCGTTCGCCCTCTTCATCCGCAAGGACTGGCGGGAGAAACTCAACCTGCCCTTGCCCAAGACCTGGGCCGACCTGGACGCGCTCGCCAAGGCCTTCACCACCCGCGATCCCGACGGCGACGGCAAGGCCGACACGTACGGGTATGTCATCCCCGCCTCCACCAAGCGCGGCTACACGTCGTGGTACTTCTCGAGTTTCCTCTGGTCGGCCGGCGGCGACTTCCTCACCGGCAGGACCGGCGCGTTCAGCCCGGCGATCAACAGCCCGCAGTCGCTGGCCGCGGCCGAGGAGTTCAAGAAGCAGTTCTGTACGGACAAGACCGTGGTACCCGGTTCGGTGACCGCCGAGACGACACAGGCGCACCCGCTGTTCGAGACCGGAAAGGGCGGCATCTACTTCACCGGCCCGTACAACATGGCGCGCTTCGACAAGAACCTGGGCAAGGACAAGTATGAGGTCATCGCGCTGCCGCCCGGGCCCGGCGGCAAGAGCGTGTCGCTCGCCGAAGGGGAGAACGTCTACCTGATGGCCGGCTCGGCCAACCCCGACGGGCAGACCAAGTTCGCCGAGTACGCGATGTCGGTCGAGGGCCAGACCATCGGCATGGCCGGCGACACCGACGGCAACGTCGTCCGGCTGCCAGTGAACGCGAAGGTGGACATGGCCTCGGTCCGCAAGGACACCCGCTGGCAGCTGTTCGCCGACATATACAAGAACGGCGCCCGCTACGTGCCCGTGGTCCCCGACTGGACACCGTTCCGCCAGTCGTCGGCCGACACGCTCAACGCGATGGTCGCCGACTGCTCGTCCAACCCGAAGGCCGCCCTGGACAAGCTCGCCCAGACGTTCGACCAGGAGTTGACCAAGCAGGGGGCGAAGGCGTGAACGGCGACCGGCCGGGCAGGCAAGGAGTCAGGTCGTGACGGCTGCGCCGGTCCGGGAGGGGCCTACCGCGGCCCCCGGGCCGGCGCGGCGGCGACGGCCGGCACGAAAGCAGCGTCCGGCGCGCCGGGGCCGCCGGGCGCGCTGGATCGGGTACGCGACCGCCTGGCTCTGGCTGGCCCCGGCGCTGATCCTCTTCGCGCTCTTCAAGTTCGTGCCGATGGCTCGCGCGATCAGCATGAGCTTCAAGGAGGTCCGGCCGTACCTGGGCGATCGCTGGGTCGGCCTGGACAACTACCGTGCCGTGCTCGGCGACGACGCGTTCCGCGCGGCGGCCGGGCACACGGTCGTGCTGGCCGTCGGTGAGACCATCGGCTCCATCGTGGTCGGGCTGATCCTGGCGCTGCTGCTGGAGGGCACGGCCCGGCACCTGTGGTTCGTGCGCACCGCGGTGTTCCTGCCGACGGTCACCGCGATGGCCGTGGTGGCCGCGCTCTGGCGGATCATCTACTACCCGGCCCCGGACGGCGCGCTCAACTCGGTGCTCGGCTGGGTCGGCCTGGGGCCGGGTCAGTACCTCGATTCCCCGCACACCTCGCTCTGGTCGGTGATGGCGGTCGGGATCTGGCGCAGCGCCCCGTACGACATGATGATCTTTATCGCCGGTCTGGCCGGTGTCGACCGCACGCTCTACGAGGCCGCTGCCGCCGACGGCGCGGGACCGTTGCGCCGGCTGTGGCATGTCGCGTTCCCCTCGATGCGCCCGGTGTTCACCATCGTCGTGACGCTCGCCGCGATCCGCGGGCTGCGCGTGTTCACCGAGATCTTCCTGCTCACCAACGGCGGCCCGAGTGGCTCCACCGAGGTGGTGATGACGCTCGTCTACAAGCTCGGCCTGGAGCGCAACGAGCTCGGGATCGCCTCGGCCGGCTCGATCCTGCTGCTGGTCGCCACGATCGTCCTGACGCTGCTGGCACAACTTCTCCGGCGAGGAAACCACAAGTGAGGCAACTGGACACAGCCTTGGGCCTTGGCTCCATCCGTGGACCGATCGGCCGGATCGTCAAGGTCGCCCTGTATGCGTTGGTCGTCTTCATCTTCGCCGGCCCGCTGGTCGCGTTGCTGGTCAGCGCGTTCGGCCGGGTCACCGACCCGACCCGGCTCTCCTTGATCCCGCACGACCTGACGCTCGACAACTTCCGCGGCGCCTTCCACCAGGGGGTGCTGCGCTATCTCGCGAACTCGCTGATCGTGGTGGGCGGCGGCCTGCTGCTGCAGATCGCGGTGAGCGTATCCGCCGCGTACGCGCTGGCCAGAAAGCAATTCCCCGGCGTACGGCTGGTCCTGCTCCTCATCCTCGCCACGATGATGCTCCCCGAGGAGATTCTCGCCATCCCGCTGTCGCTGGTGCTCGCCGACGTGCCGGTCATCCATGTGAACCTCGTCGGGTCGCTGGCTGGGATGATCGTGCCGCTCGGTGCGTGGGCGTTCGCCATCCTGGTGATGACCGAATTCATGCGTGACGTGCCGCTCGAACTCGAGGAGGCGGCCCGCATCGACGGCGCCGGCGAAATGCGGATCCTGTGGTCGGTGATCCTGCCGGTGTGCCGGCCGGCGCTCGGTGTGCTGGGCATCTTCGGCTTCACGATGATCTGGGACCAGTACGTCCTGCCGCTGCTGGTCGCCCAGGACTCGCGGCAGTTCACGCTCGCGCTGGCCCTGCGCAGCCTGCGGGCGGACGACCAGGTGGGCACCGGGGTGATCATCGCCTCGGCGCTGCTCGCCCTGCTGCCCTCCGTCGTGGTGTTCCTGGCGCTGCAGCGCCAGTTCATGCGCGGCCTCACCTCCGGAGCGATCAAGGGATGAACATGCTGCCCGTACGCGAGGTCGTCGTCACCCCGGTCGCGTTCCCCGATCCGCCGCTGCTGAACTCGGCCGGCGTGCACCAGCCGTGGGCGCTGCGCGCGGTGATCCAGGTGCGTACCGCCGACGGCACGACCGGGCTTGGCGAGACATATGGCGACGCGCCGCACTTGTCCCTGCTGAACCGTGCCGCGGGCGCCCTCGACGGGCTCGACGCCTTCGACCTGGCCGGCCTGCGGGCCAGGATCGCGGACGCCATCGGCACCGTGGACGCGCCCGATCGGCACGGGCTGACCGGCGGGTCGACAGCGGACAAGACGCTGTCCAAGGTGGTGTCACCGTTCGAGGTGGCGTTGCTCGACATCCAGGGAAAGGCGATCGGCCGGCCGGTCCACGACCTGCTGGGTGGCAAGGTCCGCGACCGGGTGCCGTTCTCCGCGTATCTGTTCTACAAGTGGGCCGGCCATCCCGGCGCCGAGCCCGACGCGTGGGGTGAGGCGCTCGACCCCGCCGGCATCGTCGCCCAGGCCCGGGCGATGATCGACCGGTACGGCTTCAGCTCGATCAAGCTCAAGGGCGGCGTCTTCCCGCCGGAGGAGGAGATCGCCGCGATCCGGGCGCTGCGCGACGCGTTCCCCGAGCTTCCGCTGCGGCTCGACCCGAACGCCGCCTGGACCCCGTCGACATCGATCAAGGTGGCCGAGCAGACCGACGGACTGCTGGAGTACCTGGAGGACCCGACCGGCGGGCTGGCCGGCATGGCCGAGGTGGCCGCACTCGCCCCGATGCCCCTCGCCACGAACATGTGTGTGGTCGCGTTCGCCGACTTGCCCGAAGCCATCATGCGGGACTCGGTCCAGATAGTGCTCGCCGACCACCACTACTGGGGCGGCCTGCGCGCCTCGGCAGAGCTCGCCGCGATGTGCCGCGTCTGGGGGCTGGGGGTCTCCATGCATTCCAACAGTCACCTGGGCATCAGCCTCGCGGCGATGACGCATCTCGCGGCGGCCACCCCCAATCTGACGTACGCCGTGGACACGCACACGCCGTGGCAGTCCGGTGTGGACGTCCTCGTGGAGCCGCTGGCGATCACCGAGGGCGCGGCGATCGTGCCGGACGGGCCGGGGTTGGGCGTGACGCTCGATGAGGATGCGCTCGCCCGGTTGCACGAGAACTGGCTGCACACCGACATCCGGGAGCGTGACGACACCGCGTACCGGCAACGGTTCGAGCCGGACTACGTCAAGCGGAGGCCGCGGTGGTGAACGGACGTGGTGGGGTGGTGAGCGGGCACGCGTACCCGTGGGATGTGCTGGGTGACCCCGGCTTCCTCGATCGGGCGCCGCGCCGGGTGACCCTCGCGGCCGCGTACCACTCGGCGCGCGCGGCGACGCCCCTGCACCCGGAGCACCGGATTGTGCATGCGCGCTGGGCGGCGCTCTACCGTCCGGTGCGCGAGCTCGCCTGGAAGGGCCAGGACCTGCGGCCGCTCGCGCCCGACTGGGTGTCGTCCGACGACGCGTTCGGCGGGGCGGCGGCGCTGCTGAAGCGGGCCGGTCACGAGGTGACCGCGTGGATCGTGCTGACGCACAACACGCGGCTGGGCACGCGCCGGCCGGATGTCGCGGTGGTCAATTGCTTCGGCGAGATCTACCCGTACGCGTTGTGTCCCGCGCATGCGGAAGTCCGCGACCACGCTGCCACCCTGGCAGCCGAGGCGGTTCTCGACACGGATGTGGACGGCATCTCGCTGGAGGCCTGCGGCCAGATGGGCGTCAACCATCTCGGCGAGCACGAGAAGACCGAGGGCGCCTGGTCGCCGGAGACCGCGCGGCTGCTCTCCATCTGCTGCTGCACTGCCTGCCGGCACGCCTGGCAAGCCGACGGCCTCGACCCGGCCGAGGTGGTGGCCGCCTTGCGCGCCGGGACACCGTCCGACCCCATACTTGGCGCGCTGCTGGCGATCCGGCATCGGTTCACGGACATGTTGCGTGCCCAGGTGCTGGCCTCGCTCCCCCAGCTGCCGGTCACCCTGCATGCGAACCCGGACCCGTGGGCCACCGGGCCGTCCCCGGGGCTGACCCCGACCGCCGCCGAGGATGTGGACGCGCTGTTGGTCCCGTGCTGGCCCGTTGGCAGCGCCGGGCTGGTCCGGGCGGCGGCGCAGACGGGCAAACCCGTCGACGCGTACGTGTCCGTGTTGCATCCGATGGATCCGGCCGCGGTCGTGCCGCACGTCCGGGACCTGCAAGCCGCCGGCGCGAGCCGGTTCAGCCTCTACCACCTGGGCCTGGCCCCCGCCCCGCGCCAGGACCTGTTCGCCGCGATCGCCGACGCGGTCTCGCTCCCCCGAGAATAGGAGTCCACCGTGTACCGAAGAACAACGGACGGGATGCCACCCACGGATGTGGCGGCCGGCAGCCCGGTGGTGAGCGCCCGATGAGGCGGCGTGCGGTTCTCGGTGCCGGGCTCCTGCCCTTCCTGCCTTTCCCGCCCAAGACCGGGCGCCTGTCCCTGGTGACGGTCGCGCCGGCATCGGCGGCCCGCACGGACCGGCGCCCGGTCGCGGGCGGCGTCCACGATGCGCGGGCCGGCAAGACGTTCATCTCCTGGGGCGGCGTCCAGGAGGACAACTACGTCCAGGAATACGACCATCGGCTCCGCACGTGGTCGGCTCCGCTGCGGGTGGCCGGCGGCGACAACGACTCCCACAACTACCCCACGATGGTCCAGGCCGACGACGGGCACCTGCTGGTCTTCCGCGGCCTGCACAACAGCGAGCTGTGGGTCGCCCGATCGCCGAGTCCGCACTCCATCGAGGGCACGTGGACCGACACGGTCATCCCGGCGGGGCTCGGCGCGACGTACCCGATGCCGGTCAAGACCTCCTCGGGCGCGATCTTCGTGTTCATCCGGGAGACAGCCGGCGACTTCGACCACAACTACCCGACGGACACCAGGCCGATGAAGTACGTCCGGTCGGTCGACAACGGTCTCACCTGGCAGAGCTCCGCGGAGCTGACCGGCGACCGCTGGTGCATCGCCCCGCTGAACCGATCTGACAACATGAACGAGATCTACATCGGGCAACTGCGGCACGAGCCGGCCACCCGGGCACACCCGGAACGGATCGCGATGGTGTGGACGCTGGCCGGCGGAGGACCGGAGGGCCACCTGCACGACCGCTATCACCGCGACCTCTACTACGCGGCGTTCTCGCCGGCGGACCTGCGCTTCCGCTCGGCGGCGGAGCACGATCTGGGCACCAGCATCGACGACGCCGACCAGGAACAGCACCTGAAGGTGGCCGCGACCGAGCTGCAGACGGTCAACCCCCGCTCGCCGGATTACATCAGCCTGGTCGGCTCCACGCTCGGCGGGCGGGCACCGTTCGTTCTGTGGATGCAGATCGACGAGCTGGGCGTTGTCCACGGTCACAGCGCGGTCCACGTGGGTGCCGGCTGGCGGCACCAGGAGTTGGGCACCGGCGTCCGCTTCCGCGACATGGAACCGGCCGGCGACCTGTCCTGGCGGGTGTACGTCTCACCGGACCCCGCGGCGCCGGGCGTCGACACGTACCGCCTGGTGCCGGGCTTTTCTTTCCGGCGGGAATCGTCGCTGGCCACTCCGCAACCGGTGCAACGCATCGACGTGATCGCGGGATCTCGGCCGCCGGCCCGTCTCCTGCTCACCGGCAACAGCAGCGCCCGGGACGTCACGATCGCGGACGGCGACGTGTACGTGGCCGGCTGACACCCCGCCGGCCCGGCGACCGGATACGAGCGCGTCTCCGCCCGGGCGAATCCGAGCCGCCCGGGCGGAACCCTGACAAGCCGAAGACCGTCCAGCTCACTCTGCGGTACAGCGGCTGAACCCGGGCGAAACGCGGCTCGACGCTCCGGCGAGCGCGGGCCGCGTCCCCGTCACGAGCCCCGAACGGTGAAGCCCTGGCTCTTCGCATACGTGGTGAGCCGGGTCTGCCATTGATCCAGGGCGGTCATCGTGTCGGCCCGGTCGGCCAGCGACTTGCCGACGGTCTCCGTCCAGTCGGTCACCGCGCGGTCGAGGAACGGCGGCCACTGGAAGGACGGGCTGACCGTCGTGCTGACGTCGGCGAACACCTTGTTGACCTGCTGACCGCCGTAGAAGGCAGGCGTGTCGCCGGCGGACGCGGGGTCGGCGAGCAGATCCTTGGTGACCGCGTTCGAGCACGTCGACCTCGGCCTACCGGTGTTCGTCGCGGGTGAGCCCGACGACGTCGCCGCCGGCGGCACCCATCCGCACTCGCAGGGCCTCTCGGCGCTGATCGATCATCTCGCCGGGCTCGGTCACGCCCGTTTCCTGCACGTGGCGGGGCCGCCGACGCACTCCTCCGCCCGTAACCGGCGGCTGGCGTACGAGGCCTCGATGCGCCGGCTCGGCCTGCACCCGACCGGCATCGTGGACGGCGACTGGACGGCGGCATCGGGTTACGCCGCCGGACGGGATCTCCCGGTCGAGACGGGCGTCACCGCCGTGGTCGCGGCCAACGACCAGATGGCGCTCGGGGTGATGCGCGCGCTGCACGAGCGTGGACTCCGCGTACCCGACGATGTGAGTGTCACAGGGATGGACGACATCCCGGAGTCGGCGTATTTCTGGCCGCCGCTGACGACGGTCCGGCTCGACTTCGCGAGCGAGGGCGAGGACGCGCTCCGGCAGATGCTGTCCCGCATCGATGGGATCGACCGCCCGCCGGTTCCCGTCCAGCCCGCTGAACTCGTCCTGCGGGCGTCGACCGCGCCACGGACGTGACCGCACGCACAAATCGTCGACCGCAGCACAGGCGTGACCGCCTGCACAAGTGGAGGAATGGCACCACTTCCGCGCTAGGCCGGCACCCCGCCCGAGACCCCGCGCGGGCCGGCCGGTCAGGACCGATCGGACGAACCACCGGCCCGTCCCACCCTGATCCGACTCGAGCCCGGCGGCGAGACCTGCCTACCCGGGCAGCTCTGCACTGACCCACCGGTCCGCCGGGCAGGACCGGTTGACGAGGTCACGCGGAACCAGGATGCGCTCCCCGCTGCACCGCGAGGTGACAACGCGCGCCGCGAGGTCGCGCTCCTCGGTGAGCTCCGAAGAAGGCAAGGGCGTCGATAGCGTTCGGCCTCCCATCCTTCTGTCGGCAAGGGAGCCCACCATGGAAAGGTTCCGCCTCCACCCCAACCGACTCGCTGTCCGGGTGCGCGCCGCCGCCACCGGCCTGGCGCTGGCGCTGGCCGTCACGGCCGGCGCGACCGCGGTCGCGACCCCCGCCCTCGCCGACCAGATCGGCCAGGCACCCACCGCCTCGAACATCACCGGCGACGGCAGCTTCGCCGTCACCTCGTCAGCGGTCTCCGGCCAGACCGGCTTCGGCGGCGGAACCGTCTACTATCCCACTCAGACCGGAACCTATCCGGTGGTCGCGATCATGCCCGGCTTCCTGGAGCTGTGGGACGCCATCAAGTGGATGGGCCCGCGCCTGGCCTCCTGGGGCTACGTGGTCGTCGGCGTCAACCCGAACAGCGTCTTCGACCTCCCCGACAGCCGCGGCAGCCAACTGCTGGCCGCGCTGAACTGGGCAGTCGGCTCGGCACCTTCGGCCGTCCAGTCACGCGCCGACGGCACCCGCCGCGGGGTCGTCGGCTACTCGATGGGCGGCGGCGGCACGCTCGAGGCGCTGTCCCGCGACACCAGCGGCAAGGTGCTGGCCGGGGTGGCATTCTCGCCCTGGGACACCAACCAGAACTGGTCCACGGTAAGGCAACCGGAGTTCATCGTCGGCGCCCAGAACGACACCGTCGCCCCGCCGGCCCAGCACGCGATCCCGTTCTACAACAGCCTGGCCGGCCCGAAGACGTACGTCGAGTTGGCCGGCGCCGACCACCTGTGGCCGACCTCCGACAACCCGACCGGATCCCGCGCCATGGTCTCCTGGCTGAAGCGCTGGCTCAACAGCGACTCCCGCTTCACCCCGTTCACCTGTGGCTTCACCGGCAGCGCCATCTCGGCCTCCATGTCCAACGCCTGCTGACCGAAGAAACACAACGCTTGCCGAATCGAGAAGGACCCGATCGGCCAGTTCGACCGCGAGGCGCCGGGCCAACTCGGCGCCTCGTTCGGCGAACGCGTCCTCGGACGCCGCGTCGGGAAAGCCCGAGGACGCAGGGTCGTCGAGGACGAGGGTCGCGTCGTAGTCGTCACCCCAGGCGTTCAGCTCGCGAGCGCGGTCCGGGCCGGCGTCGAGGCCGGCATCGACGGCATCGAGCACGGGTCATGACCTTCCCGCCGAGCCGGGCCGGCGTAGGTGGCTCGGCGGTCTTGCGGTCGCTGGCACAGGCGGAAAGTCATGGGGTTCCCGGCCCGGGTGTGGCGGTTGTCTCGCCAGGGTCGATGCGGCGGAGCAGGTCCTGGAGTTGTCGGCGCTGGGCGGCGGTCAGCCGGTTGATCACCTCGGTGTCCAGGCGGGGGACGTGGGCTTTGAGGCCGGCGCGCAGGGCCGCCTGGCCCGCGTCGGTCAGCGCGACCAGGAAGGCGCGGCCGTCCTGCGGGTCGCGTTCCCGCTGGATCAGGCCCTTGTCTTCCAGGCGGGCGACCAGCTTGGTGGTGCCCGCGGAGCTGTAGCCCATCCGGGCGGCGACCATGCTGGCGTTGGTACGCGGGCCGGGGAAGCGCGCCAGGCGCAGCAGGAACTCGAACTCGGTGCCGTCCAGGCCGGTGGCCGCGCGGATGTCGGCGTGCAGCAGCGTGTTCAGGGCCCGGTGCAGGTTGACGACCCGGCCCCACAGCACCACTCCTTCGTCGGCCACCAGCTCGCGCAACTCCTCATCCACGTGAAGATGCTATCCGACCACTGGAATATACCTCGCCGGTGAGTTACTTTAACTCGCCAGCGAGGTATATTGAGCCGGGCCCGATCGCCGGGCCGGACCTGAGGAGGCTGTGAGCACCATGACCGACCTGACCTACACGATCATCGACGGGGACTTCCCCGCCGGCGTCAAGAACAAGACCGCGACCCTGGTGACCGGCGAGACCGAGGCGCTGCTGGTCGACACCGGATTCACCCGCGCCGACGGGCACCGGCTGGCCGCCGCCGTGCTCGACTCCGGCCGGCAGCTGACCACCGTGGTGATCAGCCACGCCGACCCCGACTTCTACTTCGGCGCCGAAGTCATCGCCGACGCGTTCCCCGACGCGCGGATCCTGGCCACCCCCGAGGCGGCTGCCACGATGGCCAAGAAATACGAAGGCAAACTCAAAGCCTGGGCGGCGCTGGGCGCGAACCTGCCCACCCGGCTGATCGAGACCGAGCCGCTCACCGGCGACCTGCAGTTCGCCGGGCACACCTTCGAGCTCAAGGGCGCCCCCACCGCACTGCCCGACCGCACCTATCTCTACCAGGCCGAGGACCGCGCGATCCTCGGCGGTGTGCTGGTCTTCGCTGACGAGCACGTCTGGATCGCCGACACCCCGCGCGACGAGCAACTCGACGCCTGGGATGCCCTGCTGGCCGACATGCAGACCCTAGACCCCGTCCTGGTCGTACCCGGCCACCGGCAGCCCACGGCCCCCGCCGACGCGTCCGCACTGGCCTACACCCGCGAATACCTCGCCGCGTTCCGCCGCATCGTGGCCGACGCCGCCGACGGCGCCGCCGCCACCGAGGCGCTGCTCAAGGCCTACCCGCAGGCCGGCATGCAGATCGCCGCACAACTCGGCCCGAAGGTCGTCAAGGGCGAAATGAACTGGGGCTGACCACCATGACCGAGACCCGCACCGACTTCACCACCAGCCCCGCGCCCGCCGACGTGGTGCGCCGCCAATACCTGGCCTCCGCCGCCGCCGACCTGGACGCGCTGAAAGCCACACTCGCCCCGGACGTGGAATGGACCGAGATGGCCGGCTTCCCGCTGGCCGGCACCTACCGTACGCCCGAGGGCGTGACCACGAACGTCATGCAGCGGCTCGGCGCCGACTGGGACGGCTGGGCCGCACACGACGACACCTACGTCGTCGACGGCGAGAACGTCGTGGTCCTGGCCCGCTACACCGCGACCCACAAAACCACCGGCAAGCACCTGAACGTCCGGGTCGCCCACCACTTCACCGTACGCGGCGGACTGATCGTGCGCTTCGAGCAGTTCGTCGACACCGCCCTGGTACGCGACGCCGCCACCCCTGACAGCTGAGACACCCTTCGCCGAGAAAGGAAATCGAACCCATGTCCACCGCCGAGAACAAAGCCCTCGTGATCGCCTTCTACCGGCAGGCCTTCAACGACGGCCGGCCCGAGCAGGCCGCCGCCCACCTGGGCACCACCTACACTCAGCACAACCCCGGCGCCCCGGACGGCGCCGAGGGATTCATCGGCTACGTGCACTGGCTGCGGGGCAAGTTCCCCGGACTGCACCTGGACATCAAGCGCGTCATCGCCGAGGACGATCTGGTGGTCACGCACAGCAACCTGCACCTCCAGCCCGGCGACCTCGGCATGGCGGTGGCCGACCTCTGGCGCATCGCCGACGGCAAGATCGTCGAACACTGGGACGTCGTGCAGGAAGTCCCCGAGAAAAGCAGCAACGACAACACCATGTTCTGACCCGGAGATCAGCATGACCAGCATCGGCGAGCAGATCATCCATCGCTTCGTCGCCGCCCTCAACGAGCGCGACTTCGGCGGTTTCGAAGCGCTGTTCGTCGACGACTACCAGCAGCACCAGGCGCTGGCCACCAATAGCGGCAGTCCGGCCGCCAGGCGCGGTGTGCGCACCTACTACCAGGACCGGATCACCGCCTTCCCCGACATGGTGGTCACCGCGGAGCCGTATCTCGTCGCCGATGAGTACGTCGCCGTCAACTTCGTCTACGCGGCACCCACCGGGGCACGTACCTGGATGTCGCCCCCACCGGCCGGAAGGTCACGTTCAACCCGGCCGGCCACACCGAACTCGACGGCCCGACCGCCGTCACCGACCGTCAGGCCACCCAGCACAACAAGCAGCTGGCCTGGAAGGCCATGGTGTCGATCCTGCGCGACGGCGACTTCTCGCTGCTGGGCGAGCCGCTCTACAACGACGCCGGCTACATCCAGCACAGCGAGGGCACCACCACCGACGGCGCGGCCGCCACCAAGGCCGTCCTGCAGCAGTTCGTCGAGTCCGGCACCCTCGTCTACACCAAGATTGAGAAGGTTCTCGGCGAAGGCAACTTCGTCCTGGTCATCGGCACGGGCAGCTTCGGCGGCACACCGCTCTCGTTCTACGACATGTTCCGCGTCGCCAAGGGAAAGATCACCGAACACTGGGACGTGCTCGAGCCGCTGACCCCGGCGGCGCAGGCGAAGAACACCAACGGACAGTTCGACTTCCCGCAGGACCCGCTCGGGACGCCGCTCACCTGACCCCCGCGATCCAGACGGCGTCGGCCGCGTGCGGCCGACGCCGCGAGATACCGTGATCGACCCGCCGCTGGTCCGGTGTGGCGGCGTGGCAGGGGAAGGGCCTACGGTGCGAACGAAGGCGACCGGCCAGAAGGCCGGCCGAAGGCCCCACCCTGTCTGTTCACCTGGTCACCGGGACCGGCATGTCCTTACCCCGGCCACCTCATCCCGACGACGTGCGTCGCCGAACGGCAGCGGCTCGGATTCGGGCCCGAGCTCCCGCTGCGAGGGGCGGCGCCGTGGCTCGTCATCGTCTGGAGGATCATTTGTCCGCGCAGAACCCCACCGTCGTCCTGATGCATGGCGCCATGCACACCCCATGGATCTTCGAGCCGCCGATCGAGCGGCTGGCGGCCCGCGACATCGTCGCGCGTGCCGTTCAGCTTCCCAGCAGCAACCCGGACAGTGCCGCCGCTCGCGGGCTGATCGACGACGTCGCCGTGGTCCGAGCCGCCATCACTTCCGTCGGCGGCCCCGTCGTCCTGGCCGCGCACTCCTACGGCGGGGTGCCGGCCACCTGGGCCGCCGAGGAGCCCGCCGTCGCCGAGCTCGTCCACCTCGCCGCGTTCGTGCTGCCGTCCGGCACGTCGATGCTCGACTGGATGGGCGGCGGATTCCCACCGGACTGGACCCACTCCCCCGACGGCCGGGCCGTCAAGGCGGGCGACCCGGACCCTAAGACGCGGGTGATTTGCCAAGGCGCCCGATTTGTCGGCCTCGGCATGGGCGGCACGAACCTCGGGTCCCAACTTAAGGCGCTGCTTCACAAGCCATGAACTGACAACACCCTGCCGCAGGTTTGCCATGGCGCCTGCGAAACGCTGTAAGCCGCTATGCGCGCCTGTCGAAGGCGCTCCTTTCGTGCAAACTCTTCAGAGCGTGCAGCGTTCGCACGTTGGAACATATAGGCGAGAACAGCGCCTAAAAGTGTCCCCGTCACCGCGATCGCGCTACTGATCCATCCGGCTATGGAGCCAGTGTGAATAATCGGCATGATCGCAATAGACAGACGTCGCCTATCCGACTTCGGGGATACGCACCGTCATCGGCAAATCCGGGCACTGCCGTCTCCGCGCGCGTGACTTGGCGTAGTCGACGGATGTTCGCGACGACTCCCGCGGGCGTATTGACGTTGATGGGTCGCGGTGTACTTCGTAAGCCTCCGCCGTTCCGGCGCTGTGGGTCCAAGCGACTGACTGTGCCGGGGCCGCACTGTCATTGGGCGGAGCGTGTACCGATGGCCGAGTATCGGCTGAACAGGGGCGCCGTTGCCCGGCGTCGCCGTGCCAGGGTCCGCTGCGGCGACTATGCCGGGGTGCGGGTGCGGCGGAGGGTCACGTTCGTGACGCTCAGCGCGACGAACGCGTCGATGACGGCTAGTGCGGTGCCTGCGGTCTGCAGCGCTCCGACCAGGGCGATGCCGCCTAGTCGACTAGCTGTTTCAGCCCAGTCAAAGAGTGCTGGTCACGATGGCCGCATGAGGCACCTGAGATGGAGCGGGCAGCGGCGCGCCGGGATCGCCGCCGGGGCACTCGGCCTGCTGGCCGCGCTGTTCCCGGCCGGTTCGGCGGCGGCCGAGCCAGCCCGGTGGGCTTTGGTGAGCGCCGACGTGTCGCCTGGAGTGACACCCGGATACAACATCAACGACAAGAGGGTGGCCGTGCTCGGCGCAAGCGACGGCAAGGTCCGGATCGCCATAGGGCGTTCGATCGTCGAGGATCTGGGACGGCCGCCGGGCGCGCCGGTAGGCAAGCTGGCGCTCACCGAGGATCAGGTGTATGCCCTCGCCCGGGACGGTTCGGTGACCCACTTCAACCGGGCCGCCGGGCGGTGGGAGACCCTTGCCGTGGGGATGATCGACCTGATGGCGAGCCGGGCGGGGGCATCCGTCATCGAGGACAATCAGCCACCGCGGTTCATCCCCGACCTGTACGTGGTCGCCGCCGCCGGAGGGGTGTGGCGGCTGCGCGGCGACCCGCAACGCGGCGGCGGCTGGGAGCTGATCGGCATGGACTCGGACGTGGATGCGCTGGTGGAGCGCGGTTACGGTTACACCACCCCGACCACACTGTTCGAGCACACGACCGGCGGCGCGGTCCGGCAGTGGAGCGGGACCGGCACGACCTGGCTCACGATCGGCAGCTCTTTCTCGTTCATCTCCGCCGACGAGATCAACCTGATCGCGACCGACGCGGCGGGCAAGGCGCAGCTCTACAACGACAGGCCCGGCAGCTGGGGGATGCTACCGAGACCGGCCGCCGCGGTGCTGCCGTACGCACCGGGCGGTCGCGCGATCGCCGCCGACAACAAGACGTACTACCTGACCAGCACGGGCGACATCTTCGCGATTCGTTACGTCCACTGGGGGAGTGTGTCCATCGCTGGGTGGGCGCACCTGGCGGCCGGCCCGGTGGTAGCGCTGTCCCCGCATTTCCCGGCGGACTACGGCACGGACGACGGCACGGTGGCGGCGGCAGTGCGCGCGGACGGCACCCTCACCGAGCTGAACTGGCCAACGATCCAGGTGGCGTCCGCCTTCTCCCCCGCACCCGTCTACCCGCCCGACCCCGTCTTCCCGCCCGACGCGGAAACCGGCGGCATCTACCAGTACACCGATACGCACGCGGTGGACTGGAGCGGACGGCTCCGCGTCCTGGTCGAGACCGGGAGCCTGCCACCCGGCATCACCGCCGGGACCACCTCGCAGGGCGAACTGATGCTCTCCGGTCGCCCGACGGTGACCGGGGTCTTCGTGGCCACCCTCCTGCTGTACGACGACACAGGCGCCGTGTTCAGCGTTTACGTCACGCTCCGGGTGGTGGACGGCCCCGGCCCGGTCTTCACCAGCAAGCACTGGGTCAACCCCACCAGCTCGCTGACGTTGGTGAACTGCCTGCCCGACCGCGCTTTCATGGCCGTGTGGACGCGCGAGTTCCCCTCCGACGGCAGCTATCCCGACTGGGAAAATCACGGCTTGGCAGCGTCCCGCTCGGGCCTGCCCGGGTGTACCGCCACATCCTCCGCTGCCATCACCTACACGCCGCCACCGGACCACACGGTCGAGGTGGTCGGTCTCGACACCGGAGCCCCCAACTGCGCCGGCCGCAACGATCCGGACGTGGCCGGCTGCGTGCTGTTCCACCGTCAGATCACCGGCGCGGCCGGTCTGGCGCCCGAGGTGGTGACGCTCATCGGCTGATCGTCGGCCAGCCGGCCCGTGGCGGGCCGGCTGGATGCCGGTGGCGGAGCGTTCCGGGGACCATCGTCTGGTGAGTGGCCTGTTGTGGGACGACGTGAAGCAATGGTTCGACCCGGTTGAGAACGGTAATGCTCCGGACGTGATCGTGGCGGACACGACGTTGGTTCATTGGCATCTCCTCCTTGACCTGATCCGGTCGAGCGGATGGTTGTGCCAGTACGAGCGTGGTGACCGGGAAACCGCTGTTCCGGAATTCGCGGCGGATCTCTTTTCGGCCGACAACCGTGAACAGATGACGCCGCTGACGGTATGGCCCGATGCTGACCTGGAATGGATAATCCGGTCGTGGGCAGTAGAGGAGATCCTCAGCGACGTGAACCTCCACCAGATCCAGTGCCAGGAACGACTCGACCCGTTCTGCCGGCTATTGCGGACGGTGGGTGATGCGCTGCGGAAGGACGTCTTCGTGCACTGCGAAGGCGACAACACCTACCCGCCGATGATGACCTATGACGCGGCAGCAGATCGGGTCACCTTCCTCGCCGGCCCTTGGTGAGGCCATCGACCGATCGCACGTTCGCGGGCCGCCCGCAGGCAAATCTGCGACGTGCTGGCGCACGGAGCGTGACTAATGCGCGAAGAGCCACACCCGGTCAGCGGCATAGCGGGCGTTGTCGTCGGCGAACCCGCTATCCGAGTTCGTACGTGAAGCGATCGGCCCGGCCGAAGGCAACATCCTGCTCGCTGGCCTTCTGGAGGACCCGTTCTATCCGGTTGAACGACGGCGAGCCCATCGCCGCCCGACTGGCCTCGGAGGCCGCCCAATGAAGGTGGACAGACCGTTCGACGTCGGTACTCAGCCGGTCCCACAACGCGTCCAGGTTCGCCCCGTAATAGGGCCCGAAGTCGAGCAGCCTCGCCAACTCTCGGTGCAGGTCGACCTCGGACTTCACCCGGTTGCCATCGAGGACTACGTGCACCCGGCCATGCTACCGGCCACACCGCGAAATGCCCCCTGAGCGTGCGCGCTATCGGCGGCAAATCCGAGCGCCGCTGCGGATGCGCGGATGGCGTGGAGATTGCCTAGGTTTGTCTGAGAGGCCGGTTCGGTGGCGCGCTGCCATTGGCGTCCGCTCCCCTTGGTTGTTCAGTGTGGCGGGGGCGGCTGGACCGGCCGGTTGGTAACCATGTCAGCCCCAGTCGTAGTCGCCGCACAGCCCGGCGGGGATCCGGGTGGTGAGCCGCATGGTCGGCGGGTCGAAGCGGACGTCGATGGGCCCGTGGTCCGTGGCCACCGTGACGTGGCCTGCTCCGATCGGCGGGACGGCGCGGAAGATGGCCTGCCGCGAGTAGAGACAGCCGGCGTACACGGGCTTGAACCGTAGCCCGGACCAGCGTTCCACCACCACGTCCCAGACCCACTCGTCGATACCGGCGGACCGGCGCGACACCCGGACCTCGTATCGACCCCCGACACTGTGGCCCACCGCGACGAGCGTGTGATCGTGTACCGCCACTTCGCACCGGTTGCTGCAGGTGAGGTTCTGGAGGACGCGCCGGCCGAGAGCTGGACGGAGGCCGAGGCCTGGCTCGAGTCACGACGCCAAGAGGTCGTCCAGGCGCTGACGGCAGCCTGGGGCCCAGCCCGCCGCCACACGTTCGACGCCGCCTTCGAACGAATCATCGCTGGTCAAGAGGTCAGCTCGGTGGTTGAGGATCTCACTCCGTTCGCGAGCGACCATCACGCCGACACATGGCGTCGTGCCGGCCGAACAGTTTGCCTGGTCCGTGACGTCTCCGGGTGGACGCCGCTCGAAAAGCGGCGGATCAACGGAGGGCCCAGCACGTCGACTCACTGTCGGTTACCACCGGCGTCCGCAGCCGCGCTCCAGTCGCGGCAGATGAGGATGCGGAGCGCATGTTCCGGTGTATCCCGGCGCATCCCACGCCGTGGAGAGTGGATAGCGCACACCGGCCGGCTCTGGACCAATGAGTCGCCGTCCACCGCAGAGCCGGGCCATTTTCTGCGCCTGCGTTGGCTCGGGCGAAACGCGATGACGCTTCTCCCGCCACAGGCCGGCGACGGGTCCACGGAATGCGAGGCAATGAAGTCATTTGACAGTTGAGTTCGGCGCGGACGGTGCGCGAGGTTGGTTGACGCAGAAGCCCTGACACCGAAGGAGCACGAGATGTCCGAGGAGAGCTCGATGCAGGCGGCCGTCCTGCACAAATTCGGCGACCGTCCGCAGGTGACGCGAGTGGCCCGGCCGGTCGCCGGGCCGGGCGAGGTCCTGGTACGGGTGGCGGCCAGCGGCGTCAACCCGCTGGACGCCAAGATCCGGGCGGGGGCGGCCGGGCATGCCGGTGTCCAGGTGCCGGCGATCCTGGGTATCGACCTGAGCGGCACGGTCGCCGCCGTCGGTGACGGCGTACGGAGCTTCGCTGTCGGTGCGTCTGTGTTCGGGATGACCGGCGGCGTCGGTGATGTGCCGGGCTCCCTCGCCGAGTACGCGGCGGTTGACGCCCGCCTGCTCGCCGTCGCGCCCGCGGCCTGGTCGCCCCGGCAGGCGGCCGCCGTCCCGCTCGCCGCGATCACCGCCTGGGAGGGGCTGGTCGACCGGGCCGCTGTAGGCGACGGCGACCTGGTGCTGGTCCAGGGTGGGGCGGGCGGCGTCGGCCACATCGCGGTGCAGATCGCGGCGGCCCGCGGCGCCCGGGTCTTCGCGACCGGCTCGGTCACCGACCGGGAGCTGATCGCCTCGCTCGGCGCGACTTTCATCGACTACCGCGCCGAGCCGCCCGAGCATTACCTCCGCGACCATACCGGCGGCGAGGGCTTCGACGTCGTCCTCGACACGATCGGCGGCAGCGTCCTGGACGCCAGCTTCACCGTGGTCCGCCGCTACACCGGCCGGGTCGTCAGCATCCTCGGCTGGGGCACGCACAGCCTCGCGCCGCTGTCCTTCCGTGGCGCGTCCTACTCGGGCGTCTTCACGCTGCTGCCGCTGCTCACCGGCGAGGGCCGCGATCACCACGGCGAGGTCCTGCGGGCGATCGCGGCCTTGGCCGACGAGGGGCGGCTCACCCCGGTGCTGGACGAGCGGACGTTCACCCTCGCCACCCTGGATGGCGCCCACGACCTGGTCGAAACCGGCGGCGGCCGCGGCAAGGTCGTCGTCGACGTCCACTGAGAAGGGCGGCCGCCCCCGCACCGGCCGCCGTCAGGCGACCGGCGCCGGCCGCCGGGCGGGGACCCGGCCGGCGGTCAGCGCCAGCAGCGCGACCGCGATCATCCAGGCGAAAGCCGGATAGTCGGCCACCCGTTCCAGACCGCCGTTGCCCAGCCCGAGGGTCAACGCCAAGTTCCCGCTCGCCTGCGCCGCCGTCGACAGGAACGCCGCCCCCAGCGAGATCACCGCGACCACCACCCCGAGCCCTCGCACCGGCGGCCGGTCCCGCAGCGCCAGGCTCAGCAGCAGAATCGCCACCGCCCCGACCGGCACGTTGGCCGCGCCGAGCAAGTGCAGGCCGGCGTTCACGTTCTCGGGCGCCAGCCCGACCAGGATCTTCAGGACCCCGGAGACGGCCAGCAGCCACCGGCCCCAGGTCCGCAGCCGGCCCGCCGGGAACAGCCCCATCAGGGCCAGGCCGCCGATCAGGAACAACACACCGTTGAGGACGAACGAGACGTTCATGAGGTCGTGCCGCGGCGAGCAGACGTACTCGGGCGCCGACTGCGAGATCGCGAACTGCCCGCAGCCGGTGTTGCCGAGGTCGCTGATCCAGTTTCGCGACCAGCTGTACGGGGTTGTCCAGGCCGCGGCGACCACGATCTGGACGAGGAAGAACTGCACGGTGTCGGCCAGGAGGAGCAAAGCCCCCCAGCGCTCACGTGTCCGCATGGCTGTGCCTTTCCGGTCGAGGGCGGACGGCGTCGGCGTCGTCGGCCTGGGTGAGGGTGTTCTCCGCCCGCTCGATGGCGGGACCGATCAGCAACGCCAGCGACCGCACCGCGATGCTGCCGACGAGCGCGGTGATCAGCGCGAGCAGGGCCACCACCAGTACGGACCTGCCGGGTGGGTCGACGGCGCGGACCCACATCAGCGCGTCGGCCACGACGGCGGCGGCCGGGAAGGTGAACGACCAGAAACCGAGCGAGAACGGCAGCGCCCGGTACCGCGGCAGTAGAGCGAACTGAACCAGGGTCAGCATGACGGCCAGACCGGCCAGACCGGCGGCGACCGGATCCGGTCGTACGCCCTGCAGCTCGAACCAGGCGAGACCGGCGACCGCGGGCGGGGCGGCCAGGATCGCCATCGTCGGGGCGAGCGGAGCCTGCAGCGCCGGCCGGATCGTCAGCCGCAGCACCAGCAGCGTCATCATGATCGCCCAGAAGAAGCCGCCGACCGCGAACAACGCCCAGGCCAGGCCGGAGTAGCCGATCCGGGCAGCGGCGTCCGCGCCGACCAACCCGGCCGCCACCGTCGGCAGCAGGTAGCCGCCGTGCACGGCCTCCAGCCGGAGTCCGCCCTCGAACCAGGTGGCGATCAGCCAGGCACCGAACACCGCGGCGGCGACGTTCGCCGCGGCGACCACGACCCGGGCGGCCGGCAACGCGTACCCGGCCAGGTCGGCGCCCAGCAGCATCGCGGTGACCGGCACGAGAGCAGCGATCGGCCCCTGCGCGGGATGGCGCAACTGCAGACGCAGCGGCAGGCCGGTGCGGGCGCCCCGGCGCAGGTGCGCCACGATCAGCCCGAGCCAGGCGACGGCCGCGATCGCCCACCAGACCTGAGCGACCGCCCGGGGCCAGTGCAGGGCGTTGCCGGCCGCGCCCCAGGCCTCGGCCAGGCCGGCCAGGCCGAACGGGATGGCCAGCGTGTTCAGCGGGATGCGGGCGGCGGGCTCAGGCGCAGTCATGACCGGCCTCGGCCGTGATCGTCCGCTGCGCGCGGCGGGTCGCGGCCCGGATCGCCAGCACGCCCACCACCACGCCGAGGACCGCGCTGAGCGCGACGACCGCCGGCGGCAGGCGCAGGTCGATCGCCGACACGATGGCGAAGCCGTCGAACAGCGAGATCAGCACGAACCCGAGGTGGGCGAGGAAGCGGACGGGCCAGTCCGGTGGCCGGGTGCCGAGCGCGCGGGCCGCGCCGTACGTCCGCACCAGCAGATAGCAGGCGAGCAGCGCGAGTCCGGTGAAGGCCAGGCGCTTGGCGGTGGGCAGCCCGGACCAGTCGGTGAGGATGACGGCGATCAGGGCGGCGACGGCGGCGACCGCCGCGACGGCGAAGGTCGTGAACCGGGCCGGGCGGGGGCCGGCGGGCAGCCGCACGATCATGGTGCAGCCGGCGACGAAGCAGATCACCGCGGCCAGCGCGTGCGCGGCGATCAGGACGTTGTGCGTGGTCATGCCACACCTCCGGGGACGAGCGCGATGTCCGGTCCGGGCGGGTCCGCCGCTGCTTCGGCCGACCGCGATGGATAGCCGACGGACAGCAGCGCAATCAGACCCATCGCCACCGCCATCGCCACGAACGCGGCCGGCACCGCGTCCGCGTAACTGGTTGCCGTGCCGAGCCGCCGGCTGACCAGCGACGTGAAGACGGCCAGGCCGAGGGCGCCGCCGAGGTTGCGGGCGGACTGCGAGAGCGCGGTCACCTCACCGTACGAGGCTCCGATCGCCCGGTTGACCGCGGCGGTGCTCATCGCGCTGAACATGACGCCCACCCCGGCCCCGGCAAGCGCGATCGGCGCCGCCTGCGGATTGACGAAGGCGTGTGCATCGAAATCCGGGTGTGGCGCGGCGGCCGCGAGCCAGCCGAAACCGGCGACGCCCAGCACGCCGCCGATCAGCAGCACCGGCCGCCCGCCGGCCCGGTCGAACAGCCGCGAGCCGATCTGCGCGGCGATCACGAAGCCGAGGAAGAACTTCAGGAACAGCAGCCCGGTGTCCATCGCCGACAGCCGCAACGATGACTGCCCGTACACGCTGAGGAAGAAGAAGGTGGAGACGAACGGCGCCGACGCGATCAAGGTGGCCGCGAGCGCGATCCCCAGCCGGCGGTCGCCGAACGCCGACAACCGGACCAGCGGATCCCGTGCTCGTCGTTCGAGCGTGACGAAGACGACCAGCAGCCCGCCGCCGAGGCCGAGGACCGCCCAGGTCAGCGTCGACGCCCAGCCCCACGCCGCCGACTGCTGCAGGCCGAGCACGCCCGCGGCCAGGCCGCCGCCGACGATTGCCGCGCCCGGCCAGTCGATCCGCGCCGGCCGCCGGGCCGACGCCGGGGCGGCGATCGCGACCAGGACGAAACCGGCCAGCGCGATCGGCAGGTTGACCCAGAAGATCGCTCGCCAGGTCCACTCGGTCAGGTAGCCGCCGGCGATCGGGCCGGTCGCGGTCATCGCACCGGTGATGCCGAAGAACAACGCCATCGCGCGGCCGCGGTGGGCGGCCGGGAACGCTTGGACGACGATGCCGACGGCGGCCGGGAACATCAGCGCCCCGGCGGCGCCCTGGGCCGCCCGTGCCGTGATCAGCCACGGCGCCGCCTCGACGCCGGCCGGCGCCAGGCCGCAGAGCAGCGACGTCGCGGCGAACGCGGCGATGCCGGCCAGCACCGCCCGGCGGTGCCCGTAGACGTCGGCCAGGCGGCCGCCGAGCGGCAGCAGCGCGGCGGTGGCGAGCAGATAGGCGTTGACGGCCCACTGGACGGCGTCCGGCGGGATACCGAGATCCCGTTGGATAGTGGGCGCGGTGAGCGCGACGATCGTCTGGTCGATCGTCGTCATCGACACCGCGCAGATGAGCCCCGCGAGGGTCAGTGCGTGCCTTGGCATGAGCGAAGCTTCGACGCATCGCCGAGGGCTGAGCATCAGTGAGATGACTTAACGGCGGTCCGAACGCCCAGGTATTACGTCGATCGTCTGATGTCAGGAAGCGCCCCCGAGCACAGGATCACCCTTGCCACCGGGCGGAACGCCCGGTCACTGGACGTCGATGGGGGCAGCACGATGACGGTCACTGAGCCGCGCCTGGACGGTCAACGCGAAATGGTGGACGTCGAGCGGCGGGCGATGCGCAAGATCCGGCGGGCTTTCCTGCCGATCATCGCGATGTGCCTGTTCATGCTCTACGTCGACCGGCTCAACATCTCGGTCGCGGCACTGCCGATGGACAAGCAGCTCGGCGTCTCGCTGACCACGTACGGCCTGATCGCGGGCGCATTCTTCTGGACGTACGCCCGGGCGAGGTGCCCAGCAACTACCTCGTACAGCGTCTGGGTGTGCGGCTCTGGGTCTCCCGGATCATCGTCTCCTGGGGCGTGGTCACCATGCTGACCGCGCTCGCCCAGGGCGTCCGTCCCGCGTGCGCGTCCTCGATCGGGTGCTGACGCGGCTACGCGACCGGGGCGACGTGTGGCGGGCGCGCAAGGAGGAGATCGCCCGCTGGACGCTCGACCGTCCCGGCGAAGCGAGCTGGGTCGATCGGGCGTCCGCACCGATCATCGGACTGCCCGGCCGCAGCGTATGACCTCGGGAGGGGGACCGCTGCCGACGAGGTCGCGGGAACGGCCGGTCCGTGGCCTCGCCCCCGACGTGGTCGCCGCGACCTATCCGGCCGTCTGGATCTACTTCGCCGGCCCGCTGCTCGGCGCCGCCGTCGCCGCCGCGACCGTGCGATGGGCCGGGCGCTCGCCGCTGACCGGCAAGCTGTGCCACGACCCGGCCGTCGTGTGCCACATGCGCTGCCCGCTCCCGCACTCGTCAGCGATGGCGGACGACTTATCCGGGGTCGGATCGCAGCGCGTCCCGTAGCGCGGCCCGGCTGGTCACACCAAGCTTGGGGAACGCCCGGTAAAGGTGAGCGCGGACGGTGTGCTGCGACAGCAGCAGCCGATCGGCGATCTGCTTGTTGGACAGGCCGGACGCGGCGAGGGTGGCGATCTGCCGCTCCTGATTGGTGAGGGCGTCGTCGCGCCGGTGCGCTCCGGCCACCCGCAGTTCGCTGTCCGCCCGGGCGGCCCACGGCCTGGCCCCGAGCCTACCGAACTCCTCGCGGGCAGCGGTGAGGTGGACGCGGGCGTCCGTGGTGGCCCGGTCGCGGCGCAGCCGTTCGCCGTACATGAGGCGTACCCGGGCATAGTCGAAGGGCCACCGATCGGCGTCGGGGATCGCCAGCGCCCGCGCGAACTCGCCGGCCGCCCCTTCCTCGGCGGTCACAGCGGACCCGGCGGCGGCGTAAAGCGCGTACCGCGGGGAGATCGTCGCGATCTTCGCCTCCCGCATCGCGGCCACATGCGCGGCCGCCTGGGTCGCGCGCCCGCTGCGGACGGCCGCCTCCACCAGATCCAGGGGAGTCCACAACGCGTACGCGACGTGCGGCGCGAACATTCCGGCCGGGCTGATGGCGGCCAGCTGCCGGTACGCCTCGTCGAAGTCACCGCCGGCCAGCGCGGCCAGCCCGCGCACGTGCCGGCCGAAGACCTCCACGCCGCGGACCAGCCGCGGCGCCGCCCAGCGCGTCATGTCGTCGGCCAACGAGTGTGCCGTGCCGGTGTCGCCGCGCGCGGCGGCGATCCAGCCCAGCACGAGCCGCAGCGGCCACGCCATCAAGTCGTACCCGTGGGCTTGGCACAGCCGCAGGCCCTCCTCGGCGGAGGCGCCAGCTGCATCCCACCGGCCGGCGAAGTAGTCGTCCACCGACTCGTACAGCAGCGCGTTGACGCCGGTGCCGACGGCGCCGCCGGACCGGGCGGCGGTCGTGATCCGCCGCAGCGGTTCCCGGCAGGCTCCGATCCGATCGAGGTACACCCCGGAGCGGATGATCTGGTCGGCTCGGATCAGGTCGGTCTCCCGGGGCAGCCGCCGGATCTCGGCGTCCAGCGCAGGCAGGACCTGCCCCGCGGCACGCACCGGATCGCCGACCGCGAGCGTCTGCAGCAGCAACGGTGCCGGCTTGCGCGGTTCGAGCCGGGCGAGCGCGGTCAGATAGATCGCCCACAGGTCCTCGCGCATCGCCCACTGGCAGACCTGAAGCATCTGCCACAGCGCCGCCACGACGATATGGTCGTCGGCGCGCAGCGGACCGTCGTACGCCTCGAGGCCGCCGGCGAGCAACCGATGCGCGGTCACGATGTCGCCGTCGCCGTTGAGCAGGATCACCGCCGCCGCGACCGCAGCCTGCAGGGAACCGGCACGGCCCGGGTCGGCCCGGTGGGCGTCGGCGAGCAGCCGCGGCGCCTGATCGATGGCCCCGTTGATGTCGGCGCCGACCAACGCCGCCTCGGCCATCCGGCGGCTGCGGGCCGGCGCGTCCTCCCTGAGATCCGCCGCGCGCAGCAGCGCGGCCACTGCGCCTACGCCGTCGCCGCGGCGCAGCGTCACCCGCGCGGCCTCCTCGAGCAGCACGGCGATCCGTTCGTCCGGTTCGGTCGCCGCCTCGGCCAGATGCCAGGCCCGCCGCACCGGCTCGCCGGTCAGCTGCCCGGCGAGCGCTCGATGTGCCGCGCGACGTTCATCGCTGGTGGACATCTCGACCACCGCGGACCGGGTCAGCGGATGCCGGAAGGCGAGGCGGCCGGTCTCTTCGTCGATCTCGATCAGGCGGGCCCGCTCGGCCGGGCCGAGATCCTCGATCTCGCGCAGCCGGGGCGCCGCGGCCTGCAGCACGTCAAGCCGGCCCGTGGTGTCCAGCGCGGCGAGTAGCAGCAACTGCCGGGTCGGCGCGGGCAGGTCGACGACCCGCGCGGCGAAAAGCTGCTGCAAGCGCCGGTTCAACGGGAGGCGGTCCACAGCCGGCTCGGCCGGCAGCGCCCCGGCGAGTTCGTGCAACGCCAGCGGATTGCCCTGGGCCGCGGCGATGATCCGGCCCCGCGTCTCGGCCGGCAGATCGGGGTAGCCGTGCGCGAGAAGCCGGGCGGCGTCCGGCTCGTCGAGCGGCTCGATCGGCCGGGTGAGGATGCCGGTACGCTCGAAGAACGTCTCCTCGTCGGTACGCGCGGCCGCGAGCAGCGCCACCCGGCTCCCGGTCAGCCGGCGGGCGACGAAGCCGAGCACCACGGCGCTGGCCCGGTCCAGCCAGGGCAGATCGTCGACCAGCAGCAGCACGGGGCGTTCGCGGGCGGTGTCCCGTAGGAGGCTGAGCACGGCGGTGGACACGACGAACCGGTCAGGTTGCGGTCCCTGTTCCAGGCCGAGTGCCACGCCGAGCGCCAGCCGATCCGCTGCGGTCTGGCTGCTCAGGGCGCTGTGCAGGGGTAGCAACAGCTGGTTGAGCGCGGCGAAGCTGATCTCGGCCTCGAACTGCGCGCCGCTCGCCCGCAGCACGGTGGCCTCGACGCCGGCGGCGACCGCTTCGATCAGCGCGGTCTTGCCGATTCCGGGATCGCCGGTGACCAGCAGTGCGCCGCCGCCGCCGGCGAAGGCTCGCTCGAGAAAGCCGGTGAGGTCCGCGGTCTCGCGGGTCCGGCCGATCAGCACGGTCAACCGGGGAGCCCGTCCGTCGGGGGGATGACGTCCCGCAGCGCCGCGCGGGTGGTCACCCCGAGCTTCGGGAAGATGCGGTACAGGTGCGAGCCGACCGTACGCGGCGACAAGAACAGCCGCTGGCCGATCTGCTTGTTGGTGAGCCCTGCGGCGGCCAGGACCGCGATCTGCTCCTCCTGCGCGGAGAGCGGCTGCCGTTCGACGCCGGCCGTGGCCTGCCCGGTGGCGCGCAACGCTTCCGTCGCACGCGTCGCCCAGGGCGCGGCACCGAGCTGCCGGAAGGCCTCTGCGGCCGCGGCCAGGTGGCGGCGGGCGCCCGCGGTGTCGCGCAGCTGGCGCAGCCGTTCGCCGGCCAGCAGCCGGACCCGGGCGAGGTCGAACGGCCACCGGTCGACGTCGGGAATGCTCAGCGCCCGGGCGAACGCAGCCGCCGCGTCGTCGTCCGGGGCGACGAGGGCGTGCCCGGCCGCGCACAGCAGGGCCAGCCGGTTCGAGATGCGGTCGACGCGCGCCGCGTCGAGGGCGGCGAGATGGGCCACTGCCTTGGCCCGCCGTCCGGTGCGCACGGCGGCCTCGATCAGATCGAGTGGCACCCACAGCGCGTAGGCGACGTGCGACGCCAGCTCGCCGGGTGGGCTGATCGCCGCGGCCTGCCGGTAGGCCTCGGCGAAGTCGGACCGGCCGAGCGCGGCCACCGTGCGTACGTGCCGGGCGGCGATCTCGCCCTGATCCATCCCGCGGGGACGGGCCCACCCCAGGATCTCGCCGACCAGTTCCTCGGTGTCATCCTCGCCACGCAGCGCGGCCAGCAGAGCCCGCCGGTGCAGCAGCACCCAGGCCTGCAGCGGGGCGTCCCCGGCCCGGCACAGCTCGGCGCCATCGTCGGCGAGCCGGGCGGCCTCGTCCCACCGGCCGGCGAGGATGTGATCGAGAGCCAGGTGGGCAAGGGCGGTCGCGGCCGGGGTCAACGCGCCGCCGCTGCGGCTCTCGGCCTGCACCCGCCGCAGCGCGGCCCGGCAGCCCGCCAGCCGGTCGGTGTAGATGCAGGCCGAGGCGATCGTGAGCACCCGTACCAGGTCTGTCTCGGCGCCCAGGCCGGCGACCGCGGCGTCCAGGTCGGCCAGCACGGCCGGGGTCACCCGGGCCGGGTCGGCATAGGTGCGAGCCAGCAGGAGCAAATCGTCGGAGACCTCGCCGGCCCAATGCTCGATCGCCGCGTAGAACGGCGTCCACATCTCCGTTCGACCGCCGAACCAGCAGACCAGCAGCAGCGCGGAGAGCGCCTGCTGCAGGGCGTCGTCGGCCGGGCGGCCGGCGCGGGCGCGCGACTCGATCAGGCCGACCAGCACCCGATGCGCGATCTGCGCCGTGCCGTCGCCGGTCAGCACCAGGAACGCCGAGGCGACCGCGGCCCACATGGCGGCGCTTGACAACGGATCCGCCGGTGCCGTCCGGTCCCGCAGGTACACCGCCGGATCGCCGCCACCAGCGATCCCGGCGCTCACGTAGGCCGCGCGCATCATCCGCCGGTCCCGTCCGGCCGGGTCGGGGCTGAGATCGGCGGCGCGCACGAAGGCGGCCACCGCGCCCGCGGCGTCCCCGCGCCGCATGACCTGGTGTGCGACCTGCTCGAGCAGGACGGCGGCCAGTTCGTCCGGGCCGGCGGCAGCCTCGGCCAGGTGCCACGCCCGCCGCTCGGGCTGGCCGGTCAGGTGTGCGGCGAGGTCACGGTGGGCCCGGCGCCGCTGGTCGGCCGACGACATCCGCACGACCGCCGCCTGGCCCAGGGGATGCAGGAACCGCAGTCGGGCGTTGCCGGCCGACACCTCGATCAGCCGGGCCTGCTCCGCCGCGCTGAGCACGTCGAGGCGGGGCGGCCCAGCCGCGGCTCGCAGCAGGCGTAGGTCGCCGGTGCCGTCCAGGGCCGCCAGCAGCAGCAGGCGCCGGGTCTCGTCGGGCAGATCGCGCACCCGGTCCGCGAAGAGGTCGGCGAGCCGGGTCGCTCCCCTCGTCCCGGCCGACCGGTCGGCGGCCAGCTCGTGCAGGGCCAGCGGGTTGCCGCGGGCGGCCGCGAGCACCCACCGGCGAGTCTCGGCTCCCAGAGCGGGGTAGGCGGTGCGCAACAGCGCCACCGCCGGTGCGTCGGTCAGCGGCCGGAGCTCCCGGCTCGGGATCCCGGCCCCCTCGAACGAGCCGGTCCGCGCCGTGGCCAACAGCGCGACCTGGCTCTCGGCCAGCCGCCGGGCGACGAAGCCGAGCACCATGCCGCTGGCCCGGTCGAACCAGGGCAGGTCGTCGACGACCAGCAGCAACGGACGGTCCTGCGCGGCCCGCCGCAGCAGGGACAGCACGGCCGTGGAGACCAGCAGCCGACCGACGCCCACATCCGCCGTCGGCTCGAACAGCGCGGTCAGCCCGGCCCGGGCCGGGGCGGGCAACTCGCCGACCAGGCCGCCCAGCGGCAACAGCAACTGATGGAGATCGGCGAAGCTGACTTCGGCCTGATACTGGCTACCGGCTCCGCGAATCACTGTCACGTCAGGCCGGTCGGCTGCTGTCCCGCGGACCACCTCGTCGAGCAGGGCGGTCTTACCCACGCCCGGCTCGCCGGTGATCAGCAGAGCGCCGCCGTCATGGAGCGCGTCATCCCGGAAAGCGGCAACCGCGGCAAGGTCTACCTCCCGCCCGAAAAGCCCACCCACCGCACCACCTCGGCCCGTCCCCCTTCGCCCCTGAGCAGGGATGCTACGCCCGTGGACAGAACGCCGGGACCGGCGGCCGGGCGGTGATCTCCTCCGCCGTGAGCTTTCCTAGCCGCATCGGCCGTGCGGATCCATGTGCCACAGGAATCGCTCTACCGATCGACATGCGTGGGGAGACCCCAAGTCGGCGCAACTCCCGGCGCCCAAGCTAGCAGCGTCGCGAGGCCGGGCGGCGGTGACGTGATCGCCGCAACGCGGGGGGGTCGACGACGTGAGGTTTGGCCGCTCGTTCTCAACGCGCGGCGCCGGAGCGCACCCTGCGGATCGATGGTCTTCGGTTACGGCTGTCGCAGGTTGCGCGCTACCTCGGTCAACCGTTCGGTGAGAAAAGCGCGCTCGATCTCGTTGTCGGTGAGAGTCAGCGCCTCCTCGTAGGCCGCCATGGCCTGTGGCCAGTTCTCCAGCCGGCGCAGGAAGTCGGCCCGAGCGGCGCTGAGATATCCGTAGGTGGCCAGGGCCGGATCGGCCAGCAACGGACTCAGCGCATCGAGTCCGGCCCCGGGCCCGTCACGCATCCCGATCGCGACGGCGCGATTGAGCTCGACCACGGGCGAGGGCCACAGCCGGAGCAGGACGTCATAGATGCTGACGATCTCGGTCCAGTCGGTGTCCGACCAGCTCGGCGCCTCGGCGTGCAGGGCAGCGATCGCGGCCTGAAGGGCATACCGGCTCGGTGGCCGCCGCAGCAGGGCCTCGGTCAGCAACGACCGGCCCTCGGCGATGAGCTGCCGGTCCCACCGCGAGCGGTCCTGTTCGGACAACAGCGCCATACGCCCGTCCGCGGTCATCCGGGTCTCCTGACGTGACGCTATGAGCAGCAGCAGAGCCAGCAGGGCACTGGTCTCCCCGTTGGTCGGCATGATCAGATGCAGCATTCGGGCGAGCCTGATCGCGCTGTCGGTCAGGTCACGGCGCACCAGGTCGGTGCCGAGCGGCGCGGTGTGGCCGGTGGTGAAGATGAGATGGACGACCTCGAGGACCGCCGTGACCCGCTCCTCGAGCTGATCCGGGCCGGGCACCCGGTAGGGGATGCGGGCCGCGGCGATCTTCTTCTTGGCCCGGGTGATCCGGGCCGCCATGGTGGCGGGCGGTACCAGGAAGGCCCGCGCCACCTCAGGCGTGGACAGGCCGCAGACCAGGCGAAGCGTCAGCGCCACCCGCGCTTCGATCGACAGCGCGGGGTGGGTGCAGGTGAAGATGAGCCGGAGCCGGTCGTCGTTCAGGGCGTCCTCGGGTCCCTGCACCGTCTCGTCCGCGACCAGCAGGGGCATCTTCCGACGGAACACCGACTCGCGGCGCAGCACGTCGCGGGCCCGGTTGCGGGCAATGCTGGTGAGCCACGCGCCCGGCCGCTCCGGGACGCCGCTCTCCCCCCAGGTCTCCAAGGCCTGCGCATACGCATCCTGGGCGCACTCCTCGGCCAGGTCGAGATCCCGGGTGAGCTGGGCGGTGGCGCCGAGCACCTTGGCCCATTCGCGGCGATGGGCCTCGGTCACCGCCGCGACGACCTCGTCCCTCGTATCGCTCACCCGCGGTCGACCACCGGACGGATCTCCAGGCCGCTGTGCATGTAGTTCAGCTCGGGCAGCAGCCTCGCCAGCCTCATGACCTCATCCAGATCGGCCGCTTCGAGCAGGTAGTAGCCGCCGAGCCCCTCCTTGGTCTCCAGGAACGGGCCGTCGGTGATGTGGATCTTACCGAGCGCGTCCGCCCGCAGCGAGGTAGCAGTGGGCGCGGACTCGAGCTGCCGGCCGTCGAGGACCCGGGAGCCGGCCTCAGCGTGGAAAGCCGCGTGGCCGGCGTCGTGCGCCCGCCACTGCTCATCGGTCATCGCATCCCACTGCTCGGCGTCGCCGTAGATGAGGATCATGTACTTGGCCATGTCTCCAACCCCTCGGGTGCCGGCCCCCTCCATGGCGGCCTCTACCCTACGACGTGTCAGGCACGCCCCGGATCGACAGCCGGGCAAGACAATTGGAACGCGTAACGGAGCTCCGCCGACCACCGCGCACGCTCCGCGGCGGATCCGTGCACCTCCGCCGGCCAAACTAGCAGTCAGGAGCGGTCGGCGTCCGCGAAAGTATAGATAAGCTCGATATCGCTTCCCCAGCCTTCCAATACGTCGCCGTGACCGGTGCACCGGGCCAACTCTTCGACCGCCGGAAAGAGGCGCAACGACGCGTTGTGGACGTGGTCCGGCATGAGCTCTGTGTTCCAGCGGCCGGGAAGCGAAGTTCTCCAGCTCCCAGCGCAGGTATTTGTTGTAGGGACGAAGTCTCCCGTACATCGCGAACACGGTCTCCAGCAGCCAGGGCAGGCTCTCCGCCTCGTCGAGCAACGCAGCGTCGGCGAACCCGTCCCGACGGCTCTTGACGCAGCGGTAGAGCTGGTTGACATAGGCGTCCAATTTGGTGCGTGCGTGCCGGGCCGCTGTTGGCGGTGTCGAGTTGGGCGGATGCGGCGGCGGCCCATGGTGAAAGGTTGTTCGCCGTCGGCGACAACCACGCCGGGTGTCTGTATCCGGCGGCCGCGTCGGCGGCGCCGCTGCTGGCGCGGATTGTCCGGGAACGACATTACGCTCCGTCAACGTCGACGCCAGGTTCACCACACTCGGCGCGGCGAGATGCGGATGGTCGGCTTTGTCTGCCGGTAGCCTGCCCTGTGTGACACTCTCCGCTGACGAGGTGACCGCGGCGGTCAACGCGTGGCTGTGGTTCCCGCCGGACGCTCAAGTTGTCGATACGGCCGACCTACTCCTCATCAACTGGCCCGACTACTTCAAGAAGGATCCGTCGTTGATGCGGTTCACTCCGACCGGGGAGATCGAAACCGCCTTCAACTCCGCTGCGGAGACAGCCCGGTCCTGGGGTTTCCGATTCCTCGTCTCCTGGGTCAGGCTGGACGCGCCCGATGGCTTCGAGGACCTGCTGCGCCATCGTGGTGTGCTCGACGAGACGCTCGACATCTTTGCCCTCGAACTCGGCGCGGGCCGGCTGTCCGTCGACTTCGGTGACTTTGAGATCCGATGGCGGAACGATCTCGAGTCCAGCCGAGATTTCGAGGCGGTCGGCATCGCGGCCTTCGCGGAAGGGTCGCTCCCCGATGACGCGACGCTCACCCGGCTCGGCACCGAAGCGCAGGCGGACTACCGGGCCGGGCGAGGCGGTCACGTTCTCGTGTACGACGGTGACCGAGCCATCGGCGCTGCCGGACTGACCATGGCGGGAACCGTGGCCAGGCTCTGGGGAGGTGGGGTGATTCCCGAAGCGCGTGGCCGGGGTGCGTACCGAGCAATGGTGGCGGCCAGACTCAAATACGCGGTGGAGCGCGGCGCGACCGTGGCCGTCGTCAAGGGCCGGATCGAAACCAGTGGTCCCATTCTCCGACGTCTCGGATTCGAGGTCTACGGCCAGGAGCGCTCATACCTCGTGAAAGTTTGACCGCGCCCATTCATCGGAGTGGCCGAGCGTGCTTTTCTGGCTTGAAGGATCCGGCCTTGATCGGCCGGCCGTCGCCGGGCAGCGGTTCGGCGCCGCTGCCCTCGACGACCGGCTGAGAGAAGCCGTCGCGGTAGCCGAACACGTTCCAGCCGGTGGCCCCGAAGTCCTGGTGCGAGAGCAGCCGGACGGCGGCCAGTCCGCGGAGTTGTTGTTCGCAGCCGGCCATCTCGGCCCGCCAGTCGTGCCAGGTCTGGCCTATACGCGTCGTGAGCGTCCGGGCCAGGATCAACCGAGCCATACCAGCCGTTGCTATGCGCCGCGGTGTGCGCCCAAGGGATCTGTCCAGCCGGCGGGTCATTGGATACGGTCGTGCTGACTGCTTGCGACTCCTCGCAGGGGTGAGCTGATGGTGCGGTCCATGGTCGATGATCCGGACGATCTCCGACGGTCGGCCGCCGAGCAGGCGGCGCTGCGGCGGGTGGCGACCCTGGTCGCGAGCGGCGCCGCCGCGGCCGAGGTGTTCGAGGCGCTGGTGACCGAGGTCGGGCTGTTGATGCCGGCGACCGACGCGGCGCTCGTGCGGCTGCACGGCGACGAGACCGTCACGGTGATCGGCCGCTGGAACGAGTCCGGCGGATACCGGAGCATCGGGGTCAGTCATCCGTTCGGCACCGGCACGCTGGCCCGGCTGATCTGGGACTCCCGCCGCCCGAGCCGGGTCAGCACCTACGCGGAGACGTCGGGATCGCTGGCCGACCTGATCCGGGGCTGGGGCTGGCGGTCGTCGGTCGGTGCCCCGGTCGTCGTGAACGCCGAGGTCTGGGGCCTCACCGCCGTCGGTTCGACCAGCGGCGAGGTGCATCCGCCCGGCACGGAACGGCAGCTGGCGGCGTTCACCGAGCTGCTGGCGATCGCGATCGCCAACGCCCAGAGCCGGGCGGAACTCGAGCAACTCGTCGCCGAGCAGGCCGCGCTCCGGCGGGTGGCCGAGCTCGTGGCCCATGCCGCTCCGCCGGACGAGGTGCTCGAGGCGGTCGTCACCGAGGCAGCTGGCTCGGTCGGCGTCGGCTTCACCACGTTGCTGCGGTTCGAGCCGGACGGTTCGACGGAGGTCGCCGCCGTGCACGACGCGCCGGAGGGCGTGGCGGTGGGCATGCGGGCCCCGGCCGCCGGTGACGGTGCCACCCAGCGTGTCTGGCGGACCGGGCGAACGGCCCGCGTCGACTCGCTGCCCGACATGTCCGGGGCGTGGCCGCGGCTGGCCGCGAGCCGGGGTTTCCGCTCCAGCGCGGCCGCACCCGTCCTGGCTGACGATCGGCTGTGGGGCGCCCTGGTCGCGGCCGGACGCGGCGCGCTGCCGCCGGACATCGAGGAGAACCTCTCCCGCTTCGCGGAGCTGGCCGGCACGGCGATCGCGAGCGCGCAGGCGCGGGCCGACGTCCAGGCGCTCGCCGAGGAACAAACGGCGCTGCTGCGCGTCGCCGAACTGGTCGCCCGAGGTGGCCCGGCCGACGAGGTGTTCGCGGCCGTAGCCGCTGAGGCACGACAGCTGCTCGAGGGCTACCCGATGACTCTCGTCCGGTTCGAGGAGGACGCGGCGCTGACCGTGATCAGCCGCAGCGGCGGCCCCGCCCCGCCGGGGACGCGGATCGACTACGAGCCGGACACCCTGCCCGACCGCGTCCGGCGCACGGCGGGAGCGGTACGCGTGGACGACTACCCGAGCGAGCCGGACGCGGCCCTCGCCCGCCAGTTCGGCCTCGCCGCCGCGGTCGCCGCGCCGATCGCCGTGGAGAGCACCGTCTGGGGCATGCTCACCGCCACCTCGGCCGAGGGCCCGCTGACGCACGGCGTCGAGGACCGGCTGCAGCGGTTCGCCAATCTGGTGGGCACCGCGGTAGGCAACGCGACCAGCCGGGCCCAGCTCGTCGCCTCCCGGGCCCGGGTCCTGTCGACGGCCGACGAGACGCGTCGCCGGCTCCAGCGCGACGTCCACGACGGCGCCCAGCAACGGCTCGTCCACACCGTCATCGCCCTCCAACTGGCCCGGCAGTCACTGGCCGATGGAGACGTGCCGACCGGCATCGACCGGGTCGAGGAGGCCCTCAAACACGCGCGGAGGGCCACCGCCGAGCTCCGGGAACTCGTCAGCGGGATCCTCCCGGCCGCGTTGACCCGCAGTGGACTGCGCGGCGGCGTGGAATCGCTCCTCATCGACCTGCCGCTGCCGGTCGACGCCGATATCGACGTGCCGCGCCTGGCCGTGGAGGTGGAGACCACCGCGTACTTCGTGGTCGCCGAGGCGCTCACCAACGTCGTCAAACACGCCCGGGCGGCCCGCGCGTGGGTGGTCGTCACGCTCGACGACGGCACCCTGGCGATCGAGGTCGGCGACGACGGCGTGGGCGGCGCCCGCACCGGGCACGGGTCCGGCCTGACCGGCTTGCTCGACCGCGTCGAGGCACGGGGTGGTCAGCTGCAGGTCAGCAGCCCGACGGGCGCCGGAACGACGATCCGGGCGACTCTTCCCGCCGGCGGCTGATCCGGCCCGGTCCTCGCCGGCGCTCGTCCGCGCGCAGATAGGTCAGGTACGACGATCGAGGCGACGCTGCCGGATTACCTTCTACTTCGGGTCAGATAGGGGCAACGCGACCCGAATCGCTGTTCCGTGACCGGGAGCGCTGTTCAACGTCAGGGTGCCGTCCATAGCGTCGACGCGATCGGACAACCCGGTCAGGCCCGAGCCGCGAGGATCGGCACCCCCGATCCCGTCGTCGGTGACTTCGACGACCAGCTTCTCGCCAACGCCCGCGACCTTTACCTGCGCCCGTCTGGCACGGGCATGCTTGGCGATATTGGTCAACGCCTCGGCGACCACGAAGTACGCAGTGACCTCGACGTCACGAGGCAACCGTTCCCGCGGATGAGCGCTTATTTCCAGGTCGACCGGTATCGCAGCCCCGGCGACCAGCGAGTCGATCCCGGCCTGCAGGCCGCCCCGGGCCAGTGCCACCGGAAGGATTCCGTGCACGATGTCGCGCAACTCGACTGTCGCGCGTTCGGCGTTCTCCAGTGCTTCCCGCAGGAGATCCACGGCGGTCTCACCGCGCTCGATCGCGTCCAGGCCAAGTCTCAACGACAGTACGGTCTGGACGAGCCGTTGCTGTGCGCCGTCGTGCACGTCACGTTGCAGCCGTTGCCGGACCTCGTTGGCGGTGGCCACCACCCTTGCCCGGGAAGCCCGCAGTTTCGCCTTGTTCTCGGCGTTCGCGATCGCGGCCGCCGCCAGCTTGGCGAACTCGGCCAATTGCTCTTCGGCGTCGGCCGGTGGTTCACCCTGCGTCGTCGTGGAGAGCCCGCCCCACAGCTGTCCTTCGACGAAAATGGGCACGGCCACCGACACCCCCACGTTCAGCATCGCGCGGGGGCCGGCCGAGTCGCCGTCGGCGCGGCTGCGGAATCCCACCGGCACTGAGCTGCGGCAGGTGGCGACCACGGTGCAGTAGGTGCCGTCGTACCGGAACAGATCGGCCGCCAGCTCACCGAGGAGGTTCGACGCTTCCGTCGCGACGGCGTCGAATACTTCGTCAAGCGCCGCGCCCGCGGCGACCAGCTCGGCGACCCGGCGCAAGGCGGCCTGCCGCGCGGCGAACTGCTCCAGTTCGGCGTGCGCTTCGACGTTGGCGAGAGCGGAGGCGACCAGTTCGGCGAACTTGCCGAGACGGTCCTCGGTGTCGGCGGGCAGGCGTCGTCCCTCGTTCAGGGTGCCCAGGGCACCCCACAGGCGGCCGTTGACGATGATGGGGACCGACACGCTGGATCCGACTCCGAAGTCGCGCCGGGAGTATGTCCGGTCGGGAAACTGGTCGTAGTTGTCCAGGCGTGCGGGCTTGAGCGTGCGCATCATCTCGTCGAGGGTTCCGGCGTCGCCGATCGGGACCGTGACCCTGGTACCGACCGGGGCGGGACCGCTGCGGGTGGCGAGTACGGTGAATGTCCGGTTGCCGTCGTAGCGGACCAGGGTGGTCGGTTCGTCGTGGATCAGGCTTGCCGCCTCGGTCGCGACCGCTTCGAAGATCTCCGCTTCTCCGGCGCGATGCGCCACCAGCGCCGCGACCCGCAGCAGGGCGGCTTGCTCGGCGGCGAGACCGAGGTAGCTTTCGCGCGCCGCGGCGCTGACCACGGCCGCCGCGACGATTTCCGCGAACAGTGCCAGGCGTTCCTCGGTGCCGGCGGGTAGGGGATCGCTTCGGGAGCTGACGCTCAACGCGCCCCAGAGCCGCCCGTCCACGGTCACCGGTACGGCGACGATCGCCCGGATGCCAAGCCGGGCAGCCAGCGTCGGCGCGGCGACATCGGCGTAGTCGTCGACGCGCTCGGCGCGGCTCGACTGCCATATCCGCGCCGCGATCCCGTCGCCGGTCAGGTGCTGCCGCGCACCGACGGGGACGTGACCGCCGGTCTGCGCTACGACGACGGAATCCGAACCGCCGCCCTCGAATCTCGTCAACGCGACGAGCGCATCGTTCAGCAGGGCAGAAATTTCGGCGGTGACCGCTTCGAACACGGTCAGCGGCGGTACACCGGCGGCGGCGATCGAGGTGACCCGCCTCAGTGCCGCTTGACTGTCCGCGAGCCGGCGTGTGCCGGTGGTGGCCGACCTCAGGAGCCGCCCGTATCTGCTGATGGCAGCGGTGTACCGGTTCATCGTGCGCGGGTGTCCGCGCGAAGGTAGGTCAGGACGGCTTGAACACGCCGGTGTTCACTGTCGATGGGGGCGATGCGGAGCTTCCGGAAGATCGCCGTTACGTGCTTCTCGACGGACGCGTGGCTGATCAGCAGGCTTTCCGCCACGCCGGTGTTCGACAGCCCTTCGGCCATGGCGGCGAGAACGGCCAGTTCGCGGGCGGTCAACAGCTGTAGAGGGCCGTCCTTGGTGCGGCGTCCCAGCATGCGGATGACGACCTCGGGGTCCAGGGCGCTGCCACCGGCCGCGACGCGGGTGACGGCATCGACGAACGTCGTTACGTCCCCGACTCTTTCCTTGAGCAGGTATCCGATACCCTCGGGTCGCTCACCGACCAGGTCGGTCACGTAGGCGGGCTCGCAGAACTGCGACAGGATCAGCACGCCGACCTGTGGCAGGCGGCGGCGAAGCTCCATCGCGGCACGCAAGCCGTCGTCCTCCTGCCGGGGCGGCATCCGCACGTCGGTGACAACGACGTCGGGCCGGTAAGCGAGCGCGCGTTGCAGCAGGTCGTCGGCGTCGCCGGAGCGCACGACGACCTCGAGTCCGGCGTCGGTGAGAATGCGGGCGACGCCCTCGCGAAGGAGAACGTCGTCCTCTCCGATGGCCACGCGGAGCGGGCGGCCTGCGTCATGGCTCGTCATCGGTCCGGTCCTCGATGAGTCGTTGCAGGGCGGGGCTCAGCAACTCGTCCTTGGGGAAGAATCCGATCGCTCCGGCGCGTTCGGCTGCGGCGTTGTTCGCCGGGTCGGCGTCGGAGGAGAAGATGACGATGCGCATCGCCCACGGCTTGACGCGGAGTTGCCGGGTGAGGTCGAAACCGTCGCCATCCGGCAGGCCCACGTCGACCAATACGACAGCCGGACGCCACGTATCGACGTAGTCGAGGGCTTCCGCGACGGAGCCGGCCTCCCCGATCGCCGCGTGCCCCCAGCTGCGGAGGATACGGACGACGAGTCCTCGGACGGACGCGTCGTCGTCCACGACGAGCAGCGGGCCCAGCATCCGCTCATCCTCTCAGCGCGACACCTCTCCGGCGGTAGGGCTAACCGGAAATTGTCGCGGGCAGAGCGCCTTCGGTTGACCGGCGGATGCTGCCGGGGGGCGGCGTCCGGTTGGCGAAACGCAAAGCCAGGGAAGCCATGCCGATCGTGAGGCCGGCGCAGACGAGCCACACCGTCACGTAGCCGGCCTCGGTCGTCACTGGTTTCACCACGCCCGGCAGCCGCGTCACCGTCGCCGCCATGACCGTCGCGAAGACGGCGCTCGAGACGGCACCGCCAACGGTCCGTGCCGTGGTGAGCAGACCCGAGTGGATCGCCACCGCGTCGGCGGGAGCACAAGTCACCACATAGTCCGACAGCGCAGCCAAGACGAGACCATTGCCGATACCGACCAGCACCTGCCAGATCACGTAAACGCTCACGGTGTGATGGGCCAGCGCCGTCAAAACGTAGCCGGCCGTTCCGAGCAGCGACCCGACAACCAGGGCGCCCCGGCTCCCGACCCGTTCGGCGAGCCGAGGCGCCAACCAGGTGCCCACGACGGCGGCCAGGCCGAACACCACCAGCACCAGTCCTAGATTCCCGGCGGACAACCCCAATCCGATCCCGGTACTTGCCGGCAGACCGAGGAACAGCGCGCTGGCCGCCTGGCTGCCGAACAGCTCGGCCCCGGCGAAGAATCCGGCCAGTACCGGCAGACCGAGCCGCCCCCGCAAGATCTGCGACGTGTCGACGAAAGGCTGGGCGACGCTCTGCTCGATCGCGACCCAGCCGGCCAGTACGACGAGGCCGCCCGCGATCCCCGCGAGCGTTCGCCATGTGGTCCATCCCCACGTGCTGCCGTTGCCGACGGCGGCGAGCAGCAACAGCAAGCCGACGCTCAGCAGCGCGGCGCCGATCCCGTCGATGCGGCCTCGCGTGCGCGTGGCCGTCTCGGGAACGAGCAGCACCACGACGGGCACCACGATGATCATGAGGATGGCCGGGATCCACAGTGTTCCCGACAGGCTCACATGCTGGCGGATCTGCCCGGCCAGCAGCAGCCCGGCGCTGCCGCCGAGGGCCAGGGCGCCGACGAGCAGGCCGATCGCACGGCCGGCCCGGTCCCCGGCGCGTTCCCGGACGATGGCGAACTCCAGCGAAAGGAAGGCGAGCAGCGGCCCCTGAAGGACTCGTCCGAGCAGCAGGATGCGAAAGGAGGGGGCACCGGCTACCAGTATCGAGCCGATCGCGACGAGTGCCGTGGCGATGGTCAGCAGCCGACGGTGACCAAACAGGTCACCGAGTTTGGACATCAGCGGTACGCACACCGCGGACGAGAGAAGGAAAGCAACGTTGATCCAATTCAAGTCGGCCGCTGTCGTGTCGTATCGCTGCAGGATGCTGGGAAGCAGCGGGGAGATCCAGCCCTGGGTGAGCCCGGAAGCGAACTCGAGAACAAGCAGGAAACCGACGAAGGGTGCTATGCCGGAACTGCGGTGTGATGGTACCGGCGTGTCCCGGCCGGTTTCCCGCCGCCGCGCGAGCCGCTGTGTGCCTCGAATGATCGCCATGATGGTCACCTTCTGCGCGATGCGGTGTCACGCGAATACTGCGGTACGACCCCACCGGGCACATTCGGGTCAACCGGAAACTTCCGAGGGCCGGCCGGAAGGCGAGGCTCGCCGGACCGGCGAGCGGGAATCATCGAGTGCGCCGGATTCCGCGCGCGGGACAGCCCGCCATTTCTTCCGGCGAACCCACCCCGGTGTTCGGTTCGGCCCGCCTATCCGGCGACCGTGATGTCTGCGAGCTTCGGAACAGACCCGTTCACCGAGGAGCGCACATGGCCACCATCACCGTCGGCACGGAGAACTCGACGTCGATCGACCTCTACTACGAAGACCACGGCAGCGGGCCGGCCGTCGTCCTGATCAGCGGCTGGCCGTTCGACAGCCGCTCCTGGGAAGCCCAGATCCACCCGCTGCTCACCGCGGGCTACCGGGTGATCGCGTACGATCGTCGCGGTTTCGGGCGATCCAGCCGGCCGGCCGGCGGCTACGACTTCGACACGCTGGCCGCCGACCTCGACCAGCTCCTCACCAAGCTCGACCTGCACGAGGTCACCCTGATCGGGCTGTCGCTGGGCACCGGAGAGGTCGCCCGCTACATCGGCGTCCACGGAACGCAGCGGCTGCGGGCGTGCGTGTTCATCGAGAGCCTCGCGCCCTCGTTCACGAAATCCGCGGACAACCCCAAAGGCGTCGACCGGGCCGGCGTCGACGCTGTTCAGCAGGCCATTCTGCACGACCGGCCGGCCTGGCTGACCGCCACCATGAACGACTTCTTGAACCTCGACGAGCTGCTGGGCAGGCGCGTCAGCGAGGACGCGGTCCGCAACCTGTGGAACGCCGGCGCCGACGCATCACCGATCGCGACCTGGGCCTGTCCGCTCACCTGGCTCGACGACTTCCACGACGACGTCAAACGGATCGACATCCCAACGCTGATCCTGCACGGCACCGCCGACCGCATCCTGTCCGTCGAAGGCCAGGGACGCCGTCTGCACGCGGCACTGCCGGACGCCCGCTACGTCGAGATCGACGGCGGACCGCACCTCATGGCTCTCACCCACGCCGAGCAGGTCAACCGGGAACTGCTCGCCTTCCTCAAGCGATAACCATTCCCTCGTACGCGAAACGATCGCACCCACCAGAAAGGCAAGCAGATGCCGACAGTGACGACACCGGACAGTACCGAGATCTTCTTCAAGGACTGGGGCAGCGGGCAACCCGTCGTCTTCAGCCACGGCTGGCCCCTCACCGCGGACGCATGGGACGGCTCCGCGAACTTCGTCGCCAGCCACGGGTTCCGGGCCATCGCCCACGACCGTCGCGGTGGTGGACGCTCGAGCCAGCCGTGGGAGGGAAACGACCTCGACCACTACGCCGACGACCTGGCCGCCGTCATCGAGCACCTCGACCTGCACGACATCGTCCTGGTCGGGCATTCCACCGGCGGCGGTGAAGTCACCCGTTACGTCGGACGTCACGGAACCGCCCGGGTCGCCAAGATGGTTCTGCTCGGAGCCATCCCGCCGCTGATGCTCAAGACCCCCGCCAACCCGGAAGGGCTACCGATCGAGCCGTTCAACGAGATCCGCGAGGCCGTGCTCGCCGATCGGTCGCAGTACTACCGAGATCTGGCCTTCCCGTTCTACGGAGCCAATCGGCCGGGGTCGGCCGTGAGCCAAGGTGCCCGCGACGCGTTCTGGCTGATGTCCATGTCGGTCGGCATCAAGGGCGCCTACGACTGCGTCAAGGCGTTCTCCGAGACGGACCTCACGGAAGACCTCAAGAAGATCGACGTACCGACGCTGATCCTGCACGGTGACGACGACCAGATCGTCCCGATCCAAGCGTCGGCGCTGAAGTCCTCGAAGATCGTCGCGAACTCGACACTCAAGATCTACCCTGGCGCTCCGCACGGCCTGACCGGCGCCCATGAGCAGGAGTTCAACAAGGACCTGCTCGACTTCATCACCAGCTGACACCTCGCCGGCGTGCGCCACACGGCATCTCGTCGGCTCACGTCCGCAGGGAGGGAAGTTCGCTTCCTTCACCGCCGGCCGGCGGTCTTCCCCCTTTCCGGATAAGGACGCGAAAGGCAGTCATGTCTCCAGCCGACGACCTCGCCGCCACACTCAAACGCACGGAAACGCTGCGCCGGAGCTCCTCGGTGCCGGGACGCGACATCGTCCAGGTACGCACCGAGATCCCTGCCGGCGTACAGTCCGGATGGCACATCCACCCCGGCGAAGAGGTCGGGTACATCGTCGCCGGGACGGTACGGATGGAGATCCGCGACCAACCGACCCTCACCCTCCACGCGGGGGACGGCTTCCTCATCCCGCCCCGAACACCGCACAACGCCACCGACCTCGGACCGGACACCGGGCTGATGCTGTCCACCTACATCGTCGAGACCGGCCAGCCACTGGCGACGTTCGTGCACTGACGATCCACTCCCGGCCGACACGATCGGCCACGAAGCGGCGATGGTGCGAGCGCCCGCGATGTCGGACGCCGCATCGGCACGCCGGTGGACCTCGGCCTTGCTCGCTGCCCGCGCGGTGACGCCGCTCGCGCCGGCCGCCAGGTCGCTCGGACGTCGCGTCTGCCGCTGACGCGGCACGGCGGCAGCCTGGCCCCCTGACCGCTGCGTTCCACCCGACCGTGATCGACCATGCCGTCCGACGGCCCACGACCGGCCCGGCGGAGTGAGCGGCCGGTTTTCCGACCTTCCGGCCTTCTCCCCGAAACATGCCATCCCGGCGGGCCGAGGCTCAGCGGGGGCGATCAACCTGTGCATATTCCTATCCGCTTCGCTGCGACAGATCCGCAGCAGACGAGGATGTGGAGTGCGATGAGGCTGACCAGTCTTTGGTTGATCCTGCTCACCGGTGGACTTGCCGTCCTCGCGGTGGCCGGCACGGTGTGGTTCTGGCGCATCGCCCGCGGGCGGACGGCCGTACGGATCACCGGTCTGATCCTGATCGAAGCGCTGGTGGTGCTGTGCGCCGGCCTGGTTGCCAACCGGGCCGACAGCTTCTTCCCGACCTGGCAGGCGCTCACCGGGGACAGCGAGGGTGACCCGGCCCCGCAGGCCGTGCGGCAGGCGCCCGGCAAGCTGGACTCGAAACTCGCCGCCGCCTCCGGCGCCGGCCTGGCCTGGACGCCGGCCGGGTATACCACGTGGCACCTGGCCGCGCCGCCGGTCCTGATCGCGCCCGTCGGCTACCGCAAACGCACCGACCACACGTTCCCGGTCATCGTGGTCATCGCCGCCGAGGGCCAGAAGCCGTCGATCCGCGCGGCCGCCGCGTCGGTGCCGGACGCGTTGACCCTGGTGGTCACGCCCGGACCGGCGACCACCGTGGCCGACCTGGCGGCCCTGCCCGGGCGACTCGCCCACGACGCCCGGGCGATGAGCGACGGGTGGGCCGTGGTGACCGATCAGCAGTACGGCGCGCTCGCCCGCGGCTGGCAGAAGTCGGCGCCGGCCCGGATCCGTACGGTGGCCGATCTCGACGTCCGCCATCCGGCCGCGGCCTTCGGCACCGCCGCCCGGTCGCTGCCCGAGGCTCTCGCCGCGCCGGTGCGGCTGCCGTCATGACCATCGACAGCCTGGCCACCGTGCTGACCGCCCTGCTGGTCGCGATCGGCGCGACCGCCCTGCTCGCCCTCGCCTGGGACCGGCGCCGCGCCGCCGGCCGGATCGCCCTGGCCGCGACCGTCGTGCTGGCCGTGACCGCGGCCGCCGCGCTGCAGCTCAACCGGCTCACCGAGACCTACCCGGCGTGGTCCGCGCTGTTCGGCCAGTCCGCCGCGGACAGCCCGACGGCGAACGATCCGGACCCGGTCGCGATCGACGTGACGAACCCGCAGAGCCGGCGCGGGCCGGCGAAGGTCACCGGCCCCGGCCGACTGGTGGACTACACCGTGCACGGCAACGCCAGCGGCCTGACCATGCCGATGACCGTGTACCTGCCGGCGGCGTACACCACCGCGCAGAACCACGCGTTCCAGTTCCCGGTCATCGAGGCGTTCCACGGCTTTCCCGGCACGCCGGCCGCCTGGCCCAAGCGACTGGACGCCAAGAAGTACCTCGACCAGGAGATCGCCGCGGGGCGGATGTCGCCGGCCGTCGTGCTCTTCCCCTACCAGACCCCGGACCCGCTGCTCGACACCGAGTGCCTGAACCTCGTCAAGGGCCCGCAGACGGAGACGTACCTGACCCGCGACGTGCCCGACTGGGCCCGCGAACACCTGCGGATCCGCACCGACCCGGGCTCCTGGGGCCTGATCGGCTTCTCGGCCGGCGGGTACTGCGCGATGAACCTCGCGATGAGGCACCCGGACCGGTTCAGCGCCGCCGCGAGCCTCTCCGGCCTGGCCGGCCCCGGCATCAAGGTCGGCGACGACAGCGAGAAGACCACCAACAGCATCACCTGGCGCCTGACCCACCAACCCGCGCCGCCGGTCTCGCTCTACGTCGCCTGGGCCGCCGACGACGCCGGCCCCGGCAAGGACTCCCGCCAGATCGCCCGGCTGGCCAAGGCGCCCCTGTCGGTCACCACGGCGACGATGCCGCACGGCGGCCACAGCCTCACGGTCTGGCGGCGGATGGAGGCCCCCGCCTTCGACTGGCTCTCCGCCCACCTGAACCGCGCCGCCCCGGCACCCGCCCCGAAGACGCCCACCCCGCAACAATCGCCGACCGGGAACCTGACCGGCACGACGCTCGCCGCCGCGGGCCGTCGCTGGATCCCGTCGCCTCAGGGGCGCAGGGGCAGGCCGGCCGCGGTGTAGATGTCGTCGATCAGTGACATGGTGGCGACCGAATCGGACGGTGGGGTGAGATTTGCCGGTTCGCCGGCGACCGCGGCCGCGAAGGCGCGCAGCTGGTGCACGTACGTCGCCTCGCCCTTGATCTGCTCGCGCCGGCGCCGGCCGTCCACCGTGACCGAGAAGCGCGAGAAGAACTGCGGGGCGATGAAGTTGGTGACCGTCATGGTGCCGCGATCACCGACGACCCGCGCCCGGATCCGCAGCAGGGCCGAGGACCACATCGACGTGTGTACGTGGCCGGTCGCTCCGCCCGGCAGGCGCAACCGTGCCGTCATGGCCCGGTCGATGCGCCGGTCCCGGCGCAGCGGCAGGGCGGTCGCCTCCTCCACCACCGGGTCGCCGGGAGCGAGCATGCGCAGGCAGTGCACGGCGTAGCAGCCGGCATCCATCAGCGCGCCGCCGGCCAGGCCGAAGTCGTACCGGATGTCGGAGAACATCGGCAGCGGGAAGCACATCGCCGTCTCCACCCGCCGCACCGTGCCGAGGCTTCCGTCGTGGGCGATCTCGATCATCCGCTGGGTCTGCGGGTGGTACCGGTAGTGGAAGGCCTCCATCACCACCAGGCCGCTGCCCTCCGCCGCGGCGGCCACCTCGCGGGCCTGGGCGGCGTTGGCGGTGAACGGCTTCTCGCAGAGCACGTGCTTGCCCGCCTCGAGCGCCGCCAGTGTCCATTGTGCGTGCAGGCCGTTGGGCAACGGAAGGTAGACCGCATCCAAGGATGAGTCGGCCAGCAGGTCGGCGTACGAGTCGTACACCGTCGGCACCCCGTGCTTGGCGGCGAAGGCCTCGGCGCGCGACCGCTCCCGGGCCGCCACCGCGGCGACCTCGACGCCGTCGACGGCGCGGGCGGGTCTCATCAGGGCGGCGGGAGCGATCCGGGCGGCACCGAGCACACCGATTCTCACCTTCGAGACCCTATCGGGTGTAACCGGCCGCGTATCCCAGGCATGACCAATTTGAGGAAGGCCGGTGTCGTCATCGCGGCCGGGATCGCCGCCGTGACGTTCGCATCGGCCGCCGACGCCGCGACCACGCCGTGGACGGTCGCGCCGAGCGACAACGCCGCCACCGGCGACACCCAGCTGACCGCGGTGTCGGCGGTGGACGCCACCCACGCGTTCGCGGTGGGCTCGGCCGGCAGCCGTACGATCGCCGAGCGCTGGGACGGCACCCGGTGGTCGCTGCTGCCCACCCCGACCCCCGACTCGGGCGGCACCCTGCTGGGCGTCTCCGCGGTCTCGTCCACGGACGTGTGGGCCGTCGGCTCCGGCAAGGCGAACGCGACCGCCAACCAGCACGCCCTGATCGAGCACTTCGACGGTGCGAGCTGGACCATCGTGCCGAACCCGAGCAACGGCGTCATGGACTCGCTGAGGGCGGTGTCCGCCCGGTCCGCGACCGACGTGTGGGCGGTCGGCACGAACGGGCAGAACACGACGACGCTGCCGCTGGTCGAGCACTGGAACGGCACCTCGTGGAGCATCGTCGCGTCGGCCAGGCTGGGCGCGTCGGCCACCGGCTTCTTCAACGGCGTGACCACCAGCCCGAACGGTGACGTCTGGGCGGTCGGCACGGTCACCGCGCCGGCCGTGCCCGAGGGCTCGAACCGGGCGGCGCTCATCGAGCGGTGGAACGGCTCGGCCTTCGTGCAGGTGGCCGCGCCGCCGACCGCCGACCCGCGGTTCACCACCACGTTGACGGCGGTCGCCGAGAGCGGCTCCGACGACGTCTACGCGGTCGGCGCCTTCGGCCACAGCGGCATCGCCCTGCACTGGAACGGCACCGCCTGGTCGACCATCACCCTGCCGGCCGTCGCGAACAGCACGGTCACGCTCAACGCGGTCACCGTGGCCGGCCCGAACGACGCCTGGTTCGCCGGCATCCAAGGCCTCGCGACCGTGACCGAGCAGTCGACCAGCACCTCGTCGGCCATCGTGGCCAGCCCGTCCGGCGCCCAGCGCGGCAGCCTGGCCGGCCTCGCCCACGCCGGGCCGGCCCTGTTCGCGGTCGGCTTCCAGATCAACGACCCGGCCACGTTCCAGGACCAGACCCTCGCCCTCACCAACGCGGCGGGCTGACGACCCGGCTCAGACCGAGGTGTAGAACCGGCTCGGGTCCTCGGCGAGCGACGCCTTCACCAGGGCGCTCCACTCGTCGGCCAGGACCTCGAGCCGGTTCTCCTCGATGCCGTCCAGCGCCTGCCGCACCACGTCGGCGGGCGCGCTCTTCGGGATGTCGAAGCCGGCCATCATGTCGGTGTCGGCCGCGCCGAGGTGCAGGCCGGTGACCAGGGTCTTCTGGGCCGCGAGCTCCAGGCGTACGGCATTGGTCAGGCTCCACGCGGCCGCCTTGGCCGCAGCGTAGCCGCCCGCGCCGTCGGTGGCGAACCAGGACAGCGCCGAGAGCACGTTGAGGATCGCGCCGCCGGACAGCTGCGGGGCGAAGGCGCGGATCATCCGCAGCGTGCCCCAGAAGTGGGTGTCCATCTCCCGCCGTACGAGGTCCAGGTCACCGCCGACCAGGTTCGCCCCGGTCGACACCCCGGCGTTGTTGACCAGCAGCGTCACGTCGGTGGCGGCCGCGGCGGCCGCGTCCACCGACGCCTGGTCGGTGATGTCGAGCGGCAGCACCTCGACGCCCGGGACGTCGACGAGCTCGGGGCGGCGGGCCGTCGCGTACACCTTGGTGGCGCCGCGGGCGAGAAGCTGGGTGGCGAACTCACGGCCGAGACCGCGGTTGGCGCCGGTGACCAGGGCAATCGATCCGGAAATCTGCATGGCCGCTACGCTAGAACCTGACGTTGACGTCAGAGGCAAAGAATGGCGACGGAGGTCACGATGCGGATCGGTGAGCTGGCCACCAAGGCGGGTGTGAGCGTTCGCGCCCTTCGCTACTACGAGGAGCAGGGCCTGCTGGCCAGCGACCGCAGCGACAGCGGCCAGCGACTCTACCCACCGGCGGCGGTCGACCGGGTGCAGCTCATCCAGCATCTGTACGCGGCGGGCCTCCCCAGCCGTACGATCGCCGAATTGCTGCCGTGCGTCGACGCGAGGGTCAGCACCCCGGAGTCGCGGGCCCGGCTCGCCGCCGAGCGCGACCGGATCGACCGCCAGATAGCCGAGCTGATCCAGACCCGGGACCGCCTCGACGCCATTATCGACCTCACCCAGAATCCGCGGCTGAGTGGCTGCGTGATCCGGCCCTGATCATTCGGCCGCGGATTTTTTGATCAGTTTTCCGTCGGCGCCGACGACCCACCACAGGCCGTTCTCCTCGCCCTGGCCGTCCACGTCGCCGGGGCCGACATCCGGGACGTACGTGTAGAGCGGCCAGCCGGCGTACTTCACCTGCTCCACCCCGCCGCCGGTCGGGATGACCGTGAGCAGCGCCGGGTCGACACCCTGGCCGGCCTTCGGCTTCTGCCCGGAGACGAACGGCGGCCAGGTCGCCTGGCAGTCCAGCTTGCAGGAGCCGAACCCCTGCTTGTCCGGCACGAACGCGTAGAGCGTACGGCCGCCCTGGTCGGTGAGGATCTCGCCGAGCGCGGTCTGCTGTACCCGCACCTCGGGCCCGCCGGCCGGGGCACTCGCCTTCGCCGCGGGCCGCGCCTCGGTCTTCGCGCCGCACGCGCTCAACGACAGCAAGGCCACCGCACCGGCCACGACAAGAGTCTTTTGCATGGTTCCTCCTCGATGCCGAACGTTGCCCCCAACACGGGCCGGCTCCCGTTCCGGTTCACGCCCGAATAGCGTCTGTGGCCTGCGTCACTGATCGTGAACCGGGTCGGCGAAGGGGCCGTATTGGTCGCGTTGCCGCACCAATTCGGGGGCGGGGCGAGCCGAAAGGAATGAACATCGAAATGCGATTTCCGACGCTGATTTCCACGGCCATTCTGGCCACCGCCGGCATGGTCGCCGCGCTCGGGTCACCGGCGAGTGCGCACGACGGGCACTCGCCCGCGCCCGGCACGGACCCGAGCGCCATGGCCGGGATGGCCGGCATGGACCACGGCGCCATGGCCGGGATGGGGACCGCCACGACGGCCCCGGCCCAGCCGAGCCTGTCCGCGGACGTCAACCGTTCCCGGCAGCGCGCCCACTACTTCGCCGCCGCGATGACCGGCAAGCAGGAGGTGCCGGTCGCGGGCGGCCCGGCGGTCGGTGACCCGGACGGCAGCGCGCTCGGCCTGATCCGCATCCAGGGCGACCGGGTGACCTTCTTCGCCAGCTGGAAGAACCAGCGGGCGGCCACGCTCTTCCACATCCACGAGGGCCCGCGCGGCAAGAACGGCCCGGTCAAGGTCGGCCTGCTGACGACCGCCCTGCCCGACACGGTCACCTCGGTGGCCGGCGTGACCACCATCGCCGACGCCACGGTGGCGGACGCCATCGTCGCCCGGCCGGGCAACTTCTACCTGAACCTGCACACCGCCGAGTTCCCCGGCGGCGCGGCCCGCGGCCAGCTCTACCCGGTCCGCGGCGGCCAGTTGCTCGCGCTGCTCAAGGGCGGCAGGTTCGAGGCCTTCATGTCCGGCGACCAGGAGGTGCCGGTCGCCGGCGGCCCGGCGGTCGGTGACCCGGACGGCCGGGCGGCCGGCTTCGTCTCCGCGCGCAACGGCTCCCTGACCTACTCCTTCGCCTGGGCGAAGATCTCCGAGCCGACGCTCGGCCACATCCACCGCGGGGTCAAGGGCGTCAACGGCGCCGTGGTGCTCCCGCTCTTCGGCACCCCGATGCCCGAGGGCGTGGTGGCGGTCTCCGGCACGGTTCCGCAGGTCGACCCCGGCCTGCTGACCGAGATCAAGCACGACCCCCGCGGCTTCTACCTCAACCTGCACACCAAGGAGGACCCGGGCGGCGCCGTCCGCGGCCAGCTCTTCGCGCGACGGTGAGAGCGTTCGTAACAAGCCGGTAGCGCCCTCTTCACGCGGGCCGAGTTATCGATGACAATTCCCTGCGGATGTGACCGGTCACACGAGAGTGCCGCAGGGAGAACCGATGAGACATGTTGTGAGGCTTGTAGCGATGGTGGCGGCCGGGATCCTGGTCGCCACCATCGCCTCGGCATTGCCGGCCGGCGCCGCCGCGGCCACCGACCCGCTGGGCGTCGACTTCGCGCAGACCACCGGCGCGTTCCGGGGCGGCGCCACCGGCACCCTCTACGGGCTCGGCGACGACGGGGCGCCCACCCAGGCGCTGATCGACGGCGCGCACCTCACCAACACCTCGCAGAAGGCCCCGTACGGCACCCAGCACCCCAGCGGCGACGCGCTCAAGGTCGAGAACGGGTTCTTCCACAAGTACGGCAAGGACATGTACATCTACGTCCAGGACTACTACCCGGACTGGGCGTACAACGGCGGCAAGCGGCCCGGCGACACCCGCACGTACAACCAGGCCGACGGCACCTACACGGCGCAGCCGAACGGCGTCTGGGACTACCTGGAGGTCGTGCAGTTCGTCGCCGAGGCGGTCGCCACCCGCTCGGCGCACCCGGAGAACTACGTCTTCATCCCGTTCAACGAGCCCGACGGCGGCAACTGGTACCCGGATTGGGCCAGCCGGAAAGACCAGTTCCTCGCCGACTGGAGCGCCGCCTACCAGACGATCCAGGCGGTGTACGCCCGGCACGGCCTCGGCCACGCGCGGATCGGCGGCCCCGGCGACACCCACTGGCAGCCGGAACGCTCCGCCGACATCCTCACCTACGCCAAGGCCAACCACGTACTGCCGGACGTGTTCATCTGGCACGAGCTCGGCATCGACAACCTGAGCACGTTCCGCTCGCACGTCACCGCGTACCGGAAGCTGGAGAAGGACCTCGGCGTCGGCCCGATCCCGGTCAACATCACCGAGTTCGGCATGCTGCGCGACATGGGCACCCCCGGCCAGCTCGTGCAGTGGCTGTCGATCATGGAGGACCTGAAGGTCGACGGGCAGACCGCGTACTGGAACTACGCCGGCAACTTCAGCGACAACAGCGCCCGCGCCAACGCGGCCAACGCCGGTTGGTGGATGTTCAAGTGGTACGGCGACCTGGCCGGCAGCCGCACGGTGCGGGTCACCCCGCCGGCCCTCGACACGGTCGACTCCCTGCAGGGCATCGCGGCCGTCGACGCGCGCAACAAGCGGGCCACCGTCCTCTACGGCGGCGGCAGCAAGCCGGTGACCCTGCAACTGTCCGGGCTCGACCGCCGCACCTTCGGCAACCGGGTCGACGTCGAGGTCCGCCAGGTCACCCTCTCCGGCGCCGAGGGCGTTTCCGGTACGCCGCCGGTGGTCAAGGTGCTGCGCGGGATCCCGCTGGGTCGCGGGCCGATCACCTTCGACGTGCCGACCTACGACCGGTACGCCGCGTACCAGGTCATCATCACTCCCCAGCAGGACCGGGAGCTGACCGCGAACGCCGTGTGGTCGACCAGCATCGAGGCCGAGCAGACCGCGCTGACCGACGCCACCGTCTACTACCAGGACCCGCAGGGCGGCGGCGGCTGGAAGTTCCTCGCCTCCGGCAGCAACGACGTCGGCTCGTTCAACCGGCCCACCTCCAAGGCGGACTGGACGGTGACCGTCCCCCGCACCGGCCAGTACCGGTTCCAGGTGATCGGCGGCACACCGGGCACGCCCGGCCGGCACGCGCTGTTCGTCGACGGCGTCGACACGGCCACCGTGCAGTACCGGGCCGACCTTGCGCTGACCTCGTACCAGAAGTGGCAGTACCGGGGCAGCGCCGAGGTGACCGTCGCGCTGACCGCCGGGCAGCACGTGCTGTCGCTGCGGGCTTCGCGGGACGGAACCACCGTGCTGCCGAACTCCGACATCACGCTCGACAAGTTCCTGCTGACCGACGTCACCGACGGGGAGCCGACCGCGTACCCGGCCCCGACGCTGCGCTACTCCGGCGGCGCGCACGTCACCTACGACGTGCCGCTCGCCCGGGGCTATGCCGCGATCCGCGGTGGTGGGCAGGCCGAGGCGTACGTCCAGGCCTGGGACACCGGCTATTACGACCTGAGCCTCGATTACCGCAGCTTCTCGGCCACGGCGGCCGATGTCACCGTCAATGGGCGTACGGTCGCCAAGGTCTCCGCGAACCGGGGCGGCTCCTGGCGCTCGACCGTGCGGGTGCATCTGAGCCAGGGCATCAACGAGATCGAGGTCGGCTCCGCGCGCGGCCTGCTGCTGCAACAGCTGACCACCCGGCGGGCCGCCGCATCGGACGGCGCCGCGACGACCATCGAGGCGGAGGACACCCTTCGCCAGGGCGCCACGGTCGTCACCACCTACCCCGACGCGTCCGGCAGCAACGCCTCCGGCGGCCGGGGAATCGGCTTCGTCGGCAACGGCGCGGCCAACACGTTCACGGTGCCCCGCGGCCCCGGCTTCGACCAGCCCGGCCTGTACGACATCGCGGTCAGCTACGCCAACGCCGAACTGGTCGGCGCCCACCCGTACAACCCCCAGGTCGTCGACCGCCGCCTGGAGGTCACCGAAACCGGCGGCGGCTCCGCGTACGGCTACTTCCGGTACACGTACGCGTGGAACAGCTTCCTCGAACGCACGATCCCGATCACACTGACCACCACCGGCGGCTCCCTGGTCTTCGGCAACCCGACCGCCTACGCCCCCGACATCGACAAGATCACGATCGCCCCGGCGGTCGTGGGAACGCCGACGACCGTGCGCCGCTGAACCCCGGATGCCCGGCGCCGCACCCCGGCGCCGGGCACGCTCAGAGCGTGACGCAGGTCCACAATTTGCGATTACGACAGTGACGACGGCTTGATCCGATCCCGTACGTCGGTGAGATATCCATGGCTTCGCGCCGTGTCCGGGTGCGCCGGGCCGAGCACCTGCCGGCGCAGGTCGTACACGGTCCGGTGCTCCCGCTCCGCCTCCTCGAGCCGGTTCATCCGGCTCAGCACGATCGCCAGGTTGCTGCGCGTCGTCAGCGCGTCGGGGTGCTCGGGTTGCCACAGGCCCTCCTGCGCCGCCAGCACCAGGCGATACTCGGCCTCGGCCGACGCGAGGTCGCCGCGCCGGGTCAGGACGTTGGCGAGGCCGCTCCGGGCGCGGAGCGCGTCGGTCTCGTACCCGCTCAGCCGTTGGTATTCCCGCACGGTCCGGCGCGCCTCGTCCTCGGCATCGCCGAGCCGCCCGAGCCCGACCAGGGCGGTGACCCGGTGGTGGCGGATGCGCAGCAGTTCGGGCCGGCTCGCCGGCCGGCTGCCGGCGCCGGCCAGGGCCTCGTCGCAGACCAGCAGGGCCTCGGCGAACGACTCGATCCCGAGCAGCGCCGCGGCGTGGTTGTTCTGGCTGCGCAGCGTCTCCACATCGCCGGGTCCGGCGAGGCGTCGGCGGACCGCGGCAACGTACCGGTGGGTGCGCTCCGCCGCGTTGCGCCGGCCGAGGCCGTACGTCGCGTTGGCGACATCGTTGTGCAGCCGCAGCGTGGCCGCGTGGGTCAGGCCGAGCCGCCGCAGGACGTACCGTCGGCCGGTCCGCGCCACCCAGTGGCTGTCGGCGTACCGTCCGCCGACGAACAGCGCCCGGGCCGTGCGGTGGGCCGCCTCGGCGAGGCGCCGGAGGCGACGCCGGTGCGGCCCGGCCGCATCCGGTCCGGAGCGGCGCAGCACCTCGATGACGTGCGGTGCGATCGCCGCCCACCACATCAGCTCGCCGGGGTCTTCCGGATCGTGGCGCCGCGCTGCCGCCGAGACCAGGTGGACGGTCGTCGCCGTCACGCGGGCCCACACCCGCGGCCGGCCCTCGGCGATCGACCGGTTGGTCTGCACGACCATCGGATGCGCGACGACACAGAGCAGCTCCCGATCGTGCGAATCGGTGGAGCGCTGCAGGGCGAGCAGGCCGACTTCCACCAGGTCGCGCAGCGTCCGGGAGTGGGCGACCGCGCCGTATCCGACTCGGCCGATCCTCAGTGGCCGCACCCTCGTCCGGAAGAGCCGGGTACCGCGCACCGCGGGCCACTCGAGCAGGTCGGCCGGAAGCGGAGCCGGCGCGAATCCGCCGACGAGCCGCATCACGGTTCGCGCGTGCACCCGGCCGCGGCGCGCGAGCAGGTCGAGCGACAGCTCGCACGTTGCCATGACCGTGTTGCCACGTCCGCCGGCGGTGGCCGGGTCGTCCATGAACTCGGGGAACCGGTCGTACAGTGCGGCACGGTACGCGTCGAACGTCGTGGTGGCGGTCAGCGGTGCGGACGCCGAATTGAGGAACCGTCCCGCGGTGACCAGCGCGAGCGGCAACCGGCCGAGCACGCCCGCGAGTGCCTCCGCCTGTTCGGCGTCGCCGGCGTCCGGGCCGGCCACATCGACGAGGATCTGCCCGGCGACTTCCCGGCTCAGCTCCTCGATGCGGTGCACGGTGGCGCGCTCGCCCCACGCGTCGTCCGCGCCGATCCGCGTCGTGACCAGGACCAGACCGTGCTCGGATCCGTTGAGCGCACCGGACTCCCGCAACGGCCCGGGCTGCTCGGCGTCGTCGATCACGAGCAGCCAGCCGCCGGCGAGCGCGTCGAGGTGCCGGCGAATCACCGGGATCAGCGCGGCCGGGCCGGCCGCACCGGCACTCTCGTCGATGCCGAGATCGACGGCGAGGCCGGCCAGCGACGAGGCCAGGGCCTCCGGGTTGCGCGCATCCAGCCACCAAGCGCGCGACCCGGAGGCGACGGTCCGGTCGGCGACCGCGAGCGCGATGGCGGTCTTGCCGCATCCGCCCAGGCCGGCGAGAACGTGGGCGCGCCCGTCCGGCGCCCGCACCAGGCCGGTGAGTTCCCCGGTCAGCTCGTCCCGGCCCCGCACGGCCCGGGGCAGCAGGTCCCGCGGCGGCTCGGCCGAGGAGATGGCGGGGGCGTTCGCGATGGTCTCGAGGTCCGTGGCGCCGGCGCCCTGGAGGTGGGCCGACCACACCGCGGCGGCGGTGGAGGCCCCGCCCACGGCGATCAGGCCGACGACGCCGATCGGGCTCCAGTGGGAGGTCACGACGTTGGTGACGATACCGGCGACAAAGGGAACGGCGGTCGTCAACGCCACCGCCACCAGAAGCCGCGGATCCGGCTGCTTCATGCGCAACCATCCACATAGGGCAACACCCTGGTCGGATCGTGCGCCCAATCGTCCGGCGACAGCGCCCTTCCGACGCGATCGCACGCGGCTCGGCGTGGGTCCGCGGTGATGGCACTGAGCGCCGACACGTCCCAGAGGATGCCGAGCCGGTCCGCACCACCGGTCAATACGGTGCCGCCGTCGCCACCGAAGGCGACGGAGAGGACGGGGGCGGTGTGCCCGGTGAGGACGGAGATCAGGCTCGGGTTGTACGGATCGGCGATGCTCCAGATGTCGACGGTGCTGTCCTGGCTCGCGACGGCCAGCATCGTGCCGTCCTCGTTGTAGGCGACGGCCGTGACCGGCCCGACGTGTTCGGTCAGCGTCCGGACCGGCTTCGGTGTCGCGGTGCCGTCGAGCTCGTACTGGCCCGGAGCCGGGTCGCGTTCACCGGCGCGGACGAGCACCGTGCTCCGCGGGTTGACGGCCAACGCCACCGGCCGCCCGTCGGCCGCCGGAAGCGAGCCGGCCGGACGCGGATGCCGTGGATCCGCCAGGCTCCAGATCGCGGCGGCACCGCCCTCGGTGCCGATCGCGACGAACTTCCCGAACCGGTCGAGGGCGATCCGGGTTGCCGCCTGGTGACCGACGGAGAACGCCGTCACCTCGCGCCACTGGGTCGGGTCGGAGAGATCGAACAGTGTCACGCGGCCGTCCTGGGCTCCCGCGGCCAGGAGCCGGCCGTCCGCCGACAGGTCGAACGTGCGGACGGGTGACGAGCTCGCTTGGGCCCAGACCTTCCTCGGCGCGGCGGGGCGGCTCAGATCCCACCCGGTGACGACCCCGCCCGTATCGGCGGTCACCGCCAGGGCGGGATCGGCCCGCAGCGCGACCTGGATGATGTCGCCGTGGTCCGGGTGCAGGCCACCGACCCGCCGGGGCCGGCCCGGGTCGGTCAGATCCCACAGCTCCGCGGCGCCGTCCGCGACGGTGGCGGCCAGGCCGCCCGTGCCCGGCGCGCCGACCTGGCTGACCGGCCCGGTGAAGCCCGTCAGGTCCGCCATGCGGCTGTACCGGGGCGGGTCGCCGATCGGCCAGAAACGCAGGCCGCCGTCCGCGCCGCCGACGATGGCCGTCGCGCCGTCCTCCGTCAACGCGACCGATGTCACGACGTCCGGCAGGTGCGTCAGCATCGCGGCCGGCGCGTAGTCGCGGCGAATGCCGGACCATCGCCAGATCACCGCGCTGTTGTCGTCGCCGCCGACGATCACGGTCTTTCCGTCGGCGAGCACGGCAACCGCGCGTGAGGTTCCCGTCCGGCCGTCGATCCGCAACGGGAACTCCACCCCGGACTCGGCGCGCGGCCGCTCCAGCCGGGCGACGCCGTTCGCCTCGCCCACCAGGGCAGTCCAACCGTCGGAGGTGAGCGCGGCCGCGTACGCCGGGACGTGCGTGCGCCAAACCGGGGTGCGAGACGCCGGATCGAGCCTCGGCGTGTAGGTCAGCCGGTACAGCGCCGCTCCCCCGTCGGCGGCGACCAGAGCGGCGCCGCCGGTGTAGTCGAGGGCGACGGCGTGCACGCCGCGAACCCCGTGGGCGAGCGCACCGAGCGGCTTCGGGCCGGCCCGGTCCTCGACGTTCCACAGCGCGATCGTGCCGTCGGCGCACACCACCAGCGCGATGGCCGCGAACCGGGTCATCGTGACGAGTTCCGGCGATATGCAGGGTCGCCAGGCCAACGTCATCCTCGGCTGGGTGGGCACGGTCGTGTCCCAGATCTTGACGGCACCGCCGTCCTCACCGGGTGCCGCGACGAGCACCGTCTTCCCGTAGTTGCCGATCGTCGCGCCGGTTGCGGGATCGCCGGGAATCGTCCGGTTGCGGTCGTACGTCCACAGGTCGGCGACCTGCGCCGGACGGTAGGGATCGTGGAGGTCCCACAGGGCCGCGCCGCGATCGTTCGCGGTCATCGCAGTCATCGCGGTGGTCCCGGCGCCGTCGCTCACCGCGTACACCGCGCTGTCGCCGGTGCCGCGGGTGACGGCGGCGTGGCCGGCCGTCAGTTGGTCGATCAGCGCGGATCGTGTCTGGGCGGTGTTCTCGATGTCGGCGGCGGCGAGACTCAGCCGGATCGCGGTGGTCGGGTCGTCCTCCCGGATCTCGTTGGACCGTGCCAGGAGTTGCTGGGCCACATTCATGCGCTCCTGGGCGTCCCGCTGCTGTGTCGCGGAGTTCAGCAACTGCGCCGTGACCGCGATCCCCGCGACGAGCACCGCGGCGGCGGCAGCGGCGGCCACGCGGCGCGGGACCCAGCGCCGGACTCGTTGGCGTGCTTGGCGAACGGTCGCCACGGGTACGACGTTCCGATCGGCGTCGCGGCCCCTGGGGAAGTTGTCCGCGGGCGCGAGAACACGCCATCCGCGGCGGTCGGCGGCCTCGAGCTTGCCGGTGAGGCCGCCCACCTTCAGGATTCGGCCGCGCGTCGTCACGGCTCCGGTGACCGCGCATTCCGTACGGAAGGCCCCGAGCAGCCGGATCGGCCGCAGGCCGTACACCCATCGCCGTTCGACGACCTCGCACAGCGCGACGGCGAACGCGGCGCCCAGCGAACTGCCCATGATCGGTGTGGCTCGGTCCCCCTCCTGGCTGACGCTCCACAGCACGCACGGCGGCGCCGCCGTGCCGCGGGTGGCGTAGGCCCACGCTTCGGCGATGGAGCGCTGGAACGCGGTGTCGGCATAGACGAAGCCCATCGTCGCCGGGTCGGGGAACAGTCCCGGGGGACCGCCCGGCAGGCGCCGGACCTCGAGGCTGCCGGTCCGGCCGGTCCGATCGGCCGAGGTGTTGTCGAACAGCAGCCGGATTCCGCTGTGCCGGCCGCCCGGGTGCGCCGACCCCGCCATGAGGCTCGCGGCCAGATCGGCGAACGCCGTGCCGGCCGTGCCGGCGGGCCCCGATGGCTCGGGCCGGAGAACTCCGGCCGCCGACCAGCGGGCCGCGATCGTCCGGCGCGCACGTGCCCGGTCGTCGTCGGTGACGACGCCCCCGGCGGGGATCGCGAGGACGGCGACGGACGCCACCGCGCGCGCCGCCTCGATCACGTCCTGGGGCCGCGAGGCCAGCGACGCGTGGTCGGTCAGGACGGCCTCGAGGCGCTCGTCGAGGCCGTCGGACCAGCGCCGGACGCGCGCCGGATCGCTCTCGCTCGCCTCGGCGCAGGCCTCCCACCAGAGGCCCGTCACCAGCTGTGTATAGAGCTCCTCGGGCGTCGCGGTGCCCAGGGCAAGGTCGAATCCGGCAAGGCCGGCCAGCGCCTTGTCGAGGTGGGCGAGGGCAGCCCGCTCGCGCGGACGGCCGGACTCCACCGGCCGGACGGTCGTCATGGCCGGCCGCCCTCGAGTTCCCGCTCGGCCTCGTGCCGCTGCTCCTCACTCAGGCGCGGGAGGAGCCGGGACCACGCACGCCGCGTGCCGGACGAGAGCGCGGCCGCGACGGAATCGGCGAGTTGCCGCGGCGGCACCCGCGCCAGATCCTCCGGCGGCAGATCCTCCTGGACCTCCCAGGCGCCTCGGACGTCGAAGTCGTCGAGGCGCAGGATGGCGCTGCTCAGGATCGGTGACGGCGGGAACGGCACGATCCGGACCGCCTCGTGCCGGTCGGTACGCGAATACCGCACCGCGACGATCCGCCAGTCGGCGGCGGCGCCGCTGCCGATCTCCAGTCGATGCTCGCCGGCGGCGGTCCGGCGGAGCACCAGCAGTGTCCGCCGCCCCGGCGTGACGGCGCGCAGCAGTTCCCCCTCGCTCGCATCGTGGTCGGCGGCGAAGGAGTGTTCGGGATCGGGAAGCGGCAACGGCACCGCCGTCCCGGGCCGGTCGTCGACGGTGAACCACCAGCCGCCGGCCAGCACGCCCGGAATCTCGCAGGCGTTGGTGCGGTCGAGGACGCCGAGACAGAACCGCGAGGGTCCGATGCGCACACCGATGGTCGCGCCGGCGAGGTCGTGCGGCGGCACGGCGCCGAGCGTGACGACGGCGCAACCGAGCCGGAGCGTGCCGCCGGGCTCCGCCGAGACGGTGGCCCGCACCTCGAGCGTCCCGCTCCGGGCCCGGTCCTCGGTCGGCTTGGCGCCGATGTCCCGGCTCTGCAGCAGCTGGAGCGCGTCCCGCAGCAGCGTCAGCGATCGTGCCCGGTCACCGGTCATCCGCATCTCACTCCTGAGCATCCCGATGGGTTGTTGCGAGAGGTGTTGCCGCCCCCGTCGGTGACGGTGCCGGTGCCCGCCTCGATGCCGTAGTCCGCGTTGTCCCTGGTCTCGTTGTTCCGCAGGACCAGGCCCGAGTTCGCGGGTACGACGAGGTGCACGCCGTCGTTCACCGGCCGCCCGAGCGAGTCGGTCCTCCCGTTCGACCGGCGGCCGTTGCCGATCAGGTGGTTTCCGCCGATCAGCATCATCGGGCCGCCGGGGACGATCGCGGTCGCGTCGAGATAGATTCCGGCGGCCCTGTTCGACTCGAACACGTTGTTCACGATGTTCAGGCCATCGATGGGTGTGTCGGCGCGTTCCGCCAAGCCGATGCCGATCCCGTTGTTCGTGAAGGTGTTGTCGTCGATCGTCGCGCTCGTCGATCTGACCCCGAGCACGATCGCCGAGTCGGCGTCGCGGAACTGGTTGTGACTGATGGTTGCCCCGCCCGACTGGACGTCCAGATTCAACGGCGAGGCGACAACCGTGTTGTCGCGGAACGTCATCGGGCCCGACTCGATCAGGGAAATCCCGCTGCGCAGGAAGGACACTCGATTGACGGAAATGTTCGTTGCGGTGCTGAAGCCGACGACAGAATCAGTGAAATGGCAGTCACTCACGACAAGGCCGGGCGTTCCGCCCTGTGGCTGCCCGAATATGAATCTTCCGTTGGTCACCGTGACGCCCGACAGGAGCATGTCGACGGACGCACCCGCCTTGTACGTGACGTTCTCGAGCCGCGAGTGCAGGATCTGTACGTTGTCGCTGGAGCGCACCTCGAACTCCGCGTTCCGCACGTACAGGTCGCTGAAGGTGCTGAACGGCGACCTGGTGAACGTGATCGCCGCCCCGACCGTACCGTTCCGGACGGTGATGTCGGCGTGATCCGTCGCCGTCAGGAATCCGCCCGTGATGGTGTGCGTGTCGAGGTCGAAGACGATGTCGGGGGCGCCGATGGTCAACCCGCTGCCCGTGCAGTCGAGGTCCTGGTGCAGCACCACGCTCACCTTGATCACGTCGCCGCAGTGGACCGGCGGCGAGGCCGGGATGACGGTGACGGTCTCCGCTTGTGAGTCCGTCCCCGCGGGCCCGCCGATCGTGAGCTTCACCGCGTAGCGCCCCGGAGCCGCGAAGGTGTGGGTGAAGGTCTCCGGTGCGTCGGCGGCCTCCTGGCGGCCGCTCTCGTCGGTGACGGTCCACGCCCAGGTATCCGGCCGCGTGCCGCTGACCTCGGCGCTGATGGTGGCCGGCTGCCCCGCCTCGGGCGTGACCGGCTGCACCCGGATGGCGTCGATCCGGCCCGGCGGCAGCACGGTGGGCGACGAGCTCGGGACGCCGCCGGAGCCCGTTCCGGGCGAGCTCGCCGCGGTGCCGGGGCCGGTTCCGGGCGAACTCCCCACGGTGCCGGAGCCCTTCCCGGACGGGGTCGGCGAGCGGCTGGGAACGGGGGTCGGCGAGGCGGACCGGCTCGGCCGGGCGCTCGGCGTGTGCGACACGGCCGGCGCCGGCGGGGGCTCGTACTTGATGAGCCGGCGGACCGATCCGTCGGCGGCCACCATCGCCGCGTTCTCGCTCTCCGGGTCGTTGACGAAGACGAGGCCCGCGCGGGCCAGCAGTTCGAAGCGGATCGGCTGGCCGAACAGCGGCTGGGAGCGCGTCACCTGGCCGGTGGCGAGGTCGGTGATCCAGACGGCGTCGGCCCCGTAGTCCGGGACGAACGCATAGTGGTCGATCGCGACGGGCACGCCGAGCTGGGACCCGGCCGGCGCGACCGGGATGCCGCGGTCGCATCCGCTCCGGTGCCTCTCACACGCGTACAACGTGCCGGAGTCGTGCTGCACGATCAGGACGCTGGAGCGCCAGCCGACGCCGGTGGCGAGGTCGCCGGCCCGCAGCGGTGTCGCCATCGTCGCCGTCACCCGGCCGTCCGATCTGGACAGCCAGGTGACGGCGTGGTCGCCGGGGTTCAGGAGGACCGCCTCGTCGCCGGTCGAGGTCAGGGCGATGTCGTGACCGGCGGTGCCGGGCATCCGGCGGCTCACCCGCTTGACCGGGCCGTTCGCCGTCGCGTCGATGGCCAGCACGGCTCCGCTGTCCGGGTCGGCCGCCCAGAGCGATGAGCCGACGCCGGCGAACACGAAATTCGGCCCGGGCAGGCCGATCGCCCGGCCGACCGCCTGAATCGTGGTCGCATCGAACATGCGCACCGTCTTCGTCCCGGCGTCGGCGGCGAGCAGCCCCGCGGCGAGCGGGAACAGCACCGTGTCGCGCGCGGCGGGCGGCAGCCGGAAGGTCTTCTTGGCCAGCGTCGCGGCGTTCACGCCGACGAGCTCCGATCCGCCCGATCCGACGACGTAGCCGTCGGCGGCGGCCTGTACCTCGGTGAACGGCGCGTTGGCCGCGCCCACCCGGACGCTGGCGACGGCGGCGGCGGAGACTCCGTCGACCAGGGTGACCTCGCCGACGGCCCGCGATGCCAGCCACGCGCTGCCGCTGGTGAAGCGTGGATGCGCGGGCGGCGCGGCGTGCTGGAGGCCCAGCACGAGAAGCCCGCCGGCGAGTGCGGCGACGGCGAGCGCGGGTACGGCTCGCGACTGGCGAAACCGTGCCCATCTCGCGGGGAGCCCCCGACTACGCCGATACATCGCCGGCCGCTTCCTGTCTGCCGCGTCGCCCGGCGCCGGACCGCAGCGGCACCGGATTGAGCTGGTCGAGCCAGCGCAGGACGCGGCGGCGCCCGGGGTACAGGCGCCGGCGCACGGCCGCCTCCAGCGTCCAGGCCTGCTGCGGGTCGCCGGGGGCGAGGAGCCGCGGGCAGTACACCGCCGTGGTGACGAGCGAGCTGAGCGGGGCCAGCGCCGGTACGTTGCGCGCCATCGCCTCGGGTGTCCGCCCGGGCGGGATCGACCGCCGGCGCACGGCCGGCAGTTCGACCGCCTCCCTCCAGGCGCCGACGATCCGCGCGGCCGGCGTTCCGGAACGGCGTCGTCGACCGCGGCGTACGGCGCGGGCCACGGCGACCCCGATCGGCGTTGCGGCGATCGCGGCGCCGACGGCGACGAGCGCGACGCGGATGACGCGTGCCCAGTCGAAGGGACGCGAACAGTCGCCGGCGCCCGGTTTGCCGCACGAATGGGGCGTCGGTGTGGTCGCCGGCGCCGGCGGCTTCGCCGCCGATCCGCCGGCCGGTGCCGCCGACGGGGTGGGCGTCGGCGGTATCGGGCTGATCCGCCGCGGCTTGTGGTTGGCCGGATCGGTCGGGTCGAAGGCGACCCACCCGGAGCGCTCGAATTCGACCTCGGCCCACGCGTGGGCGTCGCGGGTGGTGACCTGGACCCGGCCGGCCGGCGTCGCGGGCAGGCGGTAACCGACGGCGACCCGGGCCGGGTAGCCGAGCAGTCTCGCCATGACGGCGAAGGCGGCCGCGTGCTGCTCCGCGAATCCTTCGCCGGCCGCGCCGGCATCGGTGGACAGCATGCGACTGATCGCCGCGTAGGAGTGACCGGGCGGCGTGTCGACGTTGTACGGCAATTCCCGCAGGTAGTCGCTCAACGCCGTGAGCTTGCCGAGCGCGCCGCTCCGGCCGTCGGTGATCTGATGGACCAGCGCCGCGATCAGCGGCGGAAGCCCGGCCGGCACGGATCGGTACGCCGCGTCGTCACCGGCCCGGGCCGGACGGGCGGCGGGGGTGAGGTCCGGTACGGCCAGGTACCCGCCGGTCACCTCGTAGGTCGCTCCGGCCGGAAGCTCGGGGGTGGTGACCACTCCCCCGGACTCCGGGCTGAAGCCGATCGCGGCCGGCGGGCCGCCGGCGAAGCTGATCCGCTGCGGCCAGCCGATGACCGGCAGGAACGGGCCGATCGGCTGCTCGATCGTCAGCCGGGCCGACGCCACCCGCTGGTGGGTCAGGTCCGGGTCGCGCTTGAGCCGTTCCCCGGCGGCCAGGAAGTCCTGATCGGTCGTCCAGAGATTGCCGTCGAAGCGATCGAGCGCCGCCGTACGGATGCCGACGAGCCCGCGCAGGTCGGCACCGGGCAGCGGGTCGACGTCGAACAGCACGCGCGGCGGGTCCTCGATGAGCTGCGCCCGGACGGCACTCAGCGGCGTGATCGTCTCCGGCACCGACAGCGGCGCCGCGCGCAGCGGGCGCGGATCGGCTCGGCGCTCCCCGTCCCCGTCCGCCCGGCTCACCGCGAAGGGCAGCGCGGCGGCCAGGCCCAGGGCCGCCACGACGTAGCCGGCCGCGGCCGGGCGCATCGCCGCGGACGACCGCCGGCCCGCCTGGTCGGCCGCGAGGGCGCGGCTCTCCGCCCGGACGGCTCGGCTCCGGCCCCGGGCCCGGGCGATGACCGCGATCGCCAGCCCGGCCATCAGCACGGCCGATTCGGCGAGATGGACCGAACGCTGGCTGGCGGTCATCACCAGCGCCACCCCGAAGGCCACCAGCGGCGGCAGTGCCGGCCCGAACGGCCCGGACGGGCGCGGCAGCAGCGCCACCGAGATGGCGGCGGCCAGCCACGTCAGGAACAGGACGGCGACCAAGGGCCGTCCGGCGGCCGGCGCCGGAAGGCTGATCGACAGCATGTCCGCCCAGCCGGTCGCGACACCCCAGACCAGGTCCGAGGCGGTACGCGCGGTGGGGAGCCCGCCGTGGAGCGTGGCCCGCAGCGCGGTTGTCGCGGCCAGGAGAGCGAAGGCGGTGCAGTGCAGCGCGACGGCGACAACGCGTCGCACGTCGCGCGCGGCGGCGACGACCGCGATGGCCACCGCACCCAGCGCGGCGCCGGAGGCGGGCCACCGGAACGCGCCGGTGTCGAAGAAGTCCCGGTACACCGCCAGCGACGCGGCCAGGCCGGCAAGGCAGCCGGTCAGCTCGACGAACCGGCCGGGCGGCCATCGGCCGCTGGTCACGAGAACCCTCGAAAGCGCTCGGCGAACTCGGCGCTCGTCCGCACGGTCAACGTCCGGAGACCCGGCAGCGCGGCCGCGCCCGGGGCGGCGGAACCGACCCGGACCACGACGGCCGGACCGGCCGCCAGCAGGGGACCGGCGAGCCCGGTCAGCGTCTCATCGGGGAGGTCGCCGACGATCAGTGCGGCGCCGAACGCGTCGCCGGTCGGTCCGGGACGGATCGGCATCGTCGTGTCGGTCAGGCCGGCGCCCGCCAGGAGGTCGAGCGCGGGCGCGATCGGCGCGTTCCGCCGCGGTGTGGAGACGGGCAGCGAGAGCCCGCCACCGGTCGTCATCAGCTCGAGGCGGCCGCCCAGCCGCACCACCGCCACGGACAGCGATGCGGCGATGCGGACCGCCTCCTCGAAGGAGTCGGTCGTGTATGCGGCACGCCGGGTGTCGAGCGCCACGAGGTAGCGCGTGGCGTCGGGCAGGCTGATCTCCCGGACCACCAGGTGGCCGGCCCGGGCCGAGGTCGGCCAGTGGATCAGGCGCCGGTCGTCGCCGGTCACGTAGTCCCGCAGGCCGTAGAACGCGGTGCCGCCACCGGCGGGCCGGGTCGTCTGCCCGTCGCTGCTGAACTGGTGGACGTCGGCGAGCCGGGACAGCCGGTGGAACGCCGGATGGACGTAGAGCGTGGTTCCGGACCCGGTCGCCACCCGGCCGCGGGCCAGCCGGGCCGGGTCGATGCGGTCGATGCTCAGCGGCGGAAGGCGATAGACACCCCGCTTCAGCTCCGGCAGGTCGTACCGGAACCGGGAGGTCGACCCGGGCGGCACGGTGGGCAGCCGCAACTGCAGGACGCGGCCGGCCGCCTCCTCGGTGATCTGCAGCTCCGGGCTGCGGCGGCGCCCCGCGTTGTGCGCGACCAGGACGCAGCCCACCGGCTCCCCCTCGGTCACGCGGGGGATCGGCACGGTGCGGTCGGCGCGCAGCGCCGGACGAATGGCGACCCACCCGACGGCGATGAGGCACCACCCGCCCGCGCCCGCGCCGAGCGCGACGGCCTCCGGGTAGTCCAGCGCCACGCCGACGGCGATCAGCAGAATCCCCGCGGCGGCGAGCGCCCGGCCGGAACGTGTGAGTCTCACGGGCACACCGATCAGCGCCGTGGCGGCGTGGGTACGGCGTCGAGCAGGTCGACCAGGCGCTTCTCCCATTCGGCATCCGGCATGGCGACCTCGGGTTTGGGCAGCAGGCGATGCAGGAGCACCGGAACGGCGACTACCCGCACGTCCTCGGCGGTGGCGAAGGGCCGGCCCTGAGTCGCGGCGATCACCTGGGCGCCGACGGCGAGCGCGATGGTCCCGCGGGGACTCACGCCGAGTCGGAGCTTGTCGTCGGTCCGGGTGGCCGCGGCCACCCGGACGACGTAGTCGCGCAGCGCGGCGCCGACCTCGACCTGCCGGACGGCGGCGCGCATGGCGGTGAGCTCGCCGATCCGCAGCACCGTCGGGAGCTGCCCGAGCCGAGGGCCGGCCACGGCCTGCTCGACCACCGCCATCTCATCGTGGTGCTGGGGATAGCCGACCGAGATGCGCATGAGGAACCTGTCCAGCTGCGATTCGGGCAAGGGATATGTGCCGTGGTGATCCGACGGGTTCTGCGTGGCGATGCAGAAGAACGGCTGCACCACCTGATAGGTGCGTAGTCCGACCGTGACCTCGCCCTCGGCCATGACCTGCAGGAGTGCCGACTGGGTCCGGGGCGAGGCACGATTGATCTCGTCGCCGAGCAGGACGTTGGCGAATACCGGGCCGGGCCGGAATTCGAATTCACGACGGTCCGGATTGAACACGTCGACACCCGTCACATCGGACGGCAACAGGTCCGGCGTGAATTGGATGCGGCGGAATTCGCTGCCGGCCACCGAGGCCGCGATCGCCTTGGCGAGCGAGGTCTTGGCCACTCCCGGAACGTCTTCGATGAGCAGGTGCCCTTGCGCGAAGAGGCAGGTGAGTGCCATTCTGATGACGTCCGGCTTCCCGTGGATAACTCGAGTGATGTTGCCGTGCAGCGCCTGGAAGCGATCCGCGAATTGGATCAATGACAATGGCATCGATGCTCCACGATCCGGTCACAACAGCTCATTCCACCACGGGGACACTCGGACCGGTCCAGCCGTTCGGACGAATTGGGCAGTATGATCGGATGCCCATCGAAGATTTACTTCAAGCGATTGATCGGCAGACGGAATTCTCCGACGATGCCGCCGCGGCTCGGCGCGCCGGCAAGCCGGGGCCGTCGAGCCGCCACCCGGTGGCCAGGTTCCGCAGCCGCAGAGGCTCGGGCGCAGGCCGACTGCCAGGCATCGGGAGCCACCGTTTCCGCACCGGCGCGGCGGGTAAAGCGACCGGAGTACCGGAAAGGCGAGGGCATGCCCGGGCACATCGAGGACTACGCACTGATCGGCGACCGGCAGTCGGCCGCGCTGGTGAGCCGGCACGGGTCGATCGACTGGCTGTGCCTGCCCCGGTTCGACTCGACCGCCTGCTTCGCGGCCCTGCTGGGCGACGAGTCCGCCGGGCACTGGCGGATCGCCCCGGCCGGCGCCGGTGCGGCCACCGGCCGGGGCTACCGCGGCGACACGCTGGTGCTGGAGACCGAGTGGCGGACCGCGGAGGGCACCGTCCGGGTCGTCGACTTCATGCCGCCGCGCGGGGAGGCCGCCGACGTCGTCCGCATCGTGGTGGGGGTGTCCGGCGCGGTGCCGATGCACATGGATCTCGTGCTGCGATTCGACTACGGCCGGGTCGTGCCCTGGGTCCGGCGGCAGGGCCCCGACCTGGGCGCGATCGCCGGCCCGGACGCGGTCTGGCTGCGTACCCCGGCACCCCTGCACGGCCGGGACCGCACCACGATCTCGGATTTCACCGTACGGGCCGGGGAGCGGGTGCCGTTCGTGCTGACCCACCAGGTCTCGCACCTGCCCCGGCCCGAGGCGGTCGACCCGGAAGCGGCCCTGGCCGACACGGAACGCTACTGGCAGGACTGGATCTCGCGGTGCGACTACGACGGCCGGTGGCCCGAGGCGGTGCGGCGCTCGCTGCTGTTGCTGAAGGCCCTGACGTACGCACCGACCGGCGGCATCCTGGCGGCGGCCACCACGTCGCTGCCCGAGCAGATCGGCGGCCCGCGGAACTGGGACTACCGGTACTGCTGGCTGCGCGACGCCACCTTCACCCTGCAGGCGCTGCTGGGCACCGGCTACGTCGCCGAGGCAAGAGCCTGGCGCGAGTGGCTGCTGCGCGCGGTCGCCGGGGATCCGGCCGACCTGCAGATCATGTACGGCGTGGACGGCACCCGCCGGCTGCCCGAGTACACGCTCGACTGGATCGAGGGATATCAGGGCTCGGGCCCGGTCCGGGTCGGCAACGCCGCCGCCGGGCAGTTCCAGCTGGACGTGTGGGGCGAGGTCCTCGACGGCCTGCACCTGTCCCGCGAGGCCGGCATCTCCACCACCGATGCCGCCTGGGACCTGCAGAAGGCGCTGCTGGACTACCTCGAGGGCAACTGGCGCCGGCCGGACAACAGCCTCTGGGAGGTCCGCGGCGACCCGCGCCAGTTCGTCCATTCGAAGGTGATGGCCTGGGCCGGCTTCGACCGCGCGGTGACCGCGGTGCAGCGCCACCGGCTCGACGGCCCGGCCGAGCGGTGGCGCCGCATCCGCGACGAGATCCACGCCGAGGTGTGCGAGAAGGGATTCGACGCGGACCGCAACACCTTCACCCAGTCGTACGGCTCGACCGGGCTGGACGCCGCCCTGCTGCTCATCCCGCGGGTCGGCTTCCTGCCCGCCACCGACTCCCGCGTGGCCGGCACGGTCGAGGCGGTCGAGCGGGAGCTGAGCCACGCCGGTCTGCTGCGGCGTTACCAGCCCGAACACGACCACGTCGACGGCCTGCCCGGCACCGAGGGCGCGTTTCTGGCCTGCACGTTCTGGCTGGTGGACGCCCTGCACGCGATCGGCCGGCGGGCCGACGCCGAGCGGCTGTTCGAGCGGCTGCTCGCCCTGCGCAACGACGTCGGCATGCTGTCCGAGGAGTACGACCCGACCGGCGGGCGCCAGCTCGGCAACACCCCGCAGGCGTTCAGCCTGGTCGGCCTGGTGAACTCGGCCCGGTTGCTGAGCGGAACGACCACCCGCACCTCGGCCGGCGCCGGCGAGCAGCGCACCCGGGCGACCGGGCGCTGACGCCGCGGCTCAGAACGGAGCGGCATCACCCGCGAGGGGACGCACCCCGGCCGGCTCCTGGGGAACGCCGAGGACCATCGGGACCTTGGGCCGAACCGGCGGTCGAGCATCCCCGCGAGCGGTCCGAACACCACCATCATCACGACGGTGGGCAGCAGGAACAGACCGGCCGGCCGCCCAGGAGGCCCTGATGCTGACGCTCCGGTCCTCCGGCGACGAGCGCGTCGACGGCATCCGGGCCTCGATCCTGCGGTCGCTGAGCGAACACCTGGCCACGGCGGCCGGCTCGGCGGACGACGAGCAGGTCCTCCTCCGGGCCCAGATGGTCCTCGCGGCCTCGCTGGGGATGACGCTGCTCCGCTCGGCGGTCCCCGTGCGGCCGATCAACAGCGCCAGGTAGCCGCCCGCGATGATGTTGTGGTCGCTGTGGGTGTACTCGCGACCGCCACCGAGGGCGACCTCGTCGGGCCGTTGTCCATCCTGGTCAACGCGCTGCTACCGGAGGGATCCGCCTGAGGTTCGGCACCTCGCCGAGCCCGGGCGGGGGCCGCCCCGCTTCTCGCACCGCAGCGGGGCCGGCCCCCCACATAGGAGCCGTGCGAAGGATCAGTACCAGTACTTTCGGCCGCCGATCGGACGGCCGACCGCGCCCAGGATCCAGAGCACCGCGCCGACGATCAGCACGATGATGCCGATCGTGTACAGGACCGGCACGTGGAGAAATATGCCGATCAACAGGAGAATAAGGCCCACTATCAGCATGGTCAGCTCCGTTCTCGTTGCGGCGATTCCGACCGCTCAACCCGGGTACCCCATGCCGTCCTCTCCCAATCCTGACCTGCACGCCACTCTCGATGGGTTTCGATGAAATGACGGCGCGGCGGCCGACATGTACGTGATGCCGCGCGGGGAGCCGCCCGGCATCACCGATCGAAGGAGCGACCTTGGCACGCGCACCCGACCCCGCCCTCTTCGAAAGCCTCTACCGGGCCTGCTACGAGGACCTGTTGCGGTACGCCCTGCGCCGCACCGGACGGCCGGAGACCGCCGCCGACGTGGTGGCGGACACGTTCCTGGTCGCGTGGCGGCGGTTCGGCGACATCCCGGCCGGCAGCGCCCGCCCCTGGCTGTTCGGGGTGGCCCGCAACGTGCTGGCCAATCAGCACCGCGCCGAACGCCGCGACACCGACCTCGCCGCCCGGCTCCGCCACGAGCTGAGCGGCGCCACCGTCACCGCGCCCGAGGCGCCCGCCGGCATCGCGTCCGCGTTCGCCACCCTCAACGCCGCCGACCAGGAGCTGCTGCGCCTGGTCGCCTGGGAGGGCCTGTCCGCCGAGGAGCTGGCCGTGGCGCTCGACTGCTCGGCCAACGCCGCCCGCATCCGCCTGCACCGCGCCCGGGCCCGTTTCGCCGGCGCGCTGCGCTCGCCCTCGTTGACGAAATAGTGGGGACAACCATGGAACCCGACCACATGATCCAGCTCCTGTCGCCCGAGCTCGACATCCCGCACGCCGCGGCCGACCCGACCGGCCCGGCCGCCGACGACCTGCTGCGCCGCATCACGTCGGCGCCGCCGCCGGCCGCCCGCCGCCGGTGGGGCCCGCGCCTGGCCGTCGGCGGCGCCCTGGTGACCGGCGTGGCCGCCGCCGTCGTCGCCGCGAGCGTCTGGCTGCCCGACTCCACCCCCGGCGGGCCCGCCCCGGCCCGCGCCACCGCTCTGCGGTTCACCGCCGGCGCGAGGTACCTCGACATCCGCATCCTGGACCCGGCCGCCGACCCACAGCGCTACCGCGCGGAGCTGGCGGCGCACGGCCTCGACATCGACCTGTCGCTGGCCGCCGCCGAGCCCGGCAACGTCGGCCGGGTGATCTTCCAGGAGGAGTCCGGGCCCGGGATCAAGCTGATCGAGGCGCCCGGTGACTGCACGGCCAACGGCGCCTGCGGCGTCGGCGTCCAGGTCCCGCTCGACTATCGGGGGCACGCCAACATCGTCTTCGGCCGCACCCCGCGGCCCGGCGAGACGGTCGAGGGTGACGCGCCGATCCTCGCCCCCGCGCAGAAGGCGCAACTGCACGCGCTGATCGGCCAGAAGGTCGCCGACGCGCGCCGGGAGCTCGCCGCGCACGGCCAGACCCCCAGCTACCGGGTCACCGTCTCGCATTCCGCCGGGCACGGCGTCTGGATCGGCAAGTCGCTGCCGGTCCCCGCCCCCGCGGTGCTGGACACCTGGATCGTGTACGACGTGGCGCCGCTGCCCGGCAACGTCGTGGCGATGTGGGTCTCGAAGGACGGCAAGCCGCAGCACGACTGACCGGATGGGCGAGGACGGCCCCCGCGCCCCTGGCGCGGGGGCTCAGCCGGCGATGGCCTGGGGAAGGAATTCGGCTGCGAACCGTTTCTTCGGGAGCCACCCGCCTCTGGTGACGCAGCCCACGCCAAGAGTTGTTGATGATTCAACATCGGCCCACCATGCTGATTGGTGAAAGTTCAACTACTTAGGAGGTCGGCATGACGATCACGCCTTCGCTCACGGTTCCGGCCGCACGGGTACGCACGCAGATGATGGTGCCGCTGCGGTTCGCGGACGGCTATGCGACCACCGCTGAGGTGTTCACCTTCGGCGGGCTGGCCGACGGCCGCGAGCACCTGGCGCTGGGCCTGGGCGACTGGCGATCGGCACTGCTCGACGCCGCCGGGCCGCTGGTGCGCCCGCACAGCGAGTGCCTGACCGGGGACGTGTTCGGCTCCCAGCGGTGCGACTGCGGCCCGCAGTTGCGCGAGGCGGCCGAGCGGATCACCGACACCGGCGGGTTCCTGCTCTACCTGCGGCAGGAGGGCCGGGGCATCGGCCTCTACGCCAAGCTCGACGCCTACGCGCTGCAGGACGCCGGGCTCGACACGTACGAGGCGAATCTCGCTCTCGGGTACGGCGAGGACGAGCGGGACTACACCGCGGCGGCGCAGATGCTCCTCGCGCTGGGCGCCGACCGGATCCGGCTGCTGAGCAACAACCCGGACAAGGCGATCCAGCTCGACGCGCTGGGCGTGCAGGTCACCGACCGGATCCCGACCGGGGTGCACCTGTCCGGCGCCAACGCCCGCTACCTGTCCACCAAGGTCACGCACACCCACCACACCATCGCCCTGCCGCTGGCCGGCTGATCGCCATGACGCTGCCACTGCCCGCGACGATGCTGTCCGACGTGGACCAGCACTGGCTGAGCGCCGCGATCGACCTGTCCCGGCTGTCGCCGCCCTCGCGCACGCACTACGCCGTGGGAGCCGTCATCGTCGACGGAAGCGGCACCCTGCTGGCCACCGGCTACACCGGCGAAACCGATCCGGCCTACCACGCCGAGGAGGCCGCGCTGGCCAAGCTCGCCGGCCGGCCCGGCGCCACGATCTACACCTCGATGGAGCCCTGCACGGTCCGCCGCTCCCGGCCGGTCCCGTGCGCCCGGCTGATCGTGGCGGCCGGCCTCCACCGGGTCGTGCTCGCCCTGCGCGAGCCCGCCCTGTTCGCCGACTGCGACGGCGTCGCAACCCTGCGCCGGGCCGGGGTCGACGTGGTCGAGCACACCGCCCTGGGTGACCGGGTCCGCGAGATCAACGCCCATCTGCTCGTCCGCTCCGCCGGGGAAGGGATCATGACCGAGTGACCGACGCACCAGCCCCGCGGTGGCTCAGCAGCACCGAGATGGACGCCTGGATGAACCTCGTCCAGGTGCTGATGGTCCTGCCCACCGCCCTGGACCAGCAGCTGCGCGAGGACGCCGGCCTCCCGCACGCGTACTACATGATCCTGGCCACGCTCAGCGGCCGGCCGGGCCGGGCCATGCGGATGACCCAGCTCGCCCGCGGGTCCGGCACCACCACCACCCGGCTCTCGCACGCGGTCACCGCCCTCGAGCAGCGCGGCTGGATCCGGCGCTATCCCTGCCCGAGCGACAAACGCGGCCAGATCGCCGAGCTCACCGACGAGGGCATGGCCGCCCTGCGCGCCGCGGCGCCCGGCCACGTCAGCGAGGTGCGCCGCCTCGTCTTCGACCGCCTCACCGACGAGGACGTCACCCATCTACGCGAGATCGCCGCCAAACTCCTGCCGCCCGGCGCCGACGCCTGAGACGGCGGAGGTGCCGGCCTCGCGGAGCAGGCCGGGAGTGCGGGAACCGATCCGATCGCCCAGGCCGAGAGCGTCCGCGGCGTCGACGGTCGAGCCGGCGCAGGTCATCGTCCGCGAATCCGCGTAGCCGCCCGCGGTTCGCGAATCCGCACCGCGGGGAGTACGCCGGCGGGCCGGGTGGCCCGCCGGCGGGATGGGCTCCGGCTAACTGGCGACGCAGGTGACGGTAGGTGCGGTTCCGCCGGCACCGGTGGCCTGGAAGCCGAACTGGGTGGTGGCACCCGCGCCGAGGCTGCCGTTCCAGCCGGCGTTGGTGGCGGTCACGGCCGTGCCGGACTGGTTGACGGTCGCGCTCCAGCTACTGGTGATCTGCTGGTTGGCGCCGAAGGTCCAGGTCACCTTCCAGCCGTTCGTCGCCGCCGTGCCGGTGTTCCGCACGGTCACGCCGGCCACGAAGCCGGCGCCCCAATCGCTCTGCACGGCATACGTGGCCGCGCAACTGCGCTGCCCACCGCCGCTGCTCGGCGTCGGGCTGGAGGTCGGGCTGGAGGTCGGGCTGGAGGTCGGGCTGGAGGTCGGGCTGGAGGTCGGGCTGGAGGTCGGGCTGGAGGTGGGGCCGGACGGCGTAGGACCGCCGCCGATCGGCGGGTAGGCGTTCTGCAGCAGCATCCGGAACTCGGCGGAGAACCACTGGCCGGCCCGCGGCGCGCCGGACAGCGCGTTGGTCGGGTTGTTGCCGTTCTGCGCGTTGCCGCCGTAACTGGGGTCGCACATCTGGTCGTGGCTGTCACCGTCGGACTCCCCCGGCGGCTTCACCCAGACGTACGCGTCGATGCCGCCGGATCCCACCGGCCTCGGCCGCTCACCGATGCCCGCGCCGTTCTGGTTGCACCAGTCGCCGGCATGCGGACGCCGGTCCACGCGCCCCCCGTTCACGTACGCGTCCACGCTGGTCATCGGCCCGGGCGCGGTCGGGCGGGCCGCGCCGCCCCAGCCGTCGCGGCTGGTGTCGACCAGCATGCCGATGCCCGGGTTGAAGCCGGCGGTCGAGACCAGCATGTCGCGCAACGCGGGCGCGAACGACTGCTCGTCGACGTAGTAGTTCCAGTCGACCCACTTCGACTGGCGAACGGTCGTGCCGTTGACCGAGTCGGTCACCTTGAAATTCGGCTCGACCAGCGGGCTGTAGTTCGCCGTGTTGGTGATGAAGCCGGCCACGTCGTTCACCGTGGCCCCGTTGGCGGTCGCCGCCTGGTGGGCGATCTGGCCGAAGGGCTGGAAGTTGGTGTCCCACCCCAGCCAGCCGTGGTGTCCGGCGTCGACGTAGTTGTACACGTTGGGCAGCGCGCCGAGCTGGGCCAGCGCGTACCCGACGCCCTGGAGGTACTCGCCGGTCGACTTGGCCTTGCGGCAGGCGTCGGTCGAGGTGGCCTGCTGGTCGGCGTTCGTCACCAGGTTGGGCAGCGAGTCCGGCTCGATCACGTTGACGACCCGCAGGTTCGCGTACTTCGGCGTCTTGAGGATGGTCACGATCGGGTCGATGAACTTCGTCTCGTACGTCGACAAGCCGCCCGACGGGATCTCACCGTTCGAGGCGAGCGCGGCGCAGTCGCGGTTGGGCAGGTCGTAGATGACGAGCTGAACCAGGTTGTCGCCCTTGGCGATCGCGTCGTCCAGGTGGGCCGCCAGGCCCATCCTGCCCCCGTCGCCGGCGATCGCGCCCATGTGGTCCATCCACACGAAGGTGGGCTGGTTGGCAATGGCGGCACCGCCGTCCGCGGTGGCGTTCGCCGCCCACTCCGGGTTCACGTAGACCGTCGCCCCGGCGTACGGGTTGTCGAGTTGGCCCGCCGCCTGCGCGGCGTTGGCGGCGAAGACCGACGCGGCACCCACGCCGCATCCGATCACCAGAGCGGCGCCCGCCGCTACCGCTCGGCGCCGTCGTTGCGCTCTCATCATGCTCCTTCCGTGCCGCGGAATACCCCTCGGCACACATCGGTGCTGGGCGACGCCGGTACGACTCGCCAGCAGGTGGGCAATCGACCGCGCCGGTACGTCGCGGCGGCGGCCGGCAACGCGGAACCGGAGAACCGGTGGACGGTCCGGCGCGAACGTGGGTTCCCGGCCGGCGTGCTCGGGAGCCACCGCGAGCACAACGCCGGCCGGGACGACAGATGCGGCTCGGTCAGCCGCTTGCGCACGCCGTTCCGTTGAGCCGGAACGCGCTGGGGTTGCTGTCGTTGGCGGTCCAGGTGCCCTGGAAGCCGAACGACGCGGTGCCGCCGGGCGCGATCGTGCCGTTGTAGCCGGCGTTCGTGGCCGTCACCGCGTTGCCGTTCTGGCTGACGGCGGCGCTCCAGGCGTTGGTGATGTGCTGGTCGCCGGGGAACGCGAAGGCCAGATTCCAGCCGTTGACGGCGCTCGTCCCGGTGTTGGCGACGGTGACGTTGCCGGTGAAGCCGCCGGGCCACTCCGACTTCGTGTAGCTGACCCGGCAGGCGGTCGCCCCGCCACCGGTCCCGCCGCCGCCGGTCCCGCCGCCGTTGAGGCTGTACGAGAAGCCGGTGACCGCGAGGCCGGTGCCGTTGACCCACGGCTCGAACCCGGCCTGCACGCTGGTCAGATACCACGACCGCTGCGCGTACCCGCGGTTGACCATGTCCTGGTAGAAGGACGCGACGGTGAAGCTGATCGACGGGACCGGGCTCTGCCGGACGTACGAAACGACGTTCCAGCCCGAGTTGCCGTACCAGACGTCCCAGGTCGCGCCCGCGATGGAGGCCGTGCCGACCTTGGCGCCGGCGGCGTGCACGGAGCCGGTGTGGTTGAGCCACACCATCAGCTCGGCCCCGGTGTTCTGTCCGTCGGTGCGGGCGGTCGGGTCGAACCAGATGTCGTACGACGCGTCGTACACGCTGCCGTTGTTCGGGTACGACATGCTCACGCTCGTCGAGAGCGTCCCGAACCGGCTGTCGCCGACCGCCATCGGCAGGCCGCTACCCGAGCTGCAATTGCCGTAGTGGCACCCGGCGTAGATCGACGGATAGGCGGCCGGTGCGCCGTTCTGCGGCAGGTTGTGGACGGCGGACGTGACCGTGAAGCCATTGTCGGTCACGTTGATGCACTGGGTCGTCGAGTCACCCCAGACGTTGTTCTGCACGATGTACTTGCCGCCCTGGACGGTGGTCGACCCGTACTGACTGCAGATCTGGGAATCGGCGTACGCCGGCGGCGCGGTGACCGCCGCGGCGAGCGCCAGGAGCGTCGCGGCGAGCACGCCGGACAGTCGTCTCATGGATTCCTCCTACGGTCGCGCCGGTGGACAGCGCGGATCGCGGAATCGCTTCCGATTCGGGCTGGATGCCCCATCACGTTTCCACAGCTAGGAGGCTGTGGGAGCGCTTCCATCTATGTGTATCGCTCTTTGGAGTTCGGCGCAACCGGCAACTAGGCCGAGCGGCGGACGACCAGGCGCGTCGGCAGGATCAGCGACGTGGGCTGCTGGCCGGCGAGCAGGGCGATGAGCATCCGGGCCATCTCCCGGCCGAGGGCGCGCACCGGCTGGTGCACGGTGGTCAGCGGCGGGTCGGTGCGGCCGGCGATCTCGAGGTCGTCGAAGCCCACCACGGCCACGTCCGCCGGCACCCGGTAGCCACGCTCGCGGAGCACCGACAGCCCGCCGGCCGCCATGTTGTCGTTGGCCACGAACACCGCGTCCAGGTCGGGGTGGGTGTCCAGCAGGGCCCGCATCGCCTCGGCACCGCCGCCCACGGTGAAGTCGCCGGCCTCCGCCGCGTACGGCGGCAGGCCGCCGGCCGCCAGCGCGTCGTGGTACCCGCGCAGCCGGGACCGGCCGACCTCGGTGTCGGCCAGCCCGGTGATCGTGGCGATGCGCACCCGGCCGAGCTCGATGAGGTGCTCCACCGCGGTCCGGGCGCCGCCCCGGTTGTCCACATCGGCGAACCACTCCGGCTCGCCGTGCAGCGGCCGGCCGCCGTACACGGCGGGCAGCCCGGACTCCTCCACCAGGCGGACGAGTGGATCGTCGCCGCGGAGGGCGGTCAGCATGACGCCGTCGACCGCGTGGGTGCCCAGCAGACCCTGGAACCGGGCCCGGCCCCGCCCCGACGCGCCCAGGCACAGCACCAGGTGCAGGTCGGTCTCCTCCAGGGCGCCGGAAATGCCGACGATGACCTGGGCGAAGAACGGGTCGGCGAAGATCGCCGGATCGTCGCCGGAGATGGCCAGGGCGATCACGCCGTTCCGCCGGGTGGCCAGCGCCCGCGCCGTACGGCTGGGTGAGTAGCCGAGGTCTCTGATCGCCTTCTCGACGGCCTCCCGCTTGGCCCGGCTGACGTGCGGCGCGTTGTTGATGACCCGCGACGCCGCGGTCATCGACACGCCGGCCCGCGCGGCGACCTCCGCGAGGGTGGGCTGCCGCCGGGGCGAGCCGGCCGGTTTCGCCATGGCATGAGGATGCCACGTGGCACCTCTCCATCATCACGAGGACCCGTCGCCCGCGCCGATCCGCCGGGCCGTCGGCACCCAGATCACGTGCTGCAGCAGGGACAGCGCCAGCGTGAACGGAAGCAGGGTCCCCACGCCCGCGACTCCGGCGATCGCGCCGGCGAGCCAGGGGAACGCCGAGCCGCCGACCACCGATCCCGCGTTCATGACGCCGATCGCGGCGGGTACCAGCCGCGCGGAGGTGAGCCGCGGCGCGATCGCCATCGTGGTGGGGAAGATCGGCCCGAGGAAGAAGCCGAGCAGGACCAGGCCCGCCGCGGCCGCGATCGTGCCCGGCAGGAGCCAGGTCAGCGCGGTGACCAGCGTGACGCCGGCGAGGCAGATCCGCATCAGGCCGGCCGCGGTGAAGCCGAGCCGGCTGACAATCGGGCTGAGCAGGAACCGGCCGGCGGTGAGCCCGAACCAGTACCCGCTGACCACGTACCCGGCGACCGCCGCCGCCTGCCCCCGCGCCCCGACGAGGTAGCCGAACGCCCAGTTTCCCACGCCGATCTCGAGACCCACGTAGACGGTGAGCAGCGCGGCGCCGAGCAGAACGCCCCGCTGCCGGATCGCGAGACCGGTCCGGCCGCCCGGATCCGGCGACCGCGGCCCCGGCTCGGCCGGATCCGGCCCGGTGGGCGGGGGGACGATCAGGAAGCCGGCCGTGAGCGGGACGGCTACCGCACCGAGCACCAGCATGACGGCGGGCCAGGAGGCGGCGGCGACGATCGCGGCGGCCAGCGGCGGACCGAGCAGCGCCCCGACGCCGAAGAACCCGTGCAGCCGGTTGAGCAACGTGGTCGCGCCGGGCAGCGCGGACAGCTCCACGTTGAGCACGGACTCCAGCAGCCCCGTCCCGTAGCCGATGGCGACCTGGAGCACGACCAGCGCCACGAATGCGGGTCGCGTGCCCGCGTACAGGGCGGCCAGGGCGTACCCGCAGCCACCGGTCGCCACCCCGAACCGGATGCCGAATCGGTGAATCAGCGCGCCGGCGGTGATCCCGGCCAGCACGAAGCCGGCCGAGCCGGTGAAGAAGGTGAGGCCGATCGTGGCGCGGGAGACGCCGTAGTCGCCCATCTGCGCGGCCAGCAACACCCCGTTGACGCCGGCGTTCAGACCGACGAGCACGAAGGCGGCGTACGCCAGGAGGACCGGCGCCCTCCGGGCTGGTGTCATCCTCAGTCGGCGTCCGGCCTGAAGATCAGCTGCTGGATTTCCCGGCGGTAGTCGTTGAGGCTGTTGTCGATGTGCACGGCCGCGGCCTGCGCCGCCCGCTCCGGGTCGGCGTCGCGGATCGCCTGGAAGATGGCATCGTGTTCCTCGACCGCCTTGGCACCGTGGCCGCCGATGGAGCCGCGCAGCCCGATCAGACTCGACTGCGCCTGCAGCCGGCGGGCCTCGCGTACGGCGATCTCGAGGAACATGTTGTGCGATGCCGCGGCGATGCTGGTGTGAAAGGCGTCGTCGCCCCGGGTGAACAGGTCCTCGCGGCCCGCGTCCAGTCCCCGGCGACACGTCGCCGCCGCTTCCTCGATGGCCTTCAACTGCGCCGGGGTGGCCCGGCCGGCGGCCAGCCGGCTGGTCTCCATCTCCTGCGTCCGCCGGAACTCGAAGAGCATGTAGACGTGGTCGAGGTCGGTGGGCAGGAAGAACGACGCCCACCGGCCGGAGCCGAGCATGCCCTCGTCGTCGGCCACGAACAGGCCGCGGCCTCGTTCGGCGCGGACCCGGCCGAGAGCGGAGAGGATCTTGACGGCCTCGCGGACGACGGTCCGGCTGGCGCCCAACTGCTTGGCCAGGTCGTGCTCCGTGGGCATCCGGTCGCCGGGACGGAGCTGGAGCCGCGAGATCAGCTCGAGAACCTGCTCGGCGGCGACCTCATAGCCGGGCCGGTAGGCGCCCTCGGCACGACCGGTATCCGTCACGCGGGCTCCTCCGCACCATCGTCAAGAAACCATCGTCTCGAAAAGTAGTACTCATACCGTACCCGGTGCTATCCCTTCGTGGCTCCGGCGACGAGCCCGCGAACCAGGGCCCGCTGGGAGACCAGGAACACGATGGCGACCGGAATGACCGCGAGCAACGTCGCGAGCGCCAATTCCGGCCGGAAGATGTTCACCTGTTGACCGCCCCCGCCGACCGCCGGATTGAAGGACGGGGTGGAGGACAGCAGATTCGAGAGACCGACCTGAATAGGGTATTGCGTCGAGTCGGCCAGGACGGCGTACGGCAGGAAGAAGTTGTTCCAGTCCGCCACGAAACTGAAGAAGAACACCAGGGCGATCACCGGCCTGGCCAACGGCAGGGCGATCCGGCGGAACGTCGCCCATTCGCCGCAGCCGTCGATGCGGGCCGCGTCGAGCAGGTCGCCCGGAAGGGCGGTCGCGTAATAGATGTAGGCGAGATACACGCCGAACGGGAAGAACGCGAACGGCAGGATCACCGAGAGCGCGTTGCCGATCAGGTGCAGCACGTTGAGTTCGAGGAAGATCGGCAGGACCAGCGTCGCGGCCGGCATGATCATCACGACGAGGGTCAGCGTGAGCACCAGGTTCCGGCCCGGGAATCGGAACAGCGCGAGGCCGTAACCGGCGGGAATCGCGGTGACCAGGACGATGGCGGTCGCCCCCAGCGCATAGCCGAGCGAGTTTCCGATCCACATCCGGTAGAGGTGATCGCTGAACGAGTCCAGGTGCTGCCAGGCGAGCGCCAGGTTGTGGAAGGCGCCGAAGGCGAACGGCCCGCGGGCGACGAGGTCCTGGTCCGACTTCGTGGGCGCGAGGATCAGCCAGATCACGGGTACGACGAAGAAGACGGCGAACGCCGCCAGAATCAGGAACCGAACGCCACGGGTGACGAGCCGCATCAATCCTCTGTTCTGAACAGTCCGGTGCGCTTGACGATGAGCACGGCGGCGACGAGTCCGATCGCGATCAGGTCGACCGAGACGGCCGCGGCGCCGTTGAAGTCCCCGTACCGGAAGGCGAGTTGGTAGGCCAGCTGATTCGACGACCAGGTGTCCGGGACCAGCCCGAGGCTGGCCTCGTTCACCAATTGCGGTTCGATGAACAGTTGTGTTCCGGTCGCGACGGAGAGGATCGCCATGTAGGCGACCCATTTGCGGATCAGCGGCAATTTCAGGCGGAGGGCGATCGTCACGGGGCCGGCGCCGTCGATGCGAGCCGCCTCCTCCAGGTCCTGGGGAATGGTGTTCAGCGCGCCGTAAAGGACGACGATCCAGCCACCCGCTCCGGTCCAGAAGGCGATCATCGCGAACACGAACGGCAGCCTGGCCGGCGCGATCGATTCCACGAAGAGGTGCGCTCCGGAGGCCCGCAGCAGCAGCGAACCGGGGCTGACCGAGGGGTCGAGCATGAACAGCCAGACCAGGACGGCCGACGCGCCCGCCAGCGCGCCGGGAATGTAGAAGAGGAAGCGGAAGGTCGAGGTGACCCGGCTGGCGCGGCCGTGCAGCAGCAGCGCCAGCCCGACGACGAGCACGATGAGCGAGGCGAGCCAGACTCCCGTGTACAGCAGGATGTGCTCGAACGCCGGGACGAACCGGTAGTCGCGGAAGGTCCGGGTGAAGTTGCCGAGGCCGGCCATCCCGCCGCCGTCCGTGGTGACCGCGAGGTAGAGGGCGTAGAACATCGGCAGGATGCCGAACACCAGCAGAAACGGCAGATACGGCAGCACGAACAGCAGGCCGTGCGCGCGCGGACCACGCATACCCGTGATCCGCGCGCGCACCCCCCATCGGGCCGGTGCCTTCATCAGCATCACTGCCGGACGACCGTGTATCCCGAGGCCTGCGCGGCCTGCGCCAGGCCGTCGCCGAGCGGTTGCAACAGCGAGCTCAGGGACTTGCCGGCGACCAGCTTGGTGACCACCGTGTTGGACCAGACGGGCTGGTCGGGATAGCTGACCAGATTCCAGCCGGTCCAGACCTGGCCGGCCGCCGCCTTGAGTGCCGGAGCCGGGTCCGCCGCGAAGTACGGGTTGCTGCCCAGCCCCTTCAGCCAGGCGTCGGCGAGCGGACCGTAGGCCGGGTAGCCGGCCCGGGCGTCCTTGCCCGTCGGGTTGAAGACCGTCGTGGCGTACGTGACGAAGTCCGCGGCGCCCTTGAGGTTCTTGGAGTGCTTGGAGATGATCCACGGGCCGCCGCCGACCTGGCCGGTGGTCACCGGTGTCTCGTTCTCCCACTGCAGCGGGGCCGCCGCGGTGATCTGCCCGGCCGGAATGTGCAGCGTCTGGTCGAACAGCGCCTGCGCATACCAGCTCGGCCCGGGCATCAGCAGAACCTTGTCCTTCGCGCCGCCGTACTTACGGGCGAAGTCCGGGGTGAACACGCTCAGCGGCGGAACCGAACCGTTCTGGACCATCGGATCGAGCAGTTGCGCGACCCGGGTGCAGTGCGCGTCCGTCGAGTTGATCAGAAGCTTGTCGCCTTGCAGCTGCTCGAGGGGGCACTGGTTGCCCCAGAGGTAGATCCAGTGGCTGAACGAATCGCCGACATTGCCGACGATGTAGCCGGGGTGTTCGGTGGCGACCTTCGCCCCGAGTGCCGCCCACTGCTGCCAGGTGGTCGGCACCGAGTAGCCGAACTGGGTCATCAGCTTCTTGTTGACCCAGAGCACCACCTGCGCCAGGTTGTCCTGAACGCAGTACTGCGTGCCGTTGATCGTGCACTGGGCGGTCGACGGGGCGGGCCATTGGCTGAGGAGATTGTCCGGAACAAGGCCCTTGACCGGTGCCGCGAACTCGAACGGCTTCTGCGCCATCCACACCGGATCGTTGGCCTGCTCGCTGAAGATCACGTCCGGCCAGCCGTTGCCGGTGCGGTTCCACAGCTGGATCTTCGTCTGCAGCGTGGTCGCACCGTTGCCGTCGCCGTCGAAGGTGACGATGTTGACGTGCATGGTGGGGTGTTCCTTGGCGTACGCCTGCGCCGCCGGCAGGCGGACCGAGTCGACCCAGACGGTCAGTGCATTGGAGCTTTGACTCGGGCTCGTCTTCGGCGAGCCGCCACCGCACGCCGCGATCGCGACCATCCCCGTCGCGACCAGCGATACGAGCACGGACCGCCGTCTCAGCAACCTCATGGCTCTCCCCTCGCTCCAGCTTGTATGACTCATTAGCCTCGTCCGGGGCTGGCGGAGCAACAGATAGGACTGATCTATTTACCATTCTGTTATCGAGGTGGGTGCGTTTATTTACACGTATGACATCAACCCCGGACGAAGCTCACCCCGCCGGGTTGCCTCAGGAGGGGAGCAAGCGCCTAGACTCCGTGGCGGTATAGATCACATCTAGGAGCCATGATGAGTCTGAATCATTTCACCGGGACCGGGACCCGGTAACGCGGACATGCGGATCACCGGGCTTCGCACACTGACCACCGTCCAGGACTGGGGCCGGCCGATCGGGGACGCCAACGGCGTCTTCGCCGCCGGCCGGACGCCGGTGCCGATAGTCCTGGTCGACACCGACGAAGGCGTCACCGGAGTGGGCCTCGGGTCGCACGACGGTGCCGAAACGGTCTTCGCCGCCCTCGAGGGCGAGGATCCCCGGGCAGTCACCGCGCTCTACGACCGCATGCTCCGGCAGACCTTCAAGGCCGGGCACTCCGGAGCCGTCTTCGGCGCCATCGGCGCGCTGGACACGGCCCTGTGGGACATCAAGGCCACGCTGGCCGGCGAGCCGCTCTGGCGGCTTCTCGGCGGGCGGCGCCGCTTCGTGCCGGCGTACGCCTCCGGACTCGACATAGGTCTCGACGACGAGCAGCTCGCGACGCTGTACCAGGCCTACGCGACCCGCGGGCTGGGCGCGGCCAAGCTGAAGGGCGGCCTCGACGTCGACCAGGACCGGCACCGGCTGACCCTGGTCCGGGACGTCCTGGCCGAGGTGAGCGGCCTCCGCCCCGGGCTGATGCTGGACGCGAACGAGTCGTGGAACCGCAAGCAGGCCGTACGGCACGTCGCGGAGCTGGAACGCACGCTCGACCTGACCTGGATCGAGGAGCCCGTCCGCCGGTGGGACGCCGACGGGCTGGCGGCCGTGGGTCGCGGGATCCGGGCCTCCGTCGCCACCGGCGAGAACCTGACCGGCCTGGAACAGTACCGCCCGCTGCTGGCCTCGAACGCGGTGGACATCGTGCAGACGGCGGCGGTCTGGGGGGTGACCCATTTCCTGCGCGTCGCCGCGCTCGCGCACGCCCACGACCTGCCGGTGAGCACCGTCGGCACGACACCGGTCGGGCTGGTGCACGCCGCGACCTCGGTGCCCAACCACATCGTGGCCGAGTTGCAGGACCTGACCCCGCCCGTGGGACTGACCCTGGACCTGCGCATCGAGGACGGCGGCTACGTCCTGGGCGACTCGCCCGGGCTCGGCATCCGGGTGGACGAGTCCGCGATCGCGGCGGCGGGCACGAGCACCCGGCCGACCAGCATCGAGGTGTCCCTCGGGCCGCACGTACGGCCCGAGCACGCCGGTCGGCGCTTCCTGCCGGCACACGACGCACATCAGCCTTCTTGAATATGAAGTTCGTCACTCATAACATGTATGACTGTTAGCGTTCACTTTTCCTTGCCCCAGTCAGGACGTCGCAGTGGAGCAGCCGTTTCCCGGTCAGGACGAGGCACTGGTGGTCGCCGCGCGCGCCGGCGACCGGGCCGCGTTGAACGAGCTGTTCGGCCGTCACCTGCCAATGGTCTACAACCTCGTCCGGCGGACGCTGCCCGACGACCCGGCGGTCGACGACATCGTCCAGGACGTGCTGGTGCGGGCGCTGCGGCAGATCGCCGACCTGCGCTCGGCGGGTAGCTTCCGGCCGTGGCTGGCCGCCATCGCCGTACGGCAGATCGGCAGTCATCTGGCGCGGAAGGAGCTCACGGCCCGGCGTGAGGCGCCGCTGGACACGGCGGCCGGGCGTCCGGACGCCGGCGCCGAGGTGGAAGGGCCGGCGCTGCTGCGGGTGGAGCTGTCGGATCAACGGCGGCAGGTCGGGCACGCGCTGCACTGGATGGGGGCGGACGAGCGGACCGCGTTCTCGCTCTGGTGGCTGGAGCTGGCCGGCGAACTGAGCCGCCCGGAGGTCGCCGCCGCGCTGGGCACGACCGTCGCGCACACCGGCGTACGGATGCAGCGGATGCGTGAGCAGTTGGAGGCGAGCAGGCAGATCGTCGCCGCGCTGGAGGCCATGCCCGGATGCCCGGCGCTCGGCGAGGTCGCGGCCGAGTGGGACGGGACGCCGAGCCCGTACTGGCGAAAGCGGTTCGGGCGCCATGTGCAGTCCTGCCGCGTGTGCGCGCCCGCGCTGGGCCGCCTGCTGCCCGCGGACCGGTTGCTGGCCGGGCTCGTGCTGCTTCCCGTCCCGGTCACGCTCGGAGCCGCGGCGGTGGCCAAGGCCCTCGCCGGCGCCGCGGCCGCGGATTCCGGGGTCAAGGTCGCCTCGGGCATCGGCTCGTGGCTGGTCCGGACGGTCCAGGCGGCGGTCACGCATCCGGTGGCGACGACCGTCACCGCCGGCGTCCTGGCCGTCAGCGTCACGGTCCCGACGACCGGGTGGACCACGTCGACGCCGCTCGCGTCCGGGCGGAGCGGCACGGCCGCGCCCTCCATCGGCGCCGTGGTACCCAGGCCGGCGATCGGCCGGGTGTCGCTGGAATCGGCCGATGCCGCCGGACGATTTGTCGCCGTGACGGGCGACTTCGGGGTGCTGACCGCGGTGGGTCCGGGCAGCGAGGTGGCGGCTCGGGAGCGGGCGAGCCTGCAGGCCGTCGGTGGGCTGGCCGATCCCGCTTGCTTCTCGTTCCGCCGCCCAGACGGCCGCTATTTGCGGCATGCGTCGTTCCGGCTGCGGCTCAGCCCGGACGAGGGGACCGTCCTGTTCCGGCAGGACGCCACGTTCTGCGGCCGCGACGGCCTCCATACCGGATCGGTGTCGCTGGAGTCGTTCAATTACCGTGGCTTTTTCCTGCGCCACGTCGGCGATCAGATGTGGATCGACAAGGACGACGGAAGCGAAACCTTCCGCGCCGACAGCTCATTCTTCGTCCGCCCGCCGTTGGGCTGACCGCCGGACGGCCGGGGTGCCGCCGGATCGTCCGGCGGCACCCCTCATCCCCCTGCCCGCGCCGGCTCGGTCAAGGCACGGCGCAGGTCATCGCCGGCACGCTGTTGGCCCCGTTCCAGGTGCCGAGGAAGCCGAACGTGGTGGACGCACCCGCCGCGAGGCTGCCGTTCCAGGTCTCGTTCGCGACGTTCTGCACGCTGCCGCTGGACGTGTTCCGGCCGCCCCACATCTGGGTGATCGTCTGGCCGTCGGCGAACGTCCAGCTCACCCGCCACCCGGTCAGGGCCGCCGTACCGGCCGTCACGGTGACCTCGGCCTGGAAGCCGCCCTGCCACTGTCCGGTGATCCGGTACGCGGCGGTGCAGGCGCCCGGCTGGACGGTGGGCGACGGGCTCGGCGAGGTCGGTGTCGTCGTGGGTGTCGACGGCGAGGAGGACGTCGTACTCGGCAGTTGCGAGAAGAACCGCCAGATCTCCGGGTACGTCCAGGTCCGGGCGCCGTTGGTCGACGTGGACCCGTCCACCGGCTCGGGCGTGTGGTCGCCGTCGAACGCCGCCCACTCCACCGGGTAACCGGCCCGGCAGCCCGCGTACGCGGTCACGATGTGGGTCAGGCTGCCCTGGGCCGGCTCCGGCGGATTCTGCGGCGTGCATCCGTTGTTGCGGACGAAGGTGTCCCGGATGGACCGGCCCAGCGAGATGTTCAGCACGCTGTCGTGGATGCCGTGGATGCCGAGGTAGGCGACCGGCTGGGTGCCGGGGGCGCAGCCGCTGAGGTTGGCGCCGGAGAGCACCGCGACGGCCCGGAAGACCGCCGGCCGGGCGCACGCGACGGCGTAGCTCATCGAGCCGCCGTAGCTCCAGCCGAGGGCGAACAGCTGGGACGTGTCGACGCACAGGTCGCCCTCGATCAGCGCGGTCAGGTTGTCGACGAGGGTCAGGTCCCGGCCGCCGGTGTTGGCCCAGCCGTTGTCGATGCCTTGCGGGGCGATCAGGATCGCCGAGTTGGCCGACAGCTGCTGAAGTCCGTAGTAGCCGGCGCTCGCCACGTTGCCGGCGGTTCCGTTGAGCCAGTGAAAGGCGAAGATCAGCTTGTACGGGTGGTTGCGGTCGTAGCCGTCCGGGACCCGGAGAATGTAGCTACGGCTCTGACCGCCGCTGGAGATCGTGTGGGTGCCACTGGTCAGCGTGGGCGCCTTGCCGCAGCCGGCGGTCACGGCCGCGTCCGCGGGCGCCGCGGTCACGACCGCCAGGGCCACGGCGCCGGCCAGCACGGCCGCCACCACCCCGCCGGCGAGTTGACGGATGGACATGAGCGAACCTTTCGGGACGGGGAAAGGCACGGGGATAGAGCGAGGATTGCTCGCACCAACAAATGGTGGGCGTTAACATCGCGACGTCCCGGATGCTACGGGAGCGCTCCCATCGATACAAGTAATTGTCCTGCCGACCCCGAAGGGCACTGGTCCATAACACTAATTCAGTAAGTTTTTGCGCCGCAACTTCCGGAGCTGGACCGGACCGGCGGGACCGGCCTTCCACACCTGGCCAGGCATCGAGATCACAAAGTGGCCGCTCGGAGAGGTAGCGCGCCGCCGATAGTTCCGGAACTATTCCGGAAGCTATTGTTTCGGCGAGGTTGCCGTGCCAGCATGACGTGGCATTGAAGGCCGTCTTTGACCAAGAAAAGGAGGCCACCGTGGCAACCAATTCCCCTCCCCCATCCCCGGGCTCCGCGGCGCGCCGATCGTCACGGTTCCGGATGCTGCTCGCGGGCACCGTCGCCACCGTCGCGGCGGCGGGCGTCGTCATGGTGATGCCGGCCGCGAACGCCGCCAGCACCCTGGGCGCGGCGGCCGCGCAATCGGGCCGGTATTTCGGCACCGCGATCGCTGCCGGCCGGCTCGGCGACTCGGCCTACACCACCATCGCCGGGCGCGAGTTCTCCATGGTGACGCCCGAGAACGAGATGAAGCCGGACGCGACCGAGCCGAATCAGAACCAGTTCAACTTCTCCGCGGGCGACCAGGTCTACAACTGGGCGACCCAGCACGGCATGAAGGTCCGCGGCCACACCCTCGCGTGGCACTCCCAGCAGCCGGGCTGGATGCAGCGGCTCACCGGCAGCAGCCTGCGCCAGGCGATGATCAACCACATCAACGGCGTGATGGCCCACTACAAGGGCAAGCTCGCCTACTGGGACGTGGTCAACGAGGCGTTCAACGAGGACGGCAGCCGCCGGCAGTCCAAC
>NZ_JOJL01000014.1 GCF_000721705.1 Actinoplanes subtropicus
CCCGATCGACTGCGTCGGCCTGCAGACCCACTTCACCGGCGGCAGCTCACTGCCCGGCAACTTCCAGACCACCCTGTCGAGCTTCGCCGCCCTCGGCGTCGACGTCGCCCTGACCGAGGCCGACGTCACCAACGCCGACCCCACCCAGTACGCCGGCTTGACCAGGGCGTGCGTGAACGTCCCCCGCTGCGTCGGCATCACCACGTGGGGCATCCGGGACAGCGATTCCTGGCGGGGCAGCGAGCACCCGCTGCTGTTCGACGCCAACAGCAACCCCAAGCCCGCGTACACCGCCGTCCTCAACGCCCTCAACGCGGCCTCCCCCACCACGCCGCCGTCGTCCACGCCGCCCTCGACACCGCCGAGCACGCCGCCGTCGACGCCGCCTAGCACGCCACCGGTCACCGGGCAGCCGGGCGCCTGCACGGCAACGTTCCGCATGGTCAGCGACTGGCCCGGCGGCTTCCAGGGCGAGGTCACCGTGGCGAACAACGGCTCCGCTGCCCTCAACGGCTGGACCGTGCACCTGACGCTGGCCGGCGGGCAGACGCTCGTCAACGTCTGGAACGGCACCAATACCGGCACCAGCGGCGCGGTGACCGTCCGGAACGCCGCGTACAACGGCACCCTCGGCCCGAACGCCTCGACCAGCTTCGGCTTCGTGGTGAACGGGGGAACCGGGGCGCCCGGCACCATCTCTTGCGACAGCCCCTGACCGGCCGGACAGGCCGGTGGTTGCCCGGCCGGCCATCGGCCGGGCAACCACCGCCGCTGAGGCCCGTAGCTCAGGCGCGCGTGCTCCATTGCTGGTTGGCGCCGCCGTTGCAGGACCAGAGGATCAGCTTGGTGCCGTTGGCCGTCCCGGCGCCGGTGGCGTCCAGGCACAGGCCGGACTGCACGCCGGTGACCGTGCCGTTGGCGTTGACGTTCCACTGCTGGTTGGCCTGGCCGTTGCAGTCCCAGATGATCACCGCGGTGCCGTTGCTCGTGCCCTGACCGTTCGCGTCGAGGCACTTGCTGCCGTACACCTGCAGTTGCTTGCCCGAGGTGTACGTCCACCGCTGCGAGGCGCCACCCGAGCAGTCGAAGAGCTGGGTCTGCGTGCCGTTGGCCGTCGAGCCGCCGGGCACGTCGACGCAGCGGCCGGACTGTCCGCCGACCAGCTCGACACCCTGCTGGCCACCGGTCGAGGCCGGGGTCAGGTAGACGGCGAAGGCGTCGTGCGAGGCCTGGAACGTCAGCGGCACGGTGACGGCGCCGCCGGAGAGCGTCATGGTCTGGTTGAGCACGACCTGCGGGGTGCTCAGCGTCGCCTGGTCGGGGATCCGGTCGACCACGACGTTGACGCTGCCGTTGCCGGCCAGCCAGCTGTTGGCCGACACGCCGTTGAAGGTCACCGTGGCGCTGCCGGTGTAGCCGTTGCTGTCGCCGACGATGGCGACGGCCCGCCGGTTGGCGCTGTCGATCGAGGCGGCGATCGCGGTGCTGCCGACCTGCCCGGACGTGTTGACCAGGGTGCCGGTCAGGTCCGCGTAGGACCGCATCGCCCACCAGTTGCCGCTGGTGGTCCAGCTGCCGTTGCTCTGGGTCAGGATGCCGGTCAGGTTGGGGGTCATGCAGCAGACCCAGTTGCCGCGCATCGCGTTGGCGTAGCCGGACTGGGCGAACCGGGCCAGATACCACGCGGTGACCCCGGCGGTCTGCCGGTCGGCGGGCTGGTATTCGTTGGCCGACAGCGGGCGGGCCGGGATGCCGGCGGCGGCGAGCTGGCTGTTGAGCGCCTGCGAGACGGTGACCGGGTCGTCGACGTCGCCCTCGTCGTGGTTGGTGATCCAGTCGGGCACGGTGCCGGCCGCCTTGACATGGTTGAGGAAGGTGCTCCACTGCGAGGCCCGGGCCTGCGGGGTGTAGGCGAACGACGGGCCGGCGATCTGCGCGGCCGGGGCCACCTTACGCAGTTCCCGGTAGGCGGTGTCCCACATCTGGAAGTACTGGGTGCTGTTGACCCCGGCCTTCCAGAAGATCGAGATGTCCGGCTCGTTGTCGATGTCGTACGCGAACGGCAGTCCACTGGCTTGCAGCGCCGCCACGGTGGTGTCGATGAAGGTGGCCCAGTTGGCGCAGTTGCCGTTGTCGCACGGGTAGACCGTGTTCGCCGGCTGGCCGCCGTTCAGCCCGTACAGGTCGCTCAGCAGCACCTGGTACTGCGGGTGGTTGCCGACCTGGTTCAACCGCCGGGCCTGCGCGATGATCGAGGTGATGTCGGCCTGGGTGGCCGAACCGTACTGGTAGTTGTCCTTGATCCAGCCGCCGGAGAACCACCCTCCGCCCCGGAAGGCGTTGAGCTTCAGCGGCTGGATGAACTGGTCGGCCGGCAGGGTGGCGTCCTGGTTGATGCCGTAGAGCACGCCCTCGCCGACCAGCGTGGACGTCCCACGGCTGGACGCGAGGTCGACGCTCAGCGCCTCGGCGGCGGCCGCCTGGCCGGCGTCGGCCACGCCGAGCGGGACGGCGGCCGCCAGGATCATGCCGATCGCGATGGCGGCTCTGGTGGCGAACCGGCCGAGTCTTCTTCTCTGGTGCATCGGGGCCTCCGGTGGCGAGTCGATGAGGTGGAGCTGGCTCCGGGACGGTGGAGCGCAGTCGAATCGATTCGTCAACACGGTAGATAGTGGTCGTCGTCGATGTCAACGGTGTGCCTAAACGAGGCGAGGAGTTCGGCGAATCGATGCGTCGAATCGGTTCGCGGCCCGGCCGGAGTCAGCAGTACGCGCCGGGGGTCACGGTGGTGACCCCCGGCGCGCCTCGTGGTACGGGTCAGCGGGCTGCCGGCCGCCCGGCGGTCATTGGCGGGCCCACTTCTGGTTGCCGCCGCCGGTGCAGGTCCAGATGTCGACGGCGGTGCCGTTGGCGGTGCCGGCCCCCGAGACGTCGAGACACAGCCCGGACTCGCGGCCGACGACGGTGCCGTCGGCGTTGATCGTCCACTGCTGGTTGGCGCCCCCGTTGCAGTCCCAGATCTCGACCCTCGTGCCCGCGGCCGTGGCGTGGCCAGGCACGTCGAGACACTTGTTGCCGTACACCTGCAGGGCCCCGTTGGACAGCGAGGTCCACTGCTGGTTGGCCCCGCCGTTGCAGTCCCAGATCTCGGTCAGGGTGCCGTTGGCGGTGGCCTGGCCGGGGACGTCGAGGCATCGGGCGGCGCTGGTGGACCGCAAGGCGAAGGCGGTGCCACCGGTGCCGTTGCCGCCGGAGTTGTTCGTCTGGCCCCAGCCGTACTGCAGGCGGTCCAGGCCGGACTGGTTGTTGATCGAGAGCGACAGGTTGGTGCCGCTGCCGTTGACCGTGGTGATGGCGCACGAGACGTTCTCGCACGGGCCCGGACCGTACGTCTGGCCAGTCTCCTTGACACCGACCCACAGCAGGGTACCGATGCCCTGGCCGCGCGCGGTGTCGGTGACGCCGTAGAGGTAGGAGCGGTCGTTGTTGCCGTCCTTGGGGCCGTTGTAGTCCACGCCGGTCGTCATGGGCACGCCGAACTCGGTGATGACCGTGCGGCCGGCGTACCCGCAGAGATTGTTCTGCAGATCGGTGACCCAGCCGGACTCGGTGGTGTGCGAGTCACCGAACATCCCGTAGATGTGCAGCGACAGCAGCGTGCCGGAGAGGCGGGAGTCGCCGCCGACGGCACACAGGTTGGTGTCGCTGTACAGCCCCGGCAGGATGAGGCGGCCGCGCGGCACCTGCGGGTAGCGGGAGACCCACGCCGCCTCGGCGTTGGTGAGGTCGGCGGCGTTGTAGCCGTACGGCTCGTTCATCATGTCGAAGTAGAAGTTCGACTTGCCGCCGTACTTGTTGACGACAGTGTCCCACATCGCGTTGAACGCGTTGGTGTCGCTGATCTTGCCGCCCTGCAGCCACGGGGCGAGCACGACGTTCATGCCCAGCGCGTCGGCCGCGTCGTAGGCGCCGACCAGGCTGTTCCACCAGGTGGACGAGGTGGTCCAGGTGTTGATGCCCATGCGCACCGTGTTGGCGCCGAGCGCCTGGAAGCCCTTCAGAATCGCGGTCGCCTTGGCGTACACGGTGGCGTAGCTGTCGGAGCTTGACAGGCCGACCGGGACGTTCGGCCGGGTGATGAAATTGTCGTTCGGGTCGGCCCAGTTCACGCCATGGAACTGGCTGGTGGCGGCCTGCGCCGGCGAGGCGTCGCCGAGTTGCAGGCCGGCGACACCGGCCAGGGCGACGATCAGGGCGATCCCGGCCACGAGAAGTCGCCGCGGCCGGATCCGGTAAAGATTCACCTTTGCTCCTATCGCAGTGACCATTGCTGGTTGGACTGGCCGTTGCAGGCCCACAGAATCAGCTTGGTGCCGTTGGCCGTGCCGGCGCCGGTGGCGTCCAGGCACAAGCCGGACTGCACGCCGGTGACCGTGCCGTTGGAGTTGACGTTCCACTGCTGGTTGGTGCCGCCGTTGCAGTCCCAGATGACGACCGCCGTGCCGTTGGTCGTGCCCTTGCCGCTGGCGTCCAGGCACTTGTTGCCGTAGACGGTCAACTGCTTGCTCGAGGTGGCGGTCCACAGCTGGTTGCTGCCGCCCCAGCAGTCGTACAACTGAACCTGGGTGCCGTTGGTGGTGGAGGCGTTCGGGACGTCCGCGCACCGGCCGGACTGGCCGCCGACGAGCTCCTTGCCGCCGCCACCACCGCCGCTCGACGTGCTGTAGCCGGCCGCGACGATGTTGGCCTGCACCGAGTTCTCGGTGGCGTCGGACGGATAGCCCGAGGTCATCACGCCCTCGTAGAACGTGCCGGCGGAGCCCTTGCTGTTGTCGCCGCCGATGCCCAGGATGATCGCGCCCTCCTTGTGCATCGGGTTGTAGCCGGAGACGTTCGGCCGGGCGCCGCTGTAGTAGGTCGACAGCCCGCCGGATTGCGCGTTGCCGGCCCGGATCGCCCACTGGTTGGGCTGGCCCTTGACGATGGCGGTCAGGAAACGGTTGTTGACGCTGGGGTCGTTGGCGTTGTAACCGGCGTTGACCCCGGAGAAGAGTCCGTTCTCCAGATCGGCCATGACCCACGGGCCGTTGCCCGTGCCGTAGCCCCACACCTTGATGTTGCCGAAGTAGATGGCCTCCATGTGGCCGTTGCCGGTGTCGTTGCTGCTGGTCTCGGCGTTGCCGTAGTCGAAGCAGCAGCCGCCGTTGTAGTGCGTGCCGTCGAAGACCGCGTACATGCCCTCGGCGGCGTCGCCGGTGGCGATGCCGTTGGTGCTGTTGTTGCGGTAGCCGGTGCCGGGTGCCACGTACACGCCGTACACCCGGTTGCCGTTGAGCGTGGCCGGCGCCGCGGTGGCGTCGGCGAGGTTGTCCGGGCCGCCGGCCGCGCCGCCGCCGGGGGCCTGGGTGAGGTCGTTGCCCCGGCCGCTCTGGTCGTAGATGCGGGTGATCAGGCAGGTCGTCCCGGCACAGAACGAGTCCTGGCTCGCCGCGTCGGCGTAGCCGCCCGCGCTGACCGGGCTGATGCTGCGGTACGTGTTGTCCGACGAGCGTCGCACCTGGTAGAGGGGGCCGGTGTAGGAGCCGTACAGGGCGCGGGTCGTGCTGTGCGCGGCAACGCAGGGGGTGCCGCCGGAGGCGTAGATGTCGCAGGGGCCGGTGGTGGCGGCCTGAGCCGGCGTCACCGCGGCCAGGACGCCGGCGACGAGCGTGGCGGCGCCGGTCACGGCCAGCAGGACCCTCCGCCGAGGGCCGGAGATGGGGGGCATGGGACCTCGCTTGTGAACGTTAACTAGCGATGACAGTCGATTGTTACGGCAAAGTCACAGGCTAGTCAACGTCGCAATTCGACCGCGATTTGGTCCGATCATCCATCTGAACAAGTGTTATCCGGGACAACCTCAAGCAGTCGCTGTTAGCGCTCTCAGGACTAGGTCAGCCGGGGTGCGCGGTTCAGGCGACCGCCTGGTGGACGCGGTTGCGGCCGCTCGTCTTGGCCGCGTACATGGCCGCGTCGGCGCGCCGCAACTCGTGCTCCGGGTCGGCCCCTTGGGCGGCGACGACGACACCGACGCTCGCGCCGATGAACACCTGACGGGCCCCGGCGTCGAACGGCTCGCCCAGCACCTCGACGATGCGCTGGGCCAGAGCGTGGGCCTGGTCGTCGCCGGTCCACGGCAGGATGACCGCGAACTCGTCGCCGCCCAGGCGGGCCACGACGTCGCCGGCCCGGACCACCGTACGCAGCCGCTCGGCGACGGCGACCAGCACCGCGTCACCCGCGTCGTGGCCGAGACCGTCGTTGACCGGCTTGAAGCCGTCCAGATCGAGGTACAGCAGGGCGGTGGGCCCGACGCCGTCGCGCAGCGCGGCCTGCCACCGGTCGTGGAACCGGCGGCGGTTCGCCAGCCCGGTGAGCTGATCGGTGGTCGCCTGGCCCTCGACCACCCGCAGCGTCTGCGACAGCAGCCGGACCAGCCCGTGCAGCCGGGTGATCACCAGCAGGAACAGCACGGCACAACCGGCCACGATCACCGGCACGTCGATGGCCATGCCGCGGAGCCACTCGATCCCGAGCGCGGCGGGCGCCATCATGCTGGCCACCGCGAGCATGACCAGCCGGCTCACCTTCACCTCGCCGTCGGCCACCGGCGGAGCGGGCCGCGAGATCGCGGCCACCGTCGGATGCAGCACCGCCGCCCCGGCCAGCGCGTACATCGCCAGCCAGGTGACGTCGACGAGGTTGCCCGGCTGATAGCCGATCGTGAGCTCCAGCAGCGCGTAGATCACATCGCCGACCAGCATGACCAGCGTGCTGCCGACGAACAGCCGGTAGGCCGACGGCCGGTCGCCGCGGCCCGTGGCCAGCCGCACCAGCACGGCCAGCACCAGGATGTCCGCAACCGGGTACGCCAGGGAAACCACGCGGGCCAGCGGTGAGATGTCCGCCGCGCGGACGTACGGGACGATCAGGAAGACCCACGACAGCATCGCGGCGCCGGTCGACAGCACCAGCGCGTCCAGCAGGCCGGGCAGGTCCTTGCCGGGCCGGCGGGCGCGCACCAGGCCGAGCAGCGCGATCGCCAGCGCCGGGTAGTACACGAGGTACAGCGCATCCGAATAGGTGGGGAACGCGTCGTGGTGCAACACCTCCGACTGCACCCAGTACGAGACGTCGCCAGCCGTGAAGAAGACCCGCCCGGCCGCCATCAGATACCAGGGCCACCGCACCACGGGCCGGTTCCGGCGTACGCCCAGCACGGTCACCGCCGCGGACGACAGCCCCAGCAGCCCGTACAGCGTGGTCTTCACCGCGGGCACCGGAATCAGGAAATACGCCCCGATCGCCACCCCGGCGACCACCAAATAGGCCACCCACGCCGGGCATCGCCAACCACGCATCGCGCTCGCCCCATCCTGCCGCGCCTGACTACGTCGTACGACATCGGCAGCAGCAGGCGCGAGTTGAGCGAGCGTCAGCCGGGAGTCTCGGGCGGGTCCTCGGCGAGGACCCGGACGTCCCAGGGTCCGAGCCGCAGGCATTCGCCGACTCCGAGCGGGGTGCCGGAGAGGACATCGATCGCGCCGGACGGCACCGTGAACGGGACGTGATCCCATGACCAGTTGTGCACGAAGCGCAGGCGGGTGCCGTGCCGGTTGACCGCCGAGGTGACGGTGAGCGCCGGGTGCGAGGGGCGCCAGTGACGTGACCGGCCGGTCCGGGCGTCGCACCAGCGGAGCAGGTCCCGGGCGAGCCGGGGTCCGGGCACGGTGCCGACGGTGGTGATGCGGCCGGCACCGTAGGCCCGGGTCGTCACGGCGGGCCAGCGCCCGAGGTGCCGGTCGTCGTAGTGGGCGATGACCTCGGCGGTCGTGGCCGTGAGTCCCTCGATCCACCGGGTGGCATCGGCGGCGCTGTCCAGGCTCAGCGGCGCGATGCCGTCCGGAGCCGGTACCGCCCGGCAGTCAAAGTCCACGTCAAGGCGCCGTTATGCATTCGTTATGAATGCGCGCCCGGAGAGTCAGTCAGCCGGCCACCACGCGGTTGCGGCCCGACCGCTTCGCCTCGTAGAGGCGCTCGTCGGCGACGGCGAGCGCGGCGTCGACGCCGGCGTCGACCGCCGCCAGCCCGAGGCTGATGGTCACCGAGAGCCCGTCCTGCACCTGCGCCCACGGATACGCGGCGATCTCCGCCCGCAGCGCCTCGCACCGGGCCCACGCGTCGTCCGTCCCGATGGCGCTCAACGCGATCAGGAACTCCTCGCCGCCGAACCGGGCCACCAGGTCGCCTTCCCGGACGTCGTCCCGCAGCAGCACCGCGATCCGCCGCAGCACCTCGTCGCCGACTGGATGCCCGTACCGGTCGTTCACGCCCTTGAACAGGTCGACGTCGGCGAGCGCCACGCATACCGGCCCGGCCGCGATCAGTTGCGGCAGACGCAGGTCGGCGAAGCGCCGGTTGGGCAGGCCGGTCAGCGCGTCCTCGGTGGCCTGCCGCTGCCAGCTGAGATTGTCGGCCTCCAACTCGGCGGCACGAAGGCGATGCTGCTCCGTCTCCATCCGCGCGGTGTCCGCGTCCAGGCGGGCGTTGTCCAGCTCGAAACTGTGTACGGCCATCCGCGCCCGCACCGCGGCGACGTCGTTGCGCGCCTCCCGTTCGAGGTCGTGGAAGAGCCGGTAGTGGGCGAGCGCCGAGGCGGCGTCACCCACTTTCTCGTACGCCGAGGAGAGCTGCCGGTGGATCTCCATCACGCTGGGTTTCTCGCCGATGGCCAGCCCCCGGTCGAGCGCGACGTGCAGTTTCTTGATCGCGGCGCGGTAGTCGCCACGCATCAGCCTGATCCGGGCCCGGTGCTCCCAGGTCGAGGACTCCAGCGAGTCGTACCCCTGCCGCTCCGCGATCGTACGGGCCTGCTCGATCAGCCCTTCGGCGCTCTCGAAGTCGCCCGCCAGCCCGAGCAGCATGCCGTAGTTGTCCAGGGCGATCGCCTCCCGGAACGGGTTGCCCGAGCCGCGGGCCAGCCCGAGCGCCTCGGTGATGTACCCGAGTGCCTCCGACAGCGCCCGCTCGGCGTCCTCCGCCCGCCCCACCTCACGGAGCCGGGCCACCTCGTAGACGGCGTTGTCGCCCAGGTTGTTGAGAATGCAGAACCGCGCGTCGCTGTCCAGGCCGTCGGTCATGGTGAGCGCCTTGGTCAGGAAGGCCGCGCTCAGCTCCCGATTTCCCATCGTGCCGTGCACGCACCCGGTGCGGTTGTGCACCCAGTAGAGCAGGCCGCGGTCGCCGAGCCGCTGCGCGATGTCCCGCGCGTCGGCGAGCGCCGCCAGCGCCTCCTCGTGCATGCCCAGGTCGTTGAGCGCCAGCGAGCCCTCGGTCAGCACCTGGCAGACGCCGCCGTCGTCGCCGAGAGCCTCGAGCACGGCGGCCGCCTCCCGGCCGGCCACGACCGCCTCCTCCAGCGCGCCGAGCCGCATCAGCTGGGCGGCGAGCAGCCGCAAGGCGGCGGCCCCGGCCGCCCGGTCACCGGCCGCCTCGGCGTGGGCGGCGGCCTCCCGGGCGGCCACCGAGCCGGCCCGGTAGTCACCGGCCAGCCGGTGCTTCTCGGCGGCCGCGAGCAGCGCCGCGATGTCCGACGCCGGCCACTCCCGCCCGATCCCGGCGGGCGCCAGGCTGGTCTCGCTCATCCGGAGCCCTCTCCCTGGACGTGGACGGTCGAGATGTCCTTTCGTCCGGGCCGGGGTCGACATGAGTCTTCAGCCCTGCTCGGAACCTCCTTGGTGGTCGCGGACCGCGCCGCCCCCGTTGAGCTCGTGCGGTCGGCTCGGTCATGGTCGCGCGCTCACGCCGTCCCGCTGCCCGCCGGGGCGACCCGGGCCCTGCACGGCGTGCTGCTCGTGGTCTTCGGCGGGTTCCCGCTCATGGTGGGCGCGGTGACCGCCGCCCTGATCAGCCGGTTCCGCCGGGCCCGGGACATCGAGCGCGCCCAGATCCGCTGCCTCGCCTACGCCGGCGCGCTGGTCACGGTCGTCGAGCTGCTGCCGCCGGTGCACCACCCCGGCAGCTGGTCGCGGGCCCTGGCCAACCTGGCCGTCGAGGTGGCGGCCTACCGGATAGCCACCGAGGCGATCACCAACGTCGTCCGGCACGCCGCGGCCCGCACCTGCACGGTCCGGCTGCGCACCGACGACGCGCTGCACATCGAGATCACCGACGACGGCCGGGGCCTGCCGGAGCGGCGCCGGCCCGGGGTCGGCCTGGCCTCGATGCGGGAACGCGCCGCCGAGCTGGGCGGCAGCTGCGAGATCGGCCCGGGCCCGGCGGGCGGCACCCCGGATCGAGGTGCGCCTCCCGCTGGCGCGGAGCCTGCTGCAGGAGGCACGCCCATGAGCGGACGCGTACGGGTGCTGCTGGTCGACGACCACCCGGTGTTCCGCGCCGGCCTGAGCGCGCTGCTCGACGGCCACCCCGATGTGGAGGTGGTGGGCGAGGCCGCGGACGGCGCGGCCGCCGTCGAGCTGGCCGCCCGGCTGCGCCCCGACGTGCTGCTGATGGACGTGCAGATGCCCGGCGGCAGCGGCATCGAGGCGACCGGCCGCGTCGTCGAGGCCAGCCCCGGCACCGCCGTGCTCGTCCTGACCATGTTCGGCGAGGACGCCTCGGTCTTCGCCGCGATGCGCGCGGGCGCCCGCGGCTACCTGCTCAAGGACGCCGACGGCGAGGAGGTCCTGCAGGCCGTACGCGTCGTCGCGGCCGGCGGCGCCGTCTTCGGCACCGCCCTGGCCCAGCGGCTGACCGCGTACTTCGCCACCACCGCCGCGCCGGCCGGCCAGAGCTTCCCGGAGCTGACCACCGGCGAGCGCCAGGTGCTGGACCTGATCGCCGCCGGCCACCCGAACGCGGAGATCGCCGCCCGGCTGGGCCTGAGCCCCAAGACGGTCCGCAACCGGGTCTCGAGCATCTTCGCCAAGCTGCGGGTCCGCGACCGCGCCGAAGCGATCGTCCGCGGCCGCGACGCGGGCCTGGGCCGAGCCGGCGGCTGACGCCCGGGCGGCCGGGAAACCCGCCGCGCCGGCGTGCGGGGCCCGACCCCGGACGAGGGACCCGGTCCGTCAGACAGCGGCGACGGAACCCGGCAGGAAGGGCATGCGGATGGCGGAGAACGGCGCGGACGACGCACTGCGACGATGGTGGGAGCGGACGGCGGCCGGCGAGACGGTCGACCGCGCCGGCCTCGACGCCGCGATCGAGCAGGGCCGGCGGAAGGTGGACACCGGTGCCGGCGGGGACCTCGAGCGCCGCCTGCTCGCGGTCGCCTATCAGGATCGCTGGGAACGCGACCGCACCCACTTCGACGACGCCGACCGGGCCATCGCTCTCTGGCGGCGCGTTCTCGACGACCGGCCCGGCGAGGGGTTCGCCGCCCAGCTCTGCGGCCGGCTCCTGGCCTTCCGGGCCGAGCGCACCCGCGACCCGCGCGACATGGCCGAGGCCGTACGGCTCGGCGACCTCGCGACCCGGACGCTCGACGACGCCGACTCCTGGTACCTGTCCGGCTGGGCCCATCTGGTACGCGCGTTCAGCGGCGGGCAACCCGACGGCCTCACCGAGGCGCTGCGCCGGTTCGGCACCGCACTGCGCCGCGGCCCCGACGACAACCTCCGCTGCGTCATCACCCGTGAGCAACTGCGCGCCGCCTTCACCCGGTACGGGGAGGGCCGGCTCGGCCGGGCGGAGTTCCGCGACCTGGTCGAGCGCGGACACGCCGTGCTCGACGCGCCCGGCGACGCCGCCCTGCCCAACCAGGCGCTGCTGGCCGGAACCCTGGCCATGGTCGAGATCGGCACCGCCGTGCCCGAGGGCCGGCCCCACGACTTCGCCCGGTGCCGTGCCCTTGTCGCCCGGTACCGCGACGTCGAGCTGCCCGACCCGCACCTGCGGGCCGAGCTCGACGGCGCCCAGGCCCAGCTCGACCACTTCGCCGGCACGAGCGGCGACCTCGACCGCGGCGTCGCCGCCGTCGGCCGGCTCGCGGCGTCCGGCCGGTTCTCCCCCGAACAGCGCGAGACGATCGCCGCGCATGCCGCCCTCATGCGCACCGGCCGGGCCGTCGAGGAGGGCGACCTCGCCGCCCTCGCCGCCGCCATCGAGCAGCTCCGCACCGGGCCGGACCCGGCCGCGCGAGGCCTGGCCGCGGCGCTGACGTCGGTCCGCGAGGCCGGGCGGCTCGCCGAGGCGGGCGACGAGACGGCGGCCGCCGCCGCGCTGGCCCGCGCCCAGCGGGAGCTGCCCGGCGACGACCCGGCGGCGGCGATGCTGGGCGCCATGCTCGCCCACCTGACCGGTGACCGGTCCCCCGGCACGGGCGACACACCCGCCGCGGCCGCCGTCCGCGTCACCGCCCTGGCCGCCGAGGTGCGCGCGGCGGCGGGCCGCGGCGACATCGCCACGCTGCGCCGGCTCGCCGCCGCGGCCGGCCCGCTTGCCGGCCTGATCCCCGATGACTATCCGATGCTCAAGATCCCCGCGATGAGCACCGCGGGGACGGCCGAGCTGGAGGTGGCCCGCCGCGACCCGGCCGACCACGCCGCCGCGGCACGGGCCACCGCCCATCTCGCCGCGGCGTGCGCGCTGGCCGGCGGGCCACACCACGCACTCTGGCCGCAGCTGGCGATCGGCCACGGGCACGCCCTGCGACTGGGGAACCGGCCCGATCCGGCCCGCAGCCGGGCGACCGGCCGGTCCGCGCTGGTCGCCCTCACCTGGCAGGCGCTGGTCCAGGCGGACACCGGGCGCGCCCTCGAAGCGGTGGCCGCGGCCGGGCGGCACGTCCGTACCGTCGTGGCCTGGTGCGCCCAGGACGCCGGCGATCCCGCCGCCGACGACGACCTGGTGGCGGTCCTCGACGCGGGGCGAGGGCTCGCGCTGAACGCCGCCACCGCCTCGCGGTCCATGCCGGAGCGGCTGACCGCGGCCGGTCACCCCGGCCTCGCGCAGGAGTGGCGGGCCACCGCCGGTGTGGGTGCGGCACCCGACGACAACCTGCGCGTACGGGCCCTGCACGCGCTCACCGCCGGCTCGGACGTGTTCACCACGCCCGGCCCGGCCGAGATCCGCCGCGCGTTGACGGCAACCGGTGCCGACGCGCTCGTGTACCTGGTCCCGGCCGACGACACCCGGCCCGGCTTGGCCGTGGTCGTGCCGGTCGCCGGGCGGGTACGCGTCCTGACCCTGCCCGAGCTCCGGGCCGGGCGCGCGCCCACCGGATGGACCCGGGCCGCGAGGGACCTGGGCCCGGCCGGGGACGAGGGGCCGGCCGGCGGCGACGCCTTCGACGAGGTGTGCCGGTGGGCGTGGCCGGCCGCGATGGGACCGCTCACCGAGCTCACCGACGGATGGCACCTGCGCCGGCCCGCCCGGCTCGTGCTCGTGCCGACCGGGGCGCTCGGCCTGGTGCCCTGGCACGCCGCGCACGACGGGCGGCACTATGCGATCGAGCGGCTCGTCCTCTCGTACGGTGTCTCCGCCCGGATGTTCTGCGCCTCGGCCGGAACGCCACTGCGCTCGCCGCGGTCCGCGCTCATCGTCGGCAACCCGGGCGGCGACCTGCCGCACGCCGCCGACGAGGCCCACGCGGTCCATCGCGACTTCCATCCCGGCGGCACGCTGATGCCCCACGCCACCGCCGACGACGTGCTGGACTGGATCGCCGAGCCGGGCCGTGGCCCGTCGCTGCTGCACCTGGCCTGTCACGGGTACGTCGACCGGGACCGTCCGGCCGACGCCCACCTCGCCCTCGCCGGCGGCGACCTGCCGGTGCTGCGGCTGCTCGCCCGGGCCCGCTCGGCCGGGCTCGACCTCGACCGGGTGGTGCTCTCCGCCTGCTCCACCGGGGCGGGCGGCTCGCTGCACGACGAGGCGATCAGCCTCGCGACCGCGTTCCTGGCCGGTGGGGCGCACACCGTCTTCGGCTCGCTGTGGGCGGTCCCGGACGCGGACACCGCGAGGCTCATGTACGCGCTGCACCACCAGCTCAGCGTGCGAGGCCGGCCGCCGGTGGACGCGTTGCGCCTCGCCCAGCTCGCCATGCTGGACCCCGCCCGCGAGCCGCTGCCGGACCTGCCGCCGGAGCTGTCCACGGCCGGCCCGGCCGGGCCCCGGAGCTGGGCGGCGTTCGTGCACCTGGGCCGCTGAGCGGCAGCGACGGTGGACTATTTACAGGGGTTCGGAAAAGGGGCAGAGTTAATCACCTCGAAACACTGTGAACTCCCGGCGCCCCGTCCCGGAAGGGCATCCCCATGAGTCCAGCTCCGCTCCGCACCCGGCGCGCGCCCATCTTGGCCGCCGCCCTGCTCGCCGTGGCCGGCACGGCCGTCGTCGCCGGGAACGGCACCTCGGCGCGGGCCGCCACCACCACGGCTCAGGTCTCCAGCTGGGCCGCCCAGTCGATCCAGGGCATCGGGGCCTCCGGCGCCTGGTGGGTCAACGACCTGGCCAACTTCAGCAGCACGCAGCAGCAGGCCGTGGCCGACATGCTGTTCACCACGAGCGGCATCCAGATGTCGGCCTACCGCTACAACATCGGCGGCGGCGGGACCGGCGTCACCGGCACGTCGGACCGGGCCCCGCAGAGCCTGGCCACCGCGTCCGGCACGTACGACTGGAGCCGCGACCCGGGCGGCACCACCTTCCTGACGTACGCCGCGCGGGACGGCGTGCCGAACCTGATCGGCTTCGTCAACAGCGCGCCCAGCTGGCTGACCACCGACGGCAAGAGCTGCGGCGGCAGCCTGATCTCGGGCGACGAGCCGGCGTACGCCACCTATCTGGCCGACATCGTCGCGCACTTCAAGGCGCAGGGGGTCGCCATCAACTACCTGAGCCCGATGAACGAGCCCGACTCGAGCTTCAGCGGCTGCGGCCAGGAGGGCATGTCCGTCGGCACCAGCCAGCGGGCCACCATCGCGCAGGCCATCGGCTCGACCTTCGCCACCCGCGGACTGTCGACCGGCGTCACCCCCGACGAGTCCAGCAGCACCAGCACGGCGCTGTCCAACGTGCCGTCCTGGATGGGCGTCTCGGGCACCTCACCGTACGTCGCGGCGCTGGCCCACCACACGTACGACTGGCCCAGCGACGGCACGATGACCAACTACCAGAGCCTCGGACGCCGGTACGGGGTGCCGACCTGGGCCAGCGAGATCTGCTGCTACACCGGCCTGTCCGGTGGGTATGCCGCGCAGTACGACCCGACGATCACCGGCGCGCTGCCGCTCGCGCACCTCATGTACCGCGACTTCGCGGTGACCGGCGACACCCAGTTCCACTGGTGGACCGCGCTGTCCAAGGTGCTCGGCTGTGCCCCGTCGACCAGCTCGACCTGCGCCACGGCGACCAACACCTCGGGCTGGAACGACGGCCTGATCTACTACGACCCCAACTACGCGACCAACGGCAATCAGGCGCTGTACGTCACGAAGCGGTACTACGTGATGGGCCAGTACAGCAAGTTCGTCCGGCCCGGGTCGGTGCGCTTCCCGGTCACCGGGGCGCCGTCCGGGGTCGACGTGCTCGCGACCTCGAACAACGGCAGCTGGACCCTGGTCGTCACCAACACCGGCACCAGCGCACAGAGCTTCGACGTGCACTTCAACGCGCTGAACACGATCGCGGCCGGTTCGGCCTACCGCACCAGCGCGACCGAGAACATCGCCTCGGTCTCGCTGCCGACCGTCTCGGGCGCGACCGCGTCGCTGACCCTGCCGGCGCAGAGCGTCACCACGTACGTCTTCGCGCAGAACGGCGGATCGGCGGTGAAGACCGGCGCCGCCGAGCTGGTGGGCAGCCAGTCGGGCAAGTGCGCCGACGACACCGGCAGTTCGACCACCGACGGCACCGCCATCCAGCTGTACGCCTGCGGTGGCGCGAGCAACCAGCTGTGGACCTATACCTCGGCGAGCGAGTTGCGGGTCCTCGGCAAGTGCCTGGACGCCTCCGGCCAGGGCACGTCCAACGGCACCGCGATCATCCTCTACACCTGCAACGGCGGCATCAACCAGAAGTGGACGCTGGCCGCGAGCGGTGAGATCCGCGGCGTGCAGTCGGGCCTGTGCCTGGACGCCACCGGGCAGGGCACGGCCAACGGGACGCTGCTGGAGCTCTACACCTGCAACAGCGGCGCCAATCAGAGCTGGAGCCGGCCCAACTAGCGCCGGTGTCCTCGAGGCCGGGTCGCGGCCGCCGTGACCTGGCCGCCGATCCTCTCGAGGTAGCCCTCCAGCGCGAAGGTCGCCGCGCCCAGGCTGACCGGGTTGCCCTCGATCCGGCAGAGGACGATCTCGGTGTTGGCCAGCGGCCGGCTCAGGGCGTGCCGGCCCAGCAGGGCCCGCGCCCGGGCCAGCAGCGGCTCGCCGAGCTTGGCCGCCACCCAGCTGGAGAGGACGACCACCTCGGGGTTCAGGATATTGATCAGATCGGCGATCGCGACGGCCAGGTAGCGCGCCGTCTCCGCCACCACGGCCGTGGCCACCGGGTCGCCCGCGTGGTAGGCGCTCGCCAGCGCGTCGATCGTGGCGGTCTGGTCGCCGGGACGCAGCAGCGGGCTGTCCGGCGCGATCTCCCGCAGCCGCGCCATGATGCCGGGGGCGCCGACGTACGCCTCGACGCACCCGTGGCTGCCGCAGCGACACGGCCGTCCGTCCATCACCAGGTTGGTGTGGCCCCATTCGCCGGCGCTGTTGGTGGCGCCCCGGTAGAGCTGGCCGCGCACGGCGAGGCCGGCACCGACACCGGTGCCCAGGGTGAGCACGGCAACGTCGTCGCGGCCCCGGCCGGCACCGAACCAGAGCTCGGCCAGCACGCCGGCGCGCAGCGGATTGTCCAGGTAGAGCGGCACGCCGATGTGCTCGGCCAGCTGGGCGCGCAGCGGTACGTCGTGCCAGTCCCAGTTGGGAGCGAAGACCGAGACGCCGCCGGCGCGGTCGATCTGGCCGGGAACGCTGACCCCGACGCCCATGAGCCCTTCGGGACCGACCCCGGCCCGGTCGGCCGCCGCGCGCAGGCTGGACACGATGTGCGCGACGATCTGCGCCGGGCTGCTCTCCTGGCTCGGGTGCAGCGGCTCTTCCACACTGGCCAGCACCCGCAGTGCGGTGTCGAAGATCTCGACGTGCACGTACGTCTCGGCCACGTCGACGCCGGCCAGCATGCCGGCGGACCGCCGCACGGCGACGAGGGCCCGCGGCCGCCCGCCGCCGGAGTCCTGGTAGCCGACCTCCTCGAGCAGGTCGGCCTGGAGGAGCTCGCCGACCAGGTTGGAGACGGTGGCCAGGCTCAGGCCGGTGTCGGCGGCGATCTCCTGCCGGGCCACCGGGCCGGCGCCGAGGATGCGCCGGAGCACCTCGAAACGGTTGGCGACCCGGATGTCGCGGGACGTGCGCTTCATCAATGGCCACCCCCTGGACTGTTTACTCTAGGTAATGCACGAAAGCGGGCCGGGCCGACCGGCCCGGCCCGCAACGGATGACCCTCAGACCCGCTCGTGAGTCTCCTCCATGACAGTGCGGCCGACGGCCGCATACAGCTCGGGCTTGCTGGTGCGCAGATAGAACGCGAAACCCAGCCCGCCCACGAAGGTCGCCGCGACGACGTACGGGATCGCCTTGAAGAACGGCGAACCGGCCGCCCCGCCGCCGGCGAAATCGATGTTGGAGAAGAGCAGGTAGACCACGTAGAGCATGCCGATGCCGCCGAGGGCCGGGATGAGCGCCGTGGTCAGCCAGTTGCCCGGATGGGCCTTCCGCACGTGGAAGTACCAGATGACCGCGGCCGAGGTGATCGCTTGGACGATCAGGATGGCCATGGTGCCGAGCAGCGCGAGCAGGCCGTAGAGGTAGATGTAGCCGCCGCGGTTGGGGTCGCTGCCACCGACGGTGAGGAAATAGAAGCCGACGGTCAGCACCAGCGTGACGGCCGACTGGATGGCCGAGGCGATGTGCGGCGACTTGTGCTTGGCGTGGGTGGCGCCGAGCGACTTGACCGTGGCGGGCAGCTCGCGCCCGATCGCGAACAGGTAGCGCGAGGCCGCGTTGTGGAAGGCGAGCGCGCAGGCGAACGAACCCGACACCATGAGGAAGATGTAGACGTAGGTGACCCACTGGCCGCCGAGGTTGGCCGCGGCGAGGTGGGTGAACATGCCGATCGAGTCGTTGTTCGACAACTCGATCGAGCTCTTCGCGCCGTTGCCGGCGATGACCATCCACGAGACGAAGGTGTAGAAGACGCCGAGGCCGATCACCGCGATGAGCGTGGCCCGGGGCACGATGCGCCGCGGGTTGCGCGACTCCTCACCGTAGACCGCGGTGGTCTCGAAGCCGACCCAGGACCAGAAGGCGAAGAAGAGGCCGAGCGCTCCCGAGCCGGCGGCGACGAGCGTACCGGCGGAGGTCTTGGCCCCGAGGCCGCCGCCCTCGGTGAGGTTCTTGAAGGCGTTGACCGGGTTGATCGAGGAGGCCATCAGGCCGTCGGAGCCGCCGCCCTTGAACAGCACGGAGAAGGCGAGCGCGGCGAGCAGCACGACCTCGCAGATCAGGAAGAAGCCCAGCACCGCGGCCGCGATCGAGATGTCGAAGTAGCCGAGCACCGCGATCAGCGCGATGCCGACGACCGCGATGAGCAGCCAGTTCACGTTCCAGCCGAACCAGTCCTTGAGAGCATAGTTCGCGAAGTACGCGAAAATACCGATCAAAGACCCTTCGAAGACGACGTACGCCATCGTGGCGAGCCAGCCGGTGGCCATGCCCCAGAGCTGCCCGAGCCCGTGGGTGACGAAGCCGTAGAACGCCCCGGCGGTGGTGATGTACCGGGCCATCGACACGTACCCGATGGTGAAGAGCGTGAGCACGACGGTCGCGACCAGGAAGCCGGCCGGGGCGCCGTTGCCGTTGCCGTAGCCGACGGCGATCGGCACGTTGCCGGTCATGGCCGTGATCGGTGCCGCGTTGGCGACCGCCATGAAAAGTACGCCGGCCAGACCGACCGCGCCCGCCTTGAGAGTGTTGGTGGCGCGGGGGACTGGTGCGTCGGCTATCGCTTCGGGGGCTAGGTCCTCGGTTGTCATGCGCACACTCCGGTATTCCGTCGGTATCGACCGCCGCATCGGTCTGGACCGAATTGGTTCGTGATCTCTTCACCTGCTTGCAGAGGAGGCTGACACCCGGTCCGGTAGCCCCACAAGCATCTGTTGTGTCGGCCTCGTTAAACCTCGCCGACCCGATTGACCCGCGCCCTCGGCCGCTGGTAGACCGAATCGGACCAAATAAGGGGGCGGTCAGCATCTTCGATTACGGCGAGTTCGCCTTCGGCTCCAAGGACCAGGTTCTCGACCAGGCACGGCACTACTGGAACCCCGGCAAGACGCGGTTCTGGAGCGACGCCGGGGTGCCGCTGGTCATCGACCGGCGCGAGGGTTACTTTCTGTACGACATGTCCGGCTCCCGGCTGATCGACGTGCACCTCAACGGCGGCACGTACAACCTGGGCCACCGCAACCCCGACGTGCTCGCGGCCGTACGCGCGGCGATGGACCGCTTCGACATCGGCAACCATCACTTCCCCGCCCTGGCCCGCACCGCGCTCGCCGAGACGCTGGTCGCCTCGGGCCCGCCGGGGATGAGCAAGGTCGTCTACGCGAGCGGCGGCGGCGAGGCGGTCGACATCGCGCTCAAGTCCGCCCGGCACGCCACCGGCAGACGCCGGATCATCTCGATCGTGAAGGCGTTCCACGGGCACACCGGGCTCGCCCTCGCGGCCGGCGACGACCGGTTCGCCGACCTCTTCCACTCGGGCCAGCCCGGCGACTTCCCGCACGTGCCGTTCAACGACCTCGACGCGATGGAGGCCGAGCTCGAGCAAGGCGACGTCGCGGCCGTGCTGATGGAGACCATCCCCGCCACGTACGGGTTTCCGCTGCCCGCGCCCGGCTATCTCGAGGCGGTGCACGAGCTCTGCCACCGCCACGGCGCGCTGTACGTCGCCGACGAGGTGCAGACCGGCCTGATGCGCACCGGCGAGCTGTGGGCGATCGACAAGCACGGCATCGCGCCGGACATCCTGATCACCGGCAAGGGCCTGTCCGGCGGCGTCTACCCGATCGCGGCGGTGCTGCTCGGCGAGCGGGCCGCGGGCTGGCTCACCGAGGACGGGTTCGGACACATCTCCACGTTCGGCGGGGCCGAGCTGGGCTGCGTGGCGGCGCTGGCCACGCTGCGGCTCACCAACCAGCCGTCGGTACGTGCGCAGGTGCACTACCTCGCCGACCGGATCGGGCGAGGGTTGGCCGAGATCCGCGACGCGTACCCGGACTGGCTTGTCGGAATCCGGCAGAACGGCCTGGTCATCGGCCTCGAGTTCGACCATCCGACGGGCGCGCGGGCGGTGATGCGCCGCCTGTACGAGAACGGGATCTGGGCCATCTTCTCCACGCTCGACCCCCGGGTACTGCAGTTCAAACCCGGCATTCTGGTCACCCCGGCCCTCGCCGACGAGATTCTCGACCGTACGGAGACCGCCGTGGCCCTCTCCCGCGACGACGTGGCGGCGGCGCTGTGACCGCCCGGGACCTGGCCGCGTGGGCGGCAGATGCGTTCGCGAGCTACGACCTGGCCACCACGCACCGGATCGCTACCGAGGTCACCGGGGCGGGGCCACTGCCCGACTACGTGTCGGCCCGGGTCGACCCCGGCGGGGTTGTCGTGGTGCCGCGGCCGGTGGGGGTGGTGACCGTGCCGCGCGCGACCGGCGAGGTGGTGCGGCTCGCGCTGCTGACCCGCAACGCGCTGCTGGTCACCGATGCCGCGGCCGCCGACCGGGTGCGCGACCTGGCCGCGCTCGCCGAGAAGGCGGGCGCTCCCGCGGGCATCCTCCAGCTCGCCGACCTGACCGGGCCTGTCCCGGAACCGGAAGCGCCGGAGATCGTACTGGTCGCGGCCGGTCTTGATCTTCCAGGTATCTCGTTCACCGGGCCCCGGCAGGCCGTCCGGGCCGCGCGCGCCGCGCTGCGCGAGACCGGCAGCGATCGGATCCGCGTCCACGCGAGCGATCCGGGCGTCGCGCTGCACCTCGCCGCGGCGTTGCCGGTCACCCGGGTCGCGATCGGCGACGGGGCGATGCCGCCGCCCTCGCCCGACGGCATGCTCACCTGGGTCCGGGTCGGCCTCGACCGGCTTCCCGGCGATCAGCCCTGGGCCGCGCCGGGCGGTCCGGTCCCGGCCTATCCGCGCGCCTCCAACGAGGCGCCATGACGACCCACGACTTCGCCGCCGGCTCCGCGGAGGGTCTCGCCGCGCGGGCGGTACGCGCGTACGGGCTCCCCGAGGACGTCGAGTGCACCCTGCTCAACGTCAGCGAGAACGCCACTTTCCTGGTCCGCGACCCGGCCAGTGGCGGGCGGACCGTGCTGCGCGTCCACCGGCGCGGCTACCACGGCGAGCGGCAGATCGCGGCCGAGCTCGCGTGGCTCGACGCGCTGCGGACCGAGGCCGGCATCCGTACGCCCGAGGTTCTGCCCGCGCCCGGCGGCCGCCGCATCGTCGACCTCGACCCCGGTGGCGAACCCCGGCACGCGGTGCTGTTCGAGTGGCTGCCCGGCACCGAGCCGCCCGACCACGACCTGGTCACGGCGTTCGGCGCGCTCGGCGCGATCACGGGCCGGATGCACGAGCACAGCACCGGCTGGCGGCGTCCCGCGGCGTTCGACCGCTTCGCCTGGGATTACGACGGCGCGTTCGGCGGCGTCGCCCGGTGGGGCCGCTGGCAGGACGGGATCGGCGTGGGCCCGGCCGAGCGGGCGGTGCTGGGCCGCCTCGACGACGTGCTGCGCGCCCGGCTCGCCGCCTTCGGCCAGGGGCCGAGCCGGTACGGGCTGATCCACGCCGACCTGCGCCTGGCCAACCTGCTCGTGCACGACGCCGACACGTACGTGATCGACTTCGACGACTGCGGCTGGGGCTGGCTCCTCTACGACCTGGGCGCGGCGCTCAGCTTCATCGAGGACGACCCGCGGGTGCCCGAGCTGGTCGCGGCCTGGGTCGCCGGCTACCGCACGGTGCGGCCGCTGTCCGCCGAGGACGAGGCCGAGATCCCCACCTTCGTCCTGATGCGCCGGCTGCTGCTGGTCGCCTGGATCGGCTCGCACGCGGGCACCGACCTGGCCGGCTCGATGGGGGCCGGCTACACGGCGGGCAGCTGCGCGCTCGCCGAGGAATATCTGCGCACGTACGGCTGACAGGAGAGTCATGTTCACTTCGGTCGCGGGACTGTCGGTACTGGTCACCGGCGGCAGCAAGGGCATCGGCCGGGGCATCGCGCGGGTGTTCGCGCGGGCCGGCGCCAACGTCACGATCACCGGCCGGGATGCCTCGTCCCTCGAGCGGGCAGCCGGGGAGCTCGGCGCCGCCTTTGTCGCGGCCGACGTCGCCAGGCCGGAAGACTGCGCCCGGGCGGCGCGGGCGGCGATCGACCGGTTCGGCGGCATCGACGTGCTCTGCGCGAACGCCGGCATCTTCCCCGGGGCCAAGCTGTCCGAGCTCACCGAGGCCGACGTGGACGACGTGTTCGGCACCAACGTGAAAGGCACGATCTTCAGCGTCCAGGCGTGCGTGCCCGCGCTCGCCGCGAGCGGCCGCGGCCGGGTCATCCTCACGTCCTCGATCACCGGGCCGATCACCGGGTTCCCGGGCTGGACCCATTACGGCGCGAGCAAGGCCGCCCAGCTCGGCTTCCTGCGCACGGCCGCGATCGAGCTGTCCGGCCAGGGCATCACGGTGAACGCCGTACTGCCCGGCAACATCGCCACCGAGGGCATCGACGAGCTCGGCCCCGGGTACCGCGCCTCGATGGAGGCCTCGATCCCGCTCGGCCGGCTCGGCGACGTCGAGGACATCGGCAACGCCTGCTTGTTCCTCGCCACCAAGGAGGCCGGATACATCACCGGGCAGACGCTCGTGGTCGACGGTGGCCAGGTCCTGCCCGAGTCGCCGGCCGCGCTCGCCGGCTGATGAGCGAGCATCCGGAACCCGTCGGGCGGGCCGCCGAGGAGGCCCGGCGCCGCCTGCTCGAACGGATCCGGGCCGACGGCCTGCGGCCGGGCGCGAAGCTCGGCGGCGAACGCGACCTCGCCCGCGTGCTCGGCGTCAGCCGCTCCACGGTGCGGCAGGCGCTGTCCGCCATGGAACGCGCCGGCGTGGTCCGGCGCATCCCGGGACGCGGCGGCGGCACGTTCGTCGGGCAGCCGAAGATCGACCGGGACCTGTCGCGCATCGTCGGGCTGCCCGCGCTGCTGCGCCAGCAGGGCCTCACGGCCGGAACCCGGGTCCTCGGCACGAGCCTGCTGCGCGCCGACGACGAGGTCCGCGCCGCGTTACGGCTGGCGGCGGACGCGTATGTGCAGGACGTCGTGCGGATCCGGCTCGCCGACGGTATCCCGATCTCCTACGAGCACACGCGGCTGCCCGCCGAACGCTTCCCCGGGCTGCTGGAACTGCCGCTCGGCGGGTCGCTCTACGAGCTGATCGAGGCGCACTACGGGGTCCGGCCGGCCGAGGCGGTCGAGCACATCGAAGTTGTCCCGGCGAGCCGGCCGGAGGCGACCGTCCTGGACGTCGCGGTCGCCGCTCCCCTGCTCTCGATCACGCGCACGGCCTACACGGCCGACGGCGCCCCCTTCGAGTACTCCCACGACCTCTTCCGCAGCGACCGCGTCACGATCACGGTCACTTCCCGCACGCCGTGAGGGCCCGTCTGCTACGTCGCGTACGCCACGAGGACCAGACCGTAGGCGACCGCGTGCCGGTGGCCCAGCACACCGGCCGTGTCGCCGCGGCCGACCGGGGTGCCGGGCGGCAGCGCCCGGGCCACGCAGCCCAGCACCTCGTCGTCGCCGGCCGGGCCACCCACCACGAGCACGGCGCCCGGCGTGCCGGAGAGGCCGCGGGCCAGGTTCGCGCCGAGGACCTCCGCCTTGAGGCGCAGCCGCAGCGCCCGCCATTCACTGGGCGCGAGCCGCCGGTCGAACGGCAGCCATCCGGCCGGGCCCGGCGCGACGAGCGAGCCGAGCGCGTCGGGCCGGATCGGCGCGTCCAGGAACGTCCGCGAGCCGTCCTCGCCGAGCAGCAGCTGCGGCGCCTCGGCCCGGTGCGACGGGCCGCGCTTGGCCCACTCGGCCGGCGTGCGTGCGGTGCCGAGCACAGCCGCGGCCGCCGTGGTGAGCAGCTCACCCGCTCCGGCCAGCACCCGCGCGCCGGCATCCGTGACCACGTCGATCGTGCCGCCGCCGAGGTCGACCACGACCGCGTCCGGCGGGGCCCCGGGCGTCGACAGGGCACCCAGGCGGGCGGCCCCGGCCTCGCTCGGCGCGGTCCGCACGGGCACGCCGAGCAGGTCGGACAACGCGGGCGCCGGATCCGCGTACGGGACCTCGGCGTGCATGGCGGCCAGCGCGACCGTACGCGAGGCCGTGGCCCCGGCGCGTGTGGTCAGCCCGTCGGCGAGCGTGGCGAGGTCCACTGCGAACAGGTCGTCCACCGGGCGCGCCGGCTCCCCGGGCAGCCGGTAGGACCGGATCAGCCCGGCCGGGTAGGGCGGCGCGAGCGGCCGGGTTGTCCCGTCCGCCAGCGTGATCTCCGCGCCGCCGGGCGCGGCCCCGGCCTCGGCCGGCTCCGTCAGCACCGCGACCACGGCGCTGGACCGGTCGTAGAGGCGCGCCGCCGCCCGGGCCGCGTCCGCCCGCTCGTGATCGGCCAGGCCCAGGCGCGCGGTCAGCCACAAGGGATCGACGAGCGACCGTAGCGGCGCGCGCACCTCGACCGCCACGGCCGACGCGCCCGCGAGGCCGGCCACGGGAAGCTCGTCGACCACCGGGATGCCGGGGAGGCGGTTCGCGACCAGCACGGCCTCGTCCCGCTCGAGGACCACGGCGGCCAGCAGGCCACGACCGGCCAGCTCGCGCAGCTCCCCCAGGATCTCGCGGAAACCCCGATCGGCCGGCACCAAGGCGACAACGGGACCGTCCGGCCGCACTGAGCCGATCAGGTACGGCGTGCCGGAGCCGACACCGGCACCGTGCGTGGACGCACCCGGCGTGCCCACTCGCAGACGTCCCGTGCCGGCCGGCGGCTCGGGCAGCGTGGCCGTCGTCGTGGCGATCGGCCGCAGCGGCGCGACCGCGGCACCTTCGAGGATCCCGCCGTACGCGGCGACGAGCCGTTTCGTGAGCCGGGCCGCGCGGGCAAGGCTGGCCGGACCACCTTTCGGGCCGCTCGTGGGCACCCGGTCCGCGCCGACCACCTCGCGGCCCTCGACCAGCACCACCTCCGTGGTGGAGTTGCCGACGTCGATGCCGGCTCTCACCGCAACAGCCCGCGCCGCGCGTACGCGGCCGCCGCCTCCCGGACCAGCGCGGCACAGCGCGGGGCGTCGCGGGCCGCGAGATCGGCGGCCAGCGCCGCCAGCTCGCCGGCGGTGGACCGGCGCGGGCGCAGCGCCTCGTAGAGGGCGAGGATCTCGGCTTCGCCGAAACGGGTGAGCTCGGCCGCCCGGCGGAAGTTCTCGGCCAGCTGCGGGTTGCCGTGCCGCTCGGCGACCCTGGCCTGCGCCTCGAGCGTGTCGGGGTGGATGCGTACGTCGTCGGCGGCCAACTCGTCACGCACCAGCGCGTCGATGGTCAGCTCTGCCGCGGGCTTGCCCGAGTAGGCGTTGCTCATCGGAACGACAGCTCCTCGGGGGCGGCCTCGGGGTCGGCGCAGTCGCGTTCGAGCGCGACCAGGGCGATCACGCTGGTGTGGTAACGCGCCTCGATCGCCTCCTCGGTGTACGGATTGCGCACCGGCACGGGGGTCGCGCCCTTCGCGTGGCGGCCGGCGTTGGCGCCGAGCGCGCGGTACATCTCGGCGGTGAGGGTCGGCGCCATGCTGTAGAGCTCCAGGTTGGCCAGCGGCGGCAGGTCGCGGCGATGGATCAGCGCGGTGCCCTTGCCCTGCAGCCCGATCCCGATACCCGAGCCGGCCAGGCGTGCCGCGGTCAGGCCGACCATGCCAAGGTCGATCGTGGAGTTGACCCGCACGATCCGGGCCAGGCAGCCCTCTTCCTCCAGGCCGTCGAGCAGCTCCTGGAGGACGTCTTGCACCAGCAGGCCACTCAGGGTGCGCCACACCGTGCGCCCTACGCCCGGCGAGACGCCGATGACGACCTCGCGGGGATCCGTACCGAAACCCGCATTTCCGGTTTTTTGCAGCTTGTCGGTCCTGTCGGCGGCTTGGGTACGGCGCAGGTCCGCCACGCCGCGGGCCTGCCGGATGTCGTCGATCTCGGCCTGCCGCCGCGGCGCCGGTTCGTAGCCGGTGCCCGGGCCTGCGTACTCGTTCGGGTCGGTGACCAGGCTCAGCACCCGCATGTCCTCGTCGAAGATCGCGGCGGTCTGGAGGTGGTCGCCGTGCACCCGTGCGACGGCCATGTCCAGCACCCGCCGCGCCGCCTCGTCGTGGCCGGTCTCGTGCAGCGCCCGCGCGACGTCCAGCGCGGTCAGCCCGGCGCCCCGGATCGTCTGCGCGGCGGCCAGCACGGCCAGCGCGTCGGTGCCGGCCAGGTCCATCGAACCGGCCGCGTCGACCGCCGCGGCCAGCTGCTCGTCGGTGAAGTCGCCCAGCCCCAGCGCGCGGTACACGTCCCGGACCGCCTCGACCGCCTGCCGCCGCAGGTCGCGTACGGTATCCGCGCTCGCCGTCCGCAAGCCGCCGTCGACACCCCAGTCGCGTTGCAGGGCCAGCCAGTCGTCGATGTCCTCGGCGTTCCAGTTGGACGGGCCGAACATGTTGTCGTAGCGCCGCACCGACCCGAAACCGCTGCAGATGTAGTCGCTGCCGGCCAGCAGGATCGGCAGCGTGCGCGACGTGCGCCGGACGTGCGACTCCGACATCAGCGCGTCGTTGCCCGAACAGGACTCGAGGTTGCGGGCCATGACCATCACGTTCTCGGCCATCAGCTCCCGTACGCCGCGTGGCACGGACGCGGCCACGCTGGCGCCGTCGATCCCGCCGTTCTGCACGCCCTGCGCGCCGATCGCCCGGGCCAGCGACACACATCGCGACTCCAGGTAGAGCATGCTGCGACCCTCGGCGCCGGCCATCAGCACCTCGGCGCCCGCACCGCTCGACACCCGCATCTTGATCCCGCGACTCGCGTAGCCCGAGGTGAGCAGCGCCTTCGACCACGGGGTGTCGTCCCCGTCCACGAAGACGCTCTCGGTGCCGTAGAGGCTCACGGTCTCCGCGTACGAGACCAGGCCGCGCAAGCCCATCTCGAGCTCCATGGCCTCCTCGACCGCGCACTGCACGAGCACGCCGGGCGCGCCGACGGCCGCGCCGATCGTCACGGCCACGGCGTTCGACGGGGCGTCGGCCAGCACCGGCACCGTCGTCTCCAGCTCCCGGAAGCCGTACGCCGCGGCCGTCGCCGCGTCCGCCGCGAGCAGCAGCGGATCGTCGAGCAGGTTGGTGACGTGCGCCTGGTTGCTCGGCGTACGGCGGGCGCGCAGCTTCGTCATCGCCATCATCAGCTCGGGCGGCCGCAGCAGCATGACCACCCGGGCCAGCTTCGCCGGCGTCATCCCGGCCACCAGCCGGATCACTTCGCCCCGCGGCACGGCCGGGTCGACGAAGAGCCGTGCGGCCACCACCTCCCCGAGCGCCATGGCCTCCTCGGCGACGCTCAGGTCGATCCCGTGCGCGGCGACATAGGAGTCGATCGTGTCGAACGCGTCCCGCGCCTTGCCGTCCAGCTCGACGACCACGCCGTCGACCACGCGCAGCGACGGCTCGGGGTCGGCCGGGCTGTGCAGCGCGACCAGGCCGAGCGCGGGATCCTCCCGCGCGAAACCGTCCAGGTTGACCCGCTGCTCATCCATGAACCGGATCCGCCCGACGGGTTCATCCACCATGATCACACCCTACCCGACCTGCGTCTTTACGGCCGCAGCTCGCCGCTGGTGTCCTTGAGCCGGATGCCGGTGGCCTCGATCTCGCGCGCGCCGGCGATCAGATTCACGAGCGTACGGGCGGCGGTCGCGTACGTGAGCCCGTGCGGCGGCCGGATGTTGGAGACGCAGTTCCGGGCGGAGTCGGCGACACCCGGGCGGGGTTGCCAGGTCAGATAGGCGCCGAGGCTGTCCGCGGAGGACAGCCCGGGCCGCTCCCCGATCAGCACCAGCACCATCCGGGCGTGCAGCGCCGCGCCGACGTGGTCGCCGAGCGCGACCCGGGCCTGGGTCGCGACGACCGGCGCCCCCACCGTCAGTCCCGGCGGCAGCTCGGTGAGCAGTTGCCGCAGCAGCGGGACGGCGTGCCGCCGCACCGCGCTCGCCGACAGCCCGTCGGCGACCACGACGAGCAGGTCGGCCGGCACCGGATGCTCGGGGAAGCGGGTGCCGGCAGCCGGGCGGCGGCCCAGGTCGGGCCGGGTCAGATAGGTCCGCCGGTCAGCGGCGGCGGAGGCGATGTGCAGCGGCTCGGCCAGCCCTTGCTCGGCGGCCAGCTCACCCAGCTCGGCCAGCAGCGGCGCGAGCTCCAGCGAGAGGTGGACGGCGTCGCGGGCGTGGGCGTGGGCGGCGCCCGCCTCGAGCACCGCGCGCGTCGACACGCCGTTGCCCGTGCGGGCCAGGCCGATCCGGGCCGGGGTCAGCCGGCGCAGCGGCGTCCAGAACGTGTTGCTCACGCGGTGCCGTCCTCTGGCATGCGCTTCTGGCCCTCGCCTGCGGCCTGAGCGGGCAGATTGCGGCTGTGCCAGTCAGTGCGGGGCCGCTCGGTGCAGGCGCTCATGCCGCGACACCGGTGATCGCGCGCAGCGGCGAGGACGCGGGGTCGATCTGCAGCACCCCGCCGTCGGCGGCGAGCAACCCGACCCGGTCGAGCCACTCCTCGAACTCCGGGGCGGGGCGTTTGCCGAGGACTTTACGGACGTACAGGGCGTCGTGGAACGAGGTCGACTGGTAGCCGAGCATCACGTCGTCCGCCCCGGGCACCGCGATGACGAAGCTGCAGCCCGCGACGCCGAGCATGGTCAGCAGTGTGTCCATGTCGTCCTGGTCGGCCTCGGCGTGGTTGGTGTAGCAGACGTCGACGCCCATCGGGACGCCGAGCAGCTTGCCGCAGAAATGGTCCTCCAGCCCGGCCCGGATGATCTGTTTGCCGTCGTAGAGGTACTCCGGGCCGATGAAGCCGACCACGGTGTTGACCAGCAACGGGTCGAAGGCTCGCGCCACGCCGTACGCCCGGGCCTCGAGGGTCTGCTGGTCGACGGGCCGGCCGCCGGAGCCGAGGTGGGCGTCGGCGGAGAGGGCGGCGCCCTGGCCGGTCTCGAAGTACATGAGGTTCGTGCCCACGGTGCCGCGCCCCAGCGCCTCGGCCGCCGATTTCGCCTCGGCGAGCATCGACAGTTCCACCCCGAAGCCGGCGTTGGCGAGCTGGGTTCCGGCGATCGACTGGAAGACCAGATCCACCGGCACGCCCCGGCCGATCAGGTCGATCGTGGTGGTGACGTGGGTGAGCACGCACGACTGCACCGGGATCGCGTACCGCTCGCGGACCTCGTCGATCAGGTGCAGCAGCCGGGCGACCGTACGCGGGTTGTCCGAGGCCGGGTTGATGCCGATGACCGCGTCGCCCGAGCCGAGCAGCAACCCGTCGAGGATGGCGGCGGCGACACCCGCGTCGTCGTCGGTCGGATGGTTCGGCTGCAGGCGGGTGGCGAGCCGGCCGGGCAGCCCCAGCGTCGTCCGGAATGCGGTGACGACCTGGGTGGCGGCGGCCACGGCGACCAGGTCCTGGTTGCGCATCAGCTTCGAGACGGCCGCGGCCATCTCCGGGGCGAGCCCGGGCGCGAGGGCGGCCAGCACCTCGGCGGCGCCGGGCTCGGCCGCGGTCGCCAGCAGCCACTCGCGCAGCCCTCCGACGGTCAGGTGCCGGACCGGGGCGAAGGCGGCGCGGTCGTGACCGTCGAGGATCAGGCGCGTGACGTCGTCCGACTCGTACGGCACGACGGGCTCGTCGAGGAACGCGGTGAGCGGCACGTCGGCCAGGGCCCACCGGGCGGCGGCGCGCTCGGCGTCGGTGTGCGCGGCACAGCCGGCCAGGACGTCGCCCGAGCGCAGCGGGGTGGCCTTCGCCATCAGCTCGACCAGGCCGTCGAACTCGTACGTGCGGCCGTGCAGCGTCTGGCGGTAGCGCACTGGGTCTCCTCGCTGTGTGCGCCGAGCCGTGCCGGATCAGCGGTGCGGGCCGGCGGCCGCTTGATCGTTCCAGCGAACCTGGCCGGACCTGCGGAAGTCAACGAGCGCCGGCAGACGCAACCCAGATTTGACTGGCCGGAAATGCCCGGGGGCCGCGGATCGGGCGTTTCCCAACCGATTCTCAGCCCTTGTACCACCGGCGACCGGCGAAATTGACCATTGCGCTGATGGCTACTCACTGGTAACCATCTATGCGGTGCCGCGGTCCTCCGACGCTGCCCCCACTCCCGCGTACCAAGGCAGCGCTGACGCCCTGCCCACGAGACCGCGCCCACACCCGCACGCACGAAAGAGGCCCACGATGCGCCTACCCACAGGCGTCGCCGTGTCCGCCGCGGCGCTCGCCGTCGCGCTCACCGCCACGCCGGCTGCCCATGCCGACGACGTCCGGCCGTCCGGCCTGGCCGGAGTCAGCGGCGTCGGCATCCACAACACCTACAACGACAAGACGGACTACACCTACCTGGCCGACGCGTTGGACAGCGGGACCTCGCTGATCGAGCTCGACACCTGGGCGAACGTGCTCAACGGCAAGTGGGACGTCAGCCACGGCAACCCGCTGGCCAGCGACAACAACTGCGTCCAGGCCGGCAGCGCGGCGGACCTCTACACCGGCAACCGGAACCAGAACCTGGACAGCTGCCTGGATGACGTCCGGATCTGGATGCAGGCGCACCCGGCACACGGGCCGATCATGGTCAAGCTCGAGATGAAGAACGGCTTCTACAACACGCTGGGCATGAATCCCACGGAGTTGGACTCGTACGTGAAGGCGCACCTGGGCAGCACGCTGTACACGCCCGCGGACCTGTTGAGCAAGCCGGACGGCACCCGGTACCCGACGCTGGACGCCGCCGCGACGGCGAACAACTGGGCGACGTACGGCTCGCTGGCCGGCAAGGTGATCGTGGAGATCATTCCCGGCACCTTCGAGCAGTCCGTGTCCCCCGCGGGCACGTGGGTCGACGTGGTGTACGCGCAGCACCTGATCGACCTGTACGACAGCGGCCGGATCGCGGACGCGGCGGTTTTCCCGTCCGTGCTCGGCGCGCAGGCCGGTGACCCGCGCATCCGGTACGGCAACACCGCGCTGCGGCCCTGGTTCGTCGTGTTCGACGGCGACGCGGGCGCCTGGGTCAACGACGGCGCCACCCAGTGGTACGACACCAACCACTACCTCGCGGTCGTCACCGACGCCTACGACGTCGCCCCGGCGCTCAGCTCCACCGCCCCGTCCCTGGCCGACGCTCGCGCCCGGGTGGCCCAACTGGCCGCGGCCGGGGCGTCGTACATCAGCACCGACTGGACCACCGCACCCGCCGACGCCGTCCTGAGCGAGGTGCTCCTCCGTGGCTAGGCCGCTGGTGCGGCTGTCCGTCGCAACGGTGCTGGCGGTCGCCTTGTCGCAGCTGGCGGTCGTCGGCTCGGCGCACGCCGCCGCCCTGGCGGCGGACCCGGCCGCGCTGGTCGATCCCTTCGTGGGTACCGGTTCGAACAGCGACTTCAGTGCCGGCAACACGTTCCCCGGCGCCGATCTGCCGCACGGCATGCTGCAGTGGGGACCGGACACCACTTCGCGCCCGTCCGGGGGCGGGTACAACTACGCCGACAACGCGATCACCGGCTTCAGCCTGACCCACGTCGACGGGCCCGGCTGCGCCGCGGCGGGGGACGTCCCGATTCTGCCGGTCACCGGCGCGCTGGACAGCAACCCCGGCGCCGACTCGGAGTCCTTCTCGCACAGTTCGGAGACCGCGTCGCCGGGCTTCTACTCGGTGTCGCTGGGCAACGGCACGTCGGTCGCGTTGACCACCACGACCAGAGCCGGGATCGGCCGGTTCACCTTCGCCGGTACGGGCGGTTCGCTGCTGTTCAAGCTCGGCAAGCCACAGAACACGTACGTCGGCTCGACCTTCGACGCCGCCGGGAACAACCAGGTGACCGGCTCGGTCACCAGCAGCGGGTTCTGCGAGGCGGGCAACGTCTTCACGCTGTACTTCGCGATCTCGTTCGATCAGGCCTTCACCGCCGCGGGGACGTACGGCGGCGGTGGTTACGCCACCTTCGGCGCGAACTCGGTCGACGCGCGCGTCGGCATCTCGTACACCTCGGTCGCCGAGGCGCGGGCCAACCTGGCCGCCGAGGTGGCCGGCCGAAGCTTCGCCCAGGTGCGGGCCGCCGCGCACACTGCCTGGACCACCGCGCTGGACAAGATAGCCATCGGCGGGGGCACCACCGCCGAACAGACCGGCTTCTACACGGCGCTGTACCACGCCGACCTGTTCCCCAGCGTGATCAGCGACGCGGACGGCGGCTACCGCGGCTTCGACGGCGCCGTCCACCTGGTCGGCGCCGGCCACCAAGCCGAGTACGCCGACTTCTCCACCTGGGACATCTATCGTTCCCAGGCGCAGCTCACCGCGTTCCTCGACCCGGCGGCGGCCGGCGACATGGCGCAGTCCATCGTCGACGACTACGTGCAGGGCGGGACGCTGACCAAGTGGGGCATGAACAACGGCGAGACGTACATCATGGTCGGTGACTCCGCGGTTCCGGTGCTGGCCGACTACTACGCCTTCGGCGCCACCGGCTTCGACACCTCGACCGCGCTGTCCGCGATGATCGCCGAGCAGACGACCGACACGAACGTGACGCCCGGCGTCACGTACCTGGACCGCTTCGGCTATCTGCCGACCAACAGCATCTACGGCTGCTGTCACCAGTACGCCACCACCTCCACTCAGATCGAGTACGACACCGACGACTTCGCCCTGTCGGCCTTCGCCGGCGCCCTGGGCGACACCACGACGCGGGCGAGGTTCCGCGACCGCGCGCAGGACTGGGCGAACATCTTCAACACCTCCAGCGGCTACCTGCAGCCGCGGCACTCCAACGGGCGGTGGATGGACGGCTTCACCCCGGCCCTGATCACCGGCACCCAGAGCAACGACTTCGCCGAGGGTGACGCGCTCACCTACACCCCGGACATCCCCTTCAACCTGGCCAGGCTGGCCTCGCTCGAGGGCGGGAACGCCGCGATGGTCAGCTACCTGGACCACGCGCTGGGCAGTTACCAGGGCCTGGCCAGTGTGATCGGCACCCAGGCCAACCTGGGCAACGAGCCGAGCATCGAGCTGCCCTGGGAGTACGACTGGTTCGGCGCACCGGCCAAGACCCAGGCCACGGTACGGGCCGTGCAGGACCGGCTCTGGTCCGACTCGCCCGGCGGCATACCGGGCAACGACGACCTGGGCGAGATGAGCGCCTGGTACGTTTGGTCGGCGCTCGGCTTGTACCCGGGGATCCCCGGCACGGCCGACCTGGCCATCGGCAGCCCGCTGTTCCCCACCGCGGTCGTCGCCACCGGGCGCGGCACGCTCACCGTCAACGCCCCGGCAGCCGCGGACGGCACACCGTACGTGCAAAGCCTGGCCGTCAACGGCACCGCGTACGCGCTGACCTACCTACCGCCGGTCGCCGGCCCGACCACACTGGACTTCACCCTCGGCAGTTCGCCCTCCTCCTGGGGCACGGCCACCGCGGACGCCCCGCCCTCCTACGACGGCACCCCAGGCACCGGTGTCGCCCAACCCGTCGGCACGATCACCGAGACCGCCACCGGGCAGTGCGTGGACGACCGGGGCGCCGGCACGTCCAACGGCACCGCCATCCAGATGCACCCCTGCAACAACACCAACGCACAGTCCTGGACCGTCGTGCCCGACCGCACCCTGCAGGTCCTGACCGACTGCATGGACGTTCAGAACGGCGCCACCACCAGCGGAACCCCCGTGCAACTGCACACCTGCAACGGCACCGGCGCGCAGCAGTGGCGGCCGAACGCCGCCGGCGAACTGGTCAACCCGGCGTCCGGCCTCTGCCTCACCGATCCCAGCGCCAACGCCACCAAGGACACCGAACTGACCATCACCACCTGCACCGGCGCCGCCGGGCAGAGCTGGACGCTGCCCTCCTGAGCAGACAGCGATGCCCAGGCCGACGGGACGGCCTGGGCATCGCCGGCCGTACGCGCCGGAGAGCTCCGATCACCCGCGGCGATCCCTATTGCTTGCTCACGCCGTACGGTCGAAAGTCATCGACGTCAGCGCCCGCTTCCGCGTACCCGACATGTGGTGATCGAGATTCTGGGCCCCGAAGTTGTGGGCGGCGGCTGTCAACAGATCGGCGGTCACGGGGACTCTCTGCCATGACATGGCGACGACCACCGGGCCGACGGGAAGCAGATCTACATCTGGGCGGACGGGCGGCGCGGCGCCGGCCATGCCGCCTCGTTCAAGGCCGACCGGACGATCGACGGCTATCCCGCGCAGTGGCTGAACGGCGGGTCGTCCGGTACCGGTCTGTGGATCCCCGATTTCGGCCCCATCGACTTGTTCATCACCGCGCTGGACGCTCACGACAGCGGCTGGCTCCGGCCGGACGACGCGCGCCGGCTGGCCGAGCGGCTGCAGCCCAGCCCGAACACCGGCGACCCGTCGACGTGGCCACCGCGTGCGGTCGGATGACGGCGCCGGCCGCCCATCGAGGAACACACGCGCGGCGGCCTCAGGATGGGGGCAGGTACATTTCCAGGCGGACCGTGGTGCCGTGCCGATCGCTGTGGACCTCGATGCCGTCGGCGAGTTCACCGGCCAGTGGCAGGCCGCGTCCGCCATGGGCGGTCGGTGGGGGCATGGTGAGGGTGACGGAGCATGGTGTTCCAGGGCCGGCGTCGCTGACTTCGGCGATGAGGCGGCGCTGGTCGTCCTGCACCACTGCCACCTCGCCGCGTCCGCCGGCGTGCCGGATGGCGTTGATGACGGCCTCGTGCACGGCGATGACGAACGCCTCGGCTCGGTCATCGGGTAGTCCTGCTTGGCGGGCCAGCCGCGTCAACTGATGGCGCAGTCGCTGCATCTCAGGCAGAGTGACTACGTCGTCGATCAAGGTTCGCTGCTCGTCGTCGTTCATCGCCGTCCTCGTCCGGATCTCTGCAGTGCTTCTACCCGCGGGTCCGGCTGGATACTCCGCCGAAGGACAACTCTTTGCCGGCGATGTCCGAGACCCTCCTGGCGAGAGCCGCACACCTGAGATGCCGGGAATGTCCGAACCGAGAGGACCCACGGCTACTGTCTACTATGGAGGGGACAGCCAGCCGAACGGTCCTTGCCGTCCAAATCCGGTCTTGCCTAGATGGATTTGGGGCGACCGCCCCGAGCCATCCGACTCACCAAGCACCCGGGGGGCCTGCTGTGCGGAAGACCTTGTTCGACCGGCTGGACAACATCTGGTGGGAGCGCCGGATGGGAATCTCCACCCGGGGCATCGTGCCCACCGACCACCCGGACTCGGTGCACTACGGCACGATGGCGTACCGCACGATCCACGGCATCCTCGACCATCTCGACCTGCGATCGTCGGACGTGTTCGTCGACGTCGGCAGCGGCAAGGGGCGGGTCCTGTGCTGCGCTGCCCGCAGGTCCGTCCGGCGGGTCGTCGGCGTGGAGTTGTCGGCGGAACTGTGCCGGCAGGCCCGCGAGAACGCCGACCAATTGCGGGGTCGCCGAGCGCCGATCACGGTGGAGAACATCCTGGCCGACAAGTACAACTACGCCGATACGACCGTTCTGTTCCTGTTCGACCCGTTCGGGGCGGCGACACTCCGGTCGGCGCTCGAGCGGATCGCCGAGGACACGCGCGGACGCGACCTGCGGATCACCTACGCCAACCCGACACACGACGAGGTGTTCCAGGAGCAGCCGTGGCTCGACGGCGGGGAGCGCCTGTCCCGCGACCGCACCGGCTGGGAACACGACGTGACGTTCTACCAAGGCCGGCGCTGAGCACTTGGAGACCGAGCCCGCCAGGGGCGGAACCTGACTCAACAGCCGACGACTCCGCGGTGGTCACCGTCCGTTCGCCGGGCCCTCCTGTGGCCGAGCGGATTTGCCGCGGTCGGTGGCGACCATCGCATTGTCACCGCCGACGACCTGTTCGCCGGCCTTGTGCTCGGCCATCCGGACTCCCGGCGAAGGCTGTTCTCAGGCTTGCGGGTTCGCGGTTGCTTGGTCGAGGGTGCCGTGCGCGGTGATCGAGAGGTCCTGCCCGTCGGTCCAGCTCTTGAGCCGGTCGGTGTAGACCTGCTCGATCATCTGGTGGAAGCCCTGGCCGAAGAGCACCCGCAGTGGCGGTTCCGCCATGTCGACAATCTTGAGGAGCGTCTGGGCCGCGGCGACCGGGTCACCGGCGGGCTTGCTGCCGGCGATCTGGCCGAGGCGTTGGCGCAGACCGTTGTATGCCGGGTTGAGTTGGGCCATATGGCCGTTGTCGAGCGGGAAGCTGACACCGAGGCGTGGGAGCGTACGTTCGTGGGCCGAGCGTCGCGAGGCCGAGCGTCGCCTGGTCGGCACCCGGTGTCACCGGAAGTGGAGAACCTCATCACGATCAGCGGATGAACCTGACCCACAAGTCCGCCGCGGTGCTCGTCCATGACGAACACCGCGGCGGCCTTGTGCGGGCCGACGATCAGGGCTTGAGGACGACCTTCTCGCAGTTGTCCTGCTTGTTCTTGAATATGTCGAAGCCGCGTTCGGCCTCGTCCAGCGGCAGGGTGTGGGTGATGATCCGGGCCGGGTCGAGCTCGCCGCGTTCGATGCGCTGCAGCAGCGGCTTCATGTAGCGCTGCACGTGGCATTGCCCGGTGCGCAGGGTCAGTGACCGGTTCATCCAGGCGCCCGCGGGAAACTTGTCCAGCAGGCCGCCGTACACGCCGATCACCGAGACCACGCCGCCGCTGCGGCACGACAGGATCGCCTGGCGCAGGGCGTGGGGGCGGTCGGTCTCCGCGCGTACGGCCTGCTTGACCCGGTCGTACGCGGCGATGTGCGCGCTGCCGTGGGTGGCTTCCAGGCCGACCGCGTCGATGCACTTGTCCGGTCCGCGCCCGCCGGTCAGTTCGAGCAAGGTCGAGCGTACGTCGACGTCGTCGAAGTTCACCGGGGTGTGGCCGGCCTGTTCGGCCATCCGCAGCCGGTACGGTTCCTTGTCGATGGCGATGACCTTGGCGGCGCCGAGCAGCCGGGCGCTGTCCATGGCGAACTGGCCGACCGGGCCGGCGCCCCACACCGCCACCACGTCGCTGGGCTGGATGTCGCACATGTCGGCACCCATATAGCCGGTGGGCAGAATGTCGGACAAAAACAGAACCTGCTCGTCGGTCAGGTCGGACTCGATCTTCAGCGGGCCGACGTCGGCGAACGGCACCCGTGCGTACTGCGCTTGACCGCCGGCGAAACCGCCGGTCAGATGCGAATAGCCGAAGATCCCGGCGACCGGGTGGCCGAACATCTTCTCGGCGATCCCCGCGTTCGGGTTGGTGTTCTCGCAGCACGAGTACAGCTCGGCCGCGCAGGCGGCACACGCGCCGCAGGCGATCGGGAACGGCACGACCACCCGGTCACCGACCCGCAACTTGTCCCCGGGCACTCCGGAGCCGACCTCGATCACTTCGCCCATGAACTCGTGACCCATGACGTCGCCGTCCTGCATCGTGGGTACATACCCGTCGACCAGATGCAGGTCGGAGCCGCAGATCGCGGTCGAGGTGATCCGTACGATCGCATCGCGGCTGTTGAGGATCTTCGGGTCCGGCACGTCCCGGACCTCGACCTTGTTGCGCCCCGCCCAGGTGTTCGCCCTCATGCGTCCGCCCCCTTCTCGAGCTCGGCGTCCGACAGCGGTTGCGCGGGACGCTGCGGGAACTCCTTGCGGGCCCGCTTGCCCCACGGAGCGCCGTCGGACCGGACCACTTCGCCGGTCTCCAGCACCTGCTTGAGCCGGCGCAGGTCGTCGTCGAGCTGCTGATGCGGTTCCTCCCCGAAGTACTTCGCGACCGCCTTGCCCACCGCGCCGCCCGGGATCTCGTACACCAGCGAGACGTACACCTCGGTGCTCACCCCGTCGGGAGCGGGCACGAACTGGACCGTCCCGGCGTTGGGCACGTCGGCGTCACCGGTCGAACGCCACGCGACCTTTTCCGCCGGCGTCTCGTCGATGATCTCCGCGTCCCACTCGACGTCCTTGCCGAACGGGGCGGCGGCGACCCAGTGGCTCGTCCGGTCGCCGGTGGTGCGGACCTGTTCCAGATGCGCCATGAACGCCGGCAGGTTCCGCAGGTCGCGCCAGAACGCGTACACCTCCGAGGCGGGTTTGCGGATGGTTGTCGTGGCCGTCAGGTCCATGTGTCCTCCTTGCGGGCGGAGCCGCTGTCCCAGGTCCCGGGTGCCCACCGCGATGTCATCGAAACCGGCACGCCACCACGCAACTGGCACGAGGGAGTCAACCGTCCGGGCAGGCCAGCTGAGGCGGGAGGTACAAGGCGTGGTCCAGCGACCGGACGGCGGCCGGTGGCCAGCAGCGGATGCACCGGCGACCCGGGCAAGGGCGTACCGCACCGCTCGGGTCCGACACGCTTCGCCGCGGCCTGGTGGGACGGGCACTGAGAGTGAAGCGGCGACCGTCACCGCGGCTGGTCACCGAGCTACCCGCCGGTCTCGTCGCGCCAGCCGGCGGGCTCGGGATGGCAGCCGTAGGCGGCGGCCCGCACCGACTCCTCGTTCTCCGCAAGATCGTCAAGCAGCGCCTCCACACCCCCGTCCCGGCGCGGCGCCCACCTCACCCCAGGCTTCCCGTACGATCCATCGCACGCCCGGGCCGACCCGCTCGCCGAGCCGGCCGGCGAACTCGGCGGTGAGCCGTGCCGTCACCCGCGCCGGGTAGTCCGGCGGGTCGCCACCAGCCCGACGACGATCTCCCCGCGATACCGTTCGCCGTCTGTCATCCGCGCTCCTCACCCCTGGCCGGCCATCCCGGATCAACGTTCCCTGCTCGGGCGCACGCATGCCTCGGCGCACGGGGTGCTGCCCCATGGCGGGGCGGCCCGGGCCCGCTGAAACTCATCGGCGTGGCCTTCGACCGGCGAACGCCCGGGGCTGGACCAGGGGCTTCACGGGCGCGGGAGGAGCCGGTCCGGGGTCAGGCTGGTGACCAGCTCAACCGACTTCAACGGCTGTCGTCGTGGAGCGACGGGCCGATACCGAGGAGGAGGCTCTCATGGCAAGTACCGCTGATCCGGCGCACGCGTTCAGAGAAACAACCCGAGCCGGCACCCGCGCCGTGACCGGGGCGTGGTGGTGGTTCCTGATCCTCGGCATCCTCTGGACCGGCCTGGGGATGTACGTGCTGACCTACCGGCCGGGCAGCCTCGGCTTCGTGGCCGCGCTGATCGGCGTGGCCTTCCTGTTCGGCGGCGTCGCGCAGCTGGTGGTGGCAAGCCGGATCCGGGACTGGCGCTGGCTCTACATCGTGACCGGCGTCCTCGGCGTCATCGCCGGGATCGTCACCTTCGCCTGGCCGGGCATCACCCTGTACGCGGTGTCCATCCTGGTGGCCTGGTACCTGGTCTTCTTCGGGGTCTTCCACATCATCGCCTCGCTGGCCGGCCCGAAGATCTCGTGGTGGTGGACCGGGCTGCTGCTGGGCATCGCCGAGCTGGTGCTGGGCATCTGGGCCGTGCACTCCTGGCAGCGGTCGCTGTTCACGCTGCTGACCCTGGTCGGGGTGTGGGCCATCTTCCACGGGGTCAGCGAGATCTTCGCGGCCTTCACCCTGCGCGAGGCCGGCAAACGTGCCGACCAACTACTGAGCTGAGGCGACACCTACCCACGATCACGACCAGTGACGGACGGACGTCCCCGTGCTCGGGCGCCGACGCGATCGGCGCCCGAGCGGTATCGAGATCGATCAGCAGCGGGTGGTGATGAACTGGTCCGGCGCGGTCACCACCGGGGATTCGAGGTAGAGGCCCTGGTACTCGTCGTGGATGCCGCTGTTGTGCACCTGGATCGCCAGCGGCCCGACCTGGCCGGCCGTGACGTCCTTGAAGTCGAGCACCTCGACCGCGTTGCAGGTCGTGGTCGCGCCGCCGGTCAGCTGGCCGCAGGCCATCTTCGCCACGCCGGTGGCCATGTTGCCGATCAGCTCGCACTGCGCCCACTGGTGCACGTCCAGCTTGGTGTGCGGCACCTGGGTGAACAGGCCGCTGCCACCGTTGTTGTGGCCGGGCCGGTAGTCCCAGTGCCCGCCGTTGGGCGGTTGGAACTGAATGGCGCTCAGCGCGTCCCGGATCGGGGTGGTGGTGCCCCAGATCAGCACGGTCGGCTGGTGGTTGCCGCTGACCTGGCGGACGTCGAAGATCCAGCGGAACGTGCCCACCTGGTGGTTGTAGTAGAGCCAGCCGCGGGCGGTGCCGTTGCCGTGGATGGCGCCGCCGGTGACCGTCCACAGTCCGCCGGCCGAGGACGTCCAGCCGGTGAGGTCGGTGCCGTTGAACATGGACACCAGGTTGGGGTCGCCGAACGGGCCGGTGCCCCCGCCGCCGGAGGTGACGACGGTCAGCGAGTCGATGTTCGCCGCGCCGGCGGCGACGGCCGAGGTCAGCCGGACGGTGTTGGCGCCGGCGACCAGCGTGGCGGACAGCGAGGCGCCGGTCCACTTGGTCCACGAGCCGGTGCCCGGGAAGTTGACCCGGGTCGCCGCCCCGCCGTCGACCGTGATGTCGGCCGGCCGGTTGGCGGTGGTCCCGTTGGCGTACCGGAAGGTGAGGGTGGCGCTGCCGGCCTCCGGCGCGGTGATGGTCAGCTCCAGGTACGAGCCGACCGCGTTGGTGAGGTTGCAGAAGCCGGTGCCGGTGTACCCGGCGTGGTTGGTGTCGATGGTGCCCTGGCAGGTGCCGTTCTCGGCCTCGTACGCGACGGACGTCGCGGCGTGGGCCGGGGCCGCGGTCATCGCGGCGACCACGACGCCGGCGATCAGTGCGGTACGCAGGGTCCGTAGTCTCATCAAGCTGACCTACCTCCAAGGGTTTGCACACATGGCTGTCGAGGGGGAGCTCGCACGCGCGCCGGCGGTCGGTCGACGGTCACCCCGCCGGCACCCAGTCCAGCAGTCCTCGGTAGGCGCTCTCCAGCCCGGCCGCGTTCATGATCGCCGCCGGTACCCCGGACGCGCCGGTGATGGTGGTGTTGCCGGCGACGGTCACGCCGTTGCCGCTGGAGTAGCCGGGCGGGTTCTCGAAGTAGTTGTTCTCCACGTCGGTGGGGTCGTACTTCGTGGTGTGCCCGGGGTGGTAGTCGGTGTGGCGGGACGCCCACGCCTGGGCGCTGGTGTTGTCGTACACCGCATTGCCCTTGATGGTTTCGTAAGTGGCACCGTTGTCGGTGTAGATGGCGTGCCCGCTGCCGGTCTGGTTGTGGATGACGTTGCCGGTCACCTTCTCGCCGTTCGCGAGTGACGTGCCGGTCAGTCCCTGCGTGTAGATCGCACCGCCGTCGTTGAGCAGCTTCAGGTGGTCGAAGATGAGGTTGTCGGCGATCGCGTTGTCGTGCGAGAAGTTCGGCTGCGGCGCCTCCTTTTCCTTGTCCGGCCACCCGCCCCAACCCTGGGAGATGGCGGTGTACGGGGTGTTGTCGATCTGGTTGTGGCTGACCGTGTCGCCGGCCGTGTATCCGCTGTCGATGCCGATCCCGCCGTGGTACTCGGCCGCGACGTCGAAGACGTGGTTGTCCGAGACGGTGTTGCCGACCGTCTGCGCGGAGCCGGTGGCGGTCGGCAGGTCCACGTTCCCGATCTCGATGCCGCTGCCCGACACGTCGGTGACCACGTTCCCCTTCACCAGCGCGTGCTGGGTGCCGTCGCCGAGGGCGAGGCCGGCCGCGCCGAGGTGTACGAACGCGTCTCCGGTGAACTGGATTTCCTGGTCGTAGGTGAGCGAGACGTTGCCCGGGATCTGCGTCCAAGCGCCGAACGGGCACCGGCCCTGGGTGTAGGTGGACGGCGGAACGTGGCAGAGGCCCTGCGCGGCCGCGCCGTCGGATCCGGTCACCTGGTAGCCGGCCTGGATCTCGGAGAACCCGTCGCCGGTCGACGAGCCGAGCCAGGTGGCGTACGAGAACTGGATGCCCTTGAATACGATGTTGTGCACCGGTGCGCCGGCCGTGCCGCCGCCGTCGACCAGTTTCTCCAGCACCGGGGCCTCCACGTCGGCGGTGGCCAGGTTCTCCCCCGCCCGCGGCACGTAGTAGAGCTTGCTGTCGCCCTGGTCTAGGAACCACTGTCCGGGCGTGCCGGCGGACAGGAACTGGTACGCGTTCTCCACAGTGGTCGGTTGCTCGGTGATCGACGCGCGCCCGACCAGGTTGTAGGCCCGGCCGTCGTCGAAACAGCAGGCCCGGGTGGTGGAGTTGCGCCAGCACGGCTGGGCCATCGTGACGGCGCCGCCGCTGATCGAGGCCACCGGGCAGCGCGGCTCGGTCCAGGCGCCGAGGCCGCCCCGGTACACGAACTCCAGCTGTGGTTTCGCCCCGCTCGGGTTGCGCCAGCCGCCCAAAGTGGTGCCGCCGCCGGTGTACCCGGTGGAGTTCCGCCCGGTCAGCGCCTCGGGCAGCGCGCCGTGCGCCCGGTCGGCCCGCTCGCCGTCGACGTAGAGCTGGCGCGTCCGCAGGCCGGCCGGCGCCTGGGCGACCCAGATCGGGCTGTTCGCGGCGACCCGGCTCCAGCCGGTCACCCCAGCGGATCCGGCCAGCACCGGCCGCGCGCCGGCCGCCGCCGTCCACACCACGTTGTGGCCGCCGGTGCCGGAGTCGGCCGCGGTCAACGCGAGCGGCGCGGACATCCGGTAGAAGCCGTCGGCGAGGATCACCGTCACGTCCGCGGACATGGCCTGGTTGAGGCCGCGTACCAGGGCTTGCGCCCGTTGCAGCGTCTTGACCGGGGCAGTCGCGGTCCCGGCATTGGCGTCGTCGCCGGCGGGCGACACGTAGATCACGGCCCGCACGGCGGCCCGGGCGAGCGGGGCACCGAGAAGCACCGCCACGGCGGCCAGCAGCGCCACGGCGGCAAACCCCAGCGACCGGCGGCGCCGACTGAACAAGCTGAACACGCGGACCCATCCCCCAGACCAAACGAAGTGACGAACTTCTATGCGTCAACTCCCGCGAACGCTAGGCCGGGATACATCGGATGTCAAGCTCGAGAATGTTGGAACAAAGGCGAAATTAACGGTCAATCCGTTCGTATAGATATGATCTTAGAGGTGGCAGATGCCTCGCATCCGCCGGAGGTGTTGCGAACGATGGAGCGCGCCGGCCAGCCCGGCGGCCACGTGATCTCGCTGGGTGCACGGTCGTATAACCTGTTCTATTGACCTACCGTGAACTCCTTTACTGAGGCATGATGAGCTGATAAGAGCTGCGAGAACTCGTTCTACTTCGTACGCCGTCGTGGACCCGGACAAGAAGGCGATACCCGATGCGCAGCGGTAAGCGAATCTCCGTCCTGATGCCTGTGCTGCTCGTGGGCGTGCTCGGCGTCGTCCTGCCCGCCTCGGCCGGCGCGGCCTCGGCCGGCCAATTCGTGCGGGGTCGACTGCTGCCGGTCCCGGCCGTCGCGCCCGGTGACCAGCTGACCGTGACCGCGGTCGACGTTTCGCCGTCGGGCGTGGTGGCCGGCACCGCCCATGTCGTCACCGCCAACCCGGACGGCACACAGTCGACATCGGACATTCCGCAGCGGTGGGTGCGGATTCCTCGGCTCGGCTGGCTGCGCCAGCGGGTCGCGCTCCCGGCCGGCGCGGGCTCGGGCACCCTGACCGGGCTCACCGATCGCGGCGAAGTGGCTGGCACCGTCACCGTCGCCGGCACAACGCGGGCCGCGCGCTGGTCGGCGGACGGCCGGTCCGCAACAATCATCGGCGACGCCGGCAGCCAGGTCAGCGCGGTCGGCCCGCACGGACCGTGGGGCGTCTTCACCGGCAGCGGTGGACCCATCGTGCTCACCGGCGGCTCCGAGCTGGTGACTCGGGCCGGCGTTCGCACGCCGCTGAGCGGTACGGCCGAGCTCGACGCCGGTTATCGCCGTACCGTGGCGTCGATCGGCGGCCCCGGCCTTGCCCTCGTGTGGGTGGTCGACGGCGTCGGCCGGGCCACCAACGCACGGGCGGTGCTTTGGCAGAACGGCGCGACGGTGCGGCTGCCGGTGATCAACTCAGCGTTCGCCGGACCGGCCTGCGTCTCCCGGGTGCTGGCCGACGGGAGCGTTGCCGCCAGCGGCTACGCCGTCGAGTCGGGCGCGGTGAGCTACCTGCTACTGCGGCATGTCGGCGGGGTTCCGGGTACCGACGTCGTGCTGAACCGGGTCACCGGTGCGGGACCACCGGTCGGCGGCCTGAGCTGCGCTTCGACCGGAGTCGCCGACAATCTTGCGGACGACGGCGGCATCGGCGGTTTCGTCTCCGACGCCGGTGTGCAGCGCGCCGCGTTCTGGAACGCCGCCGGCGGCGTGACCGTGGTCCCGCTTGCGGCCGGCGAACGGTCGGCGACCGGAGTCGCTGTCGCCGACGGTGGCCGGATGGTGATCCAGGCCGTGGGCGACGACGGCAGCCGGCTGTCGCTATGGCACAGCGGCGTCAGCACGCCACTGGCAACCCCTGACGGGTGGACCGTGACCTCGGTCGTGGAGCTGACCGATGCCGGCCTGCTCGTTGCGAACGTCCACGACAGCGCCGGAACCGTACGTCCCGCCGCGTGGGACCTGGCCGCCCTCCGGTGAGCACGGCCGGCTACGCACGGAGGACTGCCGGCCGTGCCGAACGGGCGTTGATGGCCCGCCACGAGGCAGTGCTGCGCGGCTACGGGCCAACCATGACCCAGTACACCGCGCCCTGACCGATCGATTCACCCCCCGGCGGTAGCGCGAGGAAAGCGCCGTTCGCTCGGCGCCACCGCTCCGTGTCTTGTCCGGCGGCGGGTCGTCTCCGCATGCCGCAGCCGGATGTCAGATATGTGTCGCGCTCGCCGTAGACCATCCCGGAGTGACAGAACTCTGACATCGTCGGTCTGCCATATTCCCTGCATCTTGAGGTCTAGGCACCTCAATCGAAGCGACTGTTACAGAGCTGGAACGGTCGAGAAATGTCAGAGTAATGACACGGGATCAATCTGCTCTCACCTGCAGCAGCCGGCTGCACCCTCCTGGCGAGGCGCTCGGGACGCCGGCGGCTCGGCATAGGACATGCACCTCCACACCATCCGCTGTGCCGCGACCCCAGCTCCTTTACCAGGAACGGAGTTCCCCCATATGTCCACCTTCAGCAGGCGGCTCCGCACGCTTGTGGCCACGGGCACCATCGTGACCGTCGCCCTCGCGCTCGCCGGCTGCGGCGCCCGCGCCGGCGACGGCACGCCCGGCGCCGAGTCCGCCGCACCCAGCTGCGTCGACACCTCCGGCGACACCATCAAGCTCGGTTTCCTCAACTCGCTCACCGGCGGCATGGCGATCTCTGAGAAGACCGTCTCCAACGTGCTGCACATGGCCGCCGACGAAATCAACGCCGGCGGCGGCATCCTCGGAAAGAAGATCAAGTACATCCAGGAAGACGGTGCCACCGACTGGCCCACCTTCGCGGAGAAGGCCGAGAAGCTGCTCACCCAGGACTGCGTCGCCGCGATCTTCGGCGGCTGGACCTCGTCTTCCCGTAAGGCCGTCAAGCCGGTCGTCGAGAAGCACAACGGCCTCTTTTTCTACCCGGTGCAGTACGAGGGCCTCGAGTCGTCGCCGAACATCTACTACACCGGTGCGACCACCAACCAGCAGATCATCCCGGCCATGGACTTCCTCGCCTCCAAGGGGGTGAAGAGGCTCTTCCTCGCCGGCAGCGACTACGTCTTCCCGCGCACCGCGAATGCGATCATCAAGCTCTACGCGGCCAAGCTCGGCATCCAGATCGTCGGCGAGGAGTACGTGCCCCTCGACAAGGACGACTGGACCACCCAGGTGGCGAAAATCGTGGCGGCCAAGCCCGACTTCATCTTCAACACCATCAACGGCTCGTCGAATGTCGGCTTCATCAAGGCCTACTACGACGCCGGCCTCACCGCGGCGACGACACCGATCATCTCGGTGTCGATCGCCGAGGAGGAGGCGCCGGCCATGGGCCACGAGATCACCGGCCAATACGCGTCCTGGAACTACTTCGAGTCGCTCAAGACCGACACCAACCCGAAGTTCATCAAGAGCTGGAAGGCCTACCCCAACAGCAGCGGCGTCACCTCCGACCCGATGGAGGCCGCCTACATCTCGCTGTACCTGTACAAGGCCCTCGTCGAGGCCGCCGGCTCGTTCGACGTCGACGCGGTGAATGCCGCGGCGAAGAAGAACACCATCACGTTCGCCGCACCGGAGGGCACCGTCACGCTCGACGGCGAAAACCATCACATCTCCAAGCCGGGTCACATCGGCCGGATCAACGCCAACAACCAGTTCGACATCGTCTGGTCCTCCGACAAGTTCATCGCCCCCGATCCGTTCCTCAAGGGCTACGACTGGTTCCCGGCGAACGTCCGCGACCAACTCGTGAAAGCCGCGGGCTGATCGCCCCACCCCCACCCGGACGCGGGGTTGCGTGTCGCCCGCGGCAGGTAGCCCCGCGTACCCGGATCCGAATTCCCCTCACCGCCGGTCCCCGCACAGAGAGCGAGAGCACGTGAACGCTCTGGTCCCACCGCTGCTGAACGGCACCGCACAGGGTGCGCTGCTCCTGCTCGCCGCGCTCGGTCTCTCGCTCACCTTCGGTCAGATGGGCGTGATCAACATGGCCCACGGCGAGTTCCTCATGATCGGCGCCTTCACCGCCTACCTCGTCCAGCAGGTCATCGACTCCAGCGACCTGTCGATCCCGGTCGCGCTGCCGGTCGCGTTCGTCGTCGCCGGTCTGCTCGGCCTCCTGCTGGAGGTCAGCATCATCCGATGGATGTACCGCCGGCCCCTCGACACCCTGCTGGTCACGATCGGTGTCAGCCTGATCCTGCAGCAGGCGGCTCTGCAGACCTTCCCGGCCCAGGGCGTCCCGGTGAAGCAGCCCGGCTGGCTCGACGGGCAGTTGACGATCCTCGGCTACAGCTGGCCGCTGCGGCAGTCGTTCACCATCGTGCTCGCGGCCGCCTGCGTCGCCATCCTGTCGGCCTGGCTCAAGTACACCTCATTCGGCCGCCGCATCCGGGCGACCGTGCAGAACCGGGACCTCGCCGAGACCGCGGGGATCTCCACACGCACCGTCGACCGCCTGACCTTCTTCGTCGGGTCGGGTCTGGCCGGGGTCGCCGGAGTGGCCGCGTCGCTCATCGGCGGCACGAACTCCCAGATGGGCGCGCAGTACATCATCCCGGCCTTTCTCGTCGTCGCCGCCGGCGGCATCGGCCAGCTCAAGGGCACCGTCATCGCCGCGTGGGCGGTGGGCGTCGCCCTCTCGTGTTTCGCCTACTGGACGACCGGCAGCCTCGCGCAGGTGCTCGCCCTCATCCTCGTGATCGTCTTCCTGCAGGTACGCCCGCAGGGCCTGTTCACTGTGCGAACCAGGAGTCTGGCATGACGAAGCTGAAGCCACGGCTTTCCCTCATCGGCATCGGCGTGTTCGCCGTGCTGCTCCTCGTGGTCGCTCCCCTCGTGCTCACCGATCACTGGCTCAGCAACCTCGGCAAGTACTGCTGCTGGGCGATCGCCGCCGTCGGCATCGGCCTGGCGTGGGGCCGAGGCGGGATGCTCGTGATGGGGCAGGGGGTGTTCTTCGCCCTCGGTGCCTACTCGATGGCCATGCACCTCACGCTGGAGACCGCCGGTGCCGGGGTCCCGGGGTTCATGGTGCTCTACGACCCGCTCGCGCCGCTCCCGGCGTTCTGGGAGCCGTTCCGAAGCGCGGCGTTCACCCTGCTGGCTATCGTGCTGCTCCCGGTGATCGTGGCCGGCCTCCTCGGCTACGCGCTGTTCAAGCGCCGCGTGAAGGGCGCGTACTTCGCGATCCTGTCGCAGGCGCTCGCCGTCGCGCTCGCCACCCTGATCAGCTCCACCATCCGCGAGACCGGCGGCGACACCGGGCTCAGCGACTTCAAGTACTTCTTCGGTTTCGTGCTGGAGGACCCGGCGAACAGGGTCATGGTGTACCTCATCGCGGCCGCGCTGCTCGTCGTATGCCTGCTCGTGGTATGGCAGCTCTACCGCAGCCGCTTCGGTGAGCTCCTCGTCGCCACCCGGGACGCCGAGGAGCGCGTGCGCTTCCTCGGCTACGACCCGGCCACCGTCAAGCTCGTTGCCTTCGTCCTCGCCGCACTGATGGCAAGCATCGGTGGAGCCATGTTCGTGCCCATCGTCGGCATCATCACTCCGGCCGAGATCGGCGCCGCCGCCTCGATCCTCATGATCGCGGGCGTCGCCTTCGGCGGCCGCGCGTCGCTCTTCGGCCCCGCGCTCGGCGCGATGGCGGTCGGATGGGGGCAGTCGAGCCTCGGCTCGGCCTGGCCCGAAGGCTGGACGTACATCGTCGGCCTGCTGTTCATCGTCGTCATCCTCTTCCTGCCGAAGGGCCTGTCGTCGCTGCTCCCCAGGTTCACGGCAGCGCGCCGGAGCCCGGGCGAACAGCCCGCCGCGGGAACCGCCGCCCCGGAGCTCGAGGCGGTGCAGTCGTGACCGACGCTTCGCTCGTTGTCACGGACCTCCGCGTCGAGTTCTCGGGCTTCGTCGCGGTCGGCGGCGTCTCCTTCGACGCGCACCTCGGCGAGGTCCGGTTTCTCATCGGCCCGAACGGCGCCGGCAAGACGACGTGCATCGACGCCATCACGGGGCTGTCCAGGGCCACCGGATCGGCGAGGCTTGGCGGGAGGGAGCTGCTCGGCAGGCCGGTGCACAAGATCGTCCGCTTCGGGGTCGGCCGCACGTTCCAGACCGCGAGCGTCTTCGACGAGCTCTCGGTGCTGCAGAACCTCGACATCGCCGCCGGACGCCACCGCCCCGCGGCCTCGCTGCTGCGGACCCGGCGTGGCGTCGACGCGTCGATCGAGCAGGCGCTGGAGGAGACCGGACTCGCCGGCGAGCTCGCCACGCCGGCCGGCATCCTGTCGCACGGCCAGAAGCAGTGGCTGGAGATCGCGATGCTGCTCGTGCAGGACGCGAGGGTGCTGCTGCTCGATGAGCCCGTCGCCGGCATGAGCCAGGACGAGCGCACCGCGACCGGCGGGCTTCTGCAGCGCGTCGCGGCGAAGCGCATTGTGCTCGTGGTCGAGCACGACATGGACTTCATGCGCCGCTTCGCCACCCGCGTGACGGTGCTGCACCAGGGCAAGGTGCTCTCGGACGGCACGGTGGCCGAGGTGCAGGCCGATCCCAAGGTGCAGGAGGTCTATCTGGGCACCGCGGGAGCCGCGACCACGGCCGCCATGTCGGTCGTGCCGGAAGCGGCCGGGACGCCGCAGCGGAAGGAGGACTGAGATGCTCGAGCTCACCGACATCGAGGCCGGCTACGGGCGCACGCGGGTGCTGCACGGCGTGACGGTGCCGGCCGGGAAGGTCGTGGCCGTGCTCGGCCACAACGGCGCCGGCAAGACGACGCTGCTGCGTGTCGCGATCGGGCTCATCAAGCCGTCGAAGGGCCGCGTGTTGTTCGACGGCGAAGACATCGTGTCGCTACCCCCGAACAAGCGCGTGGCTCGCGGCATGGCGTACGTGCCGCAGGGTCAGCAGGCGTTCGGCCAGCTCACGACGCTCGAGAACCTGCAGCTCGTCGCCGACGGGCGCCGGCGCGGCAGGGCCCTCATCGACGCGCAGCTGGCTCGCTTCCCCGCATTGGAGAAGTTCGCGGCCCGGAGGGCGGGCCTGCTCTCGGGCGGGCAGCGCCAGCAGCTCGCGATCGCTCGCGCCCTCATCACCGAGCCGAAGCTGCTCATCCTCGACGAGCCGACCGAGGGCATCCAGCCCACGATCGTCGCCGAGATCGAGCACACCATCATGCAGCTCGCCGACGAGGGCATCCACGTGCTGCTCGTCGAGCAGCACATCGGCTTCGCCCTCGAGGCCGCCGAGCGCTACGTCGTACTCGCCTCGGGTTTCGTCACACGGACCGACGAGGGGGGCTCGGCGGCCACCTCCACCGTGCGAGCCGCCATGGCGATCTGAGCCGACATGACCGGCTTCCAGGCCCGCAATGCTGTCGTAACACCGGACCCGGAGGATCCCCCCACGCGAGGTGCTTGAGGGGATGCCGAGGTGAGCAGAACAGGCAACGCGCGCGCGGCCGCGGAGGACAGCCTCGAGGACTACGCCTTCCGCTACGTGCCGCGCACCTTCCGGCGCTGGAGCGCGGCCTCCGTCGGCGCGACCGCCCTCGGCTCCATCGCGTTCCTCGCCGATTTCTCGATGGGCGCGAGCATCGGCATCGACCACGGCACCGCCAACGCCGTGCTCGGCATCCTGTTCGCTTCGGTCGTCATCGTCATCGTGGGCGTGCCCGTCGCCTACTACGCCGCCCGGTACAACCTCGACCTCGACCTCATCGCGCGTGGCTCGGGATTCGGCTACTACGGCTCGATGATCACGACCGTGGTCTTCGCGGGCTTCACCTGCATCTTCTTCGCCCTGGAGGGCGCCATCATGGCGCAGGGACTGCAGGTGGCGACGGGGTTGCCGCTGTGGCTCGGCTATCTCATCTCGACCGTGGTCGTGATCCCGATCGTCATCTACGGCATGCGCGCGCTGGAACGCCTGCATTTCTGGACCACGCCCCTGTGGCTCGCCCTCGCCCTGCTGCCGCTGCTGTGGATCCTCGTCTCCGACCCCGAGGCGGTGCGCGCCTTCACGTCATTCACCGGCAACTCCGACGGCTCGATCAGCTTCGGCGCGGTTGTCTCGAGCGCGGCCGTGTGCTTCGCCCTCACCCCGCAGTTGGCCGAGCAGATCGACTACATCCGCGCCATGCCGCCGCGCACGCCGTCGAACGCCCGCTCGTGGTGGACGTCGTTCGCGTTCGCCGGCCCGGGCTGGGTCGTCTTCAGCGGCACCAAGCAGGTGATCGGCGTGTTTCTGGCCGTCTACCTCCTCGTGGAGGTGGACCCCACCCTCGGGCACCACGCGACCGAACCGGTCAAGCAGTTCGTCGGCATGTACCAGACCCTCATCCCCGACTGGCTCGCCATCGTCCTCGCCGTCGCCCTCATCGTGGTCGCGCAGATGAAGATCAACGTGACGAACGCGTACTCGGGCTCGCTCGCGTGGTCGAATGTCTTCACCCGGGTGGCGAAGCACTACCCGGGTCGCACCATCTTCGTGCTGCTCAACCTCGTCATCGCGTACCTGCTCATGACGCTGGACATCTTCACCGTCATCTCCTTCGTGCTGAGCCTCTACGCGAACGTCGTGATGGCGTGGCTCGTGACGATCGCCACCGATATCGCGATCAACAAGTGGGTGCTGCGCATCTCGCCGCGCTTCCCCGAATTCCGCCGCGGCATGCTGCACGACTGGAACCCGGTGGGGCTCGTGTCGGTGGGGCTCGCCTCGGTGCTGTCGCTGCTCGCGTTCGCCGGGCTGCTCGGCCCGGCCGTCAAGCCGTTCTCCGTGGTCATCGCGATCGGGGTCGCGCTCGTCGCCACACCGGTCATGGCCGTCGTCACGCGGGGCCGCTACTACCTCCGCCGCCACTCCGACGGCATCGACTCCCCCCTCTTGGACGACGACGGCAACCCCTCCGGCGAGCGGCTCCGTTGTCATGTCACCGGATATACGTTCGAGCGGCCGGATATGCTGGCCTCGGCCCAGCGAGGACCGCTCGGCGAGGTGCAATATGTTTCGTCGCTGGCGCTCACGCTCGACGATTCCGATCGCTACGTGCTTCCACCGGAAGTCACCGGACCCCCGCACAGGGCGACCGCTCGAGGCAGGGGGACGTGATGGAGGAGTCGGTCGACACCGCGACCGCAATTCTCGCAAGCGCCGCGAGTCTGCTGCGTGAGCACACGTTCGACGACATCTCCTATCGTGCCGTCGCCGACCAGGTCGGCATCTCGGAGCGCACGATCTACCGGCAGTACCCCACCCGTGCGCACCTGCTCGCCGCACTCTCGAACTGGATCGAGCAGACCCGCTTCCCGCTCCCACCGTTCGTGACCCTGGCCGATTTCCGCGACGCCGTGCACGAGCGCTTCCGCGCCTTCGACGCGTCGCCCGCGTACGCGTACGTCAGCGCACGGGCGTCCGCGATCTCGCTGACGCTCGACGCCGAGCCTGCCTACATCACGCGGGCGATCGAGGCGATGCTCGAGGTGGCGGCGCCGACGCTCAACCGACGGGATCGGCGGCGGGTCGCGGCGTCCCTTCGCTACTTCTCGTCGGCGATGTTCTGGGCGCGACTGCGCACGGGCTTCGACCTGGATGCCGGCGAGATCTGCGACGCGTTCGATCGCGCCGTGGGCACCGTGCTCGCGAGGCTGCTCGACGCGACGTGGGCGAAGCCGTGAGCGGGTCGATGGCTGCCCCGGCGCTGAGCGGCACGCAAGCGGCGATCCTCGCCGCCTACGCCGAGCTGATCGAGGAGGTCGGCAGCGACGACGTCTCGTTCCGGCTCGTCGCGCGCCGGGCCGGTATCGCCGAGCGCACGGTGTTCCGCAACTACCCCACGCGCGTCGATCTGCTGCTGGCGACCGCAGCGTGGATCGATGCGACGGTGTTCGCCCGTGAGGAGTCGCACTCGATCTTCGACATCCCCCTCGCGATCCGCGACGCGATGCAGCGGTACGACGCGCGGCCGGAACTCGCGCACGTCGTCGCCGAGGCGGAAATGCGCGGCGTGAACGGCGCGGCGCCGTCGTCCGGCCGGGCGCACCTCGAGCGGCTGCTGGATGCCGAGGTGCCATCCCTCGACGCGGCGCAGCGCAGGGCAGTCGTCGTGGCACTGTCCCACCTCGACTCCGCCGCGACCTGGGTGACGTTTCGCCGCGAGTTCGGCATGGACCGGCGCGACATCGCCGACGCCGCCGCGTGGGCGGCGGAGGCGGTGCTCGACGGCATCCGCGACCGCGTCGCCCCGTAGTCGCCAGCGTTTGCTCTGACAAGCGACAGTGAACCAGTCCCCAGGGACATCGCCGGCAACATCGGCCGGCTCGGAGATCATGCCTCCGAGGTGTTACCGAGCATGTGAACCGGTACGGGATGCTCGGCGGCCTTCACCGACCTCGGCCAGACGGCAGGCCGGGTACAAGCTCGTGCTTCCCACCCCGGGCCGCAGGTCAGGCGATGAACGAAGCCGAGGTCACCGTATCGGTCAGCGATCGCCGCGCAGGCCGAACGCGCTGCGGTGGAAGACCAGCGGCAGCGAGTGGTCGGCGTGCCGGACGGCGTGCAGGCGGAGCAGGACGATCGTGTGGTCGCCGGCCTCCACCTCGCGGTAGATCGTGGTGTCGAACTGGGCGAGCCCGTCCGGCAGGGTGACCGCGCCGTGCTCGCTGAGCAGCACCTCGACGCTCGCGAAGCGGGACCCGGGTGGCCCGGCGAGCTGGCGGGCCAGGCCGCCGTGCCGGTCGGCCAGGATGGTCACGCCCAGATGCGCGGCGCGGCGCAGGTCGGGCCAGGTCTTGGAGGCGTTCGCGATGGAGAACGACACCAGCGGCGGGTCCAGGCTCACCGAGGTGAACGAGCTGGCCGCCAGGCCGACGAGGCGGCCGTCGACCTGGGCGGCGACCGCGACGACCCCGCTGGGGAAGATGCCGAACGCCTGCCGCAGGCGTACCGGGTCGAGGTCCTGGTTGGTGGGGAACGACGGGGTGTTGAGATCGGTCATCGGTGTCCCCTCGTCACAGCGACGATGGCGGGTTGATCGCCGACTGCTGGATGCCGGAGTCGGTGACGCCCCACTTGCCGAGGATCTTCGCGTAGTCGCCGGAGTCGATGAGCTTGTTGACGGCGTCGCGCAGCGCCGGGGCGATCGGCGAGCCCTTGCCGGTGACGAAGCCGACCGGGGTGGAGCTGAACTGGCTCAGGAACTTCGTGTTCGGGATGTGCGTGGCGTCGTACTTGAGGCTCAGCGTCGGGCCGAAATACACGTCGATCTTGCCGTTGGCGAGGCCGAGCCAGATCGGCGCGTTGTCGGCGAAGTACTGCACCGCGTACGGCTGCTTGCCGGCCTGGGCGCACTTGGCCTTGGAGTTCTCCAGGATCTGCTGGAAGGTCGAGCCGGGGCTGGTCGCCAGGGTCTTGCCGCACAGGTCGGTGATGGCGGTGACCCGGGTGAGGTCGCTGTCCGCCGGGGCGAGGAAGGACTGCCCGTCGGTGAGGTAGGTGGCGAAGTCGACGACCTTCTCCCGGGCCGCGGTGACGCCGAAGTTGTCCATGCCGACGTCGTACTTCCCGTTCTGCACGCCGGGAATGATGGTCGGGAACGTGCCGTTCTGCACGTCCCATTTGACGCCGAGCACCTTCGCGACCGCCTCCCGTAGGTCGACGTCCACGCCGATGTTCGTGCCGTCCGCCGGCTGCCCGGCGTGCGGCAGACCATTGAGCCCGGGCGTGCTGGTGGTGCCGAGGATGAGCGTGCCGCGGCTGCGCACGGCGGCCGGCAACTCGGCCGCGATCTTGGCGTCGGTGGTGACCGGCGAGACGACGTCCGCGGTCGGATAGCTCGGCGTCGCGGACGGACCGGCGGCCGCCCCGGCCGAGGCCGAGCCGCAGCCGGCCAGCACGACCGTGGCGCCGAGGGCGAGGAGAAGCTTCTTCACGAGGGTTCCTTTCAGAGCACGGCGGCGAGGAAGGCTCGGGCCCGCTCGTGTCGCGGGCGGGACAGGACGTCGGCCGGCGGCCCGGACTCGACGACGCGTCCCTGGTCGAGGAAGACCACGGTGTCGGCCACCTCACGGGCGAAGCCGATCTCGTGGGTGACGACGATCATGGTCATCCCGCTGCTGGCCAGGTCCCGCATGACCGACAGGACCTCGCCGACCAGCTCCGGGTCGAGCGCGCTGGTCGGCTCGTCGAAGAGCATCAGTCGCGGGTTCATGGCCAGCGCCCGGGCGATCGCCACCCGCTGCTGCTGGCCGCCGGAGAGCCGGCCCGGGTACGCGTCCTCCCGCCCGGCCAGCCCGACCCGGTCGAGCAGCTCCCGCGCGACGCCGGCCGCCTCGTCCCGGCGCAGGCCGCGCACCGCGACCGGCGCCTCGATCAGGTTCGCCAGCACGGTGCGGTGCGGGAACAGGTTGAACTGCTGGAACACCATGCCGATCCGGGCCCGCTGCCGGGTGATCGCGGCGGGCCGCAGCTCGTGCAGCCGGCCGCCGGCGTACCGGTAACCGATCAGCTCGCCGCCGACCTGGACGAAGCCGGCGTCCGGGCGTTCCAGGTGGTTGAGGCAGCGCAGCAGGGTGCTCTTGCCGGAGCCGGACGGCCCGAGCACGACGACCACCTCGCCGGCCGCGACGTCGAGGTCGACCCCTTCCAGGACGCGGTGCGAGCCGAAGCTCTTGACCAGCCCGCGGACGTGCACCAGCGGGGCGGTCACCGGCGGCCGCCCAGCCAGATCCGCCCGAAGCTGCGGCGCGTGCCGCGCCCGTAGTGGCGCTCCACGTAGTACTGCCCGATCGACAGGACCGTGGTCAGCAGGACGTACCACAGGGTGGCGACCAGCAGCAGCGGGATCACCTGGAAGTTCTGGTTGTAGATCAGCTGGGCCGAGTAGAGCAGATCCTGCACCGCGATCACGCTGACGATCGAGGTCGCCTTCAGCATGCTGATCAGCATGTTGCCGGAGGCGGGCACGATGGCCGGCATCGCCTGCGGCAACACCACCCGCCGGAAGATCCGCCACCGGCCGAGCCCGAGCGCCTGGGCCGCCTCGGTCTGCCCGGCCGGCACCGCCAGCAGGCCACCCCGGATGATCTCGGCGGAGAACGCCGCCACGTCCAGGGTGAGCGCGACCAGCGCGGCGACGATCCCGGTGAACAGGTGCGCGGTCCGGACCGTCACGAACTCCGGCCCGAACGGCACCCCGAGCGAGAGCCGCGGGTAGAGCGAGGCCAGCTCGTACCAGAACAACAGCAGAACCAGCGGCGGAATCGAGCGGACCAGCCATACGTAGCCGAAGCTCACCGAGCGCAACACCACGTTGCGGGAGAGCCGCATGGCCGCCAGCCCGGTGCCGAGCAGGTATCCGCCGGCCATCACCGCCGCGGTCAGCCACAACGTCAGCACCAGGCCGCGGAGGATGGCCGTGCTGGTGAAGTAATCACCGACCACGTCCCACTGGAAGCGCGGATTGGTCAGCACGGTGTGCACCAGCATGGCCAGCAGCACCGCGGCGACGGCCGCGGCCAGCCACTGCCCGATCCGCCGCGGCCGGGCGACCCGGGCGGCGAGCAGTTCGTCGTCGGTGAGCGCGGCGGCGGAGGGCTTCCGCACGACGGTCATCGGCCCTCCAGGGGACGTACGGCCGGGGCCACCTCGCTCTGGAACAGCTCCAGCGCGGTGCGGTGCTGCTTGTCGGTGAGCCCGTCGGCGTCGGCGTGCAGGTGCATCACCTCGTGGCCGAGCCGCTCGTGGTAGCGGTGGATCTTGTCGATCAGCTGCTGCGGGCTGCCGACCAGGATGGAGCTTCGCTCGATGGCGTCCTCGAGGGTCAGGAAGACCGGCTCGGCGCCCAGCCGCCGGAAGGTCGCCAGCCGGGCCTCGAAGATCGGCCGGTACGTGTCGATCGCCTCCTGTGAGGTGCGAGCCACGTAGAAGCCCGCGCTGCCCGCGCCCACGCGGACGCCGGCCGGGTCGTGCCAGTGGAACGCCCAGCGCTCCCGGTAGTGGTCGACCAGTTCGGCGTACGGCTCGATGGGGTTGGTCACGTTGGCGGAGAACAGCGGGTCGCCGAATTCGGCGGCGAGGTCGACCGACTCCCGGCTGGTCGCGCTGCCGTGCCACACGGTGATCGGCTGTTGCAGTGGCCGGGGCCAGGTCTCCGCGTCGGTGAGCGACGGCCGGAACCGGCCCGACCAGGTGACCTGGGGCTCCCGCCAGAGCCGCCGGAACAGCTCGTAGCCCTCCCGGTTGCGGTCCCACTGGTCGTCCACCGTGACGTGGAACAGCTGGGCCTGGGCGGCGCCGTTCCCCTTGCCGATGATCAGCGTGAGCCGGCCGCCGGAAAGGTTGTCCAGGGTGGAGTAGTCCTCGAAGGCACGCACCGGGTCGAGCAGGCTCAGCGTGGTCACCCCGGTCCACAGCTCGATCCGCGACGTACGAGCGGCGATGTGGCTGAGCACGACCGGCGGGGCGGAGGAGATGAACGGGCGCTCATGCCGTTCGCCGACCGCGAACCCGTCGAAGCCGACCTCCTCGGCCAGCACCGCCGTATCGACCACCTCGCGCAGGCGCTGCGCGGCCGACCGCGCCGGGTCGGTGTGCGTGATCAGGGTGAGCAGCAGGAACTTCATGCCGGGGCCAGCGGTCCGTGCGATACGTAGGACATACTCTTTTCCTATATGAGATATAGGAATTTGGCAAGACCGGCACCGCCGGCACACAGGTAAATTCGGCGCTCACGACGACGTAAGGCCATGGCACCGTGACGATCATTACAGCCGGCGGCGCCACGGCGGGCCCGTCGGCTAGCCTCACGGCGATCGGTCACCTATCGGGTCGATGGGAATGCTATATACCGGTAGCATACAAATTCCATAGACTTCTAGGAGTGTCAATGCGCAGGATCGCGCCCGTCGTCATGGCGGGCACTCTGCTGCTCGCCGCCGGTTGCGACGGCAGTGGCGGCGCCACGTCGTCGAGCGCGGCCTTCGACCCGGCGACCTGCCAGGGCGGCACCCTTGCGGTGCTCAACCAGGGCGGGATCAGCCACCTCGACCCGGCCCGGCTCTACACCTCCGGCGGCGGCAACATCCCGTCGCTGCTGTTCCGCACGCTGACCACGCGCAACCGGCAGCCGGGCGAGGCCGGCGCGAAGCCCGCCCCCGACCTGGCGACCGACCTCGGCACCCCGTCGGACGGCGCCCGCACGTGGACCTACAAGCTGCGCGACGGCATCTTCTTCGAGGACGGCACGCCGATCACGTCGGCCGACATCAAGTACGGCATCGAGCGCTCATTCGCCCCGGAGCTCCCGGGCGGCGCGCCCTACCTGCGCGACTGGCTCCAGGACGCGGCAGACTACCAGGGCCCGTACAAACAGCCCGAGGGCATCAAGGCGATCGAGACGCCGGACGACAAGACCATCGTCTTCAAGCTGCGCAAGCCCGAGGGCGACTTCCCGTACCTGGCGACCGCGACCCAGTTCGCCCCGGTGCCCAAGGCCAAGGACAAGGGGGTCGGCTACGAGGCCCATCCGATCTCGTCCGGTCCGTACATGGTCGAGTCGTACCAGCCCAAGAAGTCCCTCGCGCTCGTCCGTAACCCGCACTGGTCGGGCAAGATCGATTCTCTGCGCTACGCCTGCCCGGACCGGATCGAGGTGACCAGCGGCCTGGACGCTGCGGTGATCAACCAGCGCCTGGTCAGCGGCGCCGGGCCGGACGCGGACGCGGTAACCACCGACGCCGTCGTGGGACCGGAGCAGCTGGCCCAGCTCGGCAACGGCGGCCCGCTGGACAAGCAGGTCGCGCGCGGCGAGTTCCCGGCCACCTACTATCTGGCCTTCAACACCAAGAAGGCGCCGTTCGACAACGAGAAGGTGCGCGAGGCCATCTCGTACGCGGTCAATCGCACCTCCGTCGTGAACGCGCTCGGCGGCAGTACCGTGGCCGGCCCCTCGACCACCTTCCTCCCGCCGCAGAAGACGCTCGGCCACCAGCCCTACGACTACTTCCCGGCCGGCGACAACGGCGACCCGGCCAAGGCCAAGCAGGCGCTCGCCGACGCCGGCGTGACCAACCTGACGATCGAGCTCGCCCACGAGAACGACGACTCGCAGGGCCTCGGCCCGAAGGTCGCCGCCGCCGTCCAGGAGGCGCTCAAGCAGGCCGGCATCACCGTCAAGCTCACCGCGATCGACGCGGCCACCTATCGCGACGTCACGGGCAAGCCGGCCACCCAGCCCGGACTGTCCCTGCAGTACTGGGGCGCGGACTGGCCGTCCGGCGGCCCGTTCCTCATCCCGATCTTCGACGGCCGGCAGATCATCAAGGCCGGCGGCAACTTCAACCTCGCCCAGTACGACGACCCGGCGGTCAACGCGGAGATCGATGCGATCAACGCGCTCACCGACCAGTCCCAGGCGCAGGCGCGGTGGGGCGCGCTGGACGCGAAGATCGGCAAACTCGCCCTGACGGTCCCACTCGCCTACGAGAAGGACGTCTACCTGTTCGGCAAGAACGTCAAGAACGCCGTGCCGGACGGCTGGCGCGGCACCTACGACCTGGCGCGGATCTCGGTCAAGTGACCGTGCTCCGCCGACTGCGGGGCGACCGCGGCTTCCTGGCCGGCGCCGTGGTCGCCCTGCTCATGGTGCTGGTCGCCGTCGCGGCCCCGCTGCTGGCCGCGGCGGCCGGCCAGGACTACACCACCTACCACGACAACCTGCTCGACTCGGCCCGCGGCGGGGTGCCGCTGGGCCGGTTCGGCGGCCTGGGCGCCGAGCACTGGCTGGGCGTCGAGCCGGCCACCGGCCGCGACCTGTTCGCCCGAGTCGTCTACGGCGCCCGGGTGTCGCTGGGCGTGGCGGTCGGCGCCACCCTGCTGCAGGTCCTGTTCGGCGTGCTGGTCGGCACCGCGGCCGGGCTCGGCGGCCGCTGGGCCGACGCGGCCCTGACCCGCGTCGTCGATCTCGTGCTGGCCGTACCCAGCCTGGTGCTGGCCATCTCGCTGCTGGCGATCGTCCCGACGGACTGGCCGCGCCCGCTGCTGCTGGCGGCGGTCATCGCGATCCTCGGCTGGGGCGGAACCGCCCGGATCACCCGCGGCGAGACGCTCAGCCTGCGCACCCGCGACTACGTGGCGGCGGCGCGCCTGTCCGGGGCCGGCCGGTTCCGGATCGCCCGGCGCGAGATCGCACCCGGCCTGGCCGCACCGGTGCTGACCTACGCGGCGCTGCTCCTGCCCACCAACATGATCTCCGAGGCCGGCCTCTCCTTCCTCGGCGTGGGGGTGCGGCCGCCGACCCCGTCCTGGGGCCAGATGCTGTCCACCGCGACCACCTGGTTCCGCGCCGACCCGATGTACGTGCTCGTCCCGGGCGGGCTGCTGTTCCTGACCCTGCTGGCGTTCGTGCTGGTCGCCAACGGGCTGCGCCGCGCGCTCGACCCGCGACAGAGCGAGGTTCTTCGATGATCGGCTATCTCGTCCGCAGGCTCGGAGGAGCGGTGCTCGTGCTGTTCGGACTCTCCCTACTGCTCTACGGACTGTTCTACCTGGCACCCTCCGACCCGGCGATCCTCACCTGCGGCAAGGGTTGCACCCCCGACCGGCTCGCCGAGGTGCGGCACGCGATGGGCGTCGACGAACCGGCCGCCACGCAGTACGCGCACTTCGTGCGTGGCCTGGTCGGCGGGCGCGACTACCCGGCCGGCCCGGCGACCCGGCATTGCCCGGCGCCCTGCCTCGGCTACTCCTTCGAGACCGACCAGCCGGTGACCCGGCTGCTGCTCGACCGCCTGCCCGTCTCGGCGTCGCTCGCCCTCGGCGCCGAGGTGCTGGCGCTGACCGCCGGCATCGGCGCCGGCGTGCTCTCCGGGCTACACCGCTACCGCTGGCTCGACCGGATCGTCAACGGACTCGTGCTGGCCGGCTACGCGGTGCCCGTCTTCCTGGTCGGCCTGCTGTTGCTCCTGCTGTTCTGCGTGCAGCTGCAATGGCTGCCTTTCCCCAGCTACGTGCCTCTGACCACCGATCCCCTGGCCTGGGCACAGAACCTCCTGCTGCCCTGGGTCGCGCTCGCCGTCATCCAGACCGCCGCGTACGCCCGGCTGACCCGCGCCGGCATCCAGGAGACCCTCGCCGAGGAGCACATCCGCACCGCCCGGGCCTACGGCCTGCCGGAGCGCCGGATCATCTGGCGGCGAGCGCTGCGCGGGGCCCTGCTGCCGCTGGTCACGCTGACCGCGATCGACCTCGCCGCGGTCATGACGAGCGCGGTGCTGACCGAGACGATGTTCGGCCTGCCCGGCGTCGGCCAACTGCTCGTCGGCGCGGTCAACCAGATCGACCTGCCGGTGGTCGTCGGCGTCACCCTGCTGGCCGGCCTGCTGATCGTCGCCGCCAACACCGTCGCCGACCTGCTGTACCGCGCCGTCGACCCCCGAGTGGAGCTGCGATGAGCACGCTGACCGTCGAGGACCTGCGCATCCGCTTCGGCGACACGGTCGCGGTCGACGGCCTCTCCTTCGCCCTGCCGGCCGGCGGCACGCTCGGCATCGTCGGCGAATCCGGCTCCGGCAAGAGCGCCACCGCGCTGGCCCTGCTCGGCCTGCACACCAGCGCCACGATCGAGGGCCGGATCGGCTTCGGCGACCTCGACCTCACCGGACTGGACGACAAACGGTGGCGGCGAGTGCGCGGCGCCCGGATCGCCATGGTCTTCCAGGAGCCGCTCACCGCGCTCAGCCCGTTCCACACCATCGGCGACCAGATCGCCGAGGTGTACCGGCTGCACACCGGCGCCTCCCGCAAGGCGGCCCGGCAGCGGGCCGTCGAGGTCCTGCGCCAGGTCCACATCCCCGACCCGGCCCGCCGGGCGTCGAACTACCCGCACCAGTTCTCCGGCGGCATGCGGCAGCGGGCGCTGATCGCCATGGCGCTGGCCTGCCGTCCCCAGTTGATCGTCGCGGACGAGCCGACCACCGCTCTCGACGTGACCGTGCAGGCGCAGATCCTCGACCTGCTCGACGAGGTGCGCGAGACCACCGGCACCGCGCTGCTGCTGATCAGCCACGACCTCGGCGTCGTCGCCGGGTCCACCGACCGGGTCGTGGTCATGCGCCGCGGCATCGCGGTCGAACAGGGCGAGACCGCCGCCGTGCTCGGTGCGCCCGCCGACGCGTACACCCGGGAATTGCTCCAAGCCGCGCCCCACCCGACACCGCCCCGCCAGATCGCCGGGGAGCCGCTACTGCGGCTCTGCGGCGTCCGGAAACACTTCAAACAACGCCGCAGGGAACCGGTCAAGGCCGTCGACGACGTGTCGGTCGACGTGCGGTCCGGGGAGACGCTCGGCATCGTCGGCGAGTCCGGCACCGGCAAGACCACCCTCGCCCGGCTGATGACCGGGCTGCTCACGCCCTCGGCCGGCACGATCACCCTGGACGGGGTGGACATCGCCCGGCGGCGCGGCGGCTCGGTGCAGATGGTGTTCCAGGACCCGTTGTCGTCGCTCAACCCGCGACGGACCATCGGCGAGAGCATCGCGGATCCGTTGCGCCTTTCCGGCGTACGCGATCCGCGCCCGCGCGTCGAGGACCTGCTCGAGCGGGTCGGCCTGGCCCACCGCGAGTACGACCGCTACCCGCACCAACTCTCCGGCGGCATGCGGCAACGCGTCGGCATCGCCCGCGCCCTGGCTCCGCACCCGCGGCTGATCATCTGCGACGAGCCGGTCTCGTCGCTCGACGTGACCACCCAGGCGCAGGTGCTGGCCCTGCTCGAGGACCTCCGCGAGGAGCTGGGCCTGACCATGGTCTTCGTCTCGCACGACCTCGCGGTGCTCCGGCAGATCGCCGACCGGGTGGCCGTGCTCGCCGACGGCCGGATCGTCGAGATCGGTGACACCGCCCAGGTGTACGCGGCGCCCCAGCACCCGTACACGAAGGAGTTGCTCGCCGCGGTGCCGGTCGCCGATCCCGCCGAGGCGCGACGGCTGCGCGCCCTGCGGCGCTCGCTCGACCCCCAACCCGAGACAACCTCGCCACAAAGGTGAATCGGCGTTCTCGTCCTCGCGTGTGCTGAGCATCATGCCGGCTCCGTCCGGCTGGTGCCACCCGCGGGCACCCCGCCGCCAGGGCACAGCGGCAACTCGGCGCGAACCCGTTTACCGCCCTCGTGCGACGCGGACGGCTCAGTGGCCGACGGCCTTGCGAATGCTGTCGGCCACTGCAGTCCGGGACCGTCGCTCAGGCGTCGGGGCGTGTCACTTCTCCCCGCCACGAGCCGGAGGCATCGCCGCGGCTCTCGATGAACTCCTTGAATCGCCTGGCGTCGGCCTTCACCTGGTGGCTGTCGACGCCGACGGCGCTGCCGACCTTCTCGGCCAGGCCCTCGGGTTCCCAGTCGAGCTGAATGGTCACCCGGGTCTGGTTGTCGCCGAGGCGGTGGAACGTGACCACGCCGGCGTGCCTGGTGTCACCGCCAGTGCTCTTCCACGCGACCCGCTCTTCGGGATGTTGTTCGGTGATCTCCGCATCGAACTCGCGGGTCTGCCCGGCGACCTCAGTCACCCAGTGGGTGTGGGTAGGGTCGGTCTGGGTGATCGACTCGACTCCGTCCATGAACTGCGGAAAGTCCTCGAACTGGGTCCATTGGTCGTACGCCGTCCTGATCGGCACGTTCACGTCGACGGATTCGGTCACGCTGGTCACGACTGTCTCTCCTCACCTTGGACGTGAAGGTGGGATACCCGGCGTCGGACGGTTCAATCAGTTGCGTCGTTATGTGCGTCGTTTTATCTTCCAACCGCTCGCCCGGCACCGGCCGAGCTGATCCGGACCGCCAGCCGATGATCGCGACCGCGAGCAGCGACACGCCGAAGACGGCGAAACAGATCGTGTAGGCGGCCGGTGCCGGCCAGGTTCGTGCCGAGCGTGCCGCCGACCGTACGCATGATGGTGTTGACGCCGGCGGCAACCCCGGCCTGGTCGGCGGGCACGGACCGCACGGTGCGCACGGCCACGGCCGCGAATGCCAGGCCGATGCCGGCGCCCTCCACCAGCAGGGCCAGCAGCAGGCTGACCGGGCTGCCGTGGGCCGCTGCCATCCAGCCGTAGGAGACGGCCGCCGCGAGGCCGCCCAGGAACAGCGGGGAACGCGGCCCGGACGCCTCGGCGATCCGGCCCACCAACGGGGTCACGGCGAACGTCCCCGCGGCGGTCGGCAACAGGTAGAGCCCGACCGCGGCGGCCGGCGCCCCGAACCCGGCCCCCGTCCGCGGGTCCTGCTGGACCAGCAGCGGGACGATCATCCAGGCGGCGAACATCCCGAAGCCGAGCAGTAGCGTCGCCAGGTTCGTGTCCCGCACCTCCGGCCGCCACAGGGTGCGCAGGCCGACCATCGGACGGGCGGTGCGCAGCTCCCGCACCACCTATCCGGCGGCGGCCAGGAGCGTGAGCCCGAGCAGCCCCAGCACCACCACCGGCCGGCCCGCCGGGATCTCCGTGACGGCCAGCAGCAACGTCGTCAACCAGGTGGCGAGCAGGACGCCGGGCACGCTGACCCGCCCGGCGCAGGTGCGGCCGGTCTCCGGCGCGAATGCCAGGGTGGCCCCGGCCGCCGCCAGCGCCAGCCCCGCCGCCAGCGCCAGCCCCGCCGCCAGCGCCAGCCCCGCCGGCAGCCAGAACAGCCAGTGGTACGACAGCGGCCCGATCACCGGGCCGGCGAGCGGCGTGGGCGTACTGCTGGAAGACGATCCTGCGGTCGAGGCCCGGGCCGGTGATGGGCCGTCCGTCCAGCAGCAGGGTGCCCTCGGTCGGCCGGTCGAGGCCGCCGAGCAGGTTTGAGCGCCGTGGACTTCCCGCACCCGCTCGGGCCGACGAGGACCAGGAACTCGCCGTCGCGGACCTCCAGGTCGAAGTCCTTCAGCGCGGTGTACCCGCCGGCGGCAGCACCGCCGGCGGGAAACACCTTGGTCGCGCCGCGCGCGCTGACCTTGACGCGGTGGGTGTCAGACACCGGAGACCGCGGGTTCGCGCTGGGCCCGGAACTCGACGCCGGAGATCAGTTCGGAGGTGAAGCCGTCCGGGCCGACCGGGCGGTCACCGATCAGGGTGACCCGATGCAGTGTGCGCTCGACGTCGAGGTGTTCGAGGTCCTCCGGGGCCAGGTGGGCGGTGGCCCGGTTGTCCCAGAAGGCGATGTCGCCCGGCTGCCAGCGGAACCGCACCGTGTACGCGGGCCGGGCGATCTGTCCGAAGAACAGGTCGAGGATCTGCCGGCTCTCCGCGGCGGACAGGCCGAGGATCTTCTTGGTGAATCCCGGGTTGACGAACAGCGCGCGCTCCCCGGTCTCCGGATGCACCCGCACCACCGGATGGACGGCCACGAGCAGGTTCTTGTTGATGCGCTCGGCGTAGCGGCCGCTTTCGTCGGCCTCGCTGCCGGCCAGGAAGCGATGCTCGGCGCGCAGGCCGTCGGCTAGGGCGCGCAGCGGCTCGGACAGCCCTTCGTACGCGGCGACGAGGTTGCTCCAGGCGGTGTCGCCGCCGAAGGCGGGCACCGTCTCGGCGCGCAGGATGGACGCGGCGGGCGGGTTGACCGCCGCGGTGACGTCGGTGTGCCAGCCCGAGTAGTAGGAATACTGGCGGCGGGTCTGCTGCTTGCGGTCGAGTCCGTACAGCTTTTCGTAGCGGCGCGGGTCGATGGTCAGGATCTCCGGGTGTTCCTCCGGCGGGGCGTCCTCGTGCGGGTGGGCGTGGGTGAGCTCGCCGAACTGGCGGGCGAAGGCGATCTGGCGGCCGTGGTCGAGGTGCTGGCCACGGAAGAAGACCACCTTGTGGGCGAGCAGCGCGGCCCGGATCGCGGCGACGTCCTCTTCGGACAGCGGCGCGGACAGGTCGACGCCGGTGATCTCGGCGCCGATGTGACCGGCGACCCGGTCGATGCGGACGGTGGACATGGCGTTGCCTCCCTGGAAGGGCTGACGGCGGTGATGGGCCCGCGCGGCCACGCCGAGCACACCGGTGTGCACGGCGGGTGTTGCGGGAGAAAGAGAGCGCTCAGCGACAGGCGGCGCAGGTCATAGCGCACATCAAATATCCCTAACTCCTATATGTCAAGTATGGATTTGGGACGCGGATCGCCCTAGCCTCACAAGGGTGAACGCCCCACTGCCCGACCGCCGCGCCGAGCGGCTCGGCCCGCCGCACAGTGACCGCTGCCACCGGAACCCTGGAGGATCTGTGATCGACATCCTGGACCTGACCGCCGACGTGCTGGTGGCCGGCGGAGGGCCGGCCGGCGCCTGGGCCGCGCTCAAGGCCGCCCAGGCCGGCGCCGACGTCATCCTGGTCGACAAGGGATATCTCGGAACCAGCGGCGCCACCGCCTCCGCCGGCACCGGCGTCTGGTACGTCGAACCCGAGACCGAGGCCCGCGAGGCAGCCATGGCCAGCCGGGAGAACCTCAACGGCCACCTGTCCGACCGGCGCTGGATGGCCCGCGTCCTCGACCAGACCTACGCCAACATCAACGAGCTGGCGACAGCCGGCCGGTACCCGTTCCCCATCCTGGACGACGGCTCCGAATTGCGCCGTGGCGTCCAGGGACCGGAATACATGCGCCGGATGCGCGCCTGGCTCAAGCGGGCCGGCGTGCGCATCCTCGACCACAGCCCGGTCCTGGAACTGCTCACCGATCCGGCCGGTGCGGTCGCGGGCGTGGCCGGGCACCGGCGGCAGCTCGACCAGCCCTACCGGGTGCGGGCCGGCGCCGTGGTGCTCGCCACCGGCGGCTGCGCCTTCCTCTCCCGGGCGCTGGGGTGCGACGTCAACACCGGCGACGGTGCGTTGTTCGCGGCCGAGGTCGGCGCGGCCTTCTCCGGTATGGAGTTCTCCAACGCGTACGCCATCGCCCCGGAGTTCTCCACCGTGACCAAGACCGCCTACTACAACTACGCCACCTTCTACCGCGAGGACGGAACCGTCCTCGAGGGCGCGGGCAGTCAGCGCGGCCGCTCCGTCATCGCCCGCGCGCTGCTGACCGGGCGCGTCTTCGCCCGGCTCGACCTCGCCGGCGAGACCGTGCGGGCGGCCATGCGGCTCGGCCAGCCCAACTTCTTCCTGCCCTTCGACCGGATGCGGATCGACCCGTTCACCGACCGGTTCCCCATCACCCTGCTGCTCGAGGGCACCGTCCGGGGCACCGGCGGCGTCCGGGTGGCCGACGAGGACTGCTCGACCGGCGTGGCCGGCCTCTACGTGGCCGGCGACGCCGCCACCCGCGAGCTGATCTGCGGCGGCTTCACCGGCGGCGGCTCGCACAACTCCGCCTGGGCCATGTCGTCGGGCACCTGGGCGGGCACCGCCGCCGCCCGGCACGCGCGGGCCCTGGGGCCGGCGGCGAAGCGGCGCCGGCTGATCGCCACCGGCCAGGCGGGACTGCGCCCCACCGGCGCGCAGCTGGGCACCCACCACGACGTCGTGCGGGCGGTCCAGGCCGAGACCCATCCGTACGAGAAGAACTACCTGCGCCACGGCGACGTGCTGGCCGAGGCGCTCGCCACCCTCGACGAGCTCTGGACGTACACCAGCGCCCACACCCGGGGCCCGGATCCGGTCGGCGGCCGGCAGGCGGCCGCCATGGTGGCGCACGCTCGCTGGATGTACACCGCCGCCCTGGCCCGCACCGAGTCCCGCGGCATGCACAAACGCCTCGACTACCCGGACACCGATCCGACCCGCCGGCACCGACTCCTGGTGGGCGGCCTCGACGAACTGTGGACCAAGGCCGACCCGGTCCGCCCGCACACCCCGCTCGACCTGGCGGTGGCTTCGTGATCGAACTGGTCAGCAAGGACCGGTGCGTCACCTGCGACCGGTGCGTCGAGGCCTGCCCCACCAACGTCTTCGACCGCGGCGCCGACGGCATCCCCGTGATCGCCCGGCAGTCCGACTGCCAGACCTGCTTCATGTGCGAGGCGTACTGCCCCACCGACGCCCTCTTCGTAGCACCCACCGTGACCCCGCTACCGACCGGCGATCCGCTGCGCAACGAGGACCACCTCGTCGCCACCGGACTTCTCGGCAGCTACCGCACCGGCCTCGGCTGGGGCCACGGCCGCACACCCGGATCCCGCCTCGCCGTCGGACCCGACCTCACACCCCACAAGGAGAGCTCTCATCAGGCCGCCAGTAACGGCAGGAGCTGTTCGCCCTGCCGCCTGATCTCCGGTAGGTAGGGCGTGTCCGACAGGACGAAATGCGTGACGCCGAGGCTGCGGTACTTACGCAGGGCGAGGGCCACGTCCTCGGCCGAACCGACCAGCCAGGTGCTGCCCGCCCCGCCACCGCCGAACCGCCCCGGCACGGTGTAGAGGTTGTCGTCGAGCACCTCGCCGCGCTCGGCCAGGTCGAGCAGGCGCCGCTGGCCGACGGCGGCGTTCCAGCGCGGGTCGCGATCGGCCGCCTGGGCGCCGCCGGCCATCCGGGCCACGCGCGCCTCGGCGTTCGCCCACGCCTGACCGGTGGTGTCCCGCACCACGGTCGTCACCCGCAGGCCGAACTCCAGCGGCGGCAGGTCGCGGTCCAGCTCGGCGGAGAGCCGGCGGAGCCGGTCGATCCGTTCGGCGATGTCGTCCAGCGGTTCACCCCAGAACAGCTGCACGTCCGCCTCGGTGGCCGCGACCCGCTCGGCCGCCTCGGACGCGCCGCCGAAGTAGAGAAGCGGCTGCCGGACCAGGGGACGCGGCACGACCGTCGAGCCGTTCACCCGGAAATGCTCGCCGTGGAAGGTGACATGCTCCTCGGTCCACAGCCGGCGCACGAGACGCATGAACTCCTTGGTCCGCGCGTACCGCTGGGCCGGATCGCTCTGCCCGTCCCCGTACGCGGCCAAGTCGTCTGTGCCCGACACGATGTTGACCAGTACCCGGCCGCCGGAGAGGTGGTCGAGGGTCGCCGCGGCAGCGGCGAACTGGGCCGGCCGCCAGTAGCCCGGCCGCACGGCGACGAGCGGGCGGAACGTGGTGGTGCGCGCGGCGAGTGCCGTCGCGAGGGTGAACGTGTCGGGACGGCCCCACCCCGTACCGATCAGGGCCCCACCCCAGCCGTACGTTTCGAGAGCCAGCGCCTGCCGGGTCAACGTCGCCAAGCTGTTGTGCCCGGCCACCGCATCGTCGCCGCGGTGGCCCGGCTCGGCCTGGTTCGGCACGTACCAGAAATGCTCCGCACTCACACCCCGGGTCCCTTCTGGGTGGTGAGGTGCCGCCGAGCTGCGCAACGGCACAAGTCCCCATAAGTCTAGTTGGTCTATAGGTTTAGGAGTATATTCCGATCGGAGATCCGTCCATCCCGGCCCCGCAGCGTGGGAACGGGCCGAAGGGAGTGCACGATGACCGCCACCGACGACCTGCTCGCCAACGCCGAGCGCTACGCCGCCGCCTTCGACAAGGGCGACCTGGCCCTGCCGCCGGCCAGACACGTCGCCGTGGTCGCCTGCATGGACGCCCGGCTGAACCCGTACGGCCTGCTCGGTCTCGCCGAAGGCGACGCCCACGTGATCCGCAACGCCGGCGGCGTGATCACCGCCGACGAGCTCCGCAGCCTCGCGATCAGCCAGCGCCTGCTCGGCACCACCGAGATCATCCTGATCCACCACACCGACTGCGGCATGCTCACCTTCACCGACGACGAATTCCGCGGCAGCATCGAGCGCGAGGTGGGCATCAAGCCGCCATGGACCGCCGAGGCCTTCACCGACCTCGACCAGGACGTCCGCCAGTCGCTCAGGCGAATTCTCGCGGACCCGTTCATCCCGGTGAAGGATTCGGTGCGCGGCTTCGTCTACGACGTCACCACGGGCAAGCTGGCCGAGGTCACGATCTGAGCCTGGTCAGAGACTTCACGCGCGCGCGGGCCCGGTCACGGGCCGCTGACGATGCTGGTCACCTGGTGGCCGCTGTTCACGGCCGCACCGGTGTTGTTGATGACGTGGCTGATCGTGCCGGTGCCGCCGAGCGAGACCGTCACCAGGTCGTGGAACTTGACCCCGGAGTTCGCCGGCACCTCGAACGCGTGCGCGTTGACCACCGACGAGTTGACGTTGAAGTAGCAGTAGCTGCCCAGACCCCAGGCCTCGTGCGAGGTGACCGAGTCACCCACCTTGTAGGCCGCCCAGCCCTGGGTCGAGCCGTTCAGGTAGGCGGCCTGGTTCGGCGGGTCGTACGGCATCTCGTTCTGGTAGAAGTAGGTCCGCCCGCCGTTGCCGTTCCAGATCGTCTGGTACTGCTGGTAGTGCTCGACGAACAGGCCGTAGAAGGTCACGTTCTGGCCGTTCACGATCAGGCCGTTGCGGGCCGTGTTGATCGTCCAGCCCACGGTGCCGTCGTTGCCGTGGTCGGCCCGCCAGATCCAGGCGTGGTCGCCGATCACGTTGTTGCTGTTGATCTCGACGCTTTCGGTCGCCTTGCCGGCGATGGCGCCGCCGATCCGGACGAAGACATCGGACAGCAGGGTCGGGTTGGCCGCGTGTGAGGCGTTCGACCCGGCCGGGCCGACCTGCAGCAGGATGTTCGAGTTGGTGGTGCCGGCGTCGAAGAGCAGACCGGCCAGCCGTACGCCGTCGACGTCGGCGATGTGCATGGCGTCGACCCCGCCGTCCGGCACGAAGGTCGCCAGGCCCAGACCGAGAACGACGGTGCCGGCCCGGGTCACGTTCAGTGTCTGGTTGAGGTGGTAGACACCGGGCGTGACGAGCAGGTTCTTACCGGCCGCGAGGGCCGCGTTGATCGTCGCGGCGGTGTCGCCGGATTTCACCACGTAGAACGTGCCGATCGGCAGCGAGGTGCCGGCCGGTGATCCGCTCGCCCAGGTGGTGCCGCTCGTGTCGGACCGCAGGGCGGGAACGAAGACCTGGTACGTGCCGGTGCCGTCCACGTACAGGTAAGGCTTCTCCGCGATGACCGGGGCCGACGCGACGGTGGTGTACGGCGGGGACGGGAAGCTCTGCGCGGGCGCACCCGGGTCGCCGACGAAGACCTGGTTCCAGTTCGAGCCGGTCCAGCTGCCCATCTGCGTGTTGCGGGTGAGGAACTGCTGTTGCGTGCCGGATTGGATCTGCCCGTCGATCTTGGAGTCGGCGATGAAGCCGCCGGACGACCAGCCCCCGTCCGAGAGGGCGAGGCTGCCGCGCAGATGCATCCGCCGGTACGGGGCCGCCTGGGAGACCGCCCATCGGTCGAGGCCATCGCCCGGCGTGACCGACAGGCCCTCGGCCGAGCGCCAGAAGTTCTGCGTGGCGTTCTGCGAACCGTCCGGCCACCAGTCGGCCTCGACGTGCACATGACCGTTGATGGTCACCTGGTCGGGGGTGAGACCGAGACCGGCGACCTGGGTGAAGAAGCCGACGTTGGCATCGACGTTGTAGGTGCCCGGCTTGAACAGCAGCGCGTACCGTGCGTCGCCGAACTGGTTGCTGACCTGTGCGTTGAAGACGCTGGTCAGCTTGCTCTGCACCGTCGACGCCGACATCGACGGGTCGAAGACCGTGACGTTCGGTCCGAGGTCAGGATTTGTCGGGTTTGTCGGAACGGTCGTCGGGGGCGTGGTCGTGCCGCCGGAGAAGGTCCACTTCTGATTGGCTGTCCCGGCACAGTCCCAGATCTGCAGCTTGGCGCCGTCCGCGGTGTTGTTGTCCTTGACGTCGAGGCACTTCCCGGCGGCGTTGTTGACAAGGTCACCGGCGGCGCTCAGCGTCCACTTCTGAGTGGCCACCGTGTCGTAGCAGTCCCAAAAATGCACGACGGCGCCGTTGGCGGTCGAGTTGTTGGCTATGTCCAGGCATTTGCCCCGGCCCTGCACCGAACCGTTGTCGGCGAGGGTCCACTGCTGGTTCGGGTTGCCCGGCGTGCACGTCCACATCTGCGGCTGGTTGCCGTTGGCGGTCGACCCGTCGGTGACGTCGAGACACTTGCCGTTCAGCGACGACACGAGCGTGCCGGATGAAGAGGCGAAGGCGGTGGTGACGCCGACGAGGCCGAGCGCGCCTACCGCGCAGGCCATGATGGCGCCGGCCATGAACTTGCGAGATCGCATGGGGATGCCTCCCGGAGGGGATGAGGGGAAACCGGAAAGTCCCCTAACCGTTCTCGCCGGATATCCGCCGGGTCAAGCGACGAACCTTTGACTTAAGGCTTAGTTAAAGGTTCCGGAACAAGAGAGCGCTCTCTGCCGGTACCGCTCCCGGAAGCGGTTCCGACGCCTACAAAACACTCATTTCGTACGACGCCCCCGACGCCACCTCGTTTCCCGCGCCCTCAAACGCCGGCCCGATGTCCGGCTCCTCCCCGGCGGCTGATCGCGCACAGCGCCGTCCGCAACGACCGCGCCGGAGCGCAGGGGCGCACTACGCCGAAGCCCTGCGCGCCGCCCACCGGGGAGGCGGCCCGATCCTCGAGCCCATCGTGCGGCGCCACACTGCCGGGCACGTGATCGACCGCCGACCTGCCCGCGGGCGACCCGAACGCGCCACGCTCGTCCGGAGGGCTCAGGAGCGGTCGAGTCGAGGAAAGACGGTTTCCATCAGCAGAATCCGCACCGCGGCGGCGACCGGGATGGCGATCAGGGCACCGATTATCCCCAGGACCGCGCCGCCGAACAGCACCGCCACCACCGTGACGGTCGCCGGTACCTCGACCGCCTTGCCGATGATTTTCGGAACGATCAGGTAGTCCTCGAGAAGCCGGAACACCACGTAGAACAATGCGGTCGCGATGGCAATCGGAACGGAAACACTCAGCGCGACCAGCGACACGATGATCCCGCCGATGGTCGACCCCACGATCGGGATGAGATCGAGCAGAGCCACCATCAAGGCCAGCAGCAACGGGTACGGCACCCCGAAAACCAGCAGCCACACGAACGTGCTCACCCCGGCCAGCAACGATGTCGCCAGATTGCCGAGGACGAAAGCACCCACCTTGGCGAACATCTCGTCACCGATCAGAATGGCCCGCGGGCGCCGGCTGTTGGGCATCAGCCGATAGATCAGCTGCCGGATCCGAGGAAGATCCGCCAGGAAATAGATCGTCAGAACCAGTACGGTCGCGACGGCAGCGGTCGCACTGAGCACCATCTGCCCCGCGCCGAGCAGACCACCGAAAATGCTCTGGCCATTGCCCGACAGCAGCGCCTCGACCCGCTGCTGAACGTGGAACTGCACGTTCAGCCGGCCCAGCAGCGAACTGCGGTCCTGCAACTGACCCACGTACTGCGGCAGCCGATGGATGAACTGGGTGCTCTGGGCCACCAACGGCGGAACGGCCGCGGCGATGAAACCGCCCACCACACCGAGCACCACCACGATGACCGCCACGACGGCGGCGGCCCGGGGAATCCACCGGACGCCCCATCGCACGGCCGGCTCCAGCCCGACCGCCAGGAACAACGCCACCCCGACCAGCAGCAGAACCTCGCTCGAGGCGGCCAGAAACTTGATCACGCCGTACGTCACCGCGACGCCCGCCGCCCCCAGCATGCCCACCACGAACGGCGACCGCCGGTTGATCGGCCGGCCCGGCCTGCCCAGCGGCGCCTCCTCCGTCCGGGCAGCCTCGGCAGCCTCCTCGGCAGCGGCCAACAACTCCTCGCCCGCCCCGGCATCGGTCACCTCGCCGGCCAGAGCCCGAGAGTCCTGCTCAGCGGTGGAAAGCGACGCACGCTCCCCGGCGTCCGGTCGCGGCGCCTGGTCCTGGCCCATGAGAGTCCATTCACGTCGACAGGCGCCCCAAGGACAGAACGCCAACTGCGCTCGGCGTACCCGATGCCGGGCCCGGCCAATCGCGGCATCCGCCCGCGCCGGTGGCGGCCGGCTCACGGGCACGGTGGCCATATACAGCCTGCTTGGGTGGCCGGCCGGCAGCGGCTTCGCCTGATCACCGGCACGATCCCGCAGGACGTACCGGACGGGGTGCCCTTCCCGCGGCACCAGACTCAACCGACCAGCCGTTTCGCCGCGCCGACACCATCAGCAGGCGTCGGTTCCGCGGGGCGGCGGCCCGGCGCTCCGCCCCCAGCAGCCCGGCGGCGGAGAGCCGGTCACACCCTGCCCCGCATCGGTCATCCGGACCGACGACCGGCAGAGTTCACCACCCGGAACCCGCCATCAAGCCCGCACGTGGTGCGGGCACACCTCATCCGCCCAAGAGCGAGATCGGCGTGCATCGTCATCTGGCCGCCAGCGCCAGCGACACCAACCGGTCGATCATTTCGCCGAACGGCAGTCCCGCGGCCTGCATCATTCGCGGGTAGCGGCTGTACGAGGTCAGTCCGGGCAGGGTGTTCACCTCGTTGAGCACCACCGTGCCGTCCTCCTTCAGGAACATGTCCACCCGGGCGAGTCCCCGGCAGCCGAGAAGGCGATAGATGGTCTTGGCCGTCTCCTGGACGAGTTCACGCGACTCGGCCGAGATGTCCGCGGGGCAGATGAAGGACGAATTCTCGGATCCGGTTTCGGGCGTGGCCTCCTGGTGAATTCGGAAGAAACCATGGGTCAGCGCGACCCGGTCCGGCTCGCCGACGAATAGCTCCCCCTCGTTCCCGAGAATGGCGCAGCCGATCTCGCTGCCGACCACACCCTCCTCGATCAGCACCTTCGAATCGTACTTCCGTGCGGCTTCCAGCGCGCTCGACAGTTCTTCCGCGCTGGTCACCTTGCTGACCCCGAAGGACGACCCGGAACGGGCCGGCTTGACGAAGACCGGGTAGTTGAGCTGGTCGGGATCGACCTCCTCGTCCGCCGAGACGATCCGGAAGTACGGCGTGGCGATCCCCCCGCTGCTGACGACCCGGTAGGTGAGGGACTTGTCTATGCACAGGGCAGAGCTCGGGATGTCGCAGCCCGCGTACGGAATGCCGGAGAACTCGAACAGGCCCTGGATCGCGCCGTCCTCGCCGAGCTTGCCGTGCAGAACCGGCAGCACGACGTCCAGCCGGATCGCCTCGTACTTGCCGTCGTCCAGCACGAGCAGTCCGTGGACACCGCGGTCCGGCGACAGTTCGGCCGGGCGGCTGTTGCTCTCCCAGTTCTCGTGCGGGCCGTCGCAGAGCTTCCATTCACCGTTCTCCGTGATGCCGATGTAGAACGGCTCGTATTTCTGGAGATCGAGGTATTTTGCGACCTCGCGTGCGGACTTGAGCGAGACGGGGTGCTCTTCGGAGATGCCGCCAAAGATGATGCCGAGCTTCAATCGGGCCATACTGATCATCTCGCTTTCGTATTCCGGGCTGTGGATGAGGCATTCTAAAACATGTCGTTTCGAGCGCGTTCCGCGGGATAGGCGCAACGCGGCTGACGAGCACGTCCGACCATTTCCGCGACGGCTCGCCGGTGTCATTTCGTACGACCGGCGGCCGCCCCCGCGTGCAGAATGAGCCGAGGGGACGCCTCCCGCAGCCCGGCTCAGAATGCCCCGTCTCGTCGGCAAAGTCACGACCCCGGAAGAAGATCAGGTTCGCCAAGAGCAGTGCCTCCGATGAGGTGAGGTGGACGTCCGCGGAACGGAGTGTCGCCCTCACGTTGTCCATGTCGAGCTGTCCGAAACCCTCCGGATCAGCCGATTGCCTGGCGGCGAGGACGAGCCGGCACCAGGCTAGTCGTTCAGGTTGCCAAGGGGTGGGACGCGTGGGGCCCAGGACGTGGTAGGTGTGTGGCCGGGCGGGAGACTGGCTTGGTGAAGCAGGCACAGCGGTTGAAGAGTGTCCGGTATGACATTCGCGGTCCGGTGTTGCGGCGGGCGCAAGAGTTGGAGGACGCGGGACATCAGATCCTGAAGCTGAATCTTGGTAATCCGGCGCCGTGGGGGTTGGCGACGCCGGAGCCGATCGTCGCGGACATGGTGCACAACCTGTCGTCGGCGCAGGGTTACAGCGACGCGCGGGGTATCTACTCGGCGCGGGTTGCGGTCGCGCAGTATTACCAGAGTCAGGGCGTCACGGATGTGCAGCCTGAGGATGTCATGCTCGGCAACGGTGTTTCCGAGCTGATCGTGATGGTGTTGCAGGCGCTGCTCGACGCCGGTGACGAGGTGCTCGTGCCGAGCCCCGACTATCCGCTCTGGACCGGTGCCGTACTGCTGTGCGGTGGTCGCGCCGTGCACTACCGGTGTGACGAGGCAGCGGGCTGGGTTCCCGATCTGGAGCATCTCGCCGCCCGGATCGGCCCGGACACCCGCGCCATGGTCATCATCAATCCGAACAATCCGACCGGGGCGGTCTATCCCCGCGAGACGCTGCTGGGGATGCTGGAGCTGGCTCGTGAGCACCGGCTGCTCGTGCTGACCGACGAGATCTACGACAAGATCGTGTTCGACGGGCAGACGCATTACACGGCCGCGGCGCTCGCCCCGGACATTCCGATGGTGAGCATGGGCGGGCTCTCGAAGACCTACCGGGCGGCTGGTTTCCGGTCGGGCTGGCTGGCGCTGAGCGGTTTCACCGGGCACTCGGGCGATTATCGTGAGGGCCTGCAGCTGCTCGCGAACATGCGGTTGTGTCCCAACGTTCCCGGCCAGCACGCCATCCAGACGGCCCTGGGTGGCTATCAGAGCATCGAGGCGCTGATCCGGCCGGGCGGCCGGCTGTACGAGCAGCGCAACCACGCGTGGGAGAAGCTGGTCGCGATCCCGGGGGTCGATTGCGTACGCCCGCAGGGCGCGCTCTACCTGTTCGCCCGCCTGGACCCGGCCATCCACAAGATCCACGACGACGAACGGCTGATCATCGACCTCCTGGAGCAGCAGCACCTGCTGCTCTCCCACGGCACCGGCTTCAACCTCGACACACCCGACCACCTACGCCTGGTCTTCCTCGCCCCGCACGAAGTCCTCGATGACGCCACCGACCGCCTGAGCATCTTCCTGGAGACCTACCACCAGTAGCCGGCCGCGGCTTCGACTGCCGGGCCACCTATGGCTCCTGGCCGGGGCGAGCGGTGAATTCGCGCAAGGTGTCGGCGAGCAGGCGCCGAAACGGTGGTTGCGTGATGAAGAAGTGGTCGCCGGCCAGCAGGCGGGTACGGGCAGGACCGGAGGTGCACTGCTGCCATGCGTCGAGATCGGCGACGGACACGGCGGGATCGGCGTCACCGCCGAAGGCCACGACCGGCACAGCCGGAAGGAGACCCGGGCACCAGCGATAGCCGTCGAGCATCCGCAGGTCGGTCCGCATGGTCGGGAAGATGAGCGGCTTCAGCTCGGGAGTCAGCCAACCACTCGGGAGATCGGTGCGGTGCAGAAGCATCCGTTCGAGCTCCTCGTCGGAGAGGTAGCGGCCCCACTTCCGCCGCCGCACGGAGGGCGCCGGAGCGCCGGAAACCAGCAGGGCCGCGGGCAGCCGGCCGGATTTCGCGGCGAAGGCGCGGCAGAACTCGTACGCGACGGCCGCGCCCCAGCTGTGGCCGAACAGGATGAACGGAGCGCGACCGAGCACGGGACCGGCGGCCGCCACCAAGGGGGAGATCAGCGCGTCCAGATCGGCGATGGCCGGCTCGCGCTGACGGGCACCCCGGCCGGGTAGCGTGGCGGCGACCAGTTCCACTCCGGCGGGCAGCAACCTGGCCCACGGATGATAGGCGCTGGCACTCCCGCCGGCGTACGGGAAGCAGACCAGGCGCAACCGCGGGGCCGTGAGCGGAGCCGGCGTGCTGAACCAGACGCTCACATCGACGCCCCCGTCACGGCGGTCAACTCGCGTGCCGTCGCGATGTCGGTACAACCCGCCAGCCGCATCGCGGCCCGCAGTTCGGTGTCGAGCACGGACAGCACTCCGGTCGCGCCGGCCTCCCCACCCGCGGCCAGGCCCCACAGCAGCGGCCGCCCGATCAGCACGCCGTCCGCGCCGAGGGCCAGGGCGCGCAGGATGTCGGTGCCGCTGCGGAAGCCACTGTCGACGAGCACCTGGCAGGTGTCCGGGACGGCGTCGACGGCCGCGGGCAGCATCGTGACGCTGGCCGGCGCGCCGTCCAGCTGACGGCCGCCGTGGTTGGAGATCACCACGCCGGCCGCACCGATCTCGGCCGCGCGGCGGGCGTCCCGCGGGTCCAGGATGCCCTTGACCAGGATCGGCAGGGACGTCCGGGAGCGGAGCATCTCCAGGTGGGCCCAGCCGAGCGCCGGGTGGAACTCGCCGTTGGTGTGCGCGATCAGGGCCGAGCCGCCGCCGGTCCGGTCGTGCGCCGAGCTCGGCGCCCCGGACCGGATGTTCGCGGCGCGCACCTCCGGCGGCAGGGTGAACTCGTTGCGAATGTCCCGGAGGCGCCGGCCCATGATGGGCACGTCCACCGTGACCATCAGCACCCGGCAGCCCGCGTCCTCGGCTCGGCCGACCAGGTCCAACGTCCTGTGGTCGTCGTTCAGCCAGTACAGCTGGAACCACTGCGCGCCACCGGCGGTGCTCAGTTCCTCGACGGTGACGCTGCTGAGCGTGCTGGTGACGAACGGGACACCGGCGGCCGCCGCGGCACGGGCGACCGCCAGCTCACCCTCGGGGTGCAGCAGCCGTTGGTACGCCATCGGCGCCACCGCCAGCGGCAGGGAGCTGCGGGTCCCGGCGAGCGTGGCGCCCGGATCGGTGCTGTCTCCCCCGGTCAGCACTCGCGGGACGATCGTCACCCGGTCCAGCGCCGCCCGGTTGGCGGCCAGCGTGGTTTCCGACTCACTGCCGCCCGCCACGAAGTCGCGGACCGGGGCCGGCAGCGCGGCCTCGGCGCGTACCCGGAAGTCGTCGATCGTTTCCAGCCGGAGCAGTGCGGTCGTCATCGGCCGTCGGCCGCGGACTGGTCCAGCTCCACCGCCTCGTACAGTGCCTTGATGTTGCCGGAACCGAAGGTCCGGGCCCCGACCCGCTCGATGATCTCGAAGAACAGCGTGCCCCGCGGATGGGTCGACTTGGTGAAGATCTGGTAGAGCTGGCCGTCGTGGTCCTGGTCGGCCAGCACGTTGAGGCTGCTCAGCTCGGCGACGCTGTGCCGGGTGAGCTGCAGCCGATGACGCATGAGCTCGTAGTAGGAGGCGGGGGTGTGGAGGAATCCGATGCCGGCCTCGCTCATCACGCCGACCGAACGGATCGCGTCATCGGTCTCGAACGCGACGTGCTGAACGCCCGCGCCGCCGTGGTCCTTGAGGAAGGTGTCGATCTGGCCTGGCCGCCGGGTGGTGTCCGGCGCGATCACGGTGAGCGTCACCGCCCCGCCGGCGCTCTGCACGACCTGGGAGTCCATTGCCTGCTCGCCGACCACGATGCGCTCGGTGAAGATCATCGAGAAGTCGAACACGCGCTCGTAGTGCTCGACGACCTCCTCGAGCCGGCCGGGTTCGACACACACCGCGAAGTGGTCGATCAACCGCAGATTGACACCGGGCGTACCGGGCCGCTGCACCGGGACGAGCCCCGGCAGGGACCACGACCCTCCGGGTTCGCGCTCGACGAAGGTGTGAATGACGTCGCCGAAGCCGCCGACCGAGGCGGTGACCAGGCCGGCGTTCCGCTCGGGGGCGACGATGGGCCGCGCGCCCCGCCGGACGGCCTCGTGGAAGGCACCGGCCGCATCGTCCGTGCCCAGCGCGATGTCCGACACGCCGTGGCCGTGCTGCGACGTGTACATCGCGCCCGGGTGATCCCCGGTGCCCGGCTGGGTCAGCACCAGCCGGATGTCGCCGTGCCCGAGGACGATCGATTGCTCCGCACCCGGTCCGGCGCCCTCGGCCCGCACGTCCAGACCGTAGCAGCCGAATTGGGCGATCAACGGGTCGAGCTCTTCGCAATAGATGCGTACGTGATCGACGGTGAGGTTCTGGAAATGACCGGTCATCGTGACTCCTCCGCTCGTACGGAATTGCGGTCATGCTCGTCCTCGAAAGGATTTCTCGACGGACTTTTCCTTTCGACGGGAAGGCAATTCAGCACGGTCCTTCGCTGCCGATCAGGGTGGCACGGGCACCGACCGGCGACAACCGCGTCCAACCGACCGGCCCGAACCGCTTAATCGGGGCGTCACCTGGACAGCCGGAATCCTTGTTAATCTCCGGGTGATTTTTGACCGCCGAAGGCGGGCACCGTCCGTCCATGGGAGATCAGGATGGCCGCGGAAGAGACGATCATCGACCCTCTGGAATTGCTTCCGGCCGAGTCCATCCCCCGCATGCGCATGCGCATCGACGAGATCGACATGGCCATTATCGAGCTGTGGCACGAGCGCGCCGAACTGTCCCGGCGCATCGGCGCCACCCGGCTCGCCAACGGCGGAACACGCCTTGTCCTGTCCCGCGAGGCCGAGGTCCTGCACCGTTTCCGGGACGCCATCGGCAGCGACGGGACGCAGCTCGCGCTTCTGCTGTTGCGGGCCGGCCGGGGGCGGCTCTGAAACGGCGTACAACCGCGCATCCGTGTCAGTCGGACAGTGACTCCGACTCGAGGAGGGCCCATGAGCGTCCGTGAAGAGACGGTCCATCTCCGTTCCAACGTGCTGATCGAGCCGCTGGTCGACCGCTTCTATGCCTGGATGCACCTCGTGGCACCGGTTCCGGCCGCCCGGAACCTGGCCGGCTTTCAGGTGCCGCTCCTGGAATCGTGCCTGGGGCATTCGCCGGTACGGCGGGCGGCCGGCCACGGCCCGGCACCGCGCGACCGGTCTTCGGCCGACATCGACGGGCCTCGCGCCAGGGAGATCGCCGCACTGCTGGACGCCATCCGCGCCGACCGGGCCGGCATGCTCGGGTTCGCCGCCGCCATGGCCGAGGCCGAGGAGATGCTCCGGCGGACCACCCCCGGCGACGACCTCACGCCGCTCTACCGGAGACTGCCCGCGGCGCTGAACGGCCTGGTCGAGCTGACCTACGACTCGAGCGGCCAACCGGTGAGCCGGTACCTCGAGTCGCTGGCCTACACCAGCCGGTACTACGACGAGCACCGGCAGTCGGTGCAGCTGTCGCTCGACGACGGCGGCGAGCGGCCCGGCATCCTCGGCACGCCACGGCTCCCCCGGCCGGGGGTGCTCGACCTCGCGGTCCCGTTCCGGCACGGCGGGCTGGACGAGCTTTTCGCGGCCCGCCTGCGGCCCACCACGATCTCGCGGCTGCGCGAGGCGCTCGGGCTCGACGCCCGGCAGACCGCCCAGCTGCGGACCCTGCTCGACACCGAGCCCGCGGCCGCGCCGGACCGGCATATCGGGTCGGGCGGCCGGGTCCGCTACTTCGGTCACGCCTGCCTGCTGCTGCAGACGCCGCAGGGCGCCGTCCTGACCGACCCGTTCATCAGCACCGGCAACCGGCACGCCGACCGATACACCCTCGCCGACCTGCCGGACCGCATCGATCTGGCGGTCATCACGCACGGCGGCCGAGACCACGTCGTCCTGGAGACGCTGCTGCAGCTGCGGTCACGGATCGGTGCGGTGGTGGTACCACGGCCCGCACCCGGCAACCTGTGCGACCCGTCGATCGGCCGCTACCTCAGGGCGCTGGCGTTCCCGGTGATCGAGGTGGACGACTTCGACGAGGTGCCGTTCCCGGGCGGCAAGGTGGTCGCCACACCGTTTCTGAGCGACCATGCCGACCTGGCCGTCAGCGCCAAGTCCACGTACTTCATCCGGTTGTCCGGGGCGACCTTCCTGATCGGCGCGAACTCGTCGGGCGTCGATCCGGCGCGGTACCGCTACCTCCGCAGCCACCTCGGCGACGTCGACCTCGCCTTTCTCGGCCTGGGCGGCGGTACCCCGCCGATGCTCCGGCACGACTGCGGCCGCGCCGTCCGGATGCCCGGCTCCGACGCCGAACCGGCCGCCGCGATCGTGCGGGAGCTGGGGGCGGACGAGGCCTACCTCTACGACATGGGCGGGGAGAGCTGGCAGAGCCACGTTCTGGAGACCGCGTACGACGAGGACCCGGACCACACCAACCAGGTCGACAAGTTCCTCGGCTGGTGCCACGAGCGGGGCATCACCGCCGAGCGCCTGGTCAACCGGCGGGAGTGGCGCTGGTAGGCCGGGTCCGGGCCGCGCCGGCCACGCCCCGCTGGAGCAGGTCGGTGATCACCCGCTGGGCTTCGGCGTGGCCGGCCGGATCCGGCTGCGCCAGGATGTCGGCCGCGGCCACGAGCGACGCGAGGTCGTCGCGGACCTCGCGGAGTACCGCGGCGATCGCCGCCGCGTTCGACCGGACGATGTCGGTCCACAGTGCCGGGTCGCCGGCCGCGATCCGGGTGACATCGCGAACGCCCTGGCCGGCCAGCGTCTCCGTGGCGGACGGTCCCGGCCGCAGGCGGGCGGCGGTGAGACTCGCCATCAGATGAGGAACGTGGGAGGTCAATGCGATCACGGCGTCGTGGGTCGGGCTGTCCATCCGCACCGGCGTCGCCCCGCAGATCTCGGCGAGTGCGGTGGCGCGCTCGATCGCCGCGACGCCGGACCGCTCGTGCGGTGTCAGCACCCACGTCCGGCCGTCGAACAGGTCGGCCCTGGCCGCCAGCGGGCCGGAGCGTTCACGGCCCGCGATCGGGTGCCCGCCGACATAGGATGCCGGATCGGGCGCCAGCCGCAGCACGTCGCGTTCCGGCTCCCCCTTGACCCCCGCCACGTCGGTGTAGCTGCGCGCCGTCCGGCGGGCCTGCGCGTCCCCGAGCACCGTGCCGACCTGGCCGGGCGGGACGGCGACGAGCGCGAGGTCCACCGGCCGGCCCGGCGGCTCGGCCCGGCCGGCACCGAGCGCCTCGGCGGCGCGGGCCGTGGCGGCGTCGCGGTCGGCGAGGAAGACCGCCACGCCGGCGCGCCGTGCGGCCAGCGCCACCGAGGTGCCGATCAGGCCGGTTCCGATCACGAGCAGCGTGCGTACCACGGTCAGGCCACGCTCGCGCCGGCACGATGGCGGCCGGTCTCGGCCTCGACGAACGCACCCAGCCGGGTGACGCCTTCGTCGATCTCCTCCGGCGACAGGTAGCTGACCGAGAGCCGGATGGCGCGCCGGCCACCGTCGTCCGGGTGGAAGTAGCGCATGGGTGTCCAGATGACACCGAACTCCTCGGCGGAACGGGTGAGTGCCGCCTCGTCAGCCTCGAATCCCACGGTCAGGCTGAGGAAGAAGCCGCCGCTGGGCTCGTTCCACCGCACGCCGAGCTCGGCGCGGCGCGGTTCCGGCCACTGGTCGGCGAGCCGGTCGAGCACCCGTCGCATGGCCTCGCCGTAGTGGCCGGCCGCCTTGGCGTTCAGCTCCGAGACCCGGCCGCCGGCCGCCAGCAGCGCCCCGGCCACCACCGCCTGGCTCAGCGAGGAGGTGTTGACAGTGATCATGCTCTTGATCTTCGCGAGCTCGTCCGCCAGCAGCCCGCTCCGGCCATCGTCGCCGGTCACCGCCTGGTCGGCCACGACGAAACCCAGCCGCGCGCCCGGGAAGATCGTCTTCGAGTACGAGCCGAGATGCACCACCGAGCGACGGCGGTCCAGCGCCTTCAGGGTCGGCACCGGCTCGCCCGGGCTGACCAGCCGGTACGGCGTGTCCTCCAGGATCAGCAGGTCCTCGCGGGCGGCCAGGTCGAGCAACTCCGCCCGGCCGGCGGCGGAGAGCGTGGAACCGGACGGGTTGGCGTGATCGGGCACCAGGTAGAACGCCCGCGGGCGGCGCCCGGCCGCCCGTTCGGCCCGGATCACCGCCGCCAGGTTCTCCAGGGAGAACCCCCGCGCCGACTCGGCCACCGGGCTGAGCGTCACGTCGAGCAGCCGGGCCACCCCGGTGATCCCCACGTAGCAGGGGCTGGAGACCAGCAGCACGTCCTCCGGTTCCCGGATCAGCGCCCGGACGACCAGCATCATCGCCTCCTGCGCGCCGACGGTCACCACGATCGACTCGGGCGGCACGTCGATCCCCTCGTCCCGGCGCAGCGAGTCGGCCACGATGGTCCGGATCTGGCCCGCGGTCGGGCCGTACTGGTAGATCGCCGTGCGCACCTGCGCGGGCGAGGCGCCCTCGTCGGCGAGATGGTCGAGATAGCGGCGGAGGTGCGCGAGGACCTCCTCGGTCTCGAAGAAGCCGTCGTACGGCCGGCCCGGCGCGAACGAGATCGCCTCGGGATAGCGCAGGGTCACCTCGTTGAGGAAGTTCATCGTGTCCAGAACCGGGTCGGAAACGCTCGCATGCAGTTCCGACTTGTGCAGCACGTTGGTCATGCGGGTTCTCCAGCGCTCGATGGGGACCGCGAAGCAGCCGGGACACCGTTCCAGGTGTCCTGGTCGATCTTGCGAAGGCGCTCGTCCTCGTTCTGTGCGATGCGGGCGTACGCAAGGCGCAGCAACGGCGGCGCCATCATCGAGGTGACGACCGCGACCAGCACGATGATCGTGTAGGTGGCCGTGTTCAGGACGCCGAGCCGCAGCCCGGTGATTGCCACCACCACCTCGACCACGCCCCTCGAGTTCATCCCCGCGCCGATCGCCAGGCCCTCCCACCGGGTCAGCCGGCTGGCGCGCGCGCCGGCATACGCACCGGCGAACTTGCCGAGGACCGCGACGACGAGGACGACCAGCGCGGCGAGGGCCACCTCCGGACGGGCCAGTGCGCTCAGGTCCATCCGGAAGCCGGCCATGGCGAGGAACAGCGGCGCCAGCAGGCTGAGCACGACCGTACGCAGGGCGGCGAGCTTGGCGTGGTCGGCCGCCCGCGGCAACCCGACCAGGATGCCCGCCACGAAGGCGCCGAAGATCGGCTCCAGGCCCAGTGCCTGGGTCACCGCCGCACCGGCCAGCACGATCACGACGGCGGTCACGATGCTCGAGCCCGGCCCCTCGCCCCGGTCCGCCAGACGCATCGCACCGCGGACCAGTGGCCGGCCGAGCAGCAGGGCGACAAGGACGAAGCCGAGCAGGCAGCCGACGGCCGTGGCGACGTGTCCCATGGTCAGCCCGGTCGTCGCAGCCATCGAGACCGCGGACAGCAGGAACCAGCCCACGGCGTCGTCGATCGTGCCCGCCGCCAGCGTCAGCTGGCCGATGTCGCGGTGGAGCAGCCGCATGTCGGCGAACGTCTTGGCGATCACCGGAATGGCCGTCACGCACATCGCCACCCCCATGAAGGCGGCGAAGACCAGCCGGTTCCGGACGTCGTGGCCGCTGAGCCAGTCCGCGAGCTGGTAACCGACGAGCAGACCGAGAGCCAGCGGCAGCAGCAGGCCGCCCAGGCTGATCCGGGCGGCGGTGGCCTTGCGCCGCCGGACCATGGCGACGTCCAGGTGGGCTCCGGTGAGCCCGACCAGGAGCAGGATGCCGATCTGGCCGACCCCGTCGAGCAGGTGCATCTGCTCGGCGGTGGGCGGGAAGACCCAGCCGGTCGGGCCGGGCAGGAGGTGGCCCAGCAGCGACGGTCCCAGAATGACACCGGCGGCCAGCTCGCCGGCGATGGCCGGCATGCGCACCAGCTCCGCCAGGCGGGCGAGGAGATGGGCGACGAGCAGCAGGGTCCCGACCGCGACCAGGAAAACGAGCAACGCGTGCCCGCCGAGTGCGGCCGGCGGCATCTTGAGGGTCATCTGGCAGCTCTCCTCTTCAGGGAAGGGAAGCCTCGCGGGGTCATCGGCCGGACCAGGCCGGCGCCCGCTTCTCCGCGAAGGCCAGCGGGCCCTCCACGGCGTCCGCGCTCACCCGGCGCCGTTCCTCCCACCGGTAGGTCGTGGTGAAGGCGGCGGGCAACGGCATGTCGACGGAGCGCAGCGCCGCTTCCTTGATCGCCCGGACCGACAGTGGCGCGCTTGCGACCAGATCACCGACCCAGCCGTCCACGCAAGCGTCCAACCGATCGGCCGGCACCACTTCGTTGACCAGACCGAATCCGTACGCGGTCGCCGCGTCGAAGCGCCGGCCGGTGAGCAGATAGCCCATCGCCACCTTCGGCGGCAGTTGCCGGATCAGCCGGAACACGCCGCCGGCGCCCGGTACCAGCCCGAGCCGCGCCTCCGGGAGCCCGAACACCGACCGGTCGGAGGCGATGAGCAGATCGCAGGCGAGGGCCAGTTCGAGGCCTCCGCCCAGCGCGTACCCGTCGATCCGGGCGACCACCGGCTTGCTGAAGCCGAACCTCTCGGTCAGCCGGGGCGAGCCCGGACCGCCCCGGCTGCCGAACGTGGATGCGGGCACGCCCGCGGCATCGCGGCGGGCACGCTCCTTGAGGTCCTGGCCCACCGAGAACGCGCGATCGCCCGCCCCGGTGAGCACCGCGACCCGGATGTCGTCGTCCTCCTCGATGTCGTCCCAGACCTCCGCCAGTTCCTCGTGCATGCGCAGGTCCATCGCGTTGAGCACGTCCGGCCGGTCGAGGGTGACCCGCGCGATGTGGTGCGTCTTCTCGTAGCGCACCCGGGACGCGCTCATCGGACCCGGCCGGCGAAGCGGCCGACCTTGTCGATCACGTCACCGGCGTGGATGCGCAAGGACTGTTCGAGCGCGAACTCGGCCAGATACTCGCGCAGCCCGTCGAGCGGCTCCTCGACCAGATTGATCATCCGCCGGTTGGCTACGACCGCGTCCCCGGCGAGCCGGGCCGCGGCGCGCTCCACCGCCTCGTCCATCCCCTCCGGCGGCACGACCTCGTCCACCAGCAGCCGGGCGTCCGGCTCGGCCGCCATGATCCGGCGGCCGGCCAGGATGACCTGGCGCGCGAGCCGGGCTCCGGCGATCCGCCCGAGGCGCAGGTTGGCGGCGCCCGGGACGATCCCCTCCGCCGCGGCGGGGAGGCTGAGGTACGCGTCCGCGGCGGCCACCACGTGGTCGAGGACGAGCAGCAGCTGGCAGCCACCGCCGATCGCGAACGTGTCGACCGCACCCACCCACGGCTTCTGCACCGGCGGGGTCCACCGGTCCGGGTCGTCGCCGGACAGGCCGCGTACGAGCTTGTGCAGGTAGCCCAGCTCACGCCGGAGCAGGAAGCCGATCAGCGAGATCCGGCCCGCGCTGGTCGCCTTGAGGTCGATCCCCGCGCTGAACACCCGGCGGCCTCGATAACGCGGGTGGCTCATCACGCCGCCGCGGATCACGCCGACCCGGACCGCCGGATCGAGCAGGGCCAGGTCGACGGCGGTCTCCATGTCGTCGACCTGTTGTTCGTCCTCGGCGTTGAGGCACTCCGGGCGGCACATGGTCAGCCGGGCCACCCCGTCGCGCCGTTCCAGCCGGACCGCCTCGGTCGCCAGCACGCCGGTGCGCCGGAACTCCGGAAGCAGCCGGAGGGCCCGCTCGGTCGGCCGCAGCATGGCCGCCATCAGATGCCGGCCGGAACGCTCCGACCGCAGCACCGCCCGCAGGAAGATGCCCTGGTCGATCTCGTGGCCCTCCTGGTCGGCCTGGACCCGCGAGCGCTCCTGGAGCAACTGCTCGGGGGTGGGCACGAGACCCGGGAACGCGTACGCCGCGGCCGTGGCGAGCTCGGCCACCCGCAGCTGCCGGGTCCGGCCGTCGGTGAGCTCGTCGTAGACCCCGTCGGCGTACGTGTTCATGAACCGCGCCCGCATGCGGCGCGCCGCGTCGTGCGCGGCCGCCGCCTCGGCTCGCTGTTCCGGAGTCCGCTCGCGGGGCGGCGGCAACGCCGCGATCCGCCGTTCGCTGTCCGCGGCGGTCTCGGCCAGCCGCCTCCGATCGGAGCCGAGCCCCGGCGGCACGGTGGCCACGGTCATGATGCCGCCGCTCGGCGCAGTGTCCGGTCGCACGCGGCCAGGTGGGAGCCGAGTGCCTCCTCGAAGCTGCGCTCGCCGGCGTCGAACATCAGCTGCCGCCGGATCGCCACTTCCCGGCCGGAGAGGCCGGCGGCCACGGCGGCGACCTCGGCGAGGATGTCGTCGGTCCGGTCCACCACCACGTCGAGCAACCCTCCCGCGGCCGCCCGCTCGGCGTCGATCGCCGTGCCGAGCAGGGCCGCCCGGCGCATGCCGGCGGTGACGCCCAGCCGCGACAGTCGATACAGCGCCATGCCGGGCCAGGTCGCGTCGCCGCTCACCGGCACGACCAGCCTGGTACCCGCGACGGCGATCCGGATGTCCGCCGCCAGCAACAGGTCGAGAGCCGTGCCACCGCAGGGGCCCTCCGTCACCGCGACGGTGACCAGGCCGAGCCGTTCGAGCCGGTGGACGGCGCGTTCCCACTTGGTGATGAGGCCGACGCTGACATCCGTGGTCCAGCCGGGGCGCGGGGCACCGGAGACGAAGACCGTGAGCAGGCCGTGGGTATACCCGTCCTCGGCTCGGTCACAGAGGTCCAGCACCGCCTCGACGGTCGCCGGCGACACCGGCTCGCTTCCGTCGACGCGCAACACCAGGTCGCCGATGCCCGCCGCGGTCACCACTGGACCAACGCCATTTCGATGGTCGAACCGGGCCCCATGGTCATCAGAACCCCGTAGTCGCCGGGGCGGGTCACGCCCTCCTCGACCAGCCGCTCGTAGGAGAACAGGAACGAGCCGCTGGACACGTTGCCGTGGTCGCGCAGGACCTGGATGGTGTGGCGGACATCGTGTCGGCTCAGGCCGAGGTTGACCATGACCGCGTCGATCACCTTCTTGCCGCCGGAGTGCACGAGCCAGTGCGCGATGTCGCTGCGGCGCAGGCCGGTGCCGGCCAGCAGACGGTCGACCACGGTCTCCGCGTTGGCGCCGACGACGTACGGGATCTGCGGGTCCAGGAAGAAGCTGAAGCGGGCGAGGTCGTCGTCCCAGTCGTAGCGCATGGCGTCGATCGCTTCGGTGATCAGAAAACTGGCGAACTTGAGGATCCGCGGCCCCGGCCGGGGCTCCTGCGCACCGTCGCTGATCAGCGCGAGGGCGGCGGCGCCGTCGCCGAACAGGCTGTTGACGACCGCGGTGCGCATGGTGTCGTCGAGAGCGTAGGCGGCCGAGCACGCCTCGGTGCAGAGAATGACCCCCAGTTCGCCGGGGTGGGCGGCGGACCAGCCGGCGACGACGTTGAGGGCGTTGAGACCGGCGTTGCAGCCCATGCCCACGATGTCGGACCGGCTGCAGTGCGGGTCGATGCCGAGCTCTTTGATCATCAGTGCGCTGAGGCCGGGGGTGAGGAAGCCGGTCGACGTCACGCAGCAGAGGTGGCGCAGGTCGGAGAGGGACGCGTCGATGGTCTTCAGGCAGGCGGTGAGCGCCTGAGCCCCCATCTCGATGGCGAGACGCTTGTGCTTGGCCAGCAGCGCGCCCTGCGGCTCGGGCCGGCGCACGCCGGTCGCGTCGGGCTCCGGGAGGGTGAGACGGCGCTGGTCGATGGCGCTGTTCAGATAGATCGACCGGACCTTCGGGTCGTCGATTCCGAAAAGATCCAGCAATGCGGTCTGGGAGATCGAGGTTCCGGTGACGGCGGTGCCCACCCCCACCATTCGGGAAATGGCCGGCGGGAGCACACCGGGCAACGCGGAGAGGCGCTCGAGGATAGCAGTCATCGATAAATCCATCCCCACATCCGGCGCTTGCTGCGAACCAGTTCCTTGACTTTCTCGACAGACATCTCCGACCTCCGGGAATGCGGAAGAACCGACCCCGTGACGGTATGGATGAAGATTCATCGCCGTCAAACGGCTGTCCAACCGCCGATCCCGGCGAAAGATCAGTAACCGTATCGCCGCAGCCCCGAACGGCTGCGCACGTGCAACTTCCGATAGATCTTCGTGAGATGCTGCTCGACGGTGCTCACCGTGATGAACAACGACTCGGCGATCTGCCGGTTGGTGACGCCGGCCGCGGCGAGGGCGGCCACCCGCCGTTCGGCGTCGGTGAGCTGAGAGCCGTCCTCGGTGGAGCGTTCCGCGGCCCGGTCGTGTTTCGCGGCGCGCCGGCGGCCGCCCGGTCCGGTCCGCCGCGAAACGGTCGGCGCAGCCGGCTCACCGACGCCCGGCAGGCAGGGTTCGCCGGCATCCGGCCGGCTCACGGCGGACGCCGGCGCCGGCCGGGACATGGTCAGCTCGGGTGGCCCGGCGGCGATCCGCCCGGCCTCGACCCCCCACCGCGTGATCAGCTCCAGGCAGGACCGGGTATGCAGGAGAGCACTCTCCGGGTGGCCCATGGCCAGGTGATATCCGCCCAGCGCCAGGAGGTACGGCAGGGCGAACGGGGTGTCGAACATGGCGGGCGGCACCGGGACGGCCAGGTAGGACCGGGCGGCATCCGTGTCGCCCAGTTCGGTGCTGGCGCGAACCGCCACCGACAACGGCAGGCCCGCCGCCACGCCCCAGGCCGGTGCCGGGACGACCTCGAGCACCTCCCGGATGCACTGCAGGGCTCTCGCGCTGTCGCCGGCCCGCAGCAGGGCCACCGATTCGATCGTCTCGATCATGGCCCGGCGCATCGGCGTCCGGCTGATCCACTCCTCTTTCAGCAGCCGCTCACACCAGGTGATCGCCTCCTCCAGCCGGCCCGTCTGCACCAACAGGACGAGGGCCGAGAGGGCCGGGGTGAGCGGCGCGCCCGTCCGGATGCCCAGCAAGATCTGATCGGCCCGATCGGTGCTCACGCCGCCGCACTTCAGGCTCGCCGCGGAGCTGAGGTAGGTGACCACGGCCATGGGGCCGGACCGGGTGAGCGGCGAGTCGCTGGGCAGGGTGTTCTCGTCGTCCGGCTCGGTTCCGCCGCCCGCCCGGCCGAAGATCGCCCAGAGGTGAGCGAGGCTCGAGTCGCCACCGCCCTGTTCGTCGGTGAGACGTAACAACTCGTCCGCCTCCGCGAACTCACCCCACCAGAGCATGTGGTTGACGGCGGTCACGATGTCGGGGCCGGTGAACAAGCCGGCCCGGGCGTCCCGGCCGAGTTCACCGAGGCGGCGCATGGCCCGGCTGGGATCGGTGTGCCACTGCGCCTCGGCGAGCAGCACACCGGCCCGCGCGCGCTGGGTGTCATCGGAACTCGCCTCGACCGCGTGCCGCAGACTCAGCACCGCGCTCTCGACGTCGCCGCCGGCCATCGCCTCGCGGGCCGCTTCGCAGAGGATGACGACCCGCCACGGAGCCTTGCCGCCGTCCTGGGCGGCGATCAACTGCTCGGCCACGGCGCCGGCCGGCGCCCCGCTCAGGTGCAACAGCTCCGCGGCCCGCCGGTGCAGTTCCGGCAGGCCCGGCAACGGGATGTCGGCCAGGACGGCCGCCCGGGTCTGCGGGTGCCGGAACCATTCCCCCTCGAGCAGTCCCATCTCCCGCAGATCCCGGATGCTCTCGTCGACGAGGGCGACGTCCACCGCACCGAGCTCGGCGATCAGTTCCGGAGTCGCACAGCCGCCGAGCACCGCGATCGCCCGGGCAGCCGCGGCGGTCGACGGGGCGCACCGGTGCAGGCTGCGCTGGACGGTCTGCCGGAAATTCGCTCCCGGCTCGCCGGCGCCCGGGGCGGGCGCGGCGGCCAGATCATCCATCAGTGCCTGCAGCAGCAGCGGTATCCCCCCGGTGACCTGCGCGCAGAATTGCACCAGAGCATCGTCGACCGCGCCGCCCCACCGCTTCCGCAGCCGCTCGGCGATCTCGGCCGGGGCCAGCGGAGTGAGCCGAACCCGGTGGCAGAACGGCAGATGCAGCACCTCGGCCCGAAGACCCGCCATGTCGCGCTCGTACGACGTGCTCTCGGTCAGCACCACGACCACACCGGACGATTCGATCCGCCGGATGAGGTAGCTGACGGCCCGCAGCGACTGCTCGTCCGCGAAATGGACGTCGTCGATGCCGACCATGACCGGCCGGCCGCAAGCGAACTCCCGGACCGCGGCGCCCACCCGGTCCATCATGAAGAAGAAATCCTGGCCGTCCGCCCGGCCGCCGGGGACGGGCTCCGCCATCCCGGCCGCACACATGGATGGGATCAGACGATCCAGGAGTCCGAACGGGTGGCCGCGTTCTCGCGCCGAACCGGTGACCACGAACGACCAGCCACCGCGGCGACCGGCGCGCTCGGCCATCGCCTGCAGGAGGGCCGTCTTCCCGCTGCCCACCGGGCCGCTGATGTGCAGCACCGAACCCTCGTCGCGCGTCGACGCCTCGTGGACATGGTCGAACAGAAGTAATTCCGGGAGAGGTTCGGTCAGTGTCACGGGCCTCCCGTCAGGCATTCCCGTCGCGATACCGGCCGAAGCATAACGAAGTGGAGCTTTTGAGGGAAACGCCTGTCCACATCGGACAAGAGGGCATTTATTGCAGGCCAAGGGCCGTTATCCGGCGCGCGGACCCACCTCTGAGTTGACTGTGAATGCGCGCCGACCGCACGCTTCAAAACTTCACTACCGCGTATTGCCAGCTCAGGTTCGCCGGCGGTGTCCAACTGTCCGTTCCCGGCAGTTGGACACCGCCGGTGGGGCTTGTTCGCGAGAGGCACCCGTCGCGGCGCGCCGTCAGCTGGCCATGCGCTCGCCCGGCCCGACCCGGGTGGCGAAATCCGACCACAGGTCCGCCAGCTGACGGGCCAGGTCGGCCACCACGTCGGCGCAGTGCGGGGGCACGTTGTCCACGATGGCCTCCCACTCCTTCGCCCAGCGGGAGTGCAGGGAGAGAAGCCGCAGCAGGTTACGGCCGGTGTCGGTGTACCGGAGCGCCGGGTCGCTCATCAGCCGGTTGACGGTGGAGCTGTCGAGCACCGGTTCCGGCCGTTTCCCGGGCCGGACCAGGTTCAATGGGTGCTGCTCCCGGTCCGGGGCGGTCCCGGTCGCGGGCGCGCCGTCGCGGGCGCGCCGGGTCGGCACCAGGTCCGCGCCGCTGTGCAGCCGGTTACGGACGTCCCGGGCCGTTTCCGGGGAGATCGCCGCGGCCTTGGCGACCTGCCGGAGCGACAGGTGGGGGTTCTCGGACATCAGCCGCCCGGCGAGCAGGCGGCCCGCGCTGCAGTCCAGCGGGCGTACCCGGCCGTCCTGTCCGATCCGGCTGGAGTCGCGGGCCGAGGTTCCGGCGACCCGCCTGCGGATGTCGGCGACCGTACCCGGGGAGATGCCGGTCACCGCGGCGACCCGGCGATCCGACCACTGGGGGTGCGAGACCGCGATGCGCTCGGCGGCACGCTTGCGATCGGCCAGGGCGAGCGGAAGACCGTGCGAGATGTTCAGCCATACCGACAACACGAACGCGTCGTCCTCGGGGCCGTCGTAGAACCGTCCGGCGATCGTCGCCTCCCCCCGCCGGAGCGCCGCGTGGACGCGATGGGCGCCGTCGATGACGCGCATCGTCGGCCGGTGCACCACGATGGGCGGCAACTCCCCTTGCGTCGCGACCATCGCCTCCACGTGCACCAGATCGGCGCCGGCGAGCCGGGGCGACCCGCTGAGGCTGAGTGAACTGATCTCCATCTCGATGATCGGCTGGTGGCTGATGTCCTCTTCGTCGGGCGTCAATGCAACTCCTAGACTCGTGACGCGCGCTCGACGCGCAACCGGCACGCAGGTGAGTCGACGCGCCCCGGTGAGATGGGGCACAGCCGACCCGACTGGCTCATCTGGCTGTGCGCCTTCCGGCCGCGAGCAACGTCGCGCGCCGCCCGGCGACGGATGTCCGGGCCGTGCGAGGCGAGCTGCCGGCGACCGGCCGTGGCGAATCCGGGCAGGGCGGTACGGCCCGGCCGGGATGTCCGTCGCGGCGGGCGACACAGAAATGGCCGCACGAAAGGCCGGCGGGCGAATGGTAATGAGTGCCCGGCCGTTCTGGCTTTCCGTTGAGAAGGTGAACCGGCGATCGGCCCACCGCGACCATGGTGGTGACCGACCGGAAGATCGCTTTGGATCAGCCTGAAGACATCGCTCTTCTCCCCGTGCTCGCTACCAATCGGCCGCGCGGCTTTCCAGCCGGGCGCGATGCCGGATCATCTACCAGCCGACCGAAATTAACATCGACCCTGAGCGAACCGTAACCCCTATCCTACGGAGCGTGCGCACCCCTAAGACCCGCCACCCCCTACCCGACTATGCGCGCCTTGCGGCATCTAGCACGTCTTGGCGAGGGTCGCACCGAAATCGTCGTGATCCTCAGCGGGATACCCCAGCGGCGACTTGTCCGAATTCGCCGGAAGGCGCGGCAAGCGTACGTCCCATCAGCGTCGACAGACTCGCTGCGACGTCGGCGATCTCCCGGATGTCGGATTCGGGTAGCGCCTGATCACCATCACAGAGTGCCGACTTCGGATTCGGGTGAACGTCGATGAGAAGCCCGTCCGCGCCCACGGCGATCGCCGCCCGGGCCAGCGGCACCACGAGATCGCGGCGGCCGCCCGAGTGCGAGGGATCCACGATCACCGGCAGATGGGAGAGCCGCTGCGCCACCGGCACCGCGCTGATGTCCAGCGTGTTGCGGGTGGCGGTCTCGAACGTCCGGATGCCACGTTCACACAACACGATGTTCAGGTTGCCGCGTTGCGCGATGTACTCGGCCGCGCTCAGCCACTCGTCGATCGTCGCGCTGAAACCGCGTTTGAGCAGGACCGGTTTGCCGGCCGAACCCACCGCTTGGAGCAGCGCGAAGTTCTGCATGTTGCGGGCACCGACCTGGAGCATGTCGGCGTACTTCGCCACCACGTCGACCCCCGCCGGGTCGACGACCTCGGTGACGACCGCCAGGCCCGTCTCGGCCCGCACGTCGGCCAGGATGCGCAGGCCCTGTTCGCCGAGCCCCTGGTAGGCGTACGGCGAGGTCCGCGGCTTGAAGGCACCGCCGCGCAGCATCGAGGCGCCGGCGGACTTCGCCATCCGGGCCGCCTCCAGCGTCTGCTCCGGGGACTCCACGGCGCACGGTCCGGCGATCACGGTCAGCGTGCCCGGCCCGATCGGCACCCCGCCGACCCGGATCTGCGAGCGCGCCGGATGATGCTCCCTGCTGACGAGCTTGTACGGCACCGAAACCCGGATCACCTGGAGCACGCCCGCCAGGCTGCCCAGGTTGAGCGCCTCGAAGTCGGTCACGTCGCCGACCAGGCCGACGATGGTGCGGGAGAGCCCGCGGCTGACGAACGCCTGTCCACTCACCGACCGGACGAGGCCGACGACCGCCTCCACCTCCGCCGCCGTGGCCTCCGGCGCCATCACAACGACCATGACAGTTTCTCCCCTCTCGCGTCCGCGGCCCGCACAAGGGGATACTAAGCACGACCGATGACCCGAGAATGGTGTCCGACTGTCCATTTTGAAGACACCGGCGGAAACGCGCCGGAAATGGTTTTCGAACGCTTGCGCAGTCGGACACAGCGCATTCCGGCCAACATTTGCCAACGCCGGGGCCGAGCGTTCAAACGGTATTGAGATCCTTGCTGAACCGGTGCGGCACCACCCGGTAGCCGGCCGCTTCGTAGAACCGGTGGGCCGCCGTGCGGTGCGCCGCGCTGGTCAGCTCCAGCTTGGCGCAGCCGCGCTGCCGGGCCGCCGTCTCCGCCGCGCGCAGCAGCCGGCCGCCGATGCCCGTGCCGCGGCGCGCCGACTCGACGACCAGCGCGGTGAGCCGGGCCCGGTCGGCGCCCGGCTCGTGGAAGAACACCGTGACGTGCAGGCATGCCACCCCGACGACCCGGCCGTCGAGTTCCGCGACGAGCACGGTGTCGGTGTCGGTGTCGGCCAGCTGCTTGATGCGTTCCGGCAGCGTAGTGACCTGCTGCGGGTAACCCAGCTCGGCCAGCAGCGGCGCCATCTCCGGCGCGTCCTCGGGCATCGCGGTCCGAATCGTCAACGGCATGCGGGGCAGTTTAGCCCTCGCCCCGGACGCCCTCGCCGCAGCGGCGCCACCACCGGTCGATCACGTCGCCGGGCCGGATGCTTGCCGCGCGGAAACGGGCGGTACGACCTCCAGCCGGCCGAGTGCTATTCCGGAACAGCCGTCGAATCGACTCGCTCCGATGACAAGGTAATCGTCCGTACGTCGGCCGGCAGCAAGGTCAGCAGCTTCGTGGCCAGATACAGCGTGCCCGCGCCGAGCAGCAGCGGCGCGGCTCCTACGACCGTCGCGAGGAATCCGCCCGAGAAATATCCGATCGGCCGCAACGAAAGCGACCCCAGCCAGTCGTAGGACGACACGCGGGACAGCGCGTCGGGTGCGAGCTGACGTTGCAGCACGGTGAACCACAGCGAGTCGGGCAGCGTAACGGCGATGCCGGCCGGCACCGCCGCCACGATGACGACCCAGGACGGGGCACGCACGGCCAGGACGAACAGCACCGGCGCGCCGAGCAGGTCGACCAGGCGGCAGAACACCAGCGGCCGCCGCGGCCGGACCCGCAGCGCCAGGGCATCGCCGACGATCTGGCCGACGCTCATCGCCGCGACGGTGACGCCCCAGATCAGAGCTCCACCCGCGCGCTGCAGGAGCAGCAACGGGCCGACGACCAGGAAGACCGCCTGGGCCAACTGCCCGACCATGAAGCCGAGGATGGTCGACCACACCCACGGACGGGTGATCACTTCCCGGAAGCCGGCGGCGAGATCGGCGACGAACGAGGTGCGGTCGGTGCGCGGCGCCGGCCGCACGTCGATCCGCGACAGCAGCCACCCACCGACCAGGAACGTGAACGCATCGATCAACAGTGCGACGCCCGCGTCGCCACTGACCGCCAGCACGGACGCGACAAGCGGCCCGAGGCTACCGGCGATGCTCCGGACCAGCGACAGCAGCGCGTTCGCCGGTTGCAGCAGCTCATCCGGCACGACCTGGGCGGTCAGCCCGTTCACCGACGGGAAGTAGAACGCGAGGGCGGTTCCGGTGCACGCCTGCGCGAGCACGGCGATCCAGAGGTGGAAGGCACCCGTGACGAGCATGATTCCGATGGCGGCCTGAGCCGCGGCGCTCACCAGGTTCGTCACGACCATGACCTTGTGGCGGGGCAGACGGTCGGCCCAGACGCCGCCGACGAGCAGGAACAGGACCGTCGGAACGCTGCTGGCCACCAGGACGAGGCTGTAGTCGTGGGCCGATCGGGTCAGGCTCAGCACACCCAGCGACAGCGCGACCGGGCTGAGCATGCTGCCGAAGATCGAAGTTGCCTGAGCCAGGAACTGATAACGGAAAGCGGGAACGCGAAGGGGCGCCGTCCAGTGCTGCCCGGCGGCGCTCATCGGTCGCCGCCCGCGTCACCGCCGACCGCCCAGACGGACGAGAGCGTCGCACCCCGCAACATCTTCGGCCGGCTCGAGCCCAGGCCCAGCTGCAGGAGCCGGCAACCGTTCTCGATCGCGAACCGCAGGGGTGCGTAGACCAATGCCTCCACGTACGCGTAGTGCCGGTGCGCCGATTCCGCGAGCCCGATCTCGTAGAGCTCGAGAACGTCGCCGTGCCGGCATCCGAACGACACCGCCAGCAGCTCGCCGCCGGGATCCCGGACGGTGAAGGCCAGCCGCCGGCCCAGCGCGGCACTGGCCCAGCCGGTCAGCCGCATGGCCGCGAGTCGCGGGTGGTCCGGGATGCCGTGCCGGGCCTTCACCGCGGCGACCAGGCCGGCCGACTCCGTGATCGCGTCCGCGGCCGGCACCGTCCGGCTCCGCAGCCCCCGCCGCCGCAGGCCGTCGAGGTCACGCCGTACGGTCGAGCGTCGCCCGGAGCTGAGCCCGCGAAGGTACGCCTCGATGCCCAGAGCGGGCACCGCCAGCTCGGCGAACTCGTCCACCGCACACGCGGCCCGGCGACCGCCCGCCCCGGCGCCGACGAAGGAATCCAGCTGAGCCTCGCGGACGTACAGCGAAGCACCCCGCAGGCCCCGCTCCCCGGCCTCGGCGAAGGCGCGCCCGACCAGCGCCGTTCCGACCCGGTGCCGTTCGGCGCCGGTCAGCTGCCCGGCCACGCTGTAGCCGGCGACGAGGTCGGCGGCCCCACCGATCAGCAGGTAGTCCCGCGCGTCCCCGCCGGAGCCGAAGATCTCCGGAGCGACTTGCCGCGGATCGAACAACCCGCTCGCGAAACGGGGCCGGATGCTGCGCCACATCGGCAGCAGGCCGACCACCGCACCGTCCGACTCGGCCAGCACCCAGGAGACGGCCCACTGGGCGTCGGGTGCCCGCCGGAGCAGGTCCTGCGGCGCCAATGCGGCGGAGATCTGCCACCACCGGCGGGCTGCCAGCCCGGGTGGCAGGTCGGCCTGCTCCCGCACCGACACCGTCATGGCGACGCCCACACTCATGACGGGACCTCGAGCACGGCCGCCGTGCGTGCCACCGCGTCGAGCCGCCGCAACCGGGCAGCCATCGACCCTCGATCGGCTTCGACGAACACCGCGTACAGCGCCTGCAGGGAGCCCGCGCGGGAATCCACCAGATCGCCCGGCCGGGCGCGCATCCAAGCCTGCCAAACTCCGGGCTCCCTCCGGAAGAGCTGCGGGCCGGCCATCTCCACGACCCGATGCCGGCCCTCGGGCGGCTGCACCAGCAGGACCGCGGCATGCTCGCGAAAGGCGATCGCCTCGGCCTCGACCGCACGGCCGGCGGCCACGTCCATGGCCCACCGTACCGGATCCACATCGGTGACGCGACGCATCAGATCGCCGATCCAGCCGCCCAGCCGGCCATTGACCTCGATGATTCGCGGCCCGTCCGGCGTCAGCTTGATCTCGGTGTGGGTGAGGCCCGACCGTACGCCCAAGGCGGCGAGCGCCGCGGTCGCCAGGTCGCGCAGCGGGCCGCATTCGGCCGGGGCCAGCAGGCTCGGTGTGAGCAGGCCGCGCTCCCGGAAGGGCGGCGCCATCGCGAGCCGGTCGGTGACGGCGAAGTGGGTCGGCACTCCATCCTGGACGACGGACTCCACCGAGACGAAATCGGCCAGCACGTCTCCGTACGGGTGCACGCCGGGCGCCAGCATCTCCTCGACGATCCAGTCGGCCGGGCTCCCCGGATCGGCCGCGGCCGCGGCGGCGAACCGGCGTACGTCCGCGGCCGAGTCACATCGCTGGGTCCATCGACTGCTGTCACTCACGGCGGGCTTGACGACCGCCGGGAACCCGATCCGGGCCGCGGCCGCCGGCAGGGCGGTCGGCGCGGCCACCGCCTCGAACCGGGTGACGCTGACGCCGGCGGCGTTCAACGCCCGCCGCTGCTCCACCTTCCCGGTGAGCAGCCGCGCCGTTCGTGGCGTATGGAAGGGCAGGCCCAACCGCTGCGCCAGGTCGGCGGCCGGCGGCACGGCCGCGTCGCTGAACGCCACGATGCCGGCGGGTTCCCTCCGCCGGAGAGCCATCAGGTCGGCGGCGTCGGCCGGTGGCCGGACGACCGGTGCCATCCGCTCCAGCAACGGATCCGGCTCGCCGACGAAGACGATCTCGTACCGCCCGTGTCCGGCCCGGATCACGTCGCGCGGCCCGGCCGTTCCGGGTGTCCGCACGACAAGCAGCGTCGGCCCGGTCATGACGCCCGGGCCAGGAGTTCGCGCAGAGCGAGGTGGTCGACCTTCCCGTTCCGGTTGACCGGGAACGAGTCAAGCCAGATCACCGTGGTCGGTATCTTGTAACGGGGCATCCGCCGGAGCAGGTAGGTCCTCATCTCCTCGAGCGGTCGCGGATTGCCGATCACCGCCGCCCGCAGACAGAGCCCGTCCCGCCCGTCCGGCAGGGCCAGCACAGCGGCGTCGAAGATGTCCGGGTGGGAGGCGAGCTGATATTCCACCTCGCCCAGTTCGACGCGACGACCGCTGAGCTTCACCTGCCGATCGGCCCGGCCGAGGTGCAGCAGGCCGTCGTCGACGACGCGTACCAGGTCGCCGGTGCGGTACCACCACTGCTCGGGAACCGTGCCGGGCTCGTCCATCAGTACCTCCGCCGAGCCGTCGGTCAGCCGGACGAAGCGACCCGGGTTGTCCGCCGGCGCGAGATAACCCCGGAATCGCTGGGCACCGCGAAGGCAGAGTTCCCCCTCGGCGGCCGAGGCCTTGTCGCCGTCCAGCAGGAACCAGTCGGCGCCCGGGTGCACGGTGCCGATCGGGACCGTGCCGTTGCTGGTGGCGGGCCACGCGGTGACGTCGGCCGGCAACTCGTACTCGACGCAGGTGACGGTCAGTTCCGTCGGGCCGTAGGCGTTGCGGATCCGAGTGTTCGGCGCGGCGTCGACCCAGTCCGCGACCAGATGCAGCGGAAGCGGTTCGCCGACGAACATGCTGTAGCGCAGGGTCGGCATCGAGCCGGGACGCAACCTTCCGGACCGTCGCGCGTACGCCACGATCGACGGCACCGAGTACCAGTGGGTGATGCCTCGTTCGCGCACGTAGAAGGCCGGCGAGAGCAGCTCGCGACCGCGGGGGACGACCAGCGTGCCCCCGGAGGTCCAAGCGGCGAACATGTCGTGCACCGAGGGGTCGAAGGTGAGCGCATACGTGTGGGAGAGCCGTGCACCCGGTCCGGCGTCCGCCCGCGGCACCGCCTCGTCCAGGTAGGCCACGAGATTGCCGTGCGTGATCTGGACGCCCTTCGGCCGGCCGGTGGAGCCGGACGTGAACATGATGTACGCCAGGTCGCCGGGCCGCACTTCGTCGCCCGGCCGGTGGGACGGTGGGTCCGCATCCGCCGGGTCCACGACGACGACCCCGGCGTCCCGGACCGAGGCGATGAGGCCGGGATGGGCCGGCGGGTCGGCCACGATCGCCGCGACGCCCGCGGCGCGACAGATCTCGACGTTGGCGGCGACCGGATTCTCGGGGTTCAACGGTACGACCACGTGGGCCTGCCGCCAGCACGCCAGGTACCAGGCGTAGGTGCTCGGGACCTTGTCCCCGACCAGGCCGACGCGACTCTGCCGGGGCAACCGCAGCCGGGCCAGGCGATCGGCACAGCCGCCGATGGCTCCGGCGAACTCGGCGTAGGTCAGCCGCGCCGAACCGGTGTCGAGCGCGATGCCGCGCGGATGCCTCGATGCGGTCAGCAGGACCCGCTCCAGGGTGAGCACCTCGGGGGCGAACGAGCCGTAGTCGGTCATGACCGCGCGCCTCCGCTCACTTCTCGGCCACGCTCTCGCACGCCCCGGTCACGGCGTCGAGCGTGCCCTCGACGAACAGCACTTCCAGCGGGAACGCGATTCCCAGCCGTCCCTCGACGCGCTCGGCGAGGGTCAGCGCCAGCTGGGAGTCACCGCCGATCGAGAAGAAGTCGTCATCGCCGTGCGCTTCGTCCAGCCCTAGGACGTCGCACCATTCCTGTCGCACCGCATCGGCGACCGCCGCCTTGTGCACGTGGACGAACCCCTCTCGATCGCTCCCGTCGACGCGGTCTTCGCCGCGCGACTCCTCCGGTCGGTCGTCGCTCAGGCGGAACCGGCCCGCGGCGTCGACCGTGATCCGTACCGGCTCGGTGTGCCCGGGATGGCGGTACCGCGCCCAGTAGCGGTGGGCCGGCACCCGCTCGCACCGGGCCAGCGCCGCTATCAGGGTGCCCTTGTGCCCGACGACGAGCACGTGTCCGGGTTGCGCGCGGGCCAGTTCGGTCAGGCGCTCGCAAACCCGCTCGGACATGGCCTCGTAGGGCTCGCCGGCGGTCCAGCCCGTGCCCTCGCCCGCGGTCCAGCGCCGCCATCGCCCGGGAAAGCGCGTGGCGATCTCCGCGTCGGTGAGGCCGGCCCATTCGCCGAGGTCGACCTCGCGAAGGCCGGGGTCCGGGCGCACCGGGAGACCGTGCGGCCCGGCTATCGTCACGGCGGTCTCCATGGCGCGCGCGAGATCGCTGGAATAGACCGCGTCGAAGCGTTCACCGGCGAGCGCACCCGCGCTTTCGGCGGCCTGCCGGCGACCGGTGGCGTTCAGCGGGACGTCGGTCTGCCCCAGCGACCGCCCCTGCCGGTTCCAATCGGTCTCGCCGTGGCGCACCAGCACGAACGAGGTCGCACACTCCTCCGGGGTCATGTCCAGTCCTTCCCGATCTCGGTCAGCGCGGCCAGCAGGTCGTCGATGTCGGGCTCGCTGACCCAGCCCAGATGCCCGATCCGGATGGTGTCGGCATGCCAGTCCTCGCGGCCCGCGCTGACCGCGATCCCGTGGTCGGCCAGTCGCCGGCGGACCGCGGCCGCGGTGGCCCCGGGACCGGGGATCCGAACCGCCGTCACGGTGTCCGAGCGGCAACCGGGTTCCGCCCTCACCACGACGCCCAGGTTCGCCAGCCCGGCGCGCAGCCGGCCGGCGAGCGTCCGGTGCCGTTCGAAGACCGCCGCCAGGCCTTCGGACTCGATCTCGGCCAGCGCGGCGTCCAGCGCGAACAGGACGGTGACCGCGGGCGTGTAGCTGGTGGTACCCGCGTCGACCGACTCGGCCATCCGGACCAGGTCCAGCGACCATCGGGAACCGGGATTCGCGGCGGCGACCCGCAGAGCCCGGTCGCTGACCGCGACCAGAGCCAGGCCGGGTGGCGACATCAGCGCCTTCTGCGTCACGCCGACGGCGATGTCGATGCCGTGCCGATCGACCTCCACGGGCATTCCGCCGACGCTCGACACGACGTCGACCAGGAGAAGTGCCGCGCTCTCCTGGTGCACGACGGCGGCCAGCTCGGGCAGCGGATTGACCGCGCCGGTAGCGGTTTCGTTGTGCGTGAGCAGGACCGCCTTGACCGCTCTGCGCCGTCGCAGCAGACGGCGGAGAGCATCCGGAGCCGCCGCCTCACCCCAGGGCACCTGGAGGCGGGACACCGCGGCGCCGAACCCGGCGGCCACGTCCGCGAAGCGGTCGCCGAAGTAGCCGATGGTGACGGCCACGACCTCGTCCCCCGGCGCGATGACGTTGCCGGCGGCGACTTCCAGCCCGCCGGTTCCCGAGGTCGTGAACGGCAGAACCGGGCGGCTCGAGCCGAACACCGGTTGCAGGCGACGGCTGATGCCGGTCAGCATCGTACGGAACTCGGGTGAGCGGTGGCCGACGATCTGCCGGGCGCCGGCTCGGCGTACCGAAGGCGGAAGCGGAGTCGGTCCGGTCAGACGAAGGTTCATCGCCGTCACCACCGGGCCAGCAGCATCCGCCGGGCCGGCCCCGGCTCGACCCGGACCGGGGAGTTGACCGCGCGGGTCGAGCTCAGCGCCTGGCCGACGAGTTCGTCGAGCTCATGGCCGGAGGCCGCGTAGGCACGCATCCGAGTCTCGAAACCGACCGACGCCACGATCGCGGTCATCCGCGCCCCCAGCTCCTGCGGGCCGGCCGCACCGAGCATCGCGGCCAGTTCGGCGAGTCGCGCACCGACGAAGTCCGCCCCACGCCGGTCGGCGCAGAGCGGCCCGTGCAGCCGGTGGACGTAGTCGAGCAGCCAGCAGAGATGCAGGGCGCAGGCAAGTCCGTGGGGCACCCCGAGCCGCATGGTCGTGGGATAGGCGAAGGCGTGCGCCGCCGTGGTACGGGTCAGATCGATCGCCCGGCCGGCCAGCAGGGAGGCCGAGGCCAGCCCGGTCCGGTCCTCGACGGTCAGCTCGCGCACCCCGCCGTTCGCCAGCGGCACCAGCAGTTCCAGCGCCTGGCCGGCCAGCGCGCGCGACGCGACGGTGGACCGCACCGACCAGTACGACTCGATCGCGTGCGCCAGGGCATCCAGAAGACAGCTGAACATGACTTCCGGTGGACAGGTTCCGGCGAGCTCGGGGTCGATCACGGCCGCGTTCGCCAGCACCGCGTGATGGTCGACCGAGTATTTGCGCTGCGCGTGATAGACGGTCGCGAACCGGGTCACCTCGCTGCCGGTGCCGCTGGTCGTCGGTACCAGCACCAGGCCCGGCCCCGGGCGGCGGAGATCGTCGGCCGACCCGCCGACCACCGTCCGGGCACCGGCCTCCCCCGGCGGGAGCACTCGGATCAGCTTGGCGACGTCCATGCTGGATCCACCGCCGACACCCACGATCAACCCCGGACGGCGCCGGTACGCCCGCTCGCAGCCACGAAGCACGTCCGTCAACCGCGGGTTGGGGGTGAACTGGTCGAAGGTGTCGACGGCGACCGCGCCCAGCAGGTCCAGGATGCCGGTCCGTGCCCGGGCCCGTTCGCTGCCGACGACGAGTACCCGGTCCGGGGCCCAGCGGCGCACGAGGTCCGCGACGACCGGCAGGCAGCCGGCGCCCAGAGTGACATCGACGCCGGTTGTCATAGCGCACCGCGCCCGGGGGCGGCGGCGAGCCGGGCGTTGACCGTCTCCCGCAGACGCGCGCTGATCGCCGGCGCCTCGAGCGATCGGGTCGCCCGCGGGGGTGCCTGGGCCGGCCCGATCGCGATGTCGATCACGACGAGGTGCGGTCCCGGTTCGGCGGCGACCCGCCGGAGAGCCGATTCGACGGTTTCCGGCGTACGGCACCAGTGGCTGGTGCGGTAACCGGCTGCTTCCCCGAGCCGGGCCCAGTCGAGCCGCCCGGCGCAGGTCGGCTGCCCGCCGGTCGATTCGTACGCCGCGTTGTTCAGCACGACGTGGACCAGATTGGGCAGTCCGGCGCTGCCGGTGGTCACCATGGTGCCCAGGTGCATGACGGCCGCGCCGTCACCGTCGAGCACCCACACCCGTTCGCCGGTCGTCCGGGCGGCGCCGACGCCCATGGCCAGCGCGTGACCCATCGCGCCCTGCATGTAGAAGTTCCCCGGCCGGTCGCCGACCGCGAACAGCTCCCGGGCGATGTAGCCGGTGGTCGCGAACACCAGGTCCTGATCGACGTGCCGGACGACCGCTCGGATCGCATCGCGCCGGGTCCAGCCCGGACCGCCGCCCGGCGCGCCGGCCGACTTGGCCATGGTTCGCCGGCCCACCAGCAGCGCCGCGGGCGACCCGGACCGGAGAACCTGGTCGAGCTCGTCGAGGGCGTCGCGGAGCAGCGCCGGATCCGGATCGAGGACCCGGTGGGCGACCTGGCAGGCGGTGAGGATCGCCGGCGTCGCCGGCCCCATGACGCTGTGCTGAACCTCGTCGTCGGCGGGGTCGGGCCAGCCGCGCATGCTGACCACGAGCAGTACCGGAATCCGGTACGGAACGACCAGCGAGGTGAGCGGATTGACGAGGTTGCCGACTCCCGAGTTCTGCAGGAGAACCGCGCTGCGTCCGCCGGTGACCTGAGCGCCCGCGGCCATGCCCAGCGCGGCCCCCTCGTTCGCGGCCGCCACGTACTCGCCGCCCAGCTCGTCGATGACCGAGCCGAGATAGGAACAGGGGACACCGGCGAAGAACCGGAAGCCGCGCGACCGCAGGGCGGCCACGAACGCTGCACCGTCGATCATGTCGGTTGCTCCTCATCGGGTGCCCGCACCCGGCGCGGCGGGTCGACCTCGAGATCGCCGGCGAGGGCGGCCACCGCGGCGGCGACGTCGGCGTCGAGGGGTATGCCGTAGCGGCGCCCGTGCCGGCGGCTTGCCCGCTCCTGATCCCCGGCGATACGTACCGACGGCGCGCCGGTCGCGGGGCGGGTTCCGCGTATCTCGGCGAACATGCGGGCGGCCTCGGAACGGAACTCCGCGGGCGTGGTCAGGTGCCCGACGTCGACGCACAGGACGAAATGGCCGAGACCGGCGCCGTCCGAGCCGTAGACGTGCCGGCCCCACCGAGCGCCGGCGAGCGGACCGCAGAGCAGGTCGGCGATCATGCCGAGGCCGAAGCCCTTGTGGCCGCCGAAGTCCTCCCCCGCGCCACCGAGTGGCAGCATCGCGTGCCGGTCCGGAAGACGCAGGCCGGCGAGGATGTCGCGGAGGTCGGTGGCGGGGCGGCCCTCGCCGTCGATCACCCAGCCCGCGCCGATGTCGCCCACGCCCCGGCCGGCCATCCGCTCCAGCCGCCCACGCGGAACGACGCTGGTCGCGGCGTCGAAGACGAAAGGCTCGTCGACCGCCGTCGGCAGCGCGATCGCCAGGGGGTTCGTGCCCAGCATCCGTTCCGCCCCGTTGGTCGGCGCGACCTGTGGCGTCGCGTTCGTGGTGACGATCGTCAGCAGCCCGGCCCGGGCGCCCAGCCGGGCGTAGTAGCCGGCGACACCGAAGTGGTTCGAGCGGCGCACCGTCACCGCGGCCGTGCCGTACTCGCGGGCCTTGTCGATCGCGAGCCCGACGGCTCGCGTCATCGCCGGTTGCCCGAGGCCGTTGCCGGCGTCCAGCACCGCCGTGGTCGGGCCCTCACGAACGATCGAGGTGCGGTTGTCGGCGGCGATCGTGCCGCGCCGGATGCCGTCGACGTAGCGACGCAGCCGGCTGACCCCATGGCTGTCGATGCCGCCGAGGTCGGCGGTCACGAGGACGTCGGCGACCACCTCGGCATCCGCCCGGCCGACCCCGACGGCGGTCAGGCACTCGGTCACGACCCGGACGAGCTCGTCGGCGGCGACGGTGATCGGAACGGTGTCCGCGCGGGTCGTCATGAGTTCTTCCGGATCCAGGTGCGCAGGAGCAGTCTCTTGCGGCCCCCGCCGGCGGAATCCTCGAAGGTGGTCCGCCCGTGCAGCACGCGGGTATTGTTGATCACCGCGAACTCGCCCGGCCGCAGCTTGCCGGCGATCCCGTTGGCCGGGTCGGAGAGGACCGCGTCCAGCGCGTCGAGCGCGGCCCGCTGCCGCGTCGTGCAGGGGGCGACGCCCGGGTGCCGGTGGCCGATGTCGATGTAGTCACGGAGATACGTGATGCCGGTACCGTGCTCGTCCTCGAAGAGAACCGGCTTGCGCAGGGTCGGCGGCTCGCCGTCCGGCTGGTCGCCGCGCCGGTCGAAGTGCCACGGCTCACGCAGCGCGGACACCAGGTCGGGGACGTCGTGCAGCTGTTTCAGGACGGTGTCGACGTGCACCACGCGCAGCGCACCACCCCGGTCGGCCTGGGACACGCAGAGCAGGGTGAAGTAGTCGGGCAGCGGGAAGGCACGCTCGGCACCGTCGGTGTGCAGGCTGCCGCCGAACCGGGAGTCCGCGTACCGCGCGGTCGCTCCCTCGCCGATGCGGGTGCCCCGGTCGGTGACGTCGCGGACGAGTGTCCCGCTCGCGTCCTGCGGCATGATCGTCCCGAGGTGCCGCGACAGGCGCCGGGACACCGCCCGGAGTCGGTCCGGCTCGGCGTCGAACCCGGTCAGCACGAGAATGCCGGCGCCCTCGTCCACGCTTTCCCGCAGGCGTTCGCCCAGCCACTGCCGGTCGGCCGGGTCCTCGATGTCCCGGTCCTCGAGCAGCGCCGAGCGCATCGAGGACGGAACGGCGTAGCGCTGCGCATCGAAGGCATCGTTCATGGTCACCATCAGCTCCTTCGGGTGCTGCGATAGGGGGCCAGGACGGTCCCCAACGAGTCGGCCAGTTCGGGCCAGCCCGCGGCGGACGGGATCAACGGCCCTCCCGGTACCGGCCATCCGGTCACCGCACCGGTGGTTTCGGACGCCCAGGCGGCCAGCACGGCCGGCTCGACCGGCTCGGCCGCCGGATGCAGGAGCGTGACCGGCAGGTCCAGGACGGCACCCGGCCGGTACACATACCGGCTCACCAGGCGGATGTCCGCTTCGATGCCCGGCCGCAGGAGGGCGAAGGCTCGGGGATTGGGCACCGCCGCCCGGTAGAGCCGCAGCTCCTCCTCCATGTCCGGAGCGGGGCCGCCCGTGGTGTGGGTGGCCGGCGGGGTGCCGTCGACCACGAGAAGAGCGCGGCAGTCGGCGGTGTGGCCGCGCAGCGCCCGCAGCAGTTCGAAGGCGAGAAGCGCGCCCATGCATCGCCCGAACATGACCGTGGGCCGCCGGGGGAGCGTGGGAAAGTCCTCCACCAGCCGCTCCACGACGTCGTCGATCCGGTCGAGCGGCGGTTCGGCGAGCCGGGTCTCCCGGCCCGGCAACCGGACGCCGAAGACCTCGACGTCGGCCGGAAACCGGGCGGCCCAGGCTCGATAGGGTGCGACCCCGGAACCGGCCCAGGGCAGGCAGACGAGATTGATCGACGCTTGCGGCCGGGCGAAGAAGTCGACGTAGAACCGGCGGTCACGTCCCGGCATCGGTGCTCTCCCGCCGGCCGGCGAGCCGCCGGACGAGCCGCTCGGCGACGGCCAGGTCGGGCCGGCTGTCGACCTCGGCCCACTCTCGTTCGTCCGCGGGTACGGTGCGGACGTCGTAGGTCGCGCTCAGGTCCACGATGGCCTCCTCGTACCAGTCCCGGTGGCCGCCCGCGTCGAGACGGCGGCCGATCGCCTCGGCCAGCCTCGTCGCGCCCTCCGCGGACCAGTACGACACCCCGAAGAACTCGCCCGCCGTCTCGCCCACCGGCAGGCTCTTGCTCATGCCGGTCACCTTGCCGTCGGTCACGGCCGCCTTCATGTCGATCGCGCCGTACGGCTTGGAGACGTCGATGGCGAGACGATCGCCCCCGGCCTCCAGGAGCCGGCCGACGAGGGCCGCGTCGACCACGACGTCGCCGTCGACCAGGCAGAAGCCGTCGGTCCAGCGGTGCCGGGTCAGCCACAGCGAGACGATGCTGTTGGTCTCGGCGTAGTCGGCGTTGTTCTCGAATCGCACGGCGGGCCGCTCCGGGCACCGCCGGACCGAATCCTCCAGCACCCGGCGGTGGTGCCCGGTGACGACGACGGCCTCGGACACGCCCGCGTGTCCCAGCTGACGCAGGGTGTGCCAGATCAGTGGTTCGCCGTCGACCGGGACCAGCGCCTTGGGCATGGTGTCGGTGAACGGCGCCAGGCGCGAGCCGAGACCGGCCGCCGGAATGATCGCGAGCATCAGGCCCTCCGGGGTATCTGGTTGCTTGTCCCGGCCGCCAGCGCGGCGATCCGGCCCAGAGCCTCGTCGAGCCGCTCCGGCCGGCCGGGAAAGGACAGGCGTACGTGGTCTCGGGAAGTGGTGCCGAAGGCGGAACCCGCCACGACGGCGACGCGCGCCCGCTCGAGCAGGGCTTCCGCGACCAGGTCACCGGCGGCCCGGTCGGCACCGGCCGCGCCACCGGGCAGCCGGCCGGCGAGGTCCCGCACGTCGGCGAAGGCGTAGAAGCCGCCGTCGGGAAACCGGACATCGATGCCCGGGATCTCGGCGAGGCCGGCGACGAACGCCTCACCCTGGTGCCGTACCTGCCGGACCTGCCGGCCGACCCGGGTGTCCAGGTCCGGGTCGGCGAGGGCCGAGGCGCAGGCGAGTTGAACGACGTGGTTGACCGCCAGGTTCCCGAAGGTGTGCGCCTTCGCGGCCTCGGCGGCGAAGCCCGGTGCCGCGATCAGCCAGCCGATCCGCCAGCCGGCCATGCCGAACCGCTTCGACAGGCTGTTCACGGTGATTCCGACGTCGGGTGCGAGGGCGTGGAGGTGCGCGTGCCGATGCGCGTACGAGAAGTTCTCCAGCACCTCGTCGTAGACGATCCGCAGGCCACGCCGCCGGGCCAGGTCGGCGAACCGGGAGAGCAGATCGGCGGGACAGACCACACCGGTCGGGTTGGCCGGCGAGTTGATGATCAGCATCCGGGTCCTGCTCGTGACGGCGGCCTCGACCCGCTCCGGGTCGAGCGCGAAGCCGTCGGCCGGGTACGTCGGCACTCGTACCGGGACCCGGCCCAGCACCGCGACGACCGGCTCGTAGAGCATGTAGCACGGATCCGGCAGCAGGATCTCGTCGCCGGCGTCGCTGCCGGTGAGCACGGCGAGGAACATCGCGCCGGCCGCACCGTGGGTGACGACGACGTCGGCGTCCGGGTCGACGTGGACGCCCTGGCGTCCGTACAGCCCGGCGATGGCGGCCAGCAGCGCCGGAGCCCCGCGAACCGGGGCGTAGCGGTCGTGCCGGGCGGCCGCCGCGCCCTGCCCGGCCAGGGTGAGCGCGAGCTCGGCGCGGACGATGTCCGGCGGCCCGTACGCCGGCAGACCCATCGTCAGATCCACGATGCCGGGATCGCGGGCGACCATTTCGGCGATCCGGCTCGACTGATGTGCCGGCAGCCGGGCGAGCAGTTCGTTCACGGCGCTTCTCCCGGCGCTTCGCGACCGGCCAGGCGGACGACGGCGACCAGGCGCCACAGCAGGTTCAGCACCGACACACCGGCCACGACGAGGACCGCGGCCAGGAGCACCACCGCGCGGCCGGTGACACCCTCGATCACCAAGCCGAGCGAGAGCAGCGTGAACCGGGCATCGCTGCCGGACGTGAGCCAGCAGAACAGGCCGTCCGCCTGCCGCTTCGGATAACCGCGGCCGAAGGCGCTGCGAAACTTCTCCGACGACACGACGAGCAACAACACGGCGGCCAACAGCACCAGGCCGGCTGCCGGGCCCCAGTGCGGGTACGTCCGGCGCAGGTCGACGGCGAGGGCGAGCACGAAGGCGCATTCCACGATGCGGTCCACCATCGTGTCCAGGAAGTCACCGAGGCGGCTGGTCTGGCCACGCAACCGCGCGACCTCGCCGTCCACACACGACAGCACGCTGAAGGCAGTGATCACGACGGCCGCCACGATCGGCCATCCCGCGGCCGCGGCCGCCGCGGCGGCCAGCCCGGCCAGCAGACCCCATCCGGTCGCGGCGTTGGCCGACATCCGGGGAGCGACCAGCGGCGACACCCGGGCGGACACCGGCCGGTGCAGGTAGTGGTTGTAGGGGCCGTCGGTGGCGGGCTTACCCAGACGGCGTATCGGCCGGGCGGTCACCATTGCCGCTCCAGGAACGTCGCCAGTGTCCGCAGGTGCTGGTCGGCGAGCCGGTCGACCGTCGCCGGCCGGTAGGCCGCGAGACTGTAGTGCCAGCCGATCACCAGCTCCCCGTCGACCACATCGGCGGTGACCTCGAGATTGTAGGGCTGCAGGCCGTGCGGTAGCCGCCAGAGCCCGGCACCGCGGTCGACCTCCGCGATCGAGGCCGGCGGCGGGGCGGCGGGTCCGCCTCGATAGTTCACGTACAACTCCGGCTGCGGCAGCTCGGCCAGCTGAGCGGCGATCCGGGGATCCGCCAGCCACCGCAACGCCAGGAACCCGAGGGCATCGCCCGGCATCGCGGCCCGCGCCCGGGCGACCGCCGCGACGGATCCGGACGTGTCGTTCACCGCGCCGAGGTCCACCACCAGCGGGTCGATCGCGGCGAGCCAGCCCACGATGTCGCCCACGGTCCCGAAGCCGGGCAGTTCCCGGCCCGGCCCGTACATGTCGACGGCGATCGTCGACGTGTCGAGCCAGCTTCGCCAGACGTCGCAGAGCGTGCCGATGAAGACGTCCCGGGCGGTCCGGCCGGACACCGAGCGGCGGAGCTGCCTCGTCTGGGCGGCCGGCAACCGGCGGGAGGCCACCTGAACACTGGCGAAGGTTCGCTCACCGTCGAGGTCCACCGGGACCGCCGCGAGCCGGTCCCACGGCCGGGTGCGCCAGTACCGGGCGCGTTCGGCGGCCAGCGGGCCGGATGCCGCCTCCGCGAGCAGGGCGGCCCACGACCGGTAGGAGATGGTGGGCGGAGTCAGCGCGGCGCCGGCCAGTGCACGCTCGAGGTCCGCGGTGATCGTCGCCCAGGAGAAGACGTCGTAGATCAGGTGGTGGACGACGATCAGCACCTCCCGCCGGCGAGGCGCCGCGAAGTCGAGAACGACGAACCGGGCGAGAGCGCCGGCGGCCGGGCCGACCTCGCGGTGGGTCTCCTCCAGGATCTGCCCGAGCGTCTCCTCCGTGGTGTCCGCCGGAAGCTCGCGGACGAGGACCGGAGGCAGGCCCGGCCGGTCCGCGACCCGCCCGTGCCAGCCGTCATCGTCGTGGCCGATGACGAGCCGGAACGCCTCGTGACGCTCGGCCACGGCGGTCAGCGCGGTGACGAGCCGGTCCACCGGCAGGTCCTCGGCCGGCCGGAACCACGCGACCCCGTTGTAGCGCTCGGTCGAGCGGTTCTCCTGATGAAGGAAGCGCAGCTGGCTGGGCAGCAGCGGCACCCGCGCCGATTCGGCCGGCCGACGGGGTGGCGTCACCGGGCCCACCCGGGCCGCCAGCTCGGCCACGCTATCGGCCAGCATGAGATCTTCCTGGCCGACCAGGATTCCGGCGCGGGTCGCGAGTTCCGAGATCCGGACCGCGGTCAGGGAATCGCCGCCGAGATCGTAGAAGTTGTCGTCCGGCTTGACCTCGTCGACCTGGAGTACCGACCGCCAGATGTCGATGAGTGTGTCCAGCTGATTCATGTCCACCACCCTCAGGACGCCAGTCGAGGCTTCGGACCGCCACCGGCGGGTTGTTCGTCCATCGCCGTCCACGTGGTCATGTCCACCAGATCGAAGATCTCCTTGATCGGCGTGATCTCACCCTCCACGGGGGCCGAGCCATCGGCCGCGCTGATGGCGGCGAGGACCTCCTGGGTGGCACGGACCGACGCGCGCAGCGTCTGGTTGGCGTAGATGACCATGGACACTCCCTCCGCCGCCGCCTGGTCGGCGGTCCAGTGCGGATAGGTCGTGGGCACGACCACGACCGGTCGCCGCCGCTGCCAGCGGGACAGGAACGCGCGAATCTCCTCCGGCCCGTTCCGCTTCGAGTGGATGAGGACCGCGTCGGCGCCGGCGTCCGCGTACGCGTTCGCCCGCCGCAGCACCTCGTCGACGCCCATGCCGGCGACGAACGCCTCGACGCGGGCCACCACGACGAAGTCGGCGCGCTGCTGAGAACCCTTCGCCAGCTCGATCCGCGCGGCGAACTCGTCGATGTCCTCCAGCACCTGACCCTCGTCCACGAAGCTGTTCCGCTTGGGGAAGACCTTGTCCTCGATGCAGACGCCGGCGACGCCCGCGGCCTCGTACCGCCGGATCATGTGCGCGATGTTCGCCCGGCCGCCGAAGCCGGTGTCGCAATCGGCGAGCATGGGCAGCTCGGTCGCGACGTCGATCGACACGGAGACGGTCAACAGCTCGGACATGCCCAGCAGGCTCAGGTCGGGCAGCGCCTGGGTGGCCGACAGCTCGAAGCTCGACGCCCAGATGCCGTCGAAGCCGGCCCGCTCCACCAGGCGAGCGGTGAGGGCGTCCCGGGCCCCGGCCAGGCGCGCGACCCGGGGCCGGGTCAACAGGTCCCGCAGGTGCGCCGCCTTGGATCCGATCCCGAAACTGATGTCCACGGTGGTGTTCTCCTTCGTGACGGCCGCCGGTGACGGCAGCGGGCAGGGCAGGGGCAGGCCGGCAGGTGGATCCGGGAGAAGGCGGTCCCGTCACCGGGGAGCCGGATCGGCGCAGAGCCGGGTGTGGTGCTCGCGCACGATCCGCTCGGCCGCCCGCCGGATGTCGGCGGCGCCGACCTCCGAGCCGTTCTCGCTCAATGGCAGGCACCGGGTGCCCGGCGGCAGCAGGTGGCCGGGGATGTCCGCGGTCGCCGAGACGACGGTGCACGGTACGCCGTGCCGCGCGGCCATGGCGGCGACGGCCAGCGGCAGCTTGCCGTCGGCGGACGACGGGTCGACCCGCCCCTCCCCGGTGATCACCAGGTCGGCGTCGCCCATCAGCGACTCCACCCCGGCCAGGGCCAGAAAGAACTGGCTGCCCGAGGAGGCGGTGGCGCCGATCCGGCTCAGGCCGGAGGCGAGGCCGCCCCCCGCGCCGTACCACGGGCGAGACAGGCCGGCGGAGCCCGCCGGTAACAAGTGTTCGGACAGCGCTCGCAGCATGGTCTCGAAACGCGACACCGTCCGCGGGTCCATGCCCTTCTGGGGGCCGAAGAGCCGGGCGTTGTCGGCCAAGGGCGTGCGGACGTCGCTCAGCACGGTGAGCTCGACCCCGCGCAGCAGCGGGCTGAGCCGGCTGGTGTCGACGGCGGCGATCTCGTGCAGTTCGCTCGGCACCGGGGACCTCGCGCGGCCGGATCCGTCCAGGAACCGTACGCCCAGCGCGGCCAGGGCGCCGGCGCCCATGTCCAGGGTGGCGCTGCCGCCGGCACCGATCACGATCCAGCGCGCGCCCCGCGCGGCCGCCGCGAGGATCAGCTGGCCGGTGCCGAACGTGTTGGACCGCAACGGATCCCGGGCGGCCCCGGTGAGCAGCCGGAGCCCGCTGGCCGCGGCCATCTCGATGAAGGCCGTGCCGTCCTCGGCCACGGCGTACCCGGCCTCGACCGGGCGGCCCAGCGGGTCCCGGGCCTGGGCCGGCACCTCGCGGCCCCCGACCAGGCGCAGCCATTGTTCCTGGCTGCCGTCGCCGCCGTCGGCCAGCGGCACCGCAACGACGGAGACCGACGGGCCGGCGGCTCGCGCACCGTCCGCCGCGGCCCGCGCGACGACGGCGGAGGTCAGGGTGCCGCGGAAACAATTGGTCACGACGACGACTTTCATGGATCCCCCGTAGTCGGCCGACGGCGTCATTCACCATTCGAAGTGATCGATGGCTGGTGGGCTGCCCGAATGCATGGATATTCGCCGGCGCCACGTCGCGGTCAAGATTTGTTAACGCCGATGACCGCGACCGTTCGAACATATGCCGTCGTCGCTTAACGGTCAACCGGGCCTCATGAAAGAAGCACCGGAACCCGTCCGGGTTCCGGTGCTTACGGGTTCGGCGATCTTCAGGGCTGCGACCAGTGCCATTCGTGCCGGTCCAGCAGGTGGCCGGACTTCACGCCGTTGTTCGAGCACCAGGTCTCGAACTCGGCGATCTGCCGGAGCTGGTAGGAGTCCTCGTTGTAGCTGGTCGCCATGACGTGGCCGAGCCAGCTCTCCTCGCCCATGGCGTAGATGTAGACCTCGTCGACACCCAGCTCCGTGACGATCGCGCTCGCCTGCTCCGCGTTGGAGCCGGACATCTTGCGACTGTCGCTCATGGCCTTCGGCATCGGGCGGGTGATCAGCGGCTGATACTGCCAGTTCAGGGGGGCGCCGTCGCATTCCATGCCGAGGAAGGCGATGTCGACCGGTCCGAGATGCGTCCGGACGTAGCGGTAGAGGACCGGATCGAGGCCGGACGAGTCCGCACCCACATAGATGGTCTTCCCGCCGAGACTGATCCAGTACGTCGACTTCGCCCGGATGTCGAGATCGGCGTGCTCGCCGAAGAACGGAGTCGCAACGATCTTGCCGCCGGGGAACTTCACCTCGTCGAAGTCGTCCACCTCGACGGCGTTCAGCCCGAAGGATCTGAGGTAGAGCGCCAGCGAGGGATCGCAGAGATTGCCCCGCGAGGACCTCGGCACGATGAAGGCACCCACCCGGCCACGCAGTTGAAGCAGGGTCTCGGGCACGAGGTGGTCGGAATGCCCGTGGGTGATGATCACGTAATCGAGGTGATCAGGCAGATCGTTGTACGTGTACCGGCCGGTCGCGTCGGTGTCCGCGCTGAGGAACGGATCCGTCATGATGGCGACCTCGGGCGTCTGCATGAGCAGGCAGGCGTGGCCCCAGTACCGGATCCGGGCGCCGGCCGCGACGTGCCGGTCGGCGGCGAGGGCGGGCTGCGGAACCAGCAGGCCGGAGAGCCGCTTCGCCTCCGCGTCGCCGAGTTCCAGCGCCTCCCGGAGGGTGGCCAGGGTGGTGGGCCTGATCCTGGACAGGAACAGTTCTTCCAGGCCCGGGTGCCGGAAGGGGATGTTCAGCTCCAGCACCTCGGGCGAGGGCAACCGCGGGGTACTCATCACGAAGGGCCGCTCGATTCCGGTCTCCACCGAGAGTTGAACCGCCTGGCGTTCCTCCGTGTAGGCCTTGCTGTGGTAGACGAGCGGCTCCTGGAAGTGCAGCGAGGCGGCGTTGCCGGTGTCGTATGCGATCTCCACCAGACCCGACAACTCCGCGGGCAGCTTCGGGTAGAGCGGCCTGAGGTCGTAGCCGGTCGCCTCGTTCGCCACGGTCTTCTCCGCCTCGGCGATCGCCTCGGCAAACCGGATCATGGCGGCCCGATCACGTCGGATGGCGGCGAGCAGCGCCTCGACCTCATCCTTGCGCCGGTCGTCGACGCCGACGAAGAATCCGCCGCGGAACTTCGGGTTCCGGCTGCCCGAGAAATGCAGGTCCGGCGCCTGGAGGTAGGACTCCAGCATGGGTATCTGCCGGAAGGCGAGGTTCATGGTGGCCGGAATGGGAGCCGTCGCGTAAAGCGTGGCGTAAAACCGGTCTACCAGCGGCTCGACAATGGTGTTGGGCCGGAGAAAGAGACGCTCCTCATTCACTTCCGCTCCTCACGATCAATTGATTTCCACTTCATTCCGTCGGACGAGGCCACCAGTCCGCCCGGGAACAGCGGCGTCTCGGGGACGTCCGACCAGCCGTACGGCAGCCCACCGGCCAGATCCGCGAAGGACTCCCGCTCGCCGTGCTCGTTGTTCGTGACCCGCTTGGCGTGCCGGAAGTACGCGTCCTCGTTCCCGCTCGGGTCGTAGAACCCGGTCAGGAACTTGTCGTACGCCTCGTACTCACGGCGGTACCGCGCCTCGAACTCGGTCAGGGCGGTCTTCTCGTCCAGATCGTCGTCGAGGACGCTGGTGATGGAACGGGCCGCCAGCAGCGCACCGTGGGTCGCCAGATGCACGCCCGAGGCCAGCACCGGATCGACGACGCAGGCGGCGTCGCCGACCAGCACCATCCCGGGGCGCCAGAACGTCGTCTGGCAATAGGCGTGATTCTCGCTGATCCGCAACTTCCCGTACTTGCCGGCGATCACCCGCGCCGCGTCCGAGAGCAGCTCCGAGATCAGCGGGGATTCGGCGAGCAGAGCCGCGAAGGCCTTCTCCCGGTCACCCTCGAACCGGTCCGCCATCTCCGGCCGCACCACCACGCCGACGCTGCTCAGGCCTCCGGTCAGCGGGGTGTACCAGAGCCAGCCGCGGTCGGACGCCACGGTCAGGGTGTTGCCCGAGTAGGGCGCCGGCTGGCGGCAGAGACCGAAGTAGCCGGACAGCGCCAGGCCGCGGAAGACCTCCGAGTAGTTCCGGGTGCCGCCGACACTCGCGTGAAGCCCGCTCGTGCCGCCCGTCGCGTCGACCACGAACCGCGCACTCACCACCCGCTCATCGCCGTCGGGATCGGTGTAACGCAGGCCGCCGGCCCGCCCGTCCCTTTCGACCACGCCGGTGACCGAGCAGCCCGCCCGCGCCTCGACACCCTTGCGCGTGGCGTTGTTCAGCAGGATCTCGTCGAACCGCGCCCGCTCCACCTGATAGGCGAACGAGGTCCGGCCGGTCAGCAATGGCGAGTCGGCGAAGGAGAACGTCCACGGCTCGGGATTCGTGCCCCACCGGAAGGTGGCACCCCGCCGGACCCGGAACTGTGCCGCCACCAGCTCATCCGTGACGCCGAGCAGCCGGCACACGCCGTGCACCGTGGACGGCAGCAACGACTCGCCGATCCGGTACCGGGACGGGGACTCCTTCTCCAGCAGCAACACCCGGTGACCCGCCATCGCCACCAGCGTGGCCACCGTCGAACCGGCCGGCCCGCCGCCGGCCACCACCACGTCGAACTCTTCCACCGGCACTCCCTGCCCTCCACCTAGTGCTGATCCGTCGTGCGCTACCAGGCGACCGGCAACCGGTCCGGGCAGTCGATGAACGCGTTCCGGAGCTTGACTTCCCCGGCGGGTATCGCCAGGCGTAGCCCGGGTAGTCGCCGCCACAGCGTCTGGTAGGCCATCCGCAGCACCGTTCGGGCCACCGCGGCACCTATGCAGTGATGGATCCCGTGCCCGAACGCGACGTGCGGCGCCGAGTGGCGGTAGGCGTCCAGGACGTTCGGATCCGGCGTGACCGCTTCGTCCCGGTTCGCCATCAGAATCGAGCACAGGACGATGTCCCCCGCCTTGATCAGCTGCCCGTCGACGACCACGTCCCGCACGGCCATCCGCGGAGTCGGCTGCTGCAGGGCGGACACGTAGCGCAGCAACTCGTTGACCAGGCGGTCCGACTCCTCGCTGCCGGCGAGCAGCAACCGCTGCTGGCCGGGATGGTCCAGCAGCGCGAAGATCCCGAAACCGATCATCCCGGCGAGGGTCTCGAGGCCACCGAGGACGAGCGCCGTGCACACGCCCTTCAGCTCCTCGTCCGTGATGTCGTCGCCGTGGTCCCGCAGGAGCATGCCGAGGAACCCCTCGTCCGGGTCCTTCCGCTGCTGGGTGATGAGGCTGCTCAGATATCGGTTGAACGCCGCGCTGTCGGCGGCTCGGGCCCGGTAGCCGCGGCTCAGGTCGACGTTCTGCCGCATGCGCCGCATGAACTCGTTCCGATCGTCACGCGGAATGCCGAGCAACTCGCACAGGACACCCCCGCCGATCGGATCGGCGAACAGCGCCTGCGCGTCGGCCGGCGGTCCCGCCGCCTCCAGCACGTCGACGCGGTCATCGATGAGGGCCTGGATGCCGGGTTCCAGCCGGCGGATCCGCCGGACCGTGAACTCCGGTGTCAGCATCCCCCGCAGGCGGGTGTGCTCCGGCGGATCATAGGTCCCTATCTGCCCGACGAGCTGGGGCGGAATGGGTAGCCCTTCGCCGCTGATCGGTTGCGTCTCGGTCAACCGGACCCGGGTGCTGAAATTCTCGTGATCACTGAAGATCTTCCGTACGACGTCGTAGCCCATCGCCTGCCACAGATAGTCGACGCCGCGCTGGGTGGCGCCCTCGCCGTCGATGCGGATCAGCGCGCCGTGCGCCCGGAGCGCGAACATGTCCTCGTGCGGGTCGCACTGCGTTCGCAGCATGTAGTTCGCCGTCGGCCGCACGACCGGCGCGACCTGGTCGACGCTGTGGTCCATGTCGGGTGAACCCCTCTGTCGCCGGTGCGGTCAGCTTCCGTTCCCGGGCCGGAAGGGCAGCCATCTCATCCCGTCCGGCGAGACGACCAGCCCGCCGGGGAACAGCGGCAGTTCGGGCTCGGCACCGGCGCCGAGGACCGCCTTCATCTGTACCTGGCCGCTCTCCTGCATCACCTGCTTGACCACTTGCGACTTGAACAGCGGCACCATGTTGCCGTCGTCGCTGGTGGCCATGCGGTCCACGGCCGCGGAGAACTCGGCGCTGCGCTCGGCGATCCGGGCCGACGCGGTCAGGGCCGCTTCCCGGGACGACACCCCGCCGATCAGCTCCACGAACGACTCCAGGTCGGTGTGCCCGCTGTTGGTGACTTTCTTCGCCGTCCAGAAGTACGACTCCTCGTTCACATTCATCTCGTAGAACGACACGAGGAATTCGTAGAACACCCCGTACTCGCGGCGGTACCGGGCCTCGAACTCGGTCAGGGCGGTCTTCTCGTCCAGATCGTCGGCGAGCACCGAATTGATCGAACGGGCCGCCAGCAACGCGCTGTAGGTGGCCAGATGCACCCCCGAGGAGAACACCGGGTCCACGAAGCAGGCGGCGTCGCCGACCAGAATCATCCCGGGCCGCCAGAAGGTCGTCTGGTAATAGGAGTAATCCTTGCGGACCCGCAATTCGCCGTACCGGCCGGTCGTGATCCGGCGCGCGTCCTCGAGATACTCCGAGATCAACGGGCATTCGGCGATCAAGGCGCGCAGCGCCTTCTCCTGGTCGCCCTGAATCTTCTCCGCCATCTCCCGGCGTACCACCGCGCCGACGCTGGTCATCGTGTCGCTCAGCGGGATGTACCAGAACCAGCCGCTGTCGAAGGCCACGCTCAGGATGTTTCCCGAGTACGGCTCGGGCAGCCGCTTGCCGTTCTCGAAGTACCCGAACAGCGCCAGGCTGCGGAAGAACTCCGAATAGTTCCGGGTGCCGCCGACACTCGAGTGGAGGCGGCTCTTGTTGCCCGATGCGTCGACCACGAAACGGGCCAGCACCTCCCGTTCCCGGCCGGCCGGATCGGTGTAGCGCAGGCCGGCGACCCGCCCCTCCCCCTCGACCACGCCGGTGACCGGGCAGCCCTCGCGGACCTCGACGCCCTTGCGCTTCGCGTTGTTCAGCAGGATCTGGTCGAACCGCGCCCGTTCGACCTGGTAGGCGAACGACGTCGGCCCGCTCATCCGGGGCGACACGCCGAACGAGAAGGTCCACGGCTCCGGTCGAGCGCCCCAGCGGAACGTGCCGCCGCGTTTGATCGGGAAGCCGGCCGCCGCCAGCTCGTCCGCGACGCCGAGCAGCCGGCACACGCCGTGGACCGTGGCGGGCAACAACGACTCACCGATCTGATATCGCGGGAAAACCTCCTTCTCCAGCAACAACACCCGATGACCCTGCATGGCCACCAGCGAAGCCACCGTCGAACCGGCCGGTCCGCCACCCGCCACGACCACGTCGAATTCCTCTATCGGCATCGCACAACGCCTTTCGGTCGATCACCACTCGTCATAACCGAATTGCTTGGCCGGCTTTCCCGGAACGCATCCTCCAAGTCTTCGCCCCGGACGGCAAGCGACTGCCCTGGCCACCCGGCACCGATGGACGGGAATTGTTTCGCCGGCTTCACCAGGTCACCATCAGACTGGTCAGCCCGTACGCCGGGGTGCTCGTCCGGAATTCGGCTTCCCGGCCGGGGTCCGCCGCCCGCAGACCGGGAAAGCGCTGCCACAGCGACGTGTAGACGATGCGCAGTTCGAGACGGGCCAGAGCGGCTCCGAGGCAATGGTGCACGCCGTGGCCGAAGGCGACGTGCGGGATCGGCTCCCGGGTGACGTCGAGGCGGTCCACGTCCGGAGTCAGGTCGGGATCCCGGTTCGCCATGGGGAGCGAGCAGAGGACGGTCTCCCCCGCCTTGATCACCTGACCCGCCACGACGATGTCCTCGACGGCGGTCCGGGGCGTAGGGGCGTACGGGACCGTCAGGTACCGGATCAGCTCGTCCACGGCGCGGTCCGCCGACCTCTCGTCGGCCCGGAACGCGGCGATCTGCTCGGGGTGGCGCAGCAGCGCCAGCACACCGAGGCCGATCATGCCGGAGATGTTGTCGTCGCCGGCCAGCATCACCTGCACGCAGAAGCCCCTCAGCTCCTCATCGGTGATCGTGTCGCCGTGTTCGGCGACGATCGAGCCGATCAACCCGTCGCCCGGGTTCGTCCGCTCCCGGGCCATCATGGCGAGGAGGTAGCGGGAGAAGGCCTCACCGGCGGCCGCCCGCTTCCGGGGGCTCCGCGAGGCGTCGAGATGCGCGTGACACAGCTGGCGGAACATGGCGCGGTCGTCCCGCGGGACCCCGATCAGCTCGCACAACACGGCCGCGGGCACCTCGTCGGCGACGAACTCGATCAGGTCCGCCGGCGACCCCGCCCGCTCCATGGCGTCGAGACGTTCCGCGACGATCCGGTCGATGCCCGGCGCCAGCAGCCGCATCCGGCGCTGGGTGAATCCAGGCGTCATCAACTGGCGGAGCCGGGTGTGCTCGGGCGGGTCGTAGTCCATCAGGTTGCCGACCAGTTCCCGCGGCCGGAAGACGCCCGTCCCGCCGATCTCGTCCCGCGGGTGGAAGCGGCGCCGGGTGCTGAACCCCCGGTGATCACCGAGCACCTGGCGGACGACGGCGTGCCCCGCGGCGAGCCAGGTGTCGGTGGCCTCCACCCCGGATCCCATCGAGATCTTCGTCAGCTTTCCGGCCGCCCGCAGGTCGTCCGCCGGATCGAAGCCTCGCCGGCGAGCATGCAGCGGGAGCGAGTCGTCACCACTCAAGGGGAAGCTCCTCGACCGCGAAGGGCGCCGGCCGGCCCGGTTTGAACCGCAGGTCCCCCTCGGGGACCGCCAGCCGCAACAACGGGAACCGGCGGACCACCGCCGGCAGCACCACCTGAAGCTCGAGCTTGGCCAGCGGCGCGCCGATGCAGTGGTGGATGCCGTGCCCGAAGGACAGGTGCGTCGGGTTCGGCCGGGTGATGTCGAACCGGTCTTCCCGCGTACGGTTGGCGCCCAGCGTGGAACACGTCAGGACCTCACCGGCGCGGATGTCGCGGCCGGCCAGGCGGACGTCGGTGAGCGCGACCCGGGGCGAGGGCGCTTCGACGATCGACGCGTAGCGGAGCACTTCCTCGATCGCGCCGTCGGTGAGCTCCGGACACTCGCGTAGCAGCGCCATCTGCGCCGGATGGGTGACCAGGAGCAGCACCGCGACCGCCAGCTGGGCGGCCATCTGCTCGGTCGCCATGGTCAGGCTCGCCTCGGCAAGGCCCGCCAATTCCTCGTCGGACACCGCGGCACCGTGCTCGCGGACGAGGACGCCGATCATTCCTTCGCCGGGGTCGCGCCGTTTCCGGGCGGCGAGCCTCTCGGCGTAGTTGACGACGCCGAGGCCCGCCGCGGCCCGCTGCCGGGGTATCCGGCTCTCCCGGCTGTCCCGGATCATCCGCGACAACTCGGCCTGATCGTCCCGCGGGACGCCGAGGAACTCGCAGGCGACGAATGCCGGGATCGGCCAGGCGGCGTACCGGACGAAGTCGACCGGTGATCCCACGCTCTCGAAATCGTCCAGGCAGTCCTCGACGATTCCCTCGATGCGGGGGCGCAGCCCGTTCAGGCGCCGGGCGGAGTACGCCGGGGCCACCGTCCGGCGCAGCCGGGTGTGCTCGGGCTGGTCGTACACCTGCAGGAGCCCCGGCAATTGAGCCCGATCCGCCTCGTCGTCGACCGGTCGCCGGGAACTGAATCGGCCGTGGTCGGCGAGGATCTCCCGCATCTCGTCATACCCGGTGACCAGCCACTGCTTGCGGCCGTCCATTCCCGGTTCCGTGTCGTACTCGTGCAGCGGGCCCTGCTCCTGCAGCGCACAGAACTCGGGCACCGGATCGAGCCGGTTCCGCTGGTGCGGTAGGGGAAGTGCCATCGGTCCTCCTGTGCGTCCGGCGCTACCAGTCGAGCGGCAGGGCTTCCACGTCGAACGGGGGCGGCCCGAACCGGATGGCGCGATCCGGCTCGGCCGGCCTCAGCGTGGGGAAGCGATGCGCCAGAGCCGGAATGGCCGCCCGGAACACCAGCTCGGCCAGGGAGCGGCCGAGGCAGTGATGGATGCCGTGCCCGAACGCGAGGTGCTCCGATCGTCTCCGGGTGATGTCGAACCGGTCCTCCGGGCCCGGGAAGCTCCACCGGTTCGCGGCCAGCAGGGAACACGTGACGGTGTCCCCCGCTCTGACGAGGCGGCCACCGATGTGGACGTCCTCCAACGCGATGCGCGGATGGGTCTTCTCGTCGGTGGTGAGGTAGCGAGTCACCTCGTCCAGCCAGTCCGGAATCGTCTCCGGCTTCTCCCGGAGCAGGGCGAACTGCTCCGGGGCGTCGACCATCAGGAGTGCGCCGGCGGCGAGGAAACGCGCGACCTGGTCCGCGCCCGCGCCCATGACGAACGCGGCGACCCCGGTCAGCTCGGCGTCCGTGATCTCGTCGCCGTGTTCGCGCACCACCACGCCGAACATGTCGTCGCCGGGATCGCGGCGGGTGCGAGCCGTGGCCTTGTTCATGTACGTCATGAACTTGTTGCCGGCTGCCGTGCGCCTCTTGCCCGACCGTTCCGTCCGGCTGGCATGCAGGCAGCGGGAGAGGTCCGCCTGATCGTCCCGGGGAATGCCGAGGAAGTCGCAGGTCGCCGTCGTCGCGATGGACCACCCGAAGTGCGGGACGAAGTCCAGCGGGCCGCCGGTCGCCTCGATCGTGTCCAGGGTGTCCTCGACGACCCGGTCGACCCGGGGGCGGAAATTCTGCATCCGCCGGACGGCGAAGGCGGGCGCCACCAGCCGGCGCAGTCGCGTGTGCTCCGGCGGATCGTACTGGGTGAGGAACCCGGGCCAGGCGATGCCGGCCGCGGTCCCGCCGTAGATCAACCGAGCGCTGAACTTGTCCGAGCCGAGCACCTGCCGGACCTCGTCCAGCCCGGTGGCGAGCCATGCGGTCCGTCCGCCGGGGTGCTCCTCGGTGCCCAATGACGTCATCGGCCCCTCGGCCATCAGGGAGCGGAGTTCCGGCATCGGATCGAACCGGTTCCTGCGGTGCAGCTCCAGGGCGTGGACAACATTGATCTCCTCGAACACGCCACCGCTCCTTTCCCTCGGGCCGTCCAACCGCGCGGATCGGGCGGCTGGACGCCGCCGGTCACGCGCCGACTTCCTCGATCAGGCTCTTCGGCCGCAGGTCCGTCCAGTTCCGCTCGACGAAGGTGAGGCACTCCGATCGGGACGCCTCGCCGTGTACGACGGTCCAGCCGGCCGGCACCTCGGCGAAGGCGGGCCAGAGCGAGTGCTGGCCCTCGTCGTTGACGAGCACGAAGAACGAGCCGTCCTCGTTGTCGAAGGGGTTGGTCATCGTGGTGTCCTCTCTGTTGTCATCCGCCGCGGACCGCGTGGCGCACCGGCTCCGGCTCGTCGTCGTCCAGTTCGGCAGCGTCGGTCACCGGCTCGATGGCACTGTTTCCGGACTTGAAGTACTGCGTGTGATAGAGATCCGCGTAGAGACCGCCCCGGGCCAGCAGTTCCTCGTGCGTCCCGCTCTCGCGGACCCGCCCGTCGTCGATGACCAGGATCTGGTCGGCCTCGCGGATCGTGGACAACCGGTGAGCGATCACCAGCGAAGTGCGGTTGCGCAGGGCGGTCCGCAGGGCCCGCTGGACGGCGGCCTCCGACTCGGAGTCGAGGTGCGCGGTGGCCTCGTCGAGCACCACCACGGTAGGCGCCTTCAGCAGCAGCCGGGCGATGGCCAGCCGTTGCTTCTCGCCCCCCGACAAGCGGTAGCCGCGATCACCCACGATGGTGTCGAGCCCGCCCGGGAGGGACTCGATCAGATTCCAGATCTGGGCTCCCCGGCAGGCCTCGATCAGATCGTCCTCGGTCGCGGTGGGACGGGCGTACAGGAGGTTCTCCCGGATCGAGTCGTGGAAGAGGTAGGCGTCCTGGCTGACCACCCCGACCGTCTCCCGGATCGAGTCGAAGGTGAGGTCGCGCAGATCGTGTCCGCCGACGCGAACGGTGCCGGAGGTCGGGTCGTACAGGCGCGACACCAGGTGGGTGAGGGTGCTCTTCCCGGCGCCGGACGGGCCGACGAGCGCGGTGAGGGTTCCGGCCGGCACGTGCAGGTCCACCCCGCGCAGGACCTCCGGCGTCGTCTCGCCGCGCACTCGCGCGGCGCGCACGTACTCCAGCGAGGCCAGCGAGACCTCGTCGGCGGAGGGATAGCGGAACCAAACGTCCTGGAACTCGATGTCCGGAGCGAGGTTCTTCGCGAGTCCGATCGCGTCCGGGCGCTCCTCGATCAGCGGCTTGAGATCGAGCAGCTCGAAGGTCCGGGCGAAGCCCACCACGATGGTCTGCGCGGTCTCCTGCAGCCCGGACAGCTGGACGATCGGCCCGAACAGCCGGCCCAGCAGGGTGACGATGGCGACCAGCGTCCCGAGCTGGAACGCGCCGTTGAGCACCAGGCCACCGCCGACCCCGTAGACGAGCGCCGTGGCGAGCGAGGCCATCAACCCCATCATGACGAAGGCCAGCCGGCCGTACACGGAAAGACGCACACCGATCCCGCGGATGTGCACGGCGCGGTTCGCGTACTCGGCCAGTTCCTCCTTCGGACGGCCGAAGAGCTTGGAGAGCATCGCGCCCTGCACGTTGAACCGCTCCTGGAGGAGCCCGCCGAGGGCGGCATTCGCCTCCATCAGCCCTTCGGTGCGCCGCTGGATCAGCCGGCCCACGTAGACCCAGGGCACGATGAACAGCGGGATCACCACCAGCGTGACGACCGCGACGAGCCACGACAGGACGAACAGCTCCACCAGCACCAGCAGGACGGTCAGCCCGCTGGTGGCCGCCATCAGCAGGTAGCCGAACTGCTGCTGCGACATGATGAGCTCGGTGTGCAGCCGGTTGATCAGCACTCCGGTCTGGGTGCGGGTGAAGAAGGCGACCGGCAACCGCTGGACGTGGCCGAGAGCCTGCACCCGCAGGTCGTAGGTGACACCCTGGCCGATCCGGCCGGAGATGTAGGCCGACACCAGTTCCAGCAACCCACTGGCCACCGCCAGCCCCGCGGTGGCGAACGAAATCATCACCAACAGCCGGAGGTCGTGCTTGAGGATGCCGTCGTTGACCAGCTTCATCAGCAACAACGGAACCGCGACGACCAGGAGCGAATCGAGCGAGGCGACCAGGACGAAGAGCGCCACCTTGCCGATGTGCGGGCGGAAATACGCGAGCACCCGGCGCACCGTCCCCGGACGGACCTTGGTCACCCAGGGATCCGGATCATCGTCCGCGCCCTTGCCCGGTCCCCCGAAATTCAGAACTACGCTCACCAGAGCACCCTTCTCAGGCGGAGCCGGACGCCGGTCCGGCGTTGGCGTCGAAGGAACTGCCGGAGTAGTCCGGATCAAGGACGGAGATGGCGTACGTGGCCGGCGCGGCCAGCATGGCCGCGATGCCGAGCGCCAGCCCGGCGGTGACCAGGGCGGTCGAGCCGGTCCGGCGCACGCGCGCCAGGATCAGCGCCAGCAGGGCGACCACGCCGAGCGCGAGCGTGCCCCATCTCGCCCAGGGCAGGAAGTTCGGGAAGTGGGACCACAACCAGACGCCCCAGGCCAGTTCGGTCGCGACCGCGAGAGGCAGCACCCAGGCCCGCCGGCCGCCGCGCCGGTACTCCTGCCCGAACGACACGATGCCGAGAGCGGAGAGGGCGGCGATGGCGGGGGCGAGCGTGGCCACGAACGCGGTGTGGTCGACCGCGCCGGCGCTGTACACGAACGCGTACATCGCCAGCCACACGCCCCACATCACCAGGCCGCCACGTACCGGCTCGGTCCGCTCGGTCCCGCGCCGCCACCAGAGGCCGAACAACAGGGACAGCAGCGTGAGCGGGAACAGCCAGCCGATCGCGACGCCGAGGTGGCCATCGAGCAGCTTGGTCGAGCCCAGCGGATCCACCCGGCTCTCCACCTTGGACCGGTCCCCGCCCGGCGGGCCGCCGGCCATCGGCCCTTGGCCCTGGGCCAACGGGCCGACGTTGCCCTGCTGGTCCTGGGCCAACGGGCCGACGTTGCCCTGCTGGTCCTGAGCCCTCGAACCGACATCCCCCGGCTGGTTCTGGCCCTGCGGTGCGCCGGGCGGACCCAGCGCCGGGCCGCCGCCGTCCCCTCTGAGGTTGAGCGGGGCGGCGCCGGGCAGATGGATGCCCACCCGGCTGAGACCGTTGTATCCGAACACCATGGCGAAGGCACTGTTGTTCGTGCTGCCGCTGACGTACGGCCGGTCGGCGGCCGGGGTGAAGGTGTAGAGAGCGATCCAGGACAGCGACACCGCCAGCGTCACCACCCCGGCGAGCCCCACGTGCTTGAGCCGGCGGCGCAGGTCGATCGGCGCGCTCAGCAGGTAGCCGGCCGCCAGGGCGGGGAGGATCATCCAGGCCTGCAGGGTCTTGCACTGGAAGGCCAGCCCGACCCAGACGCCGGCCCACACCAGCGACCGGAGCCGGCCCACCAGGACCGCGCGCTGATACGCGTCGGCGGCGAGCACCAGGCACATGACCAGCGCGCCGTCGGCCATGCTGTGCCCGAACATCGACGCGGTGACCGGGGTCAGGGTGAAGATGCCCGCGGCGAGCAGACCGGGCACCACGCCCGCCCACCGCCGCACGACCCGGTAGAGCACGAGCACCGAGACGACGCCCTCGATCACCTGCGGCAGGGCCAGCGACCACGCGTGATAGCCGAAGATCCGGGCCGAGATCGCCTGCGGCACGAAGGACCCGGCGAGCTTGTCGAGCGTGTAGGTCGCCTTCGGGTCGGCCGCGCCGTAGATGAGCGCCTTCCAGCTCTCGGACATGCTCTTGGCGGCGTCGGAGTACAGCGGCGCGAAGTCGACCAGCCGCAGGTTCCATGCGTACAGCACCAGCGCCACGACAGTGATGCCCAGCAACGTGGGCCTGGCCCACCCCGGCTGGCCGGCCGGCGAGCGCCACACCGCCCAGCGGCCGGCGGCGCCCGCGGGCTCCGGTTCTCGGGACTGCGACGGCAGATCGGTAAGTGTTTCGGACACCCGGGTACCTCCAGGCGTGATACGGCATGGGTCGGGAAGGTCAAGACCGTTCCATCGGCGCCGGCGGGGCGAGCCCGGCTGATCCGCTCGGTGCGGGAGCCGTGAGCTGCCGGTTCGGCGGGCTCCCGAAGCGTCGGGATCAGTCTGCTGACCGCGATGGCACTCCTCAATAGGTGCACCTTGGACAGCAGCGGCTCACACCGGAAGGCCGGCCGCCTCGTACAGCATCCGCGCGGCCACGTCGGTCCCATCGGTGCGGATCGTGCCGGCCACGGCTGCTGCCCGCGCCCGGGTCTCCGGGGCCAGTGCCCCGGTGAGCGCGGCCGACAGGGAACCGACGGTCGGGGCCGGCCCGTCGTGCGCCACGCCGATGCCCAGCTCGGCCACCCGGCCCGCATAGTGCGGCTGGTCCGCCACCTGGGGCACCACGATCTGGGGTACGCCGGCCCGGGCGGCCACGTGCGTCGTGCCCGTGCCGCCGTGATGCACCACGGCGGCCACCCGGCCGAACAGCACCTGCAGGTTCACCTCGCCGACGGCGAGACAGTCGTCCCGGTCGTCGGGCAACGCCAGGTCGTCGCCGCCGACGCCCGGCGGTGCGGGCGCCAGCACCGGGTCGGCCGCCAGCCAGGGCCGATCGGTGTGGCAGTAGTCGACGACGTTCTCGACCGGCGGCAGGCCGAGCCGGGTCCGGTGCTTGTTGAGCTCGCCGCCGAACAGACCGTCGGAGCCCTTGTTGAATGGGACCCGCTGGTCCGGCGTGGGCAGCACGAACGGGGACGGAACCGCATAGAAATAGGGGATGCCGAGCTTCTCGGCGATCGACCGCACCGCGACCGCGCCGGAGATCAAGCCGCTCGCCAGCACCACATCGCATCCCCGCGCGACCGCCGGCACGGTCTCGAACTGCTCGGCGATGCCCGCGCCCGCGTTCCTGACGTCGGGCGAGCGCCCGAGCCCACCCACCCCTTCGAGCACCGACCGGCCGGCCAGCACGAGCGGCACGCCGGCCTCGGCCAGCCGCCCGGCGAAATCCGACGGCGCGCACATCCGCACCTCGGCCCCGAGTGCCCGCAGCCGCACCGACAACGCGACCAGCGGCTCGACATCTCCGCGGGGTCCGTTCGACCAGATCAACACACGCATGTCAGCTCCCCTGTCCGCGATACCCGGTCACGTCAGCGCCGGATCGCGACGATGCCGACCGTGGCGTAGTGCATGGTGAAGGCGCCGCCCATCTCGTCGATCGCCGCGCCGAGATGAGCCTGGAACCGGGCGAGCGCGTCCGGCGCGAGGGCGTGGAAACCGCCCTGGGTGAGCAGATGGTCCAGCCATTCGTCGCGGGTGCAGGTCCGATCCCATTCGTATCGCATTCCTTCCGGCACCCCGAAGGCATTGGTGCGGCCGATACCGTCGGCGGCTTTCGTGTATTGGTTCGCATAGATGTTCCTGGCGTAGTCCTCGACGCTTTCGCCCGGTTCGGGTCCCGGTTCCGCCGGCGCGTCCGGCACGGCGTAGCGGTACGCCTCGTCCAGCGCCGTCAGAACGGCTCCCGGAAGTTCCGGCTCGTTGTCGAACAGGGCCAGCACGCCCCCGGGCCGGAGCACGTCGGCCGCCTTCCGCGCGCCCGCGAGCGGATCCACCCAGTGCCAGGCGGTGCCCGAGACGACCGCGTCGAAGGTGCGGCCCGCGGGGTCCCAGTCCTCGAATCTCGCCACCTCGACGTCGAGTCCCCGGCCGCGGGCGAAGTCGGCCATCCGCGGGTCCGGCTCGACCCCGAGCACCGTGCCGCCGGCCGCCTGGAACAGACGCGAAGAAATACCGGTGCCGCAGCCGACGTCGACGAATTTCGTACCCGGGGCCAACCCGACCATGCGGTCGATCAATTCTTGCGGATAAGTGGGACGGGCGCGGTCGTAGCGCGCGGCGTCGAGGCCGAACCACTCAGCGATCTGCCGGTTCTCGTGCGGTTCACGGGAGAGATTGAGCATGGCCTGACGATAGTGAGATTCGGCGATGTCCAGGTCGGCCGCCGGGCGCCGGCGGACAAGCGCGGAACCGCGTTTCGGGTGCTCGTCCAACCGGCCGCAATGAGCGGCTGGACGCTCAGCCGGGCGTGCGGGCCACGGCGAAGACGGACTGGCCGAACGGCGGCCGCACGATCCGCTCGGCGGCCCGGGTGACCGGCAGCACCAGCCGGTCGTACGCCTTGACCATCGGACCGTCCTTCGGCGTCAGCCGGAAGATGCTGGTGGCACCGTAGTAACCGAGCAGGCCGAGGGCGTTGGCGTAGTGCACCTTCTCGACCCGCAGGCCGGCCTCGATCAGGGCCGTGCGCATCGACTTCCTCGTGTACCGGCGGAGGTGGCCGGTGGCGACGTCGACCCGGCTCATGGCGAACATGAACGCCGGCACGATCAGGATGACGTGACCACCCGGGCGGACGAAGCCGGCCATGCTGCGCAGGGCGCCGACATGGTCCTCGATGTGCTCGAGCACGTTGTACGACACGGCGGCGCTGTACCGGCCTTCGACGCCGGTCGACGGCAGCAGCACCTTCCGCACCTCGATGGCGGGATACCCGGCCATCCGCTCCTCGAGCCGCACCAGCCGATCCGGGTCGGCTTCGGTCGCGGTGAACCTCGGAAGGCGCTCAGCCCACTCGATCGCGTAGTCGCCCAGGCCGCTGCCGATCTCGATCGGGTTGTCACCCAGGTACGGAAGGGCCAGCTCCACGAACCACCGCCGGTGATTCACGGCCGTCGCCAGTCCCTCCAGCACCTCGGACTGGACCCGCTGGTCTCCCGTGATGCCGGCCGGGCGGTCCGATGCGGTCGTCATCGCCCCTCCATGGTCAAGACAGCCGGACCGTGCCGGCGTTCAGACAGGACAACAGCGTGCGGGTCTGGACGTTGAGGTAGTGACCATGGCCGGACAGGGCACCGAGTTGACCCACGGTGGCCCAGGTGAAGCCGGCCGGCGGCTGCGGCGCGACCTCGTCCTCGGTGACGTCGACGAACAGATAGCGACTCTCCGCGTTGAGGAAGCGGCCGCCCTCCTCGGAGTGCAGCGCCTCGTAGCGGATCCGTTCGGCCGGGGCCGCGAGCACCAGGTCCAGGAAGGGTGGACGATCCTCCGCGGGCAGGTGCGCCGAGTTGGCCGGGTTGCACTGCACCGTCGGAGCGAGCTCGACGGTGTCCAGCAGGCCGGCCTCCGGCTTGGCCTGGACCAGCAGATGCGGTACGCCGCCGATGTCGCGGACCAGGAACGCGGCGACGCCCGTTCCGGTCGGTTCGATCAGCGGCTGCGACCAGCTCGTCACCTCCCGGTTGCTCGCCTCGACGGAGACGGCGACCAGCCGGAAGTAGCGGCCGTCCGGCCGGTGCACGGAGAACGCGTCGCGCTCCCAGCCCGCGATTCCGGCCAGCGGCTTGCACTCGATCACGGTGTTCCACCGGGACCGCTCGACGGTGAACCAGGACTGCAACTCGGCGTCGCTGTGCACGGCCCCCGCTTCCGGGGCGGCCATCGGCAGGCAGGCGAGGACCGTACGCGTATCCATGTTCACCACGTTGTCCAGGCTCAGCAGCTCGCCGATCTGGCCCAGGGTGAGCCAGCAGAAGTCCTCGTGCGGCACCACCTCGCTGGTCGCCTCGACCAGCATGTTGCGGTTGGACTTGCGGTAGAACCAGGAGCCGTGTTCCGACTGGAGCACGTCGACGAGCACCCGGCCGCGCCGAGGTCCGGCGAAATGCTCGAGATAGCGCACCCCGGCGCCGCGGTGGACGCCGGTGTAGTTGCTCCGGGTGGCCTGCACGGTGGGCGAGAGCTGCAGCTGATTGGGGTTGCCCGGCTCCATCTTGGCCTGCAGCAGGAAATGCGGGACGCCGTCGAAGTCCTTGGTCAGGATGCCCAGGATGCCGGCCTCCGGCTGGTGGATGATCGGCTGCTCCCAGCTGCGGACCTCGCCGTCGCCGAGCGCGATCGACAGCCCCTCGACACTGAAGAACCGGCCGGTGCGATGCCTCAGGTTGCCCGTCCCCGGCGCGAACGACCAGGCGTCGAGGTCGTCGAACACGATCCGATCGACCCGGAACCGGTGCGCCCGGGCCCGGCCGGCGAACCACGCCCGGAAGTCCGCGGTCCGGATCATGTGGCCCTCGGCGGTCTGCGCCGCCGAGCGCCACAGCCGGTGCGGCAGAGCGTCGTCGGCACGCGGATGGAGGGCGATGGCCGCGGTCACGACGGCTCAGCCTCGCGAACGCACTGCACGACCGTACGCGCGAGCGCCTCGTCGAGCGGCACCCGTGGGCTCCAGCCGGTGACGGCACGGAAGCCCGACGAGTCGATGGTGACGCTCTGGAAGTCGCCGGCCTCCGCGTGCGCGGGCGCCGGCACCGACACGACCGGTACCGGCGGCCTGCCGGTCTCCTCGGCAACCAGCTTGGCCACCATCCTGAACACCTCGCCCAGGGGCGCCCCGTACCCGGAACCGAGCAGCCACGCGCGGCCGGCCAGCTCCGCGATGTGATCGGCCGCGGCCACCAGGGCCCGGGCCACGTCGTCGATGTAGACCAGGTCGCGGCGTACCGTGCCGTCGTGCCACATGGTGATGTCCTGGCCGGCCACCGCGCGCCGCACCATCAGCGACACCACCCCCTTGTCCCGGGCGGTGGAGCGGGGGCCGGAGCCGAAGACCGTGGGCAGCCGGATCGAGGTGGCCTGGACGACACCCGCCGCGTCGGCGGCCAGCAGGATCCGCTCGGCGGCCAGCTTCTGCCGGTCGTACTCCCCCGCCGGCCGGTCCGTCTCGGTGCCGTCCAGGATCTCGCGGGCGGCCGGTCCGGCCTGCGAGGCCGCGCCGGCGAACACCACCCGCAACGGCGGGCCGGACCGGCGTGCGGCGTCGACCAGGTCGCGGACCAGGCCGACGGTGACCCGCTCGGCCGCCGCGTCCCCGTCGGCCACTCGCCAGGTGGTCGAGCCGGCGATGTACGCCACGGCATGGATCACGACGTCGGCGCCGGCCACGGCCTCGGCCATCGAGCCCGGCTCGCAGAGATCGGCCGATCGCACCTCGATCTCCGCGCGGGTGTCGCCGGGGACGAGCGCCGGCCGGCGGGACACCGCGCGCACCCGGATCGGACGGGTGGCGAGCTCGCGCAGCACGGCCGAGCCGACGAACCCGCTCGCGCCGAGCAGCACGACCCGGGGTGGGTTCACCGCCACAGCTTCGCCTCCACGTTCCGGCAGAGCTCGTAGTCGTCCAGCAGCCCGCGCTCGCGGGCCTGGGCGAGCGTCGGCGCGGCCGCGTCCCGGTCGGATTGCCGGATGGTCAGCCCGGACGGGATGGGCAGCCCGATCCCGGGATCGAGGGGGGAGATCGCGAGCTCGTTGGCCGGCACGTAACCCTCGGACATCAGGTAGACGATCACCGAGTCGTCCTGCAGGGAGAGGAACGCGTGTCCCACACCGACCGGGATGTAGAGGGCACGGCAGTTGTCGCCGGTGAGTTCCGTCGTGTCCCAGCGGCCGAAGGTGGGCGAGCCGACCCGCAGGTCGACCAGATAGTCCTGGACCCGGCCGTAGGGGCAGTAGACGTACTTGGCCCGGCCGGGCGGCGCGACCGTGTAGTGGATGCCGCGGAGCACGCCCCGGGCGGACCGGTTGTGGCTCACGTCCCGGACCGGGAAGAGCGGCCGGTCGAGCGCCTCGGCGAACGGGGCCTCCTGGTACGGCGACGCGAACAGTCCCCGGTCGTCCGGGAACACCGGAGGCGTGAACTGGAAGGCTCCGTCGATCGTGGACGGTACGACGCGGTTCACAACCGCTCCAGGACCGAGCGCAGGGCCTCGATGACGCGGTCCTGCACGGCTTCGGGCAGGGACGGGTACATCGGCAGGGAGAAGATCTCGCCGGCGAGTTCCTCGGTGACCGGCAGCGAGCCCGGCGGGTAGCCGAGGTCGGCGAAACCGCTCATCGTGTGCACCGGCCACGGATAGCTGACGTTCAGCATGATGTCCTGCCTTTTGAGCGCCTCGATGATGTGGTCCCGGCGCGGATGACGGACCACGTACACGTAATAGACGTGGGTATTGCCGGGGTTGGTGGCCGGCAACCGGAGCCCGCCCGGGCCGGTGAGGTCGCCGAGCCTTTCCTCGTATCGCCGGGCCACGGCGTTGCGACCGGCGATGTAATCGTCGAGGCGGCCCAGCTTGCGCCGCAGGATCTCGGCCTGGAGCTCGTCGAGCCGGGAGTTGTGACCCGGGGAGCGCACGACGTAGTAGACCTTTTCCATCCCGTAGTAGCGCAGTTGCTTGAGGTTGCGGTCGACCTCGTCGTCGGAGGTCAGCACCGCGCCGCCGTCGCCGTACGCGCCGAGCACCTTGGTGGGGTAGAAGGAGAAGGCGGCGGCGTGGCCCATGGTCCCGGCGAGCCGCCCGTGCTGACGGGCCCCGTGTGCCTGGGCGCAGTCCTCGAGGATCTTGAGCCCGTGTTTCTCGGCCAGGGAGACCAACGGCGCCATGTCGACGCATTGGCCGTACAGGTGCACCGGGACGATCGCCCTGGTCCGGGCGGTGATCGCCGCGGCGACCTGAGCCACGTCCAGCAGGAAGTCCTCGGCGCGAACGTCCACGAAGACCGGCGTCGCCCCGGCGCCGACGATGGCGACCACGGTCGGCGCCGCCGTGTTGGACACGGTGATGACCTCGTCGCCGGGCCCGATGCCCAGGGCCTCAAGGCCGATCGTGAGCGCGTCGGTCCCGTTGCCGACGCCGGTGCCGTGGGCGAGCCCGTGGTAGGCGGCGAACTCGGCCTCGAAGCATTGGACACTCTCGCCGAGCACCAGCTGCCCCGAGTGGAACACCTTCTGCACGGCGTCGAGGATGTCGTCCTTCTCCTTGGCGTACTCCGGTAGGTAGTCCCATACGCGAGTCGTCACTTGCTGGCTTCCGATCGTCGAAGGGCGGCGGCCGGCAGCTTCTCCCCGCTGACCGCGTCGAGCACCAGTCGCGCGGCCACCGTGGTCCCGTCGGTGCGGATCGCGCCGGCCAGGGCGGCCGCTCGGGCGCGGGTCTCCGGGGCCAGTGCCGGGGCGAGCGCGGCCGACAGGGAGTCGAACGTCGGGGCCGGACCGTCGTGCGCCACCCCGACACCCAGCTCGGCCACCCGCCGGGCGAAGTACGGCTGGTCCGTGTACTGCGGTATCAGGACCTGAGGGCAGCCGGCGCGGGCCGCCGCCGTCGTCGTGCCCGCTCCGCCGTGATGGATGACCGCAGCCACCCGGGCGAACAGCGACTGGAAGTTGGCCTCGCCGATGGCGAGGCAGTCGGCCCCGTCGTCGGGCAGCCGCAGGTCGGCCCAGCCGCTGCCGAGGATCACCCGGTGGCCCTGCGCCCGGACCGTCTTGACCGCCACCTCGGCGGCGTCCGCGGTCTCGGACGTGCTGCCGAAGCCGACGTACACCGGTGGTGGACCGGCCGCCAGGAACGCCTCCAGCTCGGCCGGGAGCGGCCGGTCGTCGGGCATGATCCACGCACCGGTCTGCACGGCGTTGTGGTCCCGCGGCCGGGGGGCCAGGACCGGGTCCGCCGCCAGCCAGGGCTGGTCGGTGTAGCCGTACCGGAAGATGTTCTCCACCGGTGGCAGGCCGATCGAGGCCCGCCGATGGTTGACCGGATCGCCGAACCGCTCGCCGAAGAGCCGGCCGCGCTCGTCCCACAGCACCTGGTTGTCGGTCACCCCGGGGGTGAGCTCCTCGTCCAGTGGCGGCGCGTGGTGCGGCGACGGCAGATAGACCGGGCTGTAGGCGGCGTAGAAGTACGGGATGCCCAGTTTCTCGGCCACCGACCGCACGGCGACCGCGGCGGCCAGTTCGCCGGTCGCCACCACCGCGTCACACCCGTCGGCCGCGGCGGGGACCTGGTCGAACTGCACACCGACCGCCTCGGCGGCCATCCGGCGCTCGGTCTCGGGCGACGGCGGCCCCATCCCGTCGCGCAGCATCATGCGTTTCCCGTGGCCGATCGCCACCAGCGGCACATCGACCTCGGCCAGCCGCTCCCGCGCGGACGGGGGTGCACACATCAGCGGTTCCGCACCGAGTGTCCGCAGCCGCACCGCCAGCGCCAGCAGCGCCTCGACGTCTCCGCGACTTCCCGAAGTCGACAACAACACCCGCATCTCGCATCTCCTGTTCCGGTCGGACGATTCCGCCGAGGACACCGCTTCACACCGAGACGGCGGTCCTGCTGTTCGCCGCGTCGAGCAACAGTCGCGCGGCCACCGCCGTCCCGTCGGTACGGATCGTGCCGGCCACCGCCGCCGCCCGCGCCCGGGTCTCCGGCGCCAACGCCACGGCGAGCGCGGCCGACAGGGAGTCGAAGGTCGGGCTGGGTCCGTCGTGCCCCGCACCGATGCCCAGCTCGGCCACCCGGCGGGCGAAGTACGGCTGGTCCACGATCTGCGGCACCACGACCTGCGGGGCACCGGCCCGGGCGGCCGTGGTCGTCGTGCCCACGCCGCCGTGGTGGACGGCGGCCGCCACCCGGCCGAACAGCAACTGGTGGTTCACCTCGCCGACGGCGAAGCAGTCGTCCCGGTCGTCGGGCAACGCCAGGTCGGCCCAGCCGTGTGAGAGCACCACCCGGCGGCCGTGGGCACGGATCGCCTCGACGGCCACCTTCGCGGCGCCGGCCGGAGCGGGCATGCTGCCGAAACCCACGTACACGGGCGGCGAACCGGCATCCAGGAAGGCGGTCAGCTCCGGCGGAAGGGGCCGTTCGTCGGGCAGGATCCACGCGCCGGTCTGCACCGCGTCGAGATCCGTCGGCTGCAGCGGCGCCAGGATCGGATCGGCCGCCAGGATCGGGTGATCGGTGAAGCCGTACCGGAAGATGTCCGTCACCGGTGGCAGGCCGATCGCGGCCCGCCGGTCGGTGAGCGGTTCCCCGAAGCGCCGGAAGGCGCCCCGGTTGTTCCGGTCCCACAGCGCCCGGATGTCGGAGATCTCCGGCGCCGGTGGCTCGCCGAGTGGTGGCGGCGGCGGATAGTGCGGCGACGGCACGTAGATGGGGCAGTAGAAGCCGTAGAAATAAGGGATTCCCAGCTTCTCGGCCACCGACCGGACGGCGACCGCGGCGGACAGTACGCCGGTCGCCAGCACCACATCACAGCCCTCGGCCGCCGCCGGTACCTGGTCGAACTGCACCGCCATCGCCTCGGCCGCGAGCCGCGGCGCGTCCTCGGGCCGCGGCCTCCCCTCGTTCATCGCGGTACGGACCGAGCGGCCGACCGGCGTGAACGGCACCCCGACCTCGGCCAGCCGCGCCGCGGCGTCCGGCGATGCGCAGACCCGTACCTCCACACCGGCCGCCCGCAGCCGCACCGCCAGCGCCACCAGCGGTTCGAGGTCTCCCCGGCTTCCCGACGTCGACAACAACACACGCATTTCGCATCTCCTGTTCCGGCCGGGCAAGCCCGCCGTGGACACCAGTTCACACCGAAACGGCGGGCTTCTCGCGACTGGTCACATCGAGCAGGGTTCGCGCGGCCACCGACGCGCCGTCGGTGCGGATCAGGTCGGCCACGGCCGCGGCCCGCGTCCGGGTCGCCGGCGCCAGGGCCGTCTCGAGCGCGGCCGACAGGGACGCGAACGCCGGGACCGGACCGTCGACCGCCGCGCCCGCGCCCAGCTCGACCAGCCGCTCGGAGTAGTACACCTGGCCGACGATGTGGCGGACCACGATCTGCGGGGCGCCGGCCTTCGTGGCCACGTGCGTGGTGCCCGTGCCGTCGTGATGCACCACGGCGGCCACCCGGCCGAACAGCACCTGCAGGTTCACCTCGCCGACGGCGAGACAGTCGTCCCGGTCGTCGGGCAACGCCAGGTCGTAGGCCGCTCGTCGGGCAGGATCCAGGCACCGGTCTGCACGGCCTCCACGCCCGGTGGCAGCGGCGCCAGCACCGGGTCGGCCGCCAGCCAGGGCCGATCGGTCAAGGCGTAGTCGAAGACGTTGCGGACCGGCGGCAGGCCGATCGAGGCCCGCCGCCGGTTGAGCACCTCCCCGAACATCCCGTCGGCGCCCTGGTTGAACTGCTCCCGCTGGGCCGGATCGAGCGCCGCCGGCAGATGGATCGGACTCCAGACGACGTTGAAGTACGGGATGCCGAGCTGCTCGGCCACCGACCGGGTGGCGGCCGCGCCGGACAGCAGGCCGCTCGCCACCACCACGTCACAGCCCTGGGCCGCCGCCAAGGCCTGGTCGAACTGGGCCGACACGCCCGCCGCCGCGTCCTCGGAGCGGCTGTGCGACGGGCGCTGGAGCGGCATCAGCGGCACGTCCAACTCGGCCAGGCGCTCGGCGCTGTCCCGGGGCGCGCACATCAGCGCCTCCGCGCCGAGTGCGCGCAACCGCGCCGCCAGGGCCACCAGCGGCTCGACATCTCCGCGGGATCCACACGACCACAACAACGCACGCATTTCGCATCCCCTATCCCGTAGGTCTTCCGGGCCTCCGGCTCGGCATCGGCCGATCGGCCGCGGCGAACTGGACACGCATCGCGGGCCGGCATCTGCATCGGCGGCTCCCGGCCGCCGTCAGCGAGCCCCATCATGCTGAACGGAATCGATGTCCACGAGTGGGTCCAAGCGAGCATCCCGGACACTTGGACGTGCCGGCCGGGCCCGGAGCTTCTCGGCGAGGACGGACCCGATCCGGGCCAGAGCCGCCGGCTGCACCATCTCGTAGTGGTTGGTCTTGATCTCGTACGACTCGACGGTCCCGCTGGTGAAGTCCTTCCAGCTCGCGATCGCCACCGGGACGGGCAGATGCGCGGGACGGTCCACCGAGGCCACGAAGAGCAGAACGTCGCTGGTGAACGGTACGGCGGTATGGGCCGGGCCGACCTGCCAGAGATTGCGCATGACCGCCTCCAGGCGCGCGCGGGCACCGGCCCCCTCCACCATCTGCCCGGCGAGGTCGAGTTCCTGCCGCTTCCGCTGTTCCAGGACCTGTTCGTCCCGCTGGGCCTCCTCGCTGACCGTGCCGGTCGCGTTCTTGCCCATGTAGACCGGATAGGCGTCGAGCAGGGCGAGCAGGCCGACCTCCTCCCCCTTCGCCTCGAGCAACGCGGCCATCGCCTGCGCGATCCGGCCGCCGAGGGACCATCCGAGCAGGTGGTACGGCCCGGTCGGCTGCACGGTGGCGATCTGCTCGAGGTAGTCGGCCGCCATCTCCTCGACGCTGCCCGGAAGAGTCTCCGTGCGGGCCAGGCCGCGCGCCTGCACCCCGTAGACCGGCTGGTCGGGCGGAAGGTGCCGCAGCAACGGCCGGTAGTTCCAGCTCAGCCCCCCGCTCGCGTGAACGCAGAACAGTGGCGGCCGGTCCCCGCCGGTACGCAGCGGCAGCAGGACCTCATAGTCGCCGGTCTTCGCCAAGGCGCTCGATCCCCGGCGCTCACCCACCACGATCAGCGTCTTGGCGGCCGACTTGCGGACGAGCAGACCCGTACGCAGCATCTGATGGCCCTCGGTGCCGTACGGGCAGGGCTCGCTCGATCGACCGGCCGGCCCCGCGTCCACCGCCGGACCGGTGACGTAGAGCTCGCCGACGGCACCGGGCGGGACCGGGCGCTGCCGGTCGTCGAGCACGAGCGCGCCGAGCGGGCCCGCCCCGGCCAGATCGGCGACCACCGCGGGCACGGCCCCGGACCAGCGGGCCGGTGCGATGGCCGGCCGAGCTCGCTCGGCGTCGTCCAGGAAGATGTCGAGCTCGCTGATCCGCCGACCGGGTTCCTCGGCCACCTGCTCCAGGACGCGGACCAGCCGCCGGGCCAGCACCTCCGCGGTGCCCTGATCGAACAGGTCGGCGGCGTAGTGCAGGGCGCCCTCGAGGCCGTCCAGCTCGTCGTCCTCGGCACGGCGCTCGATGAGCCGGAAGGCGAGATCCAGCTCGATGGCCTCGACCCCGGCCGGTTCGGCGCTGGTGCGCAACGCGGGCAGTTCCGCGGCGTCCCATGCGCCGTTGTCCTCCTCGCTCACCTCGAGGCCCACCTGGAACACCGGGTGGCGGGAGAGCGAGCCCGGCAGGTCCAGCAGGCCGGGAATCCGGTCGAACGGCACGTCCAGGTTCTGGCGTGCCTCGCGGACCGTCTCCTGCACCCGGGCGACGACCTCCAGGAAGGCCGGATCGGCCGAGAGGTCGACACGGACGGGGAAGGGCCGGGCGAACGGCCCGATCATCGGCTCCAGGTCGATCAGATCCTCGTCCCGGGGCAGCGTGGTGCCGATCACCAGATCCTCGCCCGCCCCGTACCTGGTCAGCAGCATGGCGAGGGCGGCCAGCACGATCTGGAAGGGGTCGGCGCCGGCCGATTCCACCGCCTTCGTCAACCGCACGTGCGAACCGGCGTCCAGCCGCAGTGCGACCGTGCCGGCCCGGCGCGAGCCGATGGCCGGCCGCGGACGGTCGAACGGGAGCACCGTCTCCCCGTCGATGCCGGCCAGGTGGTTCCGCCAGAAGGTCATCTGATCGTTGACGAGGCTGCCCTGATCGCGCTCGCCGTCCAGCAGCCGCTGCTCCCAGATCGCGTAGTCGGCGAACTGCAGGGCCAGCGGCGCCCGCTCCGGGGCCCGGCCGGCGCGCCGCGCACCGTACGCGGCCGCGAGGTCCCGGAAGAACACGTCCATCGAGTCGTCGTCGGCGGCGACGCGGTGCACCGTCACCGACAACACGTACTCGTTCTCCGCGAGCCGGAAGAGATCGCACCGCCACGGCACGTCCCGGGTGAGGTCGAAGAGCCGTTCGCGCCGCTCGGCGAGCAGCGCGGGAAGGTCCTCCTCGGACGCCGGGACGGGAGTCAGCCGCACCCCGGCGGCGTCGTGGATCAGCTGGTGCACCTCCCGCGCCGGGCCGGGGAAGGTCGTCCGGAGGATCTCGTGCCGGGCCGCGACGTCGCCGAGGGCCGCCTCCAGGGCGGTCACGTCCAACCGGCCGCGCAGCCGCACCACGGCACAGACGTGCAGGCCGGCGGTCTCCTCCGCGGGCCGGGCCAGCAACCAGGCACGCAGCTGGCGGGCGGTGAGCGGCACCCGCCCGGGCCGGGCGACGGCTTCCAGCGCGGGGCGTGACTTCGCGGCCAGCGCCCGGGCGACGCCCGCCGGCGTGGGTGAGGAGAACAGCTGCCGGATGGGCAGGTCCGCGCCCAGCTCCTCGCGGATCCGCGCGATGAGCCGCATGGCCAGTGCCGAGCTGCCGCCCAGGTCGTGGAAGGCGTCGTCGACCCCCACCCGCTCCAGTCCGAGGATCTCGGCGTAGAGCGCGCACAGCACCTTCTCGGTCTCGCTCTCGGGAGCCTTCGCCGACGCGTGCCCGGCAAGATCCGGGGCGGGCAGGGCTCGGCGATCCACCTTGCTGTTGGCCGTGATGGGCAGGCTGATCAGGCCCACGACCGCCGCGGGAACCATGTACGCCGGCAGGACCAGGCCCATCCGCCGGCGGATCTCCTCGGTGTCCAGCTCACCGGCGTCGGAGACGACATAGCCCACCAGCCGTCGTTCGCCCGGCTGGTCCTCCCGCGCCACGACGACCGCCTCGCGGACCCCCGGCTGGGCCGCCAGCACCGCCTCGACCTCGGCCAGCTCGACCCGGAAGCCGCGGATCTTCACCTGGTCGTCGGCCCGGCCGAGGAACACCACCTCGCCGTCGCGGTTCCACCGGGCCAGGTCCCCGGTCCGGTACATGCGTTCACCGGCGAGGAAGGGGCACGCCACGAACCGCTCGGCGGTCAGGTCCGGCCGCGACAGGTACCCGCGCGCCAGCCCGGTACCGGCGATGTACAGCTCGCCGGCCACTCCCGGCGCGACCGGCCGCAGGAAGGCGTCCAGGAGATAGACCTTGCGGTTGGTCATGGGCCGGCCGATCGGCAGCTCCGGCCCGGGAACCGAGCCGGGCTCGATCGATTTCCACGTCGCGCACAGGGTGGTCTCGGTCGGCCCGTACGTGTTGCGCACCCGCACGCCGGGCTGGGCGTGCCGCAGGTTCGCCACGGTGTGCGCGGGCACCACGTCGCCGCCGGTCCCGACCTCCCGCAGCCCGGCGAAACAATCCGGGGACGCTTCGGCGAGCGCCCGGAAGGTGCCCGCGGTGAGGTGTACGGCGGTCGCGCCGCGTTCGACGGCCTGGCGTATCCCGCCGGCGTCCACCACGCCGGGCTCGGCGACCAGGATCCGGCCACCGGTGACCAGCGGCACCCACATCTCGTACAGCGAGGGATCGAAGACGTGCGTCGCGTGCATCAGGACGCTGTCGCCGGGCCCGAGCTGCCAGCCAGGGTCGCCCGCCAGGCCGGCCACCGCCCCGTGCGGAACGGCCACGCCCTTCGGAACGCCGGTGGATCCCGAGGTATACATCACGTACGCCAGATCGCCGGCGCCGAGCCGGATCTCCGGCGCGGTGCCGGCCGCGTCGACGGCCGCTCGCGTCTCCGGCGCGTCGAGGACGATCGTCGTACGCCCCGGCGCGTTCTCCGCCACGGCCCCGCTGGTGGCCGCCGTGCAGACGACCGTCGAGACCCCGGCGTCGGCGACCATGAACGCGATCCGCTCGGCCGGGTAGGCGACGTCCACCGGGACGTACGCGGCACCCGCCTTCCAGATCGCCAGGAACACGATCGGCAGGTCGGCGGACCTCTCCATGGCCACCCCGACCCGGTCGCCACGACGGACACCACGCTCGGCGAGGTGGGCCGCCAGCCGGTCGGACGCCTGGCCGACCTCGGCGTAGCTGAGATCGGCGCCGGCCGCATCGGTGACCGCCACCGCGTCCGGCGCCTCGGCCACCCACCGGGCGACCATCTCGACCACGGACGTGCCGGGTACCGGGCCCGCGGTCGCGTTCCAGTCGTCCACCACCGAGGCGCGTTCGGCCTCGCTCAGCAGCGTCAGCCGGCCGACCGGGACGCCGGGCTCGGCGACCAGCCGCTCCAGGATCCGGACCAGGGCGCCGAGGACCGATCCGGCGGCCGCCGGGCCGAAGAGACCCCGGTCGTAGTCGAGGATGACCGGCATCCGCTCGCCCGGACCGGTGACCAGCGTGAACGGGTAGTGCGAGGCGTCGCGCCCCTTCTGCACCGGGCGCAGGGTCAGGCCGTCGTCCGGCGACCCGCCGAGTCCCGTACGCGGGAAGTTCTCGTAGATGACCAGCGTGTCGAAGACCGCACCGGGACCGACGGCGGCCTGCACCTCCTGCAGGCCGAGGTGCTGGTGCGCCCCGAGCGCGGACTGGTCGCGCTGCAGGGCGGCCAGCATCTCCGTGACCCGCTGCCCGCCGTCGAGCCGGACCCGCACCGGCAGGGTGTTGAGCAGCAGGCCGACCATCGACTCCACCTGAGCCAGTTCGGCCGGGCGCCCGGAGGAGGTCGCGCCGAACACCACGTCGGTACGGCCGGACAGCTGCCCCAGCACGACGGCCCACGCACCCTGCACGACGGTGTTCATCGTGAGGTCGTGGCCGCGGGCGAACCGGGCCAGGTCCTCGGTCAGCTCCGGGGACAGCTCGGCCATCACCGTGTCGATGTCCGGCACCCGGGCCGGATCGGCCGGCGCGACGGTGGTCGGCGTGTCCAGCCCGGCGAACGCTGCCCGCCAGGCCACCCGGGCCGTCTCCTTGTCCTGCCGGCCCAGCCAGGCCAGGTAGTCGCGATAGGACACCGCGGCGGGCAGGCCGGAGGCGTCCCCGCCGGCCGCGTAGATCGCGGCGAGCTCCCGGTGCAGGATCGGCATGGACCAGCCGTCCACCAGCGCGTGATGCAGGGTGTGCACCAGCCGGTGGCACTCCGGACCGAGCCGGATCAGATGCAGTTTCATCAGGGGCGCCGTCTCGAGGCGGAAACGCTCGGCCACCTCGCCCGCGGCCAGGCGGCTCACCTCGCCGGCGGCGACGTCGTCCGGCAGGCCGGCCAGATCCGTCTCCCGCCAGGGAATCTCGGCGTCCCGCTGGATGACCTGGACCATCTGCGCACCGCTGACGTAGCGGAAACAGGCCCGCAGCGCGGCGTGCCGGTCCACCAGCGCCTGCCAGGACGCCCTCAGCCGCCCGGCGTCCAGCGGGCCGTCGATGCCGTAGACGGACTGCACGGTATAGGTGTCCGGCCCGTCCGCGTCGAGGGCGGTGTGGTAGAGCATTCCCTCCTGCAGCGGCGAAAGCGGCCAGACGTCTTCCACGCTGGAGCGCGGCTTGGCACGGGTGTCGTCGACGGTCACGGTCTGCTCCTTCGAAAGGTCATTCGCCGGCCGGACCGGCCTCGAGTTGGTCCATCTGTTCGGGCGAGAGAGCCACGAGCGTGCCCGCCGGGGACGCCGTCTCGTCGTCCTCGGACGGGAGTTCCTTGACGAGCGCCGCCAGCCGTTCCGGCGTCCGCTCGTCGAACACCTGCCACGGGGTGAGGTCGAGCCCTTCCCGGCGGGCCCGGGTCGACAGCTGCATCGAGGTGATGGAGTCGCCGCCCAGTTCGAAGAAGCTGTCGCCGACGCCCACCCGCTCCAGGCCCAGGACCTCCGCGAACAGTTCGCACAACCGCGCCTCCATGGCCGTACGCGGATCCGCGCCGGACGACATCCCGCCGAAGTCCGGGGCCCGCAGCGCCCGGTGGTCGACCTTGCCGTTGGGGGTCAGCGGCATCGCGTCCAGCGGCACGAAGGCCGCCGGGATCATGTGCTCGGGCAGGCGTGCGGCCGCGGCCGCGGACAGGTCGGAGATCAGCGAGCCGGCCTCGGCGGCCGCCGGGACGACGTACGCCACCAGGCGCTTCTCCCCCGGCCCGTCCTCCCGGGCGACGACCGCCACCTGGGCAACTCCCGGATGGCCGGCCAGCACCGCCTCGATCTCGCCGGGCTCGATCCGGTATCCGCGCACCTTGACCTGAGCGTCGGCCCGGCCGACGAAGACCAGTTCGCCGTCCGAGGTCCAGCGGGCCCGGTCGCCGGTGCGGTACATCCGGCCGCCCACGGAGAACGGGTCGGCGACGAACCGTTCGGCGGTCCGGCCGGGGCGTCCGAGGTATCCGCGGGCGAGCCCGACGCCCGCGACGTACAGCTCGCCGGCCATTCCCGGGGGCACCGGTTGCAGGAAGGCGTCGAGCACATAGGTCCGCATGTTGCTGATCGGGCCGCCGATCGGGACCACGTCCCGCCCCGCCGACAGCGGAGCGCTCATCGTCGCGCACACGGTCGTCTCGGTGGGTCCGTAGCCGTTGATCATCCGGCGGCCCGGCGACCAGCGATCGACCAGCACGGGCGGGCAGGCCTCGCCGGCCACGATCAATGTCGCCAGGCTGTCCGGCAGGTCGTCCTCGACGGCCAGCACGCTCGGCGGCACGGTGACGTGGGTGATGTCCCATCGGCGTACCGCATCGCCCAGTGACACCCGGGGCGGCATGCTCGCGGGATCGGCCAGCACGATGGTGGCGCCGGACAGCAGTGCCATGGCGAGCTCGGAGACGGCGGCGTCGAAGCCGAGCGAGGCGAACTGCAGGACCCGCGACGAGGACGTCACGCCGAAGCGCTCGATCTGCGCCTCCGCCAGGTTGCCCAGCCCGGCGTGGGTCGCCAGGACGCCCTTGGGCACCCCGGTCGATCCCGAGGTGTAGATGACGTACGCGCCGTCGGCGGCCGCCACCCGGGGCAGCACCGTCGCCGGGTCGCCGCCGGGCCGCTCGTCCAGCACCACCACCGCGCCCGGAAACCCGGCCGGCGCGACAGCCCGGGTCGGCACCGTGCACACCAGCACCTCCGGCGCCGAATCCGCCAGCATCCAGGTGATCCGCTCCTGGGGGTAGTCCGGATCGACCGGCACGAACACCCCGCCGGCCAACGCCACGCCGAGCAGCGCCACCACCAACTCCGCCGACCGTCCGACCAGCACGGCCACCCGTGTCTCCCGGCGCACGCCGGAGGCCACCAGCAGCCGCGCCAGCCCCTCGGCCTCGCCCAGCAGCTCGCCGTAGGACAGGCTCCGCGCCGCGTCCCGCACCGCCACCGCATCGCGCGACCGTTCCACCTGCCGCCGGAACAACACCGGCAGCGGCTCGGCCGCCCGGGGTGCGGCGGTCCGGTTCCACTCCTGGACCACCAGCCGGTGTTCCGCGGCACCGATCAGGCCGATCCGTCCCACCGGGGTCCGCGGTTCGGCCGCCACCTGCCGGAGAGCCCGGACGATCGCCGCGAGCATCTCCTCGGCCTCGGCCCGCTCGAACGCGTCCGGGCGATAGATGAATTCGCCATGGATGCCGCCGCCTTCGGAGGCGCGCATGGACATCGGGTAGTGCCCGCTGTCCTCCGGGATCTCCGCCGGACGCAGGACGACCGCATCCGGTCCGCCGGACGGTTGCGGCGGGTGCGGGTAGTTCTCGAACACCACGAGTGTGTCGAACGCCGCGCCGGGACCGGCGAACTGGGTGATCTCGCTCAGCCCGACGTGCTGATGGGCCATCATCGCGACCTGGCGGCTCTGCAGGCCGGCCAGCATGTCGACGAACGGCTGGGCGCCGTCCAGGCGGGCCCGGACCGGCAGCGTGTTCATGAACAGGCCGACCACCGACTCGACGCCCGGGATCTCCGGCGGCCGCCCGGCCACCGCGGCGCCGAAGACCACGTCGTCGCGCCCGGTCAGCCGGGCCAGCAGAAGTGCCCAGACGCCCTGGAAGAGGGTATTCATCGTCACGCCGTGGTGCCGGGTGAGCTGCGCCAGGCGCCGGCTCAGGTCGTCGTCGAAGTGGAACCGCACACGGTCGGGCCGGATCGGTGTGGTGATCGTGTCCGGGGGCACGACGTGGGTCGCCTCGTCGAGTCCCGCGAGCTCGGCCCGCCACGCCTCCCGGGCGGCCTCTTTGTCCTGGCGGGCGAGCCAGGCGAGGTAGTCGCGGTACGACGCCGGCGCCGGCCGGGTCCCGCCGTCACCGCCGGATTCGTACGCCACCATCGCGTCGGTGGAGAGGATGGGAAGGGACCATCCGTCGCACGCGATGTGATGCGACGCCAGCGCCAGACGGTGCCGGCGCTCGGCGAGGCGCACCAGATGCAGGCGCAGCAGCGGCGCCCGGGTCAGGTCGAACCGGTCGGCACGCGACTCCGCCGTGAGGCGGTCGAACTCCGCCAGCGCCTCGTCCTCGGGCAGATCCGAGAGGTCGGTCTCCTGCCAGGGAATCGGCACCGCGCCGGCGACCGCCTGCACGGCCCCGCCGGACCCGAGCTGATGAAAGCTCGCCCGCAGGGCCGGGTGCCGGTCGACGACGGCCTGCCACGACGCGCGGAAGCGGGCGGCGTCCAGCGGTCCGTCGATGGCGAGGGTTCGCATGCCCGCGTAGACGTCCGGCCCGCGCTCGTCGGCGGCATGGAACAGCAGGCCCTCCTGCAGCGGCGAGAGCGGCCAGATGTCGAGCAGGCCGGGCACGGCGTTCTCGATCTCCGCCACGTCCCGCTGGGTCACCGCGGCGAGCGGGAAGTCGGACGGCGTGTGCCCCCCGGCGTCGCGGTCGCCGGCGTGTGCGGCCAGGCCGGCCAGCATGCCGAGCCAGGCCTCGCCGAGCGATTGCACCTCGGCGTCACCGAGGATCCGCCCGGCCCGGGTCACCGACAGGTTCAGCTCGGGGCCGCCCGCGGAGTCGAGCACGACCGCATCGATCTCCAGCACGTGCCGCAGGGGCATGTCCGGCTCGGCCGCACCACCGATGGTCCCCAGCGGCTGCCAGGGCTCCGGAGGACCGTCCGGCCGGGACGGGAAGCGGCCCAGGTAGTTGAACCCGATCTCCGCCTCGGGCCGGTCGGCCAGGACCCGCCCGGTTCCGGCGTCGAGGTGACGCAGGATCCCGTAGCCGAGCCCGTCGCCGGGCACCGCCCGGACGTCCTCCTTGACGCTCTTCAGCAGGTGGCCGGCCGCGTCGTCGCCGGCCATGGCCGCGGCCGGGTCGATCCCGCTCACGTCCAGCCGGACCGGATGCGTGTCGGTGAACCAGCCGACCGTGCGCGACAGGTCCATCGCACCGCCGGACCGGCGGCCGTGGCCTTCGACGTCCACCACCACGGTGGTGCCGCCCCGCCAGTGCGCGACCGCGCCGGCCAGGGTGGCCAGCAGCACCTCGTGCACACCGCAGTGGAACGCCGAGGTGACCTTCTCCACGAGTACGCTCGCCTGCGCGCGCGGCACGGCCCACGATCGGCGTCCGGCCGTGGACATGGTGTCCCGGGTGAGGTCCAGTGCGCCCAGCCGCGGTTGCCGGTCGCCGAGAATCTCCGTCCACGTGGCCAGCTCCGCCGTGCGGGCCGCGGCCTCCTCGGCCAGCGTCCGCGCCCAGCGCCGGAACGAGACGCCCACCGGATCGAGCGCCGGTTCCCGGCCCGCGGCGACGGCTTCGCACGCCGCTCGCAGATCGGGCAGCAGGATGCGCCACGACACCGCGTCGACGACCAGGTGGTGGGCCAGCAGCACGAGCCGTCCGGCGCGGTCGGGTCCGGCGTCCACCCACACCGCCCGGACCATCACGCCGGCGGCCGGGTCCAGCCGCGCGGCCGCCTCCATGGCGGCGTGTTCCGCGAGGTCGTCCAGGTCACCGGCGCCCGCCTCGACCCGTTCGACCAGCGCCGCCGCCGCTACCGCACCCCGCTCGGCGACAAGCAGCCGGGGCTCCTGGTCCCCGTGCGCGACGACCCGGCTCCGCAGCATGTCGTGCGTGTCGAGCACCGCGCTCAAGCCGGCCGCCAGCACGTCCACCGACAGGCCGGCGGGCACGCCCATGGCCGTCCACTGCGCCGAGGAGCTCCGGGTCATCGCGCCGGGATCGCGTTCGAGCAGTGCCCGCATCACCGGCGTCCACGGCACCTCGCCGACGCCGTCGGCGAAGCCGGCCCCGGCCGCACCGAGCCTGGCGACCGCCGCGATACCGGCCGGCGTCTTGTGCTCGAAGACGTCCTCCGGGCCGAAGACGAGCTTCTCGCGTCGCGCCCGGCCGGCCAGCTGCATCGACAGGATCGAGTCGCCGCCGAGCTCGAAGAAACTGTCGTCGGCGCCGACCCGCTCCTGGCCGAGAATCTCGGCGAACAGGTCGCACAACACCCGCTCGGCCTCGGTACGCGGCTCCCGGCCGGCCGGCTTCACGATGAAATCGGGAGCGGGCAGCGCGGCGCGATCGATCTTCTCGTTGACCGTCAGCGGGAAGGCGTCCAGCACCACCACCACGGCCGGCACCAGGAAGCCCGGTAGCCGCGCCGCGAGGTGCTCGCGGATGGCGGCGGGGTCGGGGGCCGGCTCCTCGCCGGCGGTGACATAGGCGATCAGCCTCTTCTCGCCCGGCCGGTCCTCCCGCGCCACGACCACCGCCTGCGCGACCCCGGGCACGTCGGTCAGCGCCGCCTCGACCTCGGCCGGCTCGACCCGGTAGCCGCGGATCTTCACCTGGGAGTCGGCGCGCCCGGCGAACACCAACTCGCCCTGATCGGTCCAGCGGGCCAGGTCGCCGGTGCGATACATCCGCGTACCGGCCACGAACGGATCCGCGACGAACCGATCGGCGGTCGCCGCGGCCGCCCCCAGATAGCCGTGCGCCAGGCCGGCGCCGGCGAGGTAGAGCTCGCCGGTCACCTGGGGGGCCACCGGCTGGAGGAACGCGTCGAGCAGGTAGGCCCGGCGCCCGGCCATCGGCCGGCCGATCGGCAAGGCGTCGCCGATCTCGTCCCCCGGCTCGATCAGGTGCCAGGTGGCGCAGAGTGTGGTCTCGGTGGGGCCGTACAGGTGCCGGACCCGGACCTCCGGGCAGGCCTGGCGCAGCCGTACGACGGAGGCGAGCGGGACCACGTCCCCACCGGTCAGGACCTCCCGCAGCCCGCGGAAGGAATCCGGCGACTCCTCGGCCAGCACCCGGAAGCTGCCGGCCGTCAGATGAGCGGTGGTCACGCCGCGAACGACCGCCTCCCGCAGCCGCCGCGCGTCGACCGCGCCCGGCTCCGCCACCAGGACACGGGCGCCGCTGGCCAGCGGCACCCAGATCTCCAGCAACGACGCGTCGAACGCGTGCGGTGCGTGCATCAGCACACAATCGCCGGCGGCCAGCGACCAGCCCGGGTCGCCGGCCAGCGCCGCCACGCTCGCGTGCGGCACCGCCACGCCCTTCGGCAACCCGGTCGATCCGGACGTGTACATCACGTAGGCCACGTCATCGGCCTCGACCGTGAGCGACGGCGCGTCCGGCGCCTCCTCGGTCGCCGGCGCGTCCACGACCACCGGCGTGATGCCGGCCGGCAGCGCGTCCCGGGTCGCCGCCATGCAGACCGCCACCGACGTGCCGGCGTCGGCCAGCATGCGCTCGATCCGTTCCGCCGGATAGTCGAGGTTCACCGGGACGTACGCGGCTCCGGCCTTCCAGACGGCGAGCAAGGCGACGATCAGCTCCGCGCCGCGCGGCAGCAGCACGCCGACGTGGTCGCCGCGCCGTACGCCGATTCCGGCGAGGCGCCCGGCCAGCCGGTCCGAATTCCGGTCGAGATCGGCGTAGGACAGCGAGCGCGCCCCGTCCAGGATGGCCACCGCGCCGGGCGAGCGCCGCGCGTGCCGCCGGAACGACTCGAGCACCGACGCCCCACCGGCGGCTTCGGCGGTCGCGGGCTCCGCCACGGACGCCCGCACCCGCTCGCTCGTCACACCGAGGCGGCCCACGGCGAGCGAGGGCTCCGCCACCACCCGTTCCAGGACCCGCACGACCTGCCTGGCGACCTCGACGGCCGTCTCCCGGGCGATGGTGCCGGGCCGATAGGACACGCGGATCCCCAGCTGCTCCCCGGGGCTGACGCTCATGGTCAGCGGGTAACCGGTACCGGTCCGGGTGAGCACCGAACTGATCGTGATCCCACCGTCGTCGCCCAGGCCGGCGGCGTCCATCGGGTAGTTCTCGACCATCATGATGGTGTCGAAGGTCGCGCCCGCCCCCGACACCTTCTGAATCTCCGACAACCCCATGTACTGGTGTTCGGTCAACGCCGACTGGCGCGCTTGCAGGTCCCGGAGCAGGTCCAGCACAGATCGGCCGCTGTCCAGGCGTACCCGGACCGGGACGGTGTTGATGAACATCCCGACCATCCGCTCGACGTCCGGCACCTCGGCCGGGCGTCCCGACACCACCGACCCGAACACCACGTCCGTCCGGCCGGCCAGCCGGGCCAGCACCAACGCCCAGGCGCCCTGGACGAGCGTGCTCAGCGTCAGTCCCCGGCCGCGCGCGAATGCGGTGAGGGCCCGGGTCGCCTCCGCGGCCAGCCGTTCGCCGTGCACGTCCGGCATCACCATGGCCGTGCCGGCCTCGGCGTCCACCGTGGTCGGTTCGTCCGCGCCGGCGAGCTCGGCCCGCCATGCCGACCGGGCCGCCGCCCTGTCCTGGCGGTTCAGCCAAGCCAGGTAGTCCCGGTAGGAGGGCGCCGCCGAGGAGATCGGCCGACCCGCGTACGCGGCCGACATCTCACCCACGACGATCGGGGTCGACCAGCCGTCCAGGACGATGTGGTGCGACGTCAGCACGAGCCGGTGCCGGCCTTCGCCGAGCTTGATGAGCAGCAGCCGCAGCAGCGGCGCCCGGGTGAGGTCGAACCGCTCCACCTGGTCGGCCGCGAGGAGGCGGTCGACCTCCGCGGCCGCCTCCGGCTCGCCCAGATGCGACACATCCGCCACCCGCCACGGGATGTCGGCGGCTCCCCGGATCACCTGCACGGTGCGGCCGGAAGCCAGCTGGTGCTGGCTCGCCCGCAGAGCGTCGTGCCGGGCGACCACCTGCCGCCAGGCCGCACGCAGTCGATCCGCGTCGAGCGGCCCGTCCAGGTCGAAGATCCGCTGGGTCTGATAGACGTCGACCCCGTCCTCGTCCAGGGCTCGTTCGAACAGCATGCCTTGCTGCGTCGGCAACAGCGGCAGGACGTCCGTCAGTCCGGGCGCCGCGGCCTCCAGCTCCGCCACATCCGGCTGGGTCAGCTCGACCAGGTCGAAGTCGGATGGGGTGTGTCCGCCGGCGTCCGGCGCGCCGGCGGCGGTGGCGAGGCCGGTCAGCAGGTCCAGCCACGCCTCGCCGAGCCGCTCGACCGTGCCCGGGTCGAGGCCCCGGCCGTCCAGGGTCAGTCGCAGCCGCGGGCCGGCCGCGGTGTCCTGGACGTCGGCGGCGGCCTCCAGTGGGTGGGCCAGGACGGCCTCCGGGCCGGCCCCGCCGAGCACCCCCTCGCGCACCGACCACGCGGTCTCCTCGGCGGCGACGGTGGATCGGCCGAGGTAGTTGAATCCGACCCGCGGGGACGGCAACGTCGCCAGTCTCGCCCCGGTGTCCGGGTTGAGATGGCGCAGCAGCCCGTAGCCGATCCCACCGCCGGGCACCGTGCGTACCTGCTGCTTCACGGCTTTCAGCAGATCCCCGGCCGCCGCGGTCCCGGCCGCCGCGGCCGCCAGGTCGAGGCCGGAGAGGTCGAGCCGGACGGGGTGGACGCCGGTGAACCAGCCCACGGTGCGTAACAGGTCCTCGCCGTCGGCGGCATCGCGGCCGTGACCTTCCACATCCACGAGCACCCCGGCGGCGTCCCCGCTCGCACGCGCCACCGCCCCCGCGAACCCGGCGAGCAGAACCTCGTTGACTCCACAGTGGAAGATCGTCGGGACCCGGCCCGCGAGGGCCAGCGCCGCGTCGCCGGACAACGTCCGGGACCACGAGGACGGTTGCCCGGAGTCCTCCGGAAGGGCGGGAACCGCCCCCCGCAGCACGCCGGCCCAGTAGTCGAGCTCGGCGACCGTGCTCTCCCGCCGGGCCTGCTCGGTCAGCCGCAGCGCCCACTCGCGGTACGACGTCGCCGCGGGCTCGAGCGCCGGGGTCCGGCCGGAACGTATCTGGTCGTACGCCGCCCGCAGGTCCGGCAGCAGGATTCCCCAGGAGACCGCGTCGACCACCAGGTGATGAGCCACCAGCACCAACCGGCCCGGCGCGCCCTCCCCCGCGTCGATCCACACCAGCCGCACCATGATCCCGGCGGACGGATCGAGTCCCGCCTCCGCCGTCCGGGCCGCGCCCCCGGCGACCTCGTCGAGGTTCCCGGCGCCGGCCGCCACTCGCGTGATCAGGCCGGCCGCGGCCACGGCGCCGCTCCCGGGCACCACCAGCCGCCGATCCGGCTCGACCCGCATCCGCAGCACGTCGTGCGTGTCCAGCACCGCTTGCAGCGCGCGGGCCAGCGCGTCCGGGTCCAGTCCGGCCGGGGCGACCACGACCGTCGCCTGAGCGAAGCCGGGGCGCACGGCCGCGTCCCCGAGTGCCCGCATCACCGGCGTCCACGGGACCTCCCCGACGCCGGCGCCGGCCGCGTGCCGGCCCGCCGACCGGGCCGTTCCGGCCAGCGCCGCCAGCCGTTCCGGGGTCCGTTGCTCGAAGATCAGCCGCGGGGTCAGGGCGATCCCCTCGCGCCGGGCGCGGGCGGCGACCCGCATCGACGAGATCGAGTCGCCGCCCAGGGCGAAGAAGCTGTCGTCGACGCCGACCCGGTCCACGCCCAGCACGTCGGCGAAGATCTGGCACAGGATCCGCTCCGCCTCGGTGGCCACGGCCCGGCCGGCCGGCTTCGAGGCGAGGTCCGGTTCGGGCAGGGCCTGCCGGTCCACCTTGCCGTTGACGGTCAGCGGCAGGTCGTCCAGGACCACCAGCGCGGCCGGGACCATGAACGCGGGCAGCTTCTCGGCGAGCTGCCCGCGCAGGGCCGCCGGGTCGAGGTGCCGCCCCGCCCCGGCGGTCACATAACCGATCAAAAGCTCTTCCCGTACGGACACCACGGCCTGGCCGACCCCCGGCAGCTCGCCGAGAACGGCCTCGACCTCGCCCGGTTCCACCCGATAGCCGCGGATCTTGACCTGGTCGTCGGCCCGGCCGGCGAACACCAGCGCACCCCGCGACGTCCAGGACGCCCGGTCGCCGGTCCGGTACATCCGCCCACCCGGGACGAACGGGTCGGCGACGAACCGCTCCGCGGTCAGCGCGGGACGGCCGAGGTAACCCCGCGCCACACCGGCGCCGGCAAGGTACAGCTCGCCCGTCATGCCCGGCGGCAGGGGCCGGAGGAACGCGTCGAGCACGTAGACCCGCCGCCCGGCGAGCGGACGTCCGATCGGCAGCACCGGCCCCGTCTCGTCGCCTGGTTCGAGCAGCCACCAGGTGGCGCACAGGGTGGCTTCGGTCGGGCCGTAGAGATGCCGTACCCGGACCTCCGGACACGCCCGCCGCACCCGCTCCACCGCCGCCGGCGGCACCTCGTCCCCGCCGGTCAGAACCTCGCGCAGGCCGGCGACGGACTCCGGCGACTCCTCGGCCAGGACCCGGAACGCCCCCGCGGTCAGGTGGGCGGTCGTGACACCGCCGGCCACCTGTGCGGCCAGGGCCTCGCCGTCGACCGCTCCCGGCCCGGCGATCACCACCCGGGCTCCCGACACCAGCGGCACCCAGATCTCGAACAGCGAGATGTCGAACGCGTGCGAAGCGTGCATGAGTACGGCGTCGCCGGGGCCCGTACCCCAGCCCGGCTCACCGACCAGCGCCGCGACGTTGCCGTGCGACACCGCCACGCCCTTCGGCGTCCCGGTCGACCCGGAGGTGTACATCACGTACGCGAGGTCGGCGGCGCCGACTTCGACCGACCGCCGCGGGCACCGCGCCACCGCCTGCCGCGTCCGGGGATCGTCCAGCACGATCGGATCCAGCACGCCGCCGAGCACGGCGGCCCGGAATTCCTCCTCGCACACCGTGGCCGCCGGCCGGGCGTCGTCGAGCATGAACCTGATGCGTTCGACCGGATAGGCGGGATCCACCGGCACGAACGCCGCTCCCGCCCGCCACACCGCGAGCAACGTCTCGATCAGCTCGGTCGACCGCCGCATCACGACGGCCACCCGGTCCCCGCGCCGGACCCCGCGGCGGCTCAGGTAACCGGCGAGCCGCTCCGCGCGCTCGGCCAACTCGCCGAACGACGTCGCCCGATCGCCCTCGACGACGGCCACCTCGTCGCGGCGGCGTTCCACCTGGCGGCCGAACAGGTCCAGGGCCAGCCGGCCGGATTCCCCCTCCGGGCCCACTCCCCAATCGCGCACCACCAGGTCGCGCTCGTCCGCGCTCGTCACTTCGACCTCGGCCACCGTGGTGTCGCCGGCCGTCGTCAGCTGGTGCAGAACCCCGACGACCCGGTCGACGATCCGGCGCGCGGTGGCCTCGTCGAAGAGCTCCGGGAGGTAGTCGAGCTTCAGGAGCGTCGTCTCGCCGGGGACGGCGACCAGCGTCAGCGGATAGTGGGCGGCTTCGCGGCCCTGCCGCACCCGGATGCCGAAGGTCCCGGCGGAGTTCGGTCCGCCGATCTCGCGCGGAAAGTTCTGGACGACCAGCAGGGTGTCGAAGATCGCGCCGGGCCCGGCCGCCTTCTGAATGTCCGCCAGGCCCACGAACTGGCCGGGGATGAGCGCCGACTGCCGCTTCTGCAACTCGGCCAGCATCTCGACGACCGACGCCGAGCCGCGCAGCCGGACGCGTACCGGCACGGTGTTCAGGAACAGGCCGACCATCCCCTCGACGCCGGGCAGGTCGGCCGGCCGCGCCGACACCGTCGCCCCGAACACCACATCGGTCCGGCCGGTCAGCCGCGCCAGCACCAACGCCCAGGCGCCCTGCACGACCGTGTTCAGCGTCAACCCATGGCCCCGGGTCAGCTCGTCCAGCGACCGTGCGAGGCTCTCCGGCAGCTCGGCCGTGACGCTCTCGGGCGTGCCGGGCGCTCGCTCCGGATCGGCGGCCGCGACCAGCGTCGGCTCCTCGGCGCCCCGCAGCTCCGCCGTCCAGGCCGCGAGCGCCCGCTGCCGGTCCTGCCGATTCAGCCACGCGAGGTAGTCCCGGTACGACGGCACGGCCGGCAGGTCCACCGGGCCGCCGTCGGCCGCGTACAGCATCGACAGCTCGTCGAGGACGATCGGCAACGACCAGCCGTCCAGGATCGCGTGGTGGCAGGTCATCACCAGCCGGTGCGCGCCGCCGGCGAGACGGATCAGGGTCAGCCGCAGCAGCGGCGCCTCGGCGACGTCGAACGGCTTCAACCGGTCCTCTTCGGCCAGCTCGCGCACGGCCTCCCCGGGATGGCCGAGGTGGGTCAGGTCGACCACCCGCCACGGCGGCGTCGCCCGGCCGGCGATGATCTGCACCGTCTCGCCGCTCCGGCGCTGCCGGAAGCAGGCCCGGAGGGCGGCGTGCCGGGCCAGCAACGCATCCCATGCCGCGCGGAGCCGGGCCGCGTCCACCGGTCCGTCGAGTTCCAGGATCCAGTGTCCTACATAGACGGACGGCTCCTCCTCGTCATAGACGGTGTGGAAGATCAGTCCTTCCTGCAGGGGGGACAGCGGCCAGACGTCCTCGATCCGCGACTGGGTCATGGATATCTCCCTCATCAGAGAAGGCTCAAGAGAAAAGGCTCAGCGGTCGTCGCCGAAGTCGGCCTCGAACTCCTCGATCTCGTCCTGGTCCAGGTCGAGGACAAAGTCGGAGGCGGTATGTCCCCCCGCCGACGGATCGTCCGCCTGAGCGGCCAGTCCGGACAAGGTGTCCAGCCATGCCCGGCCCAGCCGCTCGACGTCCTCCTCGGCCAGCAGGCCGCCCGGCCAGCTCAGTACCAACGTCAGTCGCGGGCCCTCGGCCGCGTCCTCGACCTTTGCCACCGCCTCGAGCGCATGCGGCGAGCCGGGGACCGGACCCGCCGCGCCGTCCACTCCGCCGACGGTCTGCCACATCCGCACACCGGCGGCGTGCCGGCCCCGGTAGGTGAAGCCGATCCGAGCCGCGGGCAACGCCGCCAGCACCGGCCGGGTCTCCCGGTTGAGGAAGCGCAGCATCCCGTATCCGAGCCCATCGCCGGGCACCGCCCGCGACTGCTCCTTGACGACCTTCAGCAGTTCTCCGGCCGCCCGGCCGCCGGCCGGTACGCCGGCCCAGTCGATGGCCGCCAGATCCAGCCGGACCGGGTGCACACTGGTGAACCAGCCCACCGTCCGGGACAGGTCCCACCCGTCGACCGAATGCCGGCCGTGCTCCGCCACGTCGACCAGCACCGGGCCGCCGCCCCGCCACCGCGCCACCGCACCGGCCAGCCCGGCCAGCAGTACCTCGTGCACCTCGCAGAAGAACACCGCCGGCAACCGTTCCACCAGCGCCGACGCCGCCGGCCCCGACATCGTCCAGGACCGCGAACAGGTCTCGCCGCTCGCCGGTCCCGGACCGGCGATCGGCCGGTCCTCGACGCCGGCGATCGCGTGCCAGCCCGCCAGCTCGGCGACCCGCTCCGGGGTGACCGCCCACTCGCCCAGCCGCGCCGCCCATCGGCGGAACGAGACCGGCACCGGGGGCGGAGCCGGTTCCCGCCCCGCCGCCAACGCCTCGCAGGCCGCTCGCACATCCGGCACCAGAACCCGCCACGACTCCTCGTCGACCGCGAGGTGATGCACGGCCATCACCAAGCGGCCCAGCCGGTCCGGCCCCGCATCGACCCACTCCGCTTGCACCACCGTGCCGTCCGCCGGCCGCAACCGCCCCACCGCGGCTCGCACCGCCGCCCGCGCGACGTCATCGACCGCGGCCCGGCCGACCGGCACCCGCCGCACCAGATCGGCCGCGTCCACCGACCCGGGGGCACCCACCACCAGCCGTCCCGGCCGCGCTCGCAGCCGCAACATGTCGTGCCGGTCCACCACGGCCGCCAACCCGGCGCGCAGCACCTCCTCGGTGAGGTCCGCGGGCACGGCGACCACCACCCACTGGGCGAACCCGGCGGCCAGCACTCCGTCGCCCAGCAGCCGGGCCACGGGGGTCCACGGCACGTCGCCGGCCGCGCCGGACGGTGGCTCGTTCCCCGGTTCGACGACCGCCGCGATCCCGGCCGGCGTCCGGTGCTCGAACACCTCGCGCGCGCCGAAGATCAGTCCGTCGCGGCGGGCCCGCGCGGCGAGTCGCATCGAGGTGATCGAGTCTCCGCCCAGCTCGAAGAAGCTGTCCTCCACGCCGACCCGCTCGAGGCCGAGCACCTCGGCGAACAGGCCGCACAACACCCGTTCGGCCGGGGTTGCCGGCTCCCGCTCCGAGACGAGGGCGCCGAAGTCGGGGTCGGGCAACGCCTCCCGGTCCACCTTGCCGTTCACCGTCACCGGCAGCGCGTCGAGCACCAGCACCGCCGCCGGCACCAGGTAGCTCGGCAAGGTCCTCGCCACCTGTTCGCGGAGTCGCACCGGATCCACCCCGGTGCCGGAGACCACATAGCCGATCAGGCGTTCGTCCCGGGCCAGGACCACCGCCTGGTCGACGCCCGGCTGCTCGGTCAGCGCCGTTTCGATCTCGCCCGGCTCCACCCGATAGCCGCGGATCTTGACTTGGTTGTCGGCCCGCCCGGCGAACACCAGCTCGCCGTCGTCGGTCCAGTACGCCACGTCCCCGGTCCGATACATCCGCTCACCCGAGGCGAACGGATCGGCGACGAAGCGCTCGCCGGTCAACGCCGGACTGCCCAGGTACCCACGGGCCAGCCCGGCGCCCGCCAGGTAGAGATCGCCCGCGACGCCCGGCGGCAGCGGACGCAGGAAGACATCGAGTACGTACAGCCGCCGGCCCGGCAGCGGCCGGCCGATCGGCAGCACCGGCCCGATCCGGTCGCCCGGCTCGATCGTCATCCAGGACGCGCACAGCGTCGTCTCGGTCGGGCCGTACGAATGCCAGACGCGTAGCCGCGGGCAGGCCTGGCGTACCCGCTCCAGCGCGCCGATCGGCACCACGTCTCCGCCCGTCGACACGGCGCGGAGCCCGGCGAAGGACTCCGGCGACTCCTGGGCCAGCGCCCGGAACTGACCCGCGGTGAAGTTCACCGCGGTGAGGCCGTCCGCCACATGGGCCGCGAGGCGCGCCGCGTCGACCACGCCCGGCTCGGCGATCATCACCCGCGCGCCCGACAGCAGCGGCACCCACACGTCGAACAACGACGCGTCGAAGGTGTGCGGGGCATGCATCAGCACCGTGTCACCGGGGCTCATCTCCCAGCCCGGATCGCCCGCCAGCGCGGCCACGCCGCCGTGCGGGATCGCCACGCCCTTCGGCGTACCGGTCGATCCGGAGGTGTACATCACGTACGCCAGGTCGGCCGGCCCGATCACGACCGGCGGGACATCACCCGTGTGCGAGCCGGCCTCCTCGACCGCCAGCCACTCGTAGTCCGGCGGTATCGCGGCGGACGCCCCGGCCCGGCCCAGCACCATCGAGACCCCCGAGTCGGCCAGCATGAACGCCACCCGGTCGGGCGGGTAACCGGGATCGACCGGCACGAACGCGGCGCCGGCCCGCCACACCCCGAGCCAGGCGGCCAGCACCTCGGCCGATCGCTCCAGCATCACGGCGACGCGGTCGCCGCGCCGCACGCCCCGGTCGATCAGGGCCCGCGCCAGCCGGCCGGACCACTCGTCGAGCTCCCGGAACGACCAGGACCGCTCCCCGGCCACCATCGCCGTCGCGTCCGGCGCCTTCGCCGCCTGCCGGCGGAACAGCTCGACGGGTGACGATGCGCGCACGGCCTCGCCGGTCCGGTTCCACCGCTCGACCGTCAGCTCACGGTCGGCCGCTCCGACCACGTCCAGGCGGCCGACCGGGGCCTCCGGCTCGGCGATGATGCGCCCCAGGACGCGGGTGAGCGCGTCGAGTGCGTCCTCGGCCACCCGGACGCCGACCATCTCCGGGTGGTACTGCGCCTCGGTCTGAAGGCTCTCGCCGGGGGTGACACCCAGAGCGATCGCGTACGGCGATGCCTGGTGATAATCCCGCAGCGTCAGGCGAAGGCGGCGAGCGCCGCCCGACGCCGCGGCCGGATCGGCGTAGTTCTCGAAGACCAGGATCGTGTCGAAGCTCGCCCCGCCCAGCTTCTGGATCTCCGGCAACCCGAGATGGTGATGCGTGATGAGCGCGGACTGCCGCTGCTGCAACTCCGTCAGCATCCGCAGCACCGGCTGTGCGCCGTCCAGCCGTACGCGGACCGGCACGGTGTTGATGAACAGCCCCGCGCACTCCTCCACGCCGGGCAGCTCGGGTGGACGGCCCGCGACCGTAGCGCCGAAGACCACGTCCGTCCGCCGCGCCAGCCGGCTCAGCACCAACGCCCACGCCCCTTGCACCAAGGTGTTCAGCGTCAGCTCGTGACGGCGGGCGAACCGGACGAGTGCGGAAGTGAACTCCGGCGAATGGCGGATCACGCGCCGGGCCGGCAGTTCCGGCGCCTTCCCGGGCGCTTCGGGAGTGCCCAGCGCCGATCCGTCGGCGCCGGACAGCTCGGCCCGCCATGCCGCCCGGGCGGCCTCCTTGTCCTGCCGGTTCAGCCAGGCCAGATAGTCACGGTAGGAGCCGGCGGGCTTCAGTCCGGTGAGGACACCACCCGCCTCGTAGATGTCGAGGAGATCGGAGCGCAGAATCCCCTGCGACCACCCATCCGTCAGCACATGGTGGCTGGTAGTGATCAGGCAGTGTCTCGCCGGGCCGAGCCGGATCAGCACCAGCCGCAGCAGAGGAGCCTTCGCCAGGTCGAATTTCCGGGCGCGCTCCTTCTCCGCGATCACCTCCACCTCGGCCGACGCGTCGTTCTCGGCCAGATCCGACAGGTCGTACTCGGCCCAGGGGAGCTCGACCCGCCGGGGAATCAGCTGGACGGTTTCACCGGACTTCCGCCGGTGAAAGCACGCGCGGAGAGCCGCGTGCCGGTCGAGGAGGACCTCCCAGGACCGGCGGAACAACGCCGCGTCCAGCGGCCCGTCGATGAACTGCGATTCCTGGATGAGATGGAGGTCGGGAGCCGCGTCGTCGAACGAGCTGTGATAGACCATCCCCTCCTGCGTCGGGGACAGCGGCCAGACTTCCGCAAGCGCCGATGCGGGGGATGTCGCCGAGGTAGTCACGATGTCATGCCTCCACCAAGGTCGGCGGCGATCGCCTCGAAGGCTTCGATTTCGTCCTGCTCCAGATCAAGGAGGTCGAAGTCGGACGTGGTGTGCCCGCCCGCCGAAGGGTCGGCGACCTGAAGGGCGAGTCCGGACAACATCTGCGACCAGGTCCGGCCGAAGCGTTCGATCTCCGTCACGTCGAACCGGTCCGCCGGCCAGCTCAGCATCAGCGTCAGCTCCGGGCCGTCCCGCGTGTCCTGGACGATCGCATTGACCTCCAGCGGGTGGGGCAGGCTCATCGCCGAATCCATCGCGCCGCCGATGGCGCCGATCTGCCGCCACGGCCGCACCGCGCCATCGCGGGCACCAGCGGGGAACCGGCCCAGGTAGTTGAACGCGATCTCCGGCGACGGAAGCGCCGCCAGCATCGGTCCGGTCTCGTCGTTGAGGAAACGCAACAGGCCGAAGCCCAGCCCGTCGCCCGGCACCGCTCGCGACTGCTCCTTCACCGCCTTCAGCAACTTGCCGGCCGCCGGACCACCGGCGAGCACATCCGTCAGATCGATGCCGCCCACCTCCAGGCGCACCGGATGCACGCTGGTGAACCAGCCCACCGTCCGGGACAGATCGGTCCCCGCGATCGGATGCCGGCCATGACCCTCCACATCGACCAGCGCGACATCCACGCCGCGCCACCGCGCCACCGCGGCCGCCAATCCGGCCAGCAGCACCTCGTTGATCCCACAGTGGAAGGCCGAGGTCACCTTCTCGACGAGTACGCCGGTCAGGTCGCGCGCCAGGGCCCACGATCGGCGTTCCGTCCCGGACGCGGCGGCACGGGTGCGGTCGACGTCGCCGAACCATGGTTCCGCCCCGCCGAGAACCTCCATCCACGCCGCCAGTTCCCCCACCCGCTCCGTGGAGACAGCCCACTCGCCCAGCAGTCGCGCCCACCGCCGGAACGAGATGTCGACCGGGTCGAGCGCCGGTTTCCCGCCCGCCGCCACGGCTTCGCAGGCCGTCCGCAGGTCCGGCAGCAGAACACCCCACGACACCGCATCGACCACGAGGTGGTGCGCCACCAGTACGAGCCGGCCGATCCGGCCGGGGCCCGCATCCACCCACACCACCCGGAACACCGCACCGTTCTCCGGGGCCAGCCCGGCGGCCGCCGACCGGGCGACGCGGTCCGCGATCTCGTCCGCCTCCCCGGCACCGGCCGGGACCCGCTCGACCAGCCCCGCCACGTCCACCGAACCGCGCTCGCCCACCACCAACCGCCCCGGCTCCGCCCGCATCCGCAGCACGTCGTGGACATCGATCACGGCCGCCAACCCCGCGACCAACACCTCAGGGACCAGATCCGCGGGCGCGCCCGCCACCACCCACTGCGCGAACCCGGCCCGCACGACGCCGTCGCCCAGCATCCGCATCACCGGCGTCCACCCGACCTGGCCGACACCGTCGGCCGGCGCGGCCTGATCGGATTGCGACCGCCGCGACTCCGCCACCAGCCGGGCAAGCCGCTCCGGCGTCCTCAGCTCGAAGACGTCACGGGCGATGAAGGCCAGCCCGGCCCGCCGAGCCCGCGCGACCAGTTGCATCGACGAAATGGAGTCCCCGCCCACCTCGAAGAAGCTGTCGTCGACGCTCACCCGCTCCAGGCCCAGCACCTCGGCGAACAGATCGCACATCGCCCGCTCGACGTCGGTGCGCGGCTCCCGGACCGCCGGACCGGCCGCAAAATCGGGATCGGGCAGCGCGCTCCGATCGAGCTTCCCGTTCGGGGTGGTGGGCAGCGTTCCGAGCGCCACCACCATCGCGGGCACCAGATGCGGGGGCAACCGCGACGCGAGATCCTCCCGTACCGCCTGCGGGTCGATCTCACCCGGAGACACATAGGCCAGCAGCCGGTCCTCGCGGACGGTCACGGCGGCCCGGGTCACCCCCGGGTAGCCGGTCAGAACCGACTCGACCTCGCCGGGCTCCACCCGAAACCCGCGAACCTTCACCTGGTCATCCGCGCGCCCGGCGAACACCAACTCGCCGCGGTCCGTCCGGTACGCCAGGTCTCCGGTCCGATACATCCGCTCCCCCGAGGCGAACGGATCGGCCACGAACCGCTCAGCCGTCAGCCCCGCCCGGTTCAGGTAGCCCCGGGCCAGCCCGCACCCGGCCACATACAGCTCACCGGTGATCCCGGGGGGCAGCGGCCGCAGGAAAGCGTCGAGCACGTAACAGCGGCTGCCCGCGATCGGCATCCCGATCGGGACCACGTCCCGGCCCGGCGCCAGCGGCGGGCTCATCGTCGCGCACACCGTGGTCTCCGTCGGCCCGTACGCGTTGACCAACCGGCGTCCCGCCGACCAGCGCTCGGCCAGGCTCGGCGGGCAGGACTCCCCCGCCACCACCACGGTCTCCAGCCGCTCCGGCAGCGCATCGGCCGTGGCCAGCACCGTCGGCGGAACGGTCACGTGCGTGACCTCCCACCGCTCCAGCGCCTCGGCCAGCGACACCCGGGGCGGCATGTCCCGCGCGGGTGCCAGCACCAGCGTGGCCCCCGACAGCAGCGCCATCAACATCTCCGAAACCACGGCGTCGAAGCCCAGGGCCGCGAACTGCAGGACCCTCGAGGACTCGGACACACCGAACCGGTCGATCTGCGCCGCCGCCAGATTGCCCAGCCCGGTGTGCGGAACGACGACCCCCTTCGGCGTGCCCGTCGACCCCGAGGTGTAGATCACGTACGCCGCGTCGTCCGGGCCCGCCCACGGCAGCGGCGCGTCGGAGCCGCCGGCGGGATCCACTTCGTCGGCCACGACCAGCCGATCCGCGAATTCGCCCGGCACCGCCGAGCGCGTCGCCCCCACGCAGACCACCGCCACCGGATCGGCGTCGCCGAGAATCCACGCCAGGCGTTCGGCGGGATAGTCGGGGTCCACCGGCACGAAGGCACCCCCGGCCAGCGACACCCCCAGCATCCCGACGACCGACCACGCCCCGCGGCCGACCACCACACCGACCCGGCTCTCCCGCCGCACTTCGCGTGCTCGTAACGCCGCCGCCAACGCCGAGGCCCGGTCCCACAACCCCGCGAACGTGAGTTCGCCGTCGCCGTCGACCACGGCGACATCGTCCGGCCGCTGCCGAACCACCCGATCGACCAACGCGGGCAGGGAGAGCCCCACCACCGGCGCCCCGGCGAAGCCGGGCACCCGGCCCTCGCCCACGCCCGTCCGGCCCACCAGCCCGCAGGGATCGGCGGCCAGCTCGCCGAGAACGCCGGCGAACCACCCCAGGACCGATTCGGCCACTGTCTCCTCGACCTGTCCCGGCCGGTAGATGAGCTGGACCCGGAGGTGGTCGCCCGGCAGGATGCCCAGGGTCAGCGGATAGTGGGTCCCCTCGACCGTGCCGAGATAGGTGAACCGGCCGGCGTGGTCTCGCGGATAGTTCTCGAACACCAGCAGGGTGTCGAACCCGGCGCCCGGGCCGGCCGCCTTCTGAATCTCCGGCAGCCCCAGATGCTGATGCGGCGTCAGATCGGCCCGGCGGCGCTGCAGATCGGCGAGCAGGTCGACGACCTTCTGCCGGCCGTCGAGCGACACCCGGACCGGTACCGTGTTCATCATCAGGCCCGGCATGGACTCCACCCCCGCGAGCTCCGCGGGACGGCAGGCGATCGTGGTGCCGAACACCACCTCGGACCGCCGTGCGAGTCGCGCCAGCACCATCGCCCACGCGCCCTGCATCACCGTGTTCAGCGTCAGCGAGTAACGGCGGGTCAACTCGGTCAGCCGGGCGAGCAGATCCGGCGTCAAGTAAGCGACGCGGTACTCGTAATCCGTCCCGGCGGCCGCCCTGGCGATCGTCGTGGGTTCGTCGAGGCCGGACAGCTCCGCCCGCCAGGCCACCCGGGCCGCCGCCCGGTCCTGCCGGTCCAGCCAGGCCAGGTAGTCGCGATAGGACGCCACCCGCGTCCGATCCGGCAACTCCCCGGCGGCGTATGCCTCCGCCACCTCGTTGAGGATGATCGATACCGACCAGCCGTCGGTCAGGATGTGGTGATGGACGACCAGCAGCCGGTGCCGGCCCTCGCCGTACCGGATCAGCACGAACCGGAACAACGGCGCCCGGGCCAGATCGAACCGCTGCTCCTGTTCCCGTCCGGCCAGGGCCTCGACGGCAGCGTCGATGTCGCCCGCACCGGTCAGATCCACCTCTCGCCACGGCAGCTCGACGTGCCCGGCGACGGCCTGCACCGAGTTGCCGGACGCCAGCCGGTGAAAGCTCACCCGTAATTCGGGATGCCGCGCGAAGACCTCATCCCACGCGGCCCGCAGCCGGGCGACGTCCACCGGCCCGTGCCATTCCAGGATCCACTGGGCCTGGTAGATGTCCGGACCCTCGTCGTCGAGGGTCGACTGGAAGAGCAACCCCTCCTGGAGCGGCGCCGCCGGCCAGACCTCGCGCGCTTCCGGGACGGCGACCGCCAGCTCCGCCTCGTCCTCCGCCGTCATCGTGACCAGCGGCCGGACGAGCGGTTCGCCGGGCGGTACGGCGCGCGCCACGGCGGCCAGCCGGGCGGGAGTCCGCTCGCCGAAGATCTGGGCGGTCGTGACCGACAGGGCGGCCTTCGACGCGCGGGCCGCGAGCCGCATGGCGGTGATCGAGTCGCCGCCCAGCTCGAAGAAGTTCTCGTCGACGCCGACCCGGTCGAGGCCGAGCACCTCGGCGAACAGGCCGCACAGGACGCCCTCCGACTCGGTGCCGGGTTCCCGGCCCGTCGCCTTCGCCACGAAGACGGGCGCCGGCAGCGCCGCGCGATCCACCTTGCCGTTCCCGGTCAGGGGCAGCGCCGCCAGCGGGACCACCACGGCCGGGACCATGTACACCGGCAGCACCGCGGCCAGTCGCTCCCGGATGAGAACAGGATCGGTATCCGCGGCCGCCACCACATAGGCGATCAGGCGCTCATCGACGACCGTCACCAGGGCCTCGCGGACCTCGCGCTGAGCCGTCAACGCGGCCTCGACCTCGCCGGGCTCGATCCGGAACCCGCGGACCTTGACCTGGTCGTCGCCCCGCCCCGCGAAGACCAGCGCACCGTCGTCGCTCCACCGGGCGAGATCCCCGGTACGGTACATCCTCTTGCCGGGTACGGACGGATCGGCGACGAACCGCTCCGCGGTCAGCCCCGCTCGGTCCAGGTAACCGTCCGCCAGACCGGCGCCGGAGAGATAGAGATCTCCCACCACGCCCGGCGCCACGGGCCGCAGCGACGCGTCGAGAACGTACGCGCGGCGGCCCGGCAGCGGACGGCCGATCGGCAGCACCGCGCCCGGTACGTCACCGGGCTCGAGCAGATGCCAGGTAGCGCAGAGGGTTGTCTCCGTCGGGCCGTACAGATGGCGGATGCGCGCCCGGGGACAGGACGCCCGTACGGTCTCCACCGCGCGCAGGGGTACCACATCGCCGCCGGTCAGCACCTCATGGAGACCCGCGAACGACTCGGCGGACTCCTCCGCGACCGCGCGGAAGCTCCCCGCCGTCAGGTGCACCCTCGTCACCCCGGCCGCGACCGCCTCGCGCAGGCGCCGGGCATCCACCGGGCCCGGCTCGGCGATCACCACCCGGGCGCCCGACACCAGCGGCACCCAGATCTCGAACAGGGAAGCGTCGAAGGCGTACGGCGCGTGCATGAGAATCGCGTCGCCGGGCTCGACCGACCAGCCGGGGCTGCCCACCAACTCGGCAACGCTCCGATGCGGGACGGCCACGCCCTTCGGCGTGCCCGTCGATCCGGAGGTGTACATGACGTACGCGAGGTCGCCCGGGCGCGCCGCAACCCGCGGCACGCCGCCGGCGTCTTCGCCGGTGACCACGATCGACTCGATTCCCTCCGGCACGCCGGCGCGCGTCGCGGGCGAGCACACCATCAGGGACGTGCCGGAGTCGGCCACCATGAACGACACCCGCCGCGTGGGGTAGGCGGCGTCCACCGGCACGTACGCCGCCCCTGTCCGCCACACGGCGCAAAGGGTCACCACCAGGTCGGCCGAGCGGTCCATCATGACCGCGACACGGTCGCCCCGGCGGACCCCGCGGCCGGCCAAACGCCGGGACATCCGACCCGCAAGCTCGTCCAGCTGCCGGTACGTCAGAATCCGCTTCCCGTCGACCACGGCCACCGCGTCGGGCCGCTGTTCCACCTGCCGGGCAAGCAGATCGAGGACCGTCGGTGTGGCGTGTGCTGCGGAATTCATCGTGCCCTTCACCACCTCTGGTGCGTCGGCTCGCCGTTCGAATCATGCTGATCGGAGTCGATGTCCACGAGGCAGTCCAAGCGAGCCTTCCGGACACTTGGACTGACCGCCGGCCGGGCGTGTGGTCGCGGATCCGCCTTTCTAGGGCTTGGTACCGGCGACCAGCGCGTGCTCGAACGGCAGATCGCCGACGGCCTCGACCCGCTCGCATCCGGCCCGCCGCAGCCACGCCGCGATCTCCGGCACCGGCCAGGCCATGCCCCGGCCGGTGGCAAGGATGTTCAGGTAGAGCGACAGCCGGGCAGCCAGCGGGCCGCCCCGCTCGTCGTCGGCGGCGCTGAACCCGTACACCGAGATCCTGCCGCCCGACGGCAGCACCTCGAACGCCTTGGTCACCAGCGCCATCGCCTGCTCGGCCGAGACGGTGTCCAGGACGTGGCTGAACAGCACATGGTCGGGGCCGGCCGGGAACGGGTCGGCGAGCATGTCGGACGAGCAGAACTCGACCCGGCCGGTGAGATCGGCCGGAAGGCGGGTCTTGGCCATGTCGATGACGTTCGGGAGGTCGAGCAGCGTGGCGGTGAGGTGCTCGTGGGCACGCAGCAGGTGGGTGCAGTTCGTGCCGGCTCCGGCGCCGACGTCCAGAAGGTGCCGGGTCGCCGCGACGTCGAGGTTGTCCAGCAGGCCGGGCATGGTCTGCAGGGTGAAGGCCGACATGGCCGAGTGGAAGATCTCGGCCAGCTCCGCGTCGTGGGCCAGGCGCTCGTACAGGGTCCCCTCGGTGCCCTCATGGGCGTCGATGCCGCTGTTCGTACCGGCGGTCAGGGCTGTGGTCATCTGGTGGAAGGCGGGGTAGTACAGCGTCTTCCAGCTGCGCAGGATGTGGCGCCAGCTCTCCGGGCCGGTGGCGGCGAGCAGGCGTTCGGCAACCGGGTGGTTGGCGTACGCGCCGGCCGTCTTCGTGGCCAGACCGGAGGCGGTCAGCCCGAGCATGAGCACCCGCAGCTTGTGCGGCTCCATCCCGGTGAACTCGACAAGCTCGGCCGCGGTGGCTGTGCCACGGCCGGAGAGGAAGTCGAACACCCCCAGCTCGACGCCGGTCACCACGGCGTTGAACAACGCCGGGCCATTGACGATCAGCTGAAAACGACGGTATACGTCGTCCGACTCCCTCAACTCATTCATTGATCCGGTCCCTTCCTGCCTATCCGTCATCACGACACGTCAGGTAAGCGAGATCCATCATGCGGAACGGGGCCGGTGTCCACGAGGCGGTCCAAGCGAGCATTTTCGACGCTTGGACAGCCGGATCACGACCCGTTGTCGCCTCTCTCATGGAGGCGAAACATGGGGGCGAAACCTATCGTGTGCATATCGAAAAGCGGATACGCGCGGACAACGTCATCCTCGTTTGACTGGCGACATGAGTTACCGCGAACCAGCACTTCCCCGGTTCCGGCCGCTGGCGTCGTCATGCTCCCCGGCCGTCGCCACGACCGGATTCACGATCTACGGATGCAGTCCCGCGGAGGCCGTTCTCTTCGACGAGCTGGCACCTCGCTTCGGTGTCCTGCCGACCATCACCGCGGCGCCGGTCTCCGCGGCCAATGCCGAGCTGGCACTCGGCAACCGATGCGTCAGCGTCGGCCGTGACGCGCACGTCGCGAAGGGCACGCTTCGCGCACTCCGCCGCGTCGGCGTGCGGTACGTGTCGACCCGGAGCGTCGGCTACGACCACATCGATGTGGGGTACGCGGAAAGCGTCGGCATCACCGTCGGCGATGTCGGCTACTCGCCGGACGGCGTGGCCGATTACACCGTGATGCTGATGCTGATGACCCTGCGTCACGCGAGATCCGTGGTCCGGCGCATGGACGCCCACGACTACCGGCTGAACGACCTCCGCGGACGGGAACTCCGCGATCTGACCGTCGGGGTGATCGGAACCGGAGGTGTCGGCTCGGCCGTCATGGACCGGCTGTGGGGCTTCGGTTGTCTCGTACTGGCTCACGACGACTGTCCGGCTGCCTACGCCCACTACGTGCCGCTCGACGACCTGCTGCGACAGAGCGACATCGTGACGATCCACACCCCGCTCACCCCGGCGACCCGCCATCTGCTCGACGCTCGGCGCATCGCGCAGATGAAGCCGGGCGCGGTCGTCATCAATACCGGGCGCGGCGCGCTCCTCGACACCGAGGCTCTCGTCCTGGCGCTGGACAGCGGCCAATTGGGTGGTGCGGCACTGGACGTTCCCGAATACGAGAGCCCGGTGCTGTCCCGGCTGCGGGAAATGCCGAATGTGCTCATCAGCCCGCGGGTGGCTCACCACACCGATCGCGCGCTGAGTGACACGGTCGAGAACAGTCTCCTCAACTGCGTCGACTTCGAAAGCGGGAGGCACCCTCGACAGGGGTGAGGCTCACCAGCCGCGGCAGGAGAGGCTTTGGGTGGCATTGCGGTGACCCATACTATAGATCCCATGCGTGTGCTGGTCGTCGAGGACGAGGCCTACATGGCGGAAGCCATCCGCGACGGGCTCCGGCTGGAGGCGATCGCGGCCGACATCGCCCGGGACGGCGAGACCGCCCTGACGTTACTGAGCGACAACTCCTACGACATCGCCATCCTGGACCGCGACGTTCCCGGCCCGTCCGGCGACGAGATCGCCGAACGCATCGTCGCCTCCGGCAGCGGCCTGCCCATTCTCATGCTCACCGCCGCCGACCGGCTGGACGACAAGGCCACCGGATTCGAACTCGGCGCCGACGACTACCTCACCAAGCCGTTCGAACTGCGCGAACTCGTCCTCCGGTTGCGGGCGCTCAACCGCAGGCGAGCCCACAACCGGCCCCCCGTGTGGGAGATGGCAGGCCTGCGCCTGGACTCATTCCGCCGCGAGGTGTTCCGCGACGGCCGGTACGTCGCGCTCACCCGGAAACAGTTCGCCGTACTGGAGGTCCTGGTGGCCGCCGAAGGCGGCGTCATCAGCGCCGAGGAGCTGTTGGAACGGGCGTGGGACGGAAATGCCGACCCGTTCACCAACGCGGTTCGCATCACCGTCTCCGCACTGCGAAAACGTCTCGGCGAACCGTGGATCATCGCCACGGTGCCGGGCGTCGGCTACCGCATCGACTTGACGCGCGATGCCGACGGCCCGGGAGACCAAGGTGCCTAGGTGGCGCCCGGCCGCGAGCTATCCTCGCTCTCGCCGCTGATCGACGGGCACCACGATCGGGAAATCAAAATATTCGTCGGGATAGGGCTCGTTCTCCAGCGAGTAGTGCCACCACTCGTAGGGGTACCGGACGAACCCGCTGCTCTCCATGATGGAGCAGATCAATTCGCGGTTCTTCGCCTCGGCCGGCGTGATTCCGGCAGCTCCGTGATGAGAGATCGGATCCATCAGGTCGTGGTCGCCGCCCATCGGGACGAGTTCACCGGTGGCCAGGACGTAGAGGGTCAGGTCGACGGTACTGCCCCTGCTGTGACCCGACTTGGCCGCCACGTACCCTTTGTCGAACATCTCGGGCCGGGTGATGTTCGGATAGTGCCGGAGCTTCGTCCGGCCGTCCTCCGGCTGTTGTGCCCAGCGCAGAAAGCAGTCTACGGCGCGCTGCGGCCGGTAACCGTCCCAGAGAACCAGGCCGAAGCCGAGGGACGCGGCCCTCTTCTGTGCGTCGTCCAGTGCCGAGCACAACGCGGTCGTACCGACGATGCGATTGGACAGGTAGCCGTCGACGGGTTTGCCGGTGAAGTTGTCCCAGGTGGCGTACTTGGCATCCCACCGTATTCCCGGTACCAACTCGTCCACGAAGGCGAATTCATTTTTCATCGGTTCCCCGTTTCGAAGTCGATGCAGTTGACAATACTGTTCTCGACGGTGTCCCGCAGAGCGTGGTCGGTGTAGAAAGCCAGGTGCGGGCTGATGAGCACGTTCGGCATGCCTTGCAGCCGCAGGAGCTCCTTGTTTTCGATCGGCCCGCCGCGGCGGTCGACGTAGAAGATGCCCTCCTCGCCTTCGATGACGTCCAGCGCCGCGCCACCCAGTTGTTCGCTCTCGAGCGCCGCGATGAGCGCCCCGGTGTCGATGAGCGAGCCACGCCCGGTGTTGATGACGTATGCGCCTTTCCGCATGCGGGCGATACTTTGCCGATCAAGGAGGTGGTGCGTTTCGGGGGTCAGCGGGGTGTGCAGTGTGACAATGTCACTCTCCCGCAGCAACTCGTCGAGCGGGACGTAATGGGCGGAGGTCGCCGGGGTGCTGTCGTGGGCGAGCACCAGGCAGCCGAAACCCAGGAGTCGGTCTATCACCGCGGAGCCGATGCGTCCGGTTCCGACGACCCCGACGGTCAGATCTCGCAGTTCTTTCCCCCGTTTGTCGCCCAGCCTGTAGTCATGGGCGTCCGTGCGGCGGATCATGGACTTCACCTGACGGACGGCCATCAGCATGAGCATCAGCGTATAGTCGGCCACGCTGTCCGGCGAGTAGACGACATTACCGACCGTGATACCGAGACTCTGGGCATAGCCCACGTCGATGTGATTGCGGCCGATGCTTCGGGTCGAAATGTACTCGACACCGACTCGACTCAGTGCACGCAGCGTGCCGTCGGTGATGCGAGTCTTATGACCGATGCTGATGCACCGATTTCCCCGCGCCAGCTCGGCGTTGGCCTCCGATGCCGGCGCATCCGTGATCGTCAGGACCACGCCGAAGCGCGGCGCCAGTTCGCGGAACAAGGCGGCCTCGTCCGGGCCGCATCCGTACAGGGTGACTCCTGTCCCCGAGACGACCGGGTGGCACGACGAGGGCAGGTCTCGGGTTCGTACGGTCATCTTTTCAAGTAGAGAGAAGACGATGTTGCCGGGGCGTATGCGGTTTTCGATATGCCGACGATACGTTCAGGTCACCCACGATATGGTCAGCTGCCCATCCTCGGATCCTGGGCGGCGTCGGCGTACTGGGCGGGGCAGCCCCGGCCGATCGCGCCCGGGCGAAGCTCGAAATGCCAGGGCTCGTTGGCATAGATCTGGCACAGCCCATAACCGGTGCCGTGTTCGGACAGCCAGCTCTCGGCGGTGTCGGGCCCGATGTCGACCGCGTCGCCCGACACGTGGGCCGACTTGTTCACCGGCGCCACCCACCGGGCCGCCGCCTGCTCCGAGCCGTACTTCGCGATTGCCTCGCGCAACAGCCGATCCTGGTACGCCGGGGCTCGCCACCCGCTGTTGACCTGGAATTTCACGCCGTCCCGGGCAGCGTCCCCGGCCGCCGTTCGCAGGGCGTGCAGCAGATCGGGATCGAGGTTGGCCACGCCCGGATAGCGGTCGTCGAACACCGTCACGCCGGCCGGGAGGCCGCCCTCCGCCTCGGCGGCCGTGCCGCCATGGCCACGCACCAGATCGCCGAACGTGGCCACCGCCGGGCCGGTCGACAGGTATGCCAGGAACGCCAGCAGCACCATGACGACGACGACGGTGGCGACACCCGGCGCGGTGATCGCCGGGCGCATGGCTCGGGCAGTCCGCATGCGACTCATGCCAGTGATTTCACACCTGGTGCCGTTGCCGGCCCGTATGCGAATTCCGATACCTCGGCGATATGGCACGGCTCCTACTATCGGATGGTGCGCGTACTGATCGTGGAGGACGAGCTGCACCTGGCCGAAGCCGTTCGGGACGGGCCACGGCTGGAGTCGATCGCGGGCGCTCCACCGGAGCCGGAGCGCGAGGGCGCCGACCGTGGATAGGGCGCCGGGCTGGAGCGTCCGCCTCAAGCTCACCCTCAGCTACGCGGGCTTCCTCATGCTCGCCGGCACCCTGCTCCTCGGCGTCGTCTGGGTTTTCCTGTTGCGGTACGTGCCCGACGTGCCCGGCTCTCCGCCGCTGGATCTCAACGGACACACCGTACAAGGTCCCGGGCCCCCCGCCCTTCAGGGTCCCAGCCGCCACGACCTGCTCGGCGCCTTCGTCCCGCGCGCCGCGGAGGTGCTGTTGTTCCTGCTGGTGTTCGGTGTGCTGGGCGGGTGGATCATGGCCGGCCGCATGCTCGCGCCGGTGACCCGGATCACCGAGGCCACCCGGGTGGCCGGGACCGGATCGCTCGCCCACCGGGTCCGGCTGCCCGGTCGCAACGACGAGCTCCGCGAGCTCGCCGACGCCTTCGACTCCATGCTGGACCGTCTCGAGGCGCACGTGGCCGAGCAGCGGCGCTTCGCCGCAAACGCCTCGCACGAGCTGCGCACCCCGCTCTCGATCACGAAGACGCTGCTCGACGTGGTTCGTCAGGACCCCAGCCGGGTCACCGGCGAGGTGATCGACCGGCTGTATGACGTCAACGCCCGCGCGATCGCGCTCACCGAAGCGTTGCTCATGCTCAGCCGCGCCGATCAGCGCTCCTTCGCGCGAGAGCGGGTGGATCTGTCGCTCGTCGCCGAGGAGGCCGCCGAGACACTGCTGGCCGTCGCGGAGAAGTACGACACCAGCATCGAGACCTCGGGTGAGGTGGCCCATGCCATCGGCTCGCCCGCCCTGCTGCTGCAACTGACCACGAACCTCGTCCAGAACGCCATCGTCCACAACCTGCCCAGGGAGGGGTCGGTGTGGGTCACCACCGGCACTCTCGATCGGAGCGTCGCGCTCACCGTGGAGAACACCGGCGAGGAGCTCTCCCCCGAATTGATCTCGACGCTCACCGAACCGTTCCAGCGTGGCACCGAACGCATCCGGGCCGTCCACGCCGGTGTCGGCCTCGGTCTGGCGATCGTCAAAGCCATCGTCAACGCACACGACGGAACTCTTGCCCTCACTCCGCGTGCCGGTGGGGGTCTGTGCGTCACGGTGCGGTTGCCCGCCGCCCCACCGCCGGATCTCGACGTCCGGCGCCTCCCGCCCGGGTCGCGCCGCCGGTCCGGATGAGGCGCCCCGACGGGTGGATGGTCACGCCAGCATGGCCTGCCCGGCGAACTCGGCGCCGCCGGGCAGCACGAAGTAGTAGCCGCCGCCGAACGGCCGGACGAACCTCTCCAGCGCCTCGCCGGCCAGCCCGCGCTGGATGGCCGCGAAGCCCACCTCCAGGTCCCGCTGGAAGCAGACGAAGATCTGGCCGGTGTCCGTCTCGGCGAGGCGGTACGAGTGACCGCGGCGCAGGATCGGCCTGACCCGTCCGCTGTGCGGGTAGGCGCGGCGGATGTGCGCGTCGAGCGGGATGACCGCGCCCTTCGGGTCGGCCGCGAATCGGGGCACGTCCTTCTCGCCGGACTCGCCGAGCACGGCACCGGTGTCTCGGCGCCGCCCGATGACTCGTTCCTGGACCCGCGTGGGTTGCGCGTCCCAGGCCGCCACCGCCAGGCGGATCAGCCGCACGACCTGATACGTGCCGCCCCTGCACCAGGCCGGCTCCTCGTCGTACGGCTGGACCCACACGCACCTGTCCATCAACTCGGCGTTCGTCGTGTCGGGGTTGCCGACTCCCTCCTTGAATCCCAGGAGGTTGCGTTCGCCGTGCGTGCCGGATATCCGCCACCGTGCCTTGAGGTGCGGCTGCCTCCTGGCCAGCACGGCGGCGATCGCCTGCCGGCTGTCCGCGCCCACCTGCACGAGCAGGTCGCCGTGGCACCACCGGGGATCCAGCACGTCGTTGCGGAAGGACGGCATCGGCGTCAGCAGTCGCGGGCGCGCGATGCCGAACCTGGCGTCGAACAGCGACGCGCCCGCGGCGATCGTCATGGTCACGCCGGGCGCCGGCGCGCTCAACGCCCGGAGGGCCTCGGCGAGCTCCGCCCGGTCCCGTGTCGTCACATCGAATGCGACAAACTCCGTCTCGGTACGTGCGGGCTCCACCACGCCGGATTGGCGGTCGACGACCGGCCGCACCGGCGCGGCGGCGTTCGGCGCCCCGGCCCGATCGGGCGCCCCGCACCCGGCGAGCCCGGCCAGCCCCGCGGCGCCGAGCAGCAGTGCCCGCCGGTCGACGGCCTGGCCCGCCGGGCGGCCGGCGTCCTCGTTCTCGGACAACGGGTCACCTGCGCCCGAGAACGTACAGCTGGCCGTTGTTCTGCGCGTACACCCGGCCGCTGGAGTCCAGCGACACCGGCGTGTAGGCCGAGGCGATCGTCTTGGACAGGAACACCTTCTCGAGCTGGCGGCCGTACCTGTCGACGACGTAGAAGTCGCCGTCCTGCGCCAGCCCGTAGACCGAGCCGTTGCGATCGACGGCCGGCGCGCTGATGCACCACTCGAAGCCGTCCGGATGCTGTCCCTCGTCGACGCAACTCACCGTGTTGTCCGGGAGCCGTTCGCACGTCCTGGTCTCGGTGTTGGCGTGCGACCACTCCTTCCGCAGGCCGGCGTCGAGCCGGGTGATGTACTGCGCCCCGGCGTCGTAGTGCAGGTCCTTGACGTACATCGAGTACGTGCCGTTGTGGCGGAACACGGCCGGCGTGATGTCCCAGCCGAAGTCGTAGTTCGCCACGTAGTGGCCGGCCCGGTCGAACTTCATCAGGTGTCCGCGCTGGACGTTGTAGAAGTTCCGCGTTCCGTAGACGACGCCCCCGTCCGGCAGCACCACCGGCGACGCCGTGCTGCTGTCGTCGACGCCGCCGGCCGGTTGCTGGTTGGTGTACGGGTCGACACCGCGCGCCGCGCCGGGGCGGCAGTCGAAGGGGTCGCTGCCGTAGGGCACGAGCACCCCGCAGCCGTCGTCGAGGATGCCGCGCAGCGAGGTGGCCCATTTCAGGGTCAGATCGGGGTTGAGGGCGACCACGTATCCGTAGTTCCGGCCACCGGAGGCGTTCTGCGCACGGGTGACGGTGTAGACGGTGCCGTCCGGGCCGACCGCCGGGGCGGCATTGAATGCGGCCCGCTGCGACAGGCACGGCGACTGCGCGGGCATCGCCGGCGTTCCGTCCGGCTTCGGCGGCGGGGGCAGCGGCAGGTCCTCGGTGAACTCCTCGTAACAGAGGTCGGTGGGACGCGGCGCGCCGGGAATCAGCGTGCGGTAGTCGACCATGCTGATCTTCCGGTCCGGGGTGACCCGCACCAGCCAGCCGTGCACGTCGTCGCGCCCGTGCGCCGCCGGCTCGCTTCGCACCACGTTGTAGAAGAGCGTGCCGTGGGCGTCCACGGTGAGCCCGCCGGAGGCGAACGCCGCCGGGTCGACGGTCCCGCCGAACGGGTTGACCCGCTGGATCACCCGGCCGCTTCCCTTGTCCAGTTGCAGCACGGTCCCGCCCGCGCCCGGAACGTACACCGAATCCTTGCTCATCGCGGACTGGAACAGCGTTTCTCTGCCGGCCAGCGCGGTGGGCTTCCAGTCCGACGTGAACGACCAGGTCGGGACCAGGTTGCCGAACCGCCAGCGCAAGGCCTGCACCGACCACGTCTCGCGCTGCAGGTTCCCGACATCCTCCCCGCAGGGCGCCGGCACACCGGAACCGGGCGAGTCACAGCTGACGTACGAGCCGCCCTTGCGCAGCACGAACACATTGCCGTCCCCGTCGGCCAGCGGCGCGGGGAGGTGCACCGGGATGTAGCCCCCGAACTGGGACTCACCCGCCTCCTGCTCGGCGAAGGGGTCGACGACCAGGTGCGCGAGCAGTTGCAGGTGACGCTGACCCACCGCACACGACTGGCCGGTGTGCGTGGCGTCCTGTCCCCACTGGGTCCAGTCACACTCCGGCCGGCGCTGGGCAGCGGGCGCCGGAACAGCCAGGGGCACCGCCATGGCGGCGACAACAGCGAAACGGAAAAACATGTCGTTCCTCCCCGCGGAACGCCGGATCCGACCATTCATCGGGGAACCTACAGTTCGGTCGCGGCGTCCAGGACGATCGACCTCAGACAATGCGTACGACGCCGATGTGCGCTCACTCGACCAGGAGATCCAGGAGTTCCTCGCGCGCGGTGGCCAGCGACGGGCCGTACCAGGTCAGTTGGCGGCCCGGCACGAGCACCGTCCGCCGGCCGGGGAACGCCTCGGGGCCGTCGTCCGGCGTGAAGACGTACGGCTCGTCGGGCAGCAGCACCAGGTCCGCGCGCACCTCGTCGAGGTCGACGCGGGGGTATCGGTCGGCGCCGGTGTCGAAGACGTTGTCCAGGCCGAGCCGCGCCAGCAGGTCACCGGTGAAGGTCCGCGGTCCGACCACCATCCACGGGTCGCGCCAGATCGGCACCGCGACCGTACGCCGGGCCCACGTCACCGGGCGCGACCACTCGGCCGCCGCGACCCGCAGCCAGTCGGGCTCCCCCACGGACAGCACCTCGGCGAACAGCCGGCGAAGAGAATCCAGCGCCTGGTCGACCGACTCGATCGCGGTCACCCAGACCGGCACGCCGGCCGCCCGCAGCCGGTCCACGTCGAGCCGCCGGTTCTCCTCCTGGTTGGCCACCACCAGGTCGGGTCGCAGGGCGGCGATCGCCGCCCGGTCCGGGTTCTTGGTGCCGCGTACGCGAGGAAGGTCCAGCCCGGGCGGATGCGTGCACCAGTCCGTGACCCCGGCCAGCCGCTCCGGCACGGTCACGGCAAGCGCCTCGCTGAGCGAAGGGACCAACGAGACGATGCGCCTCGGCGGGCCCGCCCACGGCACCAGGTGGCCGAGGTCATCCGCGAGCAGGACGGTCACACGTCACGACCCTACGCCACCACGGGGAACGCGTCGGTGAGACCTCCGGTCAGGGCGAGCCGTCGTCCCGCAGGCTCAGCGCACCGGAGGGACAGGTCGCGACGGCCTGGCGGATGTCGTCGTCAAGCGGCGGCGACTCCACGCGCACCGTCACGATGCCATCCTCGTCCTGGTCGAAGACGCGCGGCTGGGCGACCACGCAGAGTCCGGCGCCGATACAGACGTCCGGATCCACCAGCAGGCGTTCGGTCACAACACTACCTCCGATCGTTGGCCACGGCGTTCGTGGCAGTCCGACAGCTACCAGCTCACGACCAGCTGGCTGAGGCCGTAAAAGACGTGGGACGGGCGGAAACCCACGCCATCCGGCTCGATCCGCAAGCCGGGAAAGCGCTGCAGCAGCGCGGGCAGCCCGACGTTGAGCTCCATCCGCGCCAGCGGCGCGCCAATGCAGTGGTGTACGCCGTGGCCGAACGCGAGATGGCCCACCGCGCCGCGCCCGATGTCCAGCTCGTCCGGGCGGGCGACGGCGGCCGGATCCCGGTTGGCGGCCGGCAGCGACAACAGCACGAGATCACCGGCGGGGATGCGTACGCCTCCGAACTCGGTGTCCTCGCGAACCTGCCGGGCCACCGGCGCTTGCACGACGCTCAGCCACCGGAGCAGCTCCTCGACGCCCGGCGCCACCGCGGCCGGGTCGTCACGCATCCGGGCAAGTTGCGCGGGGTGGCGCAGCAGGGCCAAGGTGCCGAGGGAGAGCATGTTGGCGGTCGTCTCGTGGCCGGCGAGCAGCAGGAAGTTGGCCAGGCCCGCGAGCTCGGGGTGGGTGAGATCGCGGCCGTGCTCACGGATCAACATGCCGATGATGTCGTCACCGGGCGCGAGCCGGGCGCGCTCCGCCAGGTCCGACATGTAGTCGCGCAACTCGCGGCCCACCCGCAACCGCTCCCGGATCGGCACGGAGACGTCGATGAGGCGGATCGTCTGAGCATTGAATGCGGCCCGGTCACTGGCCGGCACGCCGAGCAGCTCGCAGATCACGAGGGACGGCACGAGCAAGCCGTACTCGGTGACGAGATCGAGCGGCGGTCCCTTACGCGCCATCTTCTCCAGTTGCTCGTCGACGATGCGTCGCACCCGGGGCTCGAGGGCGCGCATCCGGCGCACGGTGAACTCCCCCGTCAACGTTCGGCGAAGCCGGGTGTGCTCCGGCGGATCCAGACCGAGCAGGTTACCGAAGCGCAGCGGTGCGCGTTCGTCCTCGGTTAGGTCGTCCAATTCGGGCGGCTGCGGCACGTCCCGCACGGCGTTGCTGAACCGGGTGGAGTCGGCCAGCACCGCGCGCACGTCGTCGTGGCGGGTCAGCAACCAGGCGGTCGCGCCGAACGGAGTGGTGACTCGTTCGACCCGACCGGCCTCGCGGAGCCGGCCGAGGTCCGGGCTCGGAGTGAACTCGTCCCGACGGAGGTAGACGGGAACCTCCGGTACGGCCTGGTCCGTCGTTCCGCTCACAGGTTCGGCCGCCCTCACCGCGACCACCGCCGCCCGGCGGAGTCCCGGATCTCGTGGCCGGAGTCGTTGATCTCTTCGGGTTCTCGTGACATGCCACCGGGCTCCATACGGATAGAAGGGGATGCGGGCGAACCCGTCCGCAGAGCACGGACTCCCCGGTCGGACCCCAGCCGTCCGCTTCGCGGACCGCCGCGGCTGTGGGCGGTGTTCGCCCACCTCACGATGGTGGTGCCGACCGACATGCCCCCGCCGAAGGCGGCCAGGACAACCAGCTCACCCGCGGCGAAGGCACCGCGGCGATGGACCAGGTCAAGGGTCAACGGCACCGATGCCGCGCCGGTGTTGCCGTAGTGCTCGACCTCCAGGTGGCAACGCGCGGCGGGCAGGCGCAACCGCGGCCACACCTCGGCGAGCATGACACCGTTGGCCTGGTGGGGAACCAGGTGACGCACCTGCGACAGCTCGATGCCGGCGTTGTCGAGCAGGACGTCCACCGCCGCCGGCAGGTGGTCGTGGACGAACTCGCGCACTGCCCGGCCGTTCATCCGGAAGTAGTGTCTGCCGGCCGCCACGGTATCGGCGGTGGCGGGTCGCCGGCTCCCACCGGCCGGCACGCTGATGAGCGAGTGCCGGTCGCCGTGCGAAACGAGATAGGTGGAGACGGTGCCGTGCCCGGGGGCTACCGGACCCACGACCACGGCGCCGGCACCGTCGCCGAAGAGAACCGCCGTGCGCCGGTCGGCGGGGTCGATGATGCGCGAGTAGATGTCCGCCCCGATGACCAGCGCATACCCTGTGACGCCGGCCTCGCCGCCCAACAACCGCTCGGCCACGGTAAGGGCGAAGACGAAGCCGCTGCACACCGCGTTGATGTCGAAGGCGGCGGCGTTCCGGGCGCCGATGAGGTGCTGAACGATGGTCGCGGTCGCCGGCTGCGTGTGGTCCGGGGTGGAGGTCGCCACGACGACGTAGCGGACGTGGTCCGCCGAGACGTTCGCCTCCCGCAGCGCCTGGACGGCGGCCGCGGCGGCGAGGTCCGAGGTCGCCTCGTGGGGTGCGGCGTAGCGCCGTTCCCGGATGGCCGTCTTGCCCTCTATCCATTCGGCGGACACGCCCGCGGCGCGCCCGATCTCGGCGTTTCCCACCACCCGGGCGGGCACATAGGATCCCGTACTGATGATGCCCATGCGACGCTGACTGTGCATTTCCCTCTCCGAACCGTCTGTGGCACTCCCCCGTGCCCTACTCGGCGGTGGCGGGTGACCGATCTGGCCGTGAGTCCGCTCCGGTCTCATAGACGCGCTCATGGCCGAAGAGACCGGCCAGCCGGTATGGCCCGGCGGTCTCCCTCGGCAGGGGGTGATCTCCCCCGTCGGTCGGGAACTCATGCTCGTGCATCTGGCGGTACTTCGCGTAGTCGACCGGAACCCGCCGGCTGATGGCATCGCGATGCCGCGCCGACCGCAGGTGAACGCGATACGCCGGCACGACCGTACCGCCGAAGAACTCCGCCACACTGCCCGAGCCGTAGCTGAAGAAGCCGATCGCCTGGTCGCTCAGATCGTCGGCGTTGTCCAGGAGCGCGGCCAGCCCGAGGTACATCGACACCGTGTAGCTGTTCCCGATGGCGGCGTTGTATTCCGTCGTGTGGCGAAGGGCGCGCCCGATCCCCTCGTCGTCGGCCTCGTACCCGCAGAACTCCAGCAGGTGCCGGTGTGCCTTGAACGCCATCTTCGTGAACGGCTGGTGATAGCAGAACGCGTGAAAGTCATTGATCTTGCGGCCGCCCTGCCTCGTGTAGTCCGTCCACGCTCCCTCCACCGCCCGCAGGTACGCGGAGATGGAATCACGTCCCTTGACCAGGGCGGTGGAGCGGTAGTTGGGGCGCCAGAAGTCCATGACGTCGGACGTGAACACCCCGGACGGATTCTCGACACGGACGAGCGCGGGGTCCGCACTGACCAACATGGCCACCGCGGCGGCGCCCTGGGTCGCCTCGCCCGGACTACCCAGGTCATACTTCGACACGTCGCTGGCGATCACGAGAACGCGCTGCGCCGGGTCGCGATGAACCAGGCCGATCGCGAATTGCAGGGCCGCCGTACCGGCGTAGCACGCCTGTTTGAGTTCGACGATCCGGACGGCCGAGGGCAGACCCAGCAGGGCGTGAACGTGTACGCCGCCGGCCTTCGCCTGATCGACGGATGACTCCGTCGCGAAGAGAACCGTCCGGATCCCGTGGGTGCCGTGGCGGGCGATGATCGGCGCGGCCGCGCCGGCCGCCATCGTGACGATGTCCTCGTCGATGGCGGGGACGCTCATCGACCGTTGCCCGATGCCGTCGTGGTACTTGGCGACGTCGACGCCGTTCTGGGCGGCCAGCGTCTCGTGCGTGAGGGCGTACCGCGTCGTGGCGATCGAGAGATCGTGAATACCGACCGCGAGTTCTCCGGGCATCGCTAGCCTCCTACCTTGGCCGCGTCGGCCTGACGTTCCAACCGCACGTGTGTCCGCATGAGCTCGCCGGGGTTCGTCTGCGCCGCGAGGAGGGAGAGTTCGCCGCACAGCACCGTCGCGGCGGCGATGGCGGCGAGCCGGCGCGCGTTCTCGCCGGGTTCCCGGGGCTGTCGGCAGCCCATCCGGGCCAGGTTCTCCTCGACGAAGTCGAGGCCCTTTCCGCTGCCGACCGTACCGACGATCAGGTTGGGCAGGGTGCACGAGAAGTAGAGGTCACCGTCGCGATCCTCGGCCACGGTCACGCCCTGTGAGCCTTCGACGATGTTGGCGGCGTCCTGTCCCGTCGCCAGGTAGAAGCCGAGCAGCATGTTGGCGTAGTGCGCGTTCGCGGAACGGATACCGCCGGCGAGCAGCGTGCCGATCAGGTTCTTGTGTACGTTCAGTTCGGCGATCGCGGTGGCCGAGGTGCGCAGCCGGCTGCGCACGATGTCGCCCGGTACCAGCAGTTCGGTCACCACGTTCTTGCCACGGCCGAGAATGCCGTTGATGGCGGTGGCCTTCTTGTCGGTGCAGTAGTTCGCCGAGATGGACCCGTACGTGATGCCCGGGATGGTCTTGAGGATGTGCGACAGGAGCGCGTCGGCGGCCAGCGTCGCCATGTTGTGCCCGGAGGCGTCGCCGGTGGTGAACTCGAACCGGAGGAACAGCAGGTTGGCCGTGATCTCGTGACGGAACCCGATCAGCTCGACGAACCGGCCGCAGGTGCGCACGATGGCGCGCAGCTCGTCGAGTCGGGCGTCGATCTCCAGCGCCGCGGCGTGCGCGGTTTGCGCGTCCTCGGCCTTGGCATAGACCGAACGCGTCATCCGTTCGTCGATCAGCGTGGCGACGATGCCGCGGTCGGTCATCATGGAGAGCTTCGCGCCGCGCGCGACCGAGGGCCACAGGGGCGACTCGTAGGTGGCGAGCGGGACCTGGGTCTCGCCGTTCGCCACGTTGCCCGAGATGCGCAGAGGGCCGACCCATTTCATCGGAACGTGAGCGGTGGCGTCTGCTGTCGTCATTGGTGGCCTCCGAGGTGAGTGAGCGTGGCGGGGTGGGACGCGGAACGGTTCGCGAGCCGACGGGCGTCGATTCTCCGCAGGTCGCAGAAGTCGCGCAGGCGGCCGTGAATCAGTACGTCGCAGCGGGAGAGGTCGGCGGGAGCGCGTGCGCCGAGCGCGGTCATCAACGCCTTGATCTGATCGAGCCACCGCGAGATGAGTGAGATCAACGCGGGCACGCCGGCGTCGAGGACCACCTTGAGGAACAGGCCGGAGACTCCGGCGGCGGAGGCGCCGAGCGCCAAGCCGCGCACCACGTCGAGCGGATCGCGTACGCCGCCCGAGGTCAGCACCGCGAGACCCGAATCCTGGGCGTCCAGCAGACACGCGGGGGCGGACTGGCCCCAGCCGTCGAGGAACGCGTAGTCCGGGTGTTCCCGGCGGCCGTTCTCGATACGCGCGAAGTTGGTTCCACCTCGCCCGGCGACGTCGACGACACGCACGCCGAGCTCACCCAGCCGGCGGATCGTCTCGCGGCTCAGGCCGAATCCGACCTCCTTCACGATGACCGGGACGCCGACGCCCGCCACGATCTCGGCGATCCGCGGCCCCCAGGCGGAGAACGACCGGTCACCCTCGGGCATCACCGTTTCCTGAATGGCGTTCAGATGAATTTGCACCGCGTCGGCCCGCAGCAAGTCGATCGCGCGGCGGGCCTGCTCTACCGAGGCGTTGGCATTGACATTCGCCATGATGAATCCGTCGGGGTTCTCCCGGCGCATCACGCTGAACGTGCCGGCGACCGACTCGTCGGCGAAAAAAGCGCTCATGGACCCGGTCGCGATCGGCACCCCGGTCGCGTGCGCGGCGATCGCCAGGTCCCGGTTGATGATTCCGGTCCGCGCGCTGCCACCGGTCATGGCGTTGACGCAGAGCGGCACCGGCCATTCGATGCCACCGAAGCTCGTGTGCAGCGTCACGTCGGAACGGTCGATGCCGGCGAGGGCGTGGTGCACGAAAGACACGTCGTCGAACTCGTTGTATCCGCGTAGCTCACGTTGCTGTTCGGTGGCGAACCGGACGTGATCATCCTTGCGGTTGGCTGTCATTCTCGGCTCCCGATCGTCGTCGAGACGTGAGTCGGCATCGGTAGCACCCCGGCGGCGTGCCAGTCCTGCCGCATCCTGGAAAGTTCCCGCCGGGCCGTTTCGTCCAGCAGCGCGATGCCGCAGTCGCCACCGCCGGCGCCCGACGGCTTGGCCGCGCCGCCGATCGACTCGGCGGCCGCGCAGAGCGCGGTCAGCCGGGGCGTGAAGATCCCGAGTCGAACCTCGTCGTCCAACCGGGCGAGTACCTTTCGGGCCGCGCGGATCTGGCGCAGTACGGCGTCGTCGTCACCGTGGCGGAGTGCCTCGATCGCGGTCCGCACGCACGCGTCGCTGGCCGTCGCGAAGTCCCGATGCGCGGGGCTGCCCCACCACGTGCCCGACGCCAGCTTCCCGGCCAGCGCCGCCGTGCTGGCCGGTTCGCCCGTCCAGCCCACCTCCAGCGCGAGACCGCGCGGCGGAGGCAGCCGGCGGGCGGCGAACCCGGGCCAAGGCGCCCGCAACGCCCCGGCGATTCCCCGGTGCCGCGCGAGATCAACCACGGCGGTGCGATCGGGTGCCTGGTACGCGATCCATCCGCCCCAGACGCTGGCGGCGAGATCGCCGCCCGAAGCCATCGGATCGTGGCGCGCCGTCGCGAGCATCGCCAGGCGGTACCGGTCCTCGGGCGCCAACTCCACTCCGAGGTACGCCGCCACCGCGGCGACCGTGGCGACCGTCACCGCGCCGCTGGACCCCAGGCCGAGCTTGGCACCGCCGGTGTGCAGCCGGCTGGTGACGGCCACCCGTATCGGGGCGGGCCGGCGTCCCTTCTCACCGAGGAGAGCGTGGAGCACCTCGACCGCCGACACCACGTGCCGCAGGCCGCCCACGTCGGTCTGGCCGTCCTCGGCGTACAGCCCCCCGTCACCGAGCCGCAGGCGGGCCACGCCGCGGCCGAGGTCGGATTCGATCTCGACGTCGGCGCCGTCGGACGCCGACACCGTGACCTCGACCCACCGGTCGACCGCGACCAGGACGGCGGGGTGCCCCGGCTCCAACACGGCGTACTCGCCGAGGACGAAGAGCTTGCCCGGGGCACGCCGGCTGGCCGTCGCGGGCCTGGTCACGGCTCGGCCCTGGGCCGTAGCCGAGCGCCGGCGCCGGGCCCGGCGATGACCGCGGTACCGTCCGGCACGGCCCGGCGTATCTCCGCGGCGATTCGGGCGGTGTCCCCCAGGTGGCAGAGCACTTTGACGTTCGGGCCCGCGTCCATGGTCGCGTACGCCGAGAAGCCGTCCGCCCGCAGTCGCGCCACGGTGTCCAGCACGGCCATGGTCTCCGGCGCGAAGTAGCGGACCGGGGGTCGTGCCGCCAGCATCGTCGCGTGCATGCCCAACGCGTTCCGCTCGGCGATCTCCCCGACCGCGTCGAGATCGCCGCGGCGCAGGGCCACCCGCATGTCGGCGAGGTCGACCGCGCTCGAGGCCGCCCATGCCTGGTACAGCGGGGAGGTGTCGACCGTTCTCCGCATGGCGGCGCGGCTGGAAACTGCCTTGGGGCCGGCGTTCACCACCGCGATCACCAGCGCCGGGGCGAAGTCGGCAACGGCCACGGGCTCGGCGTACGCGCTCAGGTCGGCCTCCGCGCCCGTGCCCCGGCCCGCGTGACAGATCGCGAAGCCGCCGAAGATCGACCGGGACGCCGAGGCGGACCCACGCCGGGCCAGACGCGACAAGGCGGTGGGATCCAGGTCCAGGCCGTACGCGCTCGCACCCGCGAGCGCCAGCGCAGCGAATCCACTCGCCGACGATGCGAGGCCCGCACCGGTGGGAACGGAGTTGCGGGTGTTGACGACGGCCGGCTCGGCCCGGCCCGCCATCGTCCGCACGAGATTCAGGAACGCGACTACACGCTCCCGTTCTCCGTCCACCGCGGGTGAGCCGTCGAGGGTGACGCTGTCGCCCTCCGCCGTGGGCGTCAGCCGGACCGTCGTCGTCGTGGGGAATACGTCCAGGGTCATCGACAGGCTGTCGACGTACGGGATCAGCAGTTCCTCGTCGCGTTTGCCCCAATACTTGATCAGGGCGATGTTGGGGTGCGCGACGGCGGTCGCCCCGCACTCGCGCGCCTCATCGGCCGAGGCGCACGATTCCGTGAGCTCAGGGGGCATGAGGTGCGAACCTTCCCGTCGGTACCGTCCAGGTGTTGTCGGCACCGGCTTCCCGCAGGTGGCGCACGACCTCCCCGGCCCGCGGCAGTCCGTCGGCGACCGCGATCACGCAACCACCCAGGCCGCCGCCGCTGATCTTGGCGCCGGAAGCGCCGGCCACGAGGGCGGCTCGCACCAGCGCGTCGATGCGGTCGGTGCTCACGCCGACATCGCGCAGCAGCCGGTGGTTTTCGGTCATGCACGCACCGAAGTCGCCGACCCGGCCCCGCAGGAGGTTCTCCAGGGCCGCCCGCGTCAGGTCGGACACCCCGCCGACGAACGACTCCCGCATGGCCCGGTCCCGCTCGAACCTTCGCCGCACCAGGGAGACCGCTTCCTTCGTGCTGCCGCTGACGCCACTGTCCGCGACGACGAACACCGCGTCGAAGGCCCAGACGTCGCCGCGATCGGCGGGATCGCCGCCGCGGGCACCGGCCGGGTCGCCGATTCCCCCGATCGCGATGGGCAGTTCCCAGGCCGTGCCGGACGTGAAGTAGATCGGCGCAGCGGCGCCGGTGGCGCGCGCGTCGACCCCGCTCGCCCGGCCGTGTGCCAGCGTCTCCGAGGCCTGCACCAGCTCGAACACCCGCTCGGCGTCGAGCCGGTGGCCGGCGGCGTCCGCGAGCGCCAGGACCGAGGCCCGGGCGTACGCGGCGCTGGAACCGAGCCCTCGGCCCCGCGGGACCGCGCACTCGATCAGGACCTCGACGCGGAGGCGGTCCGTGAGCCCGGTTTCCCGCTTGAACGTCGACACCAGGTGCCGCTGGTATTCCAGCGGGAGCGGCAAGGCCGACGCGCTCCCGGGCCACGCGATCGCAATATTGATCTCATCGTGACCGGCACCGGAGCCGCGCACCATCGTGGCGGTTGCCGTGACCGGAAGCTGCGGCAACGGAATGGCCAGCGCCGGGGCGCCGTACACGACGGCATGCTCGCCGAGCAGGATCGCCTTGCCGTGGGAGCGCCCGCGGCCCACCTGACCCGACTCCGCACCGGCCGGTCCCGAGCCGGCCGTCGCGATCGCGTTGATCCGCGACATCATTGCACCCTCTGCAGCACCTTGACCGCCATGTCGGCGAGGTGCCGCTTGGCGAGCCCGGTGGCGTTGCTTGCCTCGAGCACCGCCAGCGCGCGTTCGGCGCGAGCTGATATCTGCGTCTCGACCTGCTCCACCGCACCGACCTCGACGAGCATGTCTCGCACCCGGTCGAGCTCGTCGGCTTCGAGGTCGGTGCCGATCCTCGTCCGGAGATAGTCCGCCGACGCGGCGTCCCGCGCGCCGGCGAGCCGCAGAGCCGTGGCGAACAGCACGGTTCGCTTGCCCTCGCGGATGTCGTCACCGGACGGTTTCCCCGTCACCGCGGGGTCGCCGAAGACCCCGAGCAGATCGTCACGCAGTTGAAAGGCGATGCCGATGTCGGAACCGAACGATCCGTACGCCGCCGTGAGCTCGGCGTCGGCACCCGCGATGGCGCCGCCGAACTGCAGCGGGCGCTGCACCGTGTACGACGCCGTCTTGTATTGGTTGACCCGCAGCGCCGACTCGATGTCCTCGTTGTCGCTCGCCTGGTTGATCAGGTCGAGCAGCTGGCCGCACATCACCTCCGAGCGCACCGCCGCCCACACCGGCGAGACCCGCGCCTGCACTTCCGCCGGCAACCCGGAGGCGCGCACCAGCGCGTCGGCCCAGATCAGGGCCAGGTCCCCGAGCACGATCGCGGCACCCACGCCGAACGCGGCGGAGTCACCCGAGAAGCGGCGCGCACGGTGCCGCTCGGCGAACGCCACGTGTGCCGCCGGATGCCCGCGGCGGGTCAGCGAGGCGTCGATGATGTCGTCGTGGATCAGCCCGGCGGCGTGCAGCAGCTCGAACGCCGCACTGGCCCGCAACACCGCCTGAGCCCGCGGATCGCCCGGATCGCCGCCGGCACCCAACCAGCCCAGCCACGCGAAGACCGGGCGAATCCGCTTGCCGCCGCGCAGCACGAAGTTCTCCAGCTCGGAGACGGTCGCCGCGATGTCCGGACCGAGCGCCTCGGCCTCGGCCCGGCGGCCGGCGAAGAAATCGCCGAGCGCCGCGTCGATGGCCGCCACGTCCGCGGCCCCTCCGGCATAGGTGACGGTCATGTTCTGATCCCCCGGTTCAAGCCTCGGCCACGCTCGAGGTCGTCCATCGCGTTCCCCCGTGAATTCAAAACAGCAAATGGTGGGACCGGCCTCGATCCGCACGGTGGTCGCCAACCGCAGGCAGGAAATGTCATTGCGCGCCAAATGTCACCCGAAGGGAACGAGGGGCACGAGTGAGCATGCCTTCCTCGACCGGCACGAACCCGTCTCGATAGCGAATCACGGGAAAGCGTCGGAGCACGGCGGGAATGCCGATCGCGGCCTCCGCGCGAGCCAGCAGAGCACCGACGCAGAAATGCCGTCCGGCGCCGAACGAAAGGTGGCTGCTTCCCGCGCCGAACGCCGTGTTCACGTCGATCTCGGCGCGGTGAAGATTGAAGTTCTCGGAATCGACGAATTCTTCTTCGTCCCGATTGGCCGCGCCGATCAGGCAAAATATGGTCGCCCCCTCCGGAACACTGACACCGGAGATCTCGCGCCCTGCGATCAGTCGACGCAGCAGGATATGAGTGGGCGGGTTGAGGCGGAGGGACTCCGCGAACGCCCGCAACGAGAGGCCGGGATCCGCCCGGACATCCTTCATCTGTTCGGGATGATCCAAGAGGTTTCTGAAGGTGGATGCCAGACCACGCTCCGTCGTCTCACCGCCGGCCGCGAGAAGGAGACTGCAGAAATCCAGGATCTCGCGGTCGGTCAGCGTCGCATCGTTGATCGTGGCCGTGCACATCGACGAAATCAGGTCGGCGCCCGGTGCCGCCCGCCGGACGTCGATGACCTCCTGCAGATACTTGTCCAGTTCACGCTTGGCCCGCAGTCCGGCCTCGGTGACATCGGGGTCCTGCGTGTAGTTGCCGACGTAGTCCGCGGCCGCCCGGTACCAAACCTGGAACATGGCGTAGTCCTGCCGCGGCAAATCCATTATTCCCATGATGACCCGGATCGGGAGCAAGGCGCAGTAGTCCCGTACCAGGTCCGGATCCGGCTGCGCGGCGAGGTCCTCCAGCAACTCGTCGGACGCCCCCGTGATGACCTCACCATATGAGGTCAGGGGCTTGCCCCGGAAGGACGGCGAGACCAATCGGCGATGTCGCCCGTGCTCGGCACCCTCCATCTCCAGAATGCTTCGGCCCACGAGGTCCCGAACACCGTCATAGCTGGCTGTCGAGTAGTCCTCATGGGTCAAGGCCTGGCGCACATCGGCGGCTCGGCTGATGATCCAGCCCAGCCTCGGGTCATTGTGGATCGGGAAGTCGTTTCGCATGGTCCGATAGATCGGGTACGGGTCCCTGGCAAATTCCGGGGACAGCAGGTCGGGCGGAGTAACATGCACCATCGCGTCTATTCCTCCTTGCTGTGGCGAACGACGCCTCGAACGCGGAACTCAATTTTTGGCATAGAATTGTCCGGCCCAGTGCCGGAACTTGCCGATCGGGCCGTCGCCCTTGACCAGTCGAGGGTGTTCCAGGTACGTCTTCGTGGCCCAGACCGGCACATCGCGCGTCGCCTCGGGCGAAACGATGAGCAGCGCCGCACGCGTGAGTGCTCTGGACAGCGTCGCGGATGCGAGGTTGGTGACCGCCGGACCCGGTCGTCCACTCAACGCGGAAATACTGGTGGCAAACCGGAACTCGATACGCCACGGCGCTATCGGTGTGGCCATGGCCCACATCCGGGCGCTCAGGCCCAGCTTGGGGACCTCGGCGGTGACCAGGATGTAGCCGAGGCCCGAGACGCTCGTCTCGTACTCGACACTCCTGGTGCCGATCATCGGAAAACGCTGCTTCCAGCGGTATCTCGCATGGAAGTGTGGTCCGTCGAAGCTGATCGGCTCGGCGATCTCTATTCCGTAGAATTTGTGGAACACCGAGAGATGGCCGATGTCGACGGCGTTCTCCACGACATCCTGCGGGTGTCCGGGGAGGACCTGGCATCGGACGGCGGTCAGCGGGAAGCCTCGCGAACCCAGCATCGTCGGTTCCCACGACGGGGTATGTCCCGTCGGCGAGAACCAGACGAAGACAAGCCCTCCCCGCTCGCACACGGGCCATTGCGTCAAGCGTGCGGCGGGCGGCTTGTCGACGGCGTAGGCGGTGCGAACGCACGCTCCCTCCGCGCCGAACTCGAAGCCGTGGAAGCCGCAGACAAGCGCTTCCCTGGCCACTCGCCCGGTAGTCCCCAGGTGAGCGCCCAGGTGCGGGCAGTAGGGATCCGTGGCGCGCACGACGCCGCTTTCGGTGCGGTAGACGACGACGTCGCGATCACCGATCCGGCGGGTGACGACGGGGGTCTTCCGCAGCTCGGCGACAGTTCCGACGCAGAACCAGCCCTCGGGATATGGCAGAGGTGCCCCGATTGCCTCGTCCGCCGGGGTCGGACCGGCGGCGGAGCTTCGATTCATAATGCGGACATTGATCATGGCACTCCGAGTCTCCTCAAGCGTCAAACAGCCGTCTCGCCGTCTCGCGACCGGTGGGCAAGAAAACGCAGGAGTACGCTGTCGCACCGAACCTCCGGCGGCGTCAGGTCATCCAACGCAGAATTGATCCTTCCTCGCTGGGAGTCGCTCAGGCCACGAAATACTTCGGGCCCGTATTGCGACCACCACTGGCGGGGAGAAACACCGTTCAATTGGCGCTCGCGCCGCCCCACCTCCGCGGAGGTGACGGTGAACCGGGCCTCGACGAGTTTCGCCAGATACTCCTGCGGGTCTCGCAGGTGCCACCGGGTCGGCGGCGGTGAGCCTGGAATCTCGGCCTTCGCCCAGGCCCGCAGCAACAATTCCCGAAGCTCCGCGAGGCTGCCCACGACCGGAACCTCGGCGACGAACCGTCCGCCCGGGGTGAGCGCCGAGAACACCGCGCCGAACACATCCGTCAGTGCATCCATCCAGTGCAGGGCCGAGTTGCAGAACACCGCGTCGTGCGTCGAATCCGCCGGCAGTGCGCCGGCATCGCCAAGATCGAACCGAACATCGGGATATTGCCGGCGCGCCTGGGAGATCATCGACTCGGAAATATCGAAGCCGCGAGCGATCGCACCACGTTGGGCGATCTGTGCCGTAATGGTCCCCGTCCCGCAGCCGAGATCGAGAATTCGTTCGCCGATTCGAGGAGCGAGGAGGTCGATCAGGCTTTCGCCGGAGCTGATGACATGACGGTACTCTGCATCGTAGGTGCGACCCCGCCATGGAAAGGCCGAGGCAGCTCGATCCGCTGTCGTCACTTCTGGGCGGCCGTTTCGAGAAAATTCGGCTGATCCTCGCCGGTACGCAGATGCTCGCTCCGGTACCGCTCGTTGCCGCATGACCAGTCGATGTTTCCCCGGATCCAGGATTTCATCGCCTCGAGGTAGAGCGAAACATGGTGAGCCTCCTCGGCGGTGAATTCGCCGGACGATTCGAAGAAGGCCACGGCCGAGTCGCTCTCGGCGATGAAATCGGCACAACGCCCGCGAAGCATGCCGGCCACCTCATCCGCCGCCTCTTGCATGGAGACGCCGCGTGTCCGCTGGATCACCTGAACGATGTTGTTCACGTTCCCGTCGCGCTTCTCGGCTTCGACGGAGAAGACGTCGTTGGCCCAGAGCACCAGGTCCGCCGTGTTGTCGAGAAGCTTCTGGACCCTGGAGTGAGCATGAACCTCGTCGGTGAGTTCGATGCCCAGACCGATTTCCGACAGGTCCATGCTCGGTCTCATGCCCCCGAATCGCCGGCGGGTCTCGATATACGTCGGCAGGTCCGGGGCGATGCCACGGCGCCGATTGTGGGATTCCCAGTGGCAGCCTTCGAGATAGTCGGTCAGATGGCGTACGAACCGCCGCCGCCAGGTAATCGAACTGCGCGCGGTGAGCCGGTTCCAGATGTCCCGGATGGACGCCTCGATGGGATTGCTGGACCGGGCCGAGTTCCCGGTCGGGTTGAGCGGGAACCAGCTGATCGTTTCGCGGATCAGTTCGACGAAGCGCTCGTCGCTCTGAGCGTCCGGAATTCTCTCCAGGTAATCATCGAAGATCGCCCAGACCGCCATCCAATCTGTGATGACGCACAGCTCCGGCAGCGGCGCGAAAGGGTAGGCGCGCCCGACCAGTTCCCCAAATCTGGTCCGATCGTAATGAAACTTCGCTTCTTCTGATCGAAGAAGGCCGAATTCCCGAAGGTACTCGCGAACATGCGCCTCCGCTTCATCTACATGCGGGTTCCGAAGCTCCGTGAAGGGTACGGAAAGATCAGGAAGAGAGAACATTGTGAATACATCCCCCGATGTGATCGGCTCGGCCGACGGTCCGCGAAACAGATCGCTCAGGACGCCCGGTCGACGAGTAGTTCGAGCAGGTGACACAGGCCGTTCTTCCCGGCCTGGTGAAGTTCCGGGGCGGAGTCCAGAATTTCGAACGCCCTCCGGTACTGCTCGGCAATCCTCTGTTCCACCGTGTCGAGCGCACCCGTTTCGATGATTATTGAACGACACGATTCGAGATGTTCGTTCGATAGCTCCTGCTGTCCCCGGGCACGGTCCATCTCGGCAACCTGGCTTCTGGTGGCGCTCGAGCGGGCCGCCGTCAGCAGTAGGCTGCCTTTGCCTGCGGTGAGATCGTCACCAACGGGCTTACCGGTCACTTCGGGGTCTCCGAACACTCCCAGAACGTCATCGCGCAGCTGGCAGGCCTCGCCCGCGTGTCCGGCGAACTTCCGCCGTACCGCGACGGCCGGTGAATCCGGGTCCGCCACCTTCGCGCCGATGACGAGCGGTCTCTCGACGGTACAACTGGTGGTCTTGAAATACGCCACCAGAAGCGCGTCCTCGCCCGACTCCGCGGGTTGGGCCGCCATCCGCAGGTCGAGGTACTGGCCGACCATGAGGTCCTGGTTGCCGAGATTCGTGATCTCGAGCAGAGCCGAACGGGTGGCCGCGTCCAGTTCCCGGTGCAGGATCAACTCGTACGACCACACGAGACAGATGTCACCGAGCAGGATTGCGGCGGCCCTGCCGAAGGAGCGCGATGAGCCCTCCAATGCCGCGGCAATCCCGATGATCGAGGGCTCATCGCCGCCTCCCGGTTTTCCGCCGGCGGCCGGCCACCCCCAGAAACAAAAGGATGGGCGCAGGAGCTTCCCCCCGGCCAGGAGTTTTCGACAAGTTTCCATGAGCGGTTGCGACCACTCAGGCGGTGCACTCGTGAGTCCGTCGCCCAGACGTTGCAAGGCCGATTCTCGCTCGTGCAGGAACCCACGAAGAAGGCCACGGACGGAACCATTGAACTCGGAGATCTGGATTTCTGGAAAAGCCGGTTTCAACTCATTGCCCCCGCAGATTTCGACCGGGCTTATCGAACGTGGCCGTCGGGCTGAAGCGCCCCAAGCGGGTCAGCCGATGAAATCTCGGTCCACATCGACCGGACTCAATAGACCCGATGCCGCAAGCAGCTTATGAAAGGCGCACGGAGGATGGCAAGGCCGATCCTCACCAGAGCGCCATCGGGCCGTGACCCAGCGTCACCGATACGGTGCGCTCCGGGCATTCCTAACGGGATGGCGCGCTTCAGGAAATGATCCCTTTGCCTCGATCACGCACACAGAGTGAATACCCGAAACTTGAGTCTTGTCCCACGTGGTAAGACACGAGCATCCGACCTATGTTGACCGACATCGATCCAGGATGGATGGACGATCTCCCGGGAAGTGGTGCCGAATATGTCGGCACCCAAAGGTCGGGAGCACGTCTTGTCGTTGATCTCTTCGGTCAGAAACGGGAACCGGCCCGCTGCCTCGCCACGCCGGTAGTGCACGGCGCGTCCACCGCGGAGCGCGTCAGGACTCGGTGGATCGTCCCGATGAGTGCACCGCGTTGGTCGTCGTCCACGTTCGTCCGTACTGGTCGGCGAAGACGTGCGAGAGCCGCGACAGGGCCTTGTTGAGCACGCCCATCGCGGTGGGGTGGTCGGGCGCCTCACCGGTCAGCAGGTCGAGGGGCTGCGTGCCGGTACCGCCGGCCAGCACCTCCCCCGGCCGGACGTACGGTCGATAGCCGGTCACTCCCGGCACCGCCCGCACCGAGGCAGCGCCCACCGTGGCCACCAAGCGGCACGCGTTCTCCGGAACGGGCGAGTTGTACTGGAAATAGACCGACCGCGGCGACAGCACCCCGTGCGGGAGCGGCCTCCCCAGAGCCAGCGTCACCGCGGTGCGGACCAGATCGACGCCGCACGATCGGCGGGCGAGCTCGTTGAGATGGCCGCCCAGACGGCCGTTGACCTCGATGATCCGCGGACCGGCCGGGGTCAGCTTGATCTCGGTGTGACAGATGCCGGTCGTGACTCCGAGCGCCTTCACCGCGGCGCTCGCGAGCGCCGTCAGAACGGCCTGCTCCGACTCACCCAGGTGCACCGGCCAGAATTGCCCGACCTCGCGAAACGGCGGCAGCAACGGATATTTGCCGGTGACAGCGATCGGAGTGACCTCGCCGTGGTGCGAGGCGGTCTCCACGGAGACGTAATCGCCATAGGGCGAACTGGGACGGCCCTGGAGCAGTTCCTCGACGAGAAGCGGTTCGCGGGCCGACCCGGCGACGAAGAGCCGTTCGTACACCTCGGCCGACGCCGCCCGGTCGGGAATGGCCCACGTCTCGCGGCTGCCTTCACCACGAACCGGCTTCGTGACTGCCGGAAGACCGCAGTGGCGCAGCGCGTCCTGCCATTCGGCGGCGGTCGTCACTCTCCTTGCGCGTACGGTGTCGACCGCCGTCACGCCGAGCCGGTGCCGTTGCTCGGCCTTGTCGGTGAGCAGGCGTGCGGTCTCCGGGGTGTGATAGGGAAGCCCGAGCCCGGCCGCCAGCTCCGCGGTCGTACCGATCATGGATTCGGCGAACGTGAGGATCCCCTGGGGTCGCCATCGAGCCAGCGCACGCAGGGTGTCCTCCGGGGTGCCGCCGATCGGCAGCACCTCTCCGATCTGCTCGAGCACCGGCCGCATCCTGGCGGTATGCGCCGACTCCGCCGTGACGAGGACCAACGGCGCGACCTCGGCCAGCCCAGCCGCCAACTCGCCGGCCGAGACGGACCCGCGGTCGTAGACCACCGCGACCGGGGCCGTGGCGCTCACGGACGGCATCGCGACGCGACCTGCTCGACCACCGTCTCGGCGTAGCCAGGCCCGAGAATCCTCGGGTCCGCGAAGACCCGGAGACGAACGGTGCCGAGGTCGCCCCGCTCGAAGGCGTAGATGCGCAGAGCGCCGTGGATCTCGCTGCCGCCGGCGCTGGGTGGCGACAGCAACTCACCCGCGAGTGCACCGATCCGTGCCGCCGGGAGCTCCTTGAGATAGTTGAAAAGGCCGTACGGCTCGGCCGGAACGGTGCTGCGGTAGCGGTCCCCGTACCGATGGGGCTCCAGCCGCCGGACGACCTCGGCGTGGTGAATGTGGTGTGTGCCCAGGGAGCGGACAAGTGCGGCCGCGCTGCGCCGGAGCATCTCGTCCGGGTCGACGGCCGGCTGGATGGTCAGCAGGAGCCAGTTCGAGAGGAAGCCAGCGATCGCCTGATCCGCCTCGGTACGCCGGCGGGCTGCCTGGATGAGCATTCGGTACGGCGCGTCATCGGCCCGCCGCCGGTCGGCGTTTCCCATCGCGCCCGTGCACAGCGCCAATACCTGCGCCGCCCGCCCGAGCTGAGTCGATCCGAGGGCGCCACGGCCGGGCGGCAGCGGCAGCACGACCTCGGCCCGCTCGGAGGTGGCATCGTCGGTCGACGGTGCCGCGGCCAGGTCCTCCCGCAGCGCTGGATAGGTGGCTCCGCCGGTCCGCTCCCGCCAGTACCGCAAGATGCGATCCGCCGCCGGCGAGTCGGCCGCCGCCAGCTCGGCGCGGATCGTCTCCTGGTCCGACACCGGCTCCGGCCGCACCGCCCCGCCGCCGGACAGCAGTGACCAGAGATCGGCGAGGATGTTCGCGATCGTGACGCCGTCCACCACCAGGTGGTCGAAGCAGGCGCCGACAAGCGTCGTTCCCGCGTCGGTCGCCACCACCAGTCGCGCCATCACTCCACCGGAGATGTCCAGATCACCCAGCATCGCCGCGGCGAAACCGGCTTCCGGGGTCTCGACGAACGAGCGCTCGAACACCTCGTCGGTCGGCCGCGCCGTGGCCACGAACCCCTCCTCCGGTGAGCCGGCGAAGGCCGTACGCAGGTTGGCGTAGCGGGTCAGGATGCTCCGCCAGGCCGCACGGAACGTGGTGCGGGCGACCACCGCCGGGAAACGGTAGACGACGGCGGGCTGATCGACCGCCCGCCCGTCGCGTACCCAGGTGGTGAGCCGCTCGCGCTGCCCGAGGGAGATGAACAGGCTGTCGGCGCTCATCGGTTCGAACGGCTCCTGACGCGGTCGAGGACGTACGCGAGGACCGAGGCCGGCTCGTCCCCGACGAAGAAGTGGCCGCCCGGCATCGATCGCACGGCGAGCTCACCGAGGGTGCAGGCCGCCCACCCCTGAACCGAGGACACGTCCACGTGCGGATCCTCCGTACCGACCAGCGCGGTGATCGGACAGTCCAGGGCGGGATCCGGGGACCACTCGTAGTTCGCCGCCGCGTCGAGGTCGGCTCGGATGGACGGCAGCGCGATCTCGGCCAGCTCGGGAATGCGTAGTGGCTCGTTGGCCGCGTCGAACTGGCAGAGCCAGGAGACCAGCGTCGCGTCGTCGAAACCCGATACGGCGGGCCGCGGCTGCTGCGGGGCGGGACACGCCGTGACGAAGAGATCGAGACCGGCGTACCCGCGCTCGGCGCCCAGCAATCGGCACACCTCGTACGCGACGAGACCACCGAAGCTGTTGCCGACCAGGATCAACCGGCTGGCCGGGAGGCCGCGCAGCGCCGCCGCGGCGCCGCCGGCCAACTGGGCCACCGAGGCGAGGAGCGGATCATGGACTCGGTCCTCCCGGCCCGGATACTGCACCACCTGGACGCCGACGTGCTCGTCGGCCAGCCCATGCCAACGGCGATAGGACGAGGCCGCGCCGCCGGCGTGCGGAAACACGACGACACATACCGGCCGGCTGCCGGAGGCGGAACGAAGCCACGGTGAAGCGGTCACAGCACCACCCCCACCTCGTCGCCGGCATCGCCGGCCCCGCTGCTGGGCAGGCGACGGACGTCGGCGACCGACAGGACCGCCGCGCAGGTCACCGCGATCATGGCCGCACCGGTGACCAGCAACGAGAAATCGCCGGTGAACCGGGCAGCGAACCCGATCAGCACATATCCCAGCGGCAGCGTCACCAGCGAGCCGAACCAGTCGTAGGCGCTGACCCGGGAGAGGGCCTTGCGCGGGACGTTCGCCTGCAACGCGGTGTCCCACAGCGCCGTGAAGACACCGATACCCATCCCGGCCAGGAAGCCGCCGATGACGACGACCGTCAACGGTGCCCGGACCGCCAGCGTCAGCAGAGCCGGGACGAATCCCAGCAGGCCGATGGTGGCCAGGAGCAGCGGGCGTCTCGGGGTGAGCCGAACCATGAGAAGCCCGCCGCCGACAGCGCCGGCACCGAACCCGCCGAGGATGAGCCCCCAGCCTCGCGCACCGCCGAGACCGTCGGCGGCGATCTGCGGGCCGAGCACGAGGTAGGCCGGCATCGTCGTCAGGTTGATGAGGCTGAACTGCACGACGATCGTCCACAGCCATCGCCGCGAGATGAACTCCCGCCATCCGTCCCGCAGATCGACCAGAACGCTCGACGACTCGGTCCGCGGCGCGACCGCATCGCGGGCGACGGTGACCAGGAAGAGCGCGCTGACGAGATAGGACACGGCATCGATCGCGAACACGATGCCCGGGTTGAAGGCGGCCACCAGAGCGCCGCCGAGGGCCGGTCCGACGAGGCTGCTGAAGGACCGGCCGATGCCGATCAGCGCGTTGGCCCGCTGCAGACCCGCCGCGTCGGTCACGGCCGGGATCAGACCGGTCAGCGCGGGACGGAAGAACGCCTGCCCCAGACCGTCGAGTGCCGCGAAGAACATCAGAGCCGCCAACGGTACGTGCCCGGCAAGCGTCCAGGCAGCCAGCAACCCCTGACTCACCGCCCGGGCCGCGTCCGTGGTGAGCATTACCGAACGGCGCGGAAGGCGGTCGGCCAGAACTCCCCCGAACAGCAGGAACACCACGGTCGGCAGGGAGCCCGCACCCATCACCAGACCGAGTCCGGAGACGCCGTGCCCGCCGCCGAGGACGGCGAAGGCCAACGCGATCGGCGTCATCTGGGAGCCGAGAATCGAGGTGTAGAACCCGGCCAGCAGGTTGCGCAACTGCCGGTTGGTTCGCAACGGCTTCCCGCGCCGCGACGCGGTGGTGATCTCAGGCATGAACAGCTCCGGTCATCGCCAGTTCGGCAAGTACGTCGAGGAACCGGCGAACCAAGCGCTCGGCGGCGTCGGCGGCGAACCGGGCGGGGTCGTAGGTGAAGACCAGCGAGTCGTTCGCATCGCCCCAGCCCTGCCCTGGGGGCCAGATCTCGCACATCGTGGCCGTGGAGAGTCCGTAGTACGGTTCGCGGACGAAACGGGTCTCCCCGTGGCCGAGTCGCAACCGCGGTGCCGGCGTCTGCTGCAGGACGAACACGTGCTGAAAGCCGCCGCCGGCAAGCCCCGCCTCGACCGCCACCCGCGTACTGTCCTCGATGGACAGGTCAGCGCGAAGGAGGGCACGCCGCACGGAATCGGCCGTGCGCCGGGCGAGCCGCCCGAGGTCGTCCGGGCCGGGAGCCGGTGGCAGCACCGGCACCATCGTGGTCAGGTTCCCGACGAAGCGGCCCAGGCCCGGGTCGTCCCGCAACGACACCGGTACGGCGAGCACGGCCGGCCGGATCGCCCCCGTGTCCTCGATCCCGATCCGATAGGCGGCCAGCAGCAGGACGAAGTAGCTGACACCCAGGTACGCCGCCAGATCCCGCAATGCCCCGCCGACCGGGATGCTCCGGACCAGTCGCGCCGGCCCGGCCGATCCGGACGGAACCGGCGCGGTGACCGCCGCCGGCCCGGCGGCCGGCGTGGACAGTTCCGCACGCCATCGCCCAGCCGCGCCGGGGTCCGGCGGATGGCGTCGCGCGAGCCGCCCGAGCGCCTCCCGGATCCCCACGTCCGGCGTACCGGGGCGCCCGTTGACCACGTCGTCGTAGGCGACGCCGAGGGCATCGGCCAGGATTGCCTCGCTGGCGCCGTCGAACGCGACGTGATGGACCCCGATGCCGAGCACCTGCAGCCCCGGCTCGACCTCGACGACGACGGCCCGGAAGACCTCGCCACGATCGGGCCGGAACGGCTTGCGCAGCGCCGAACGCACGTCGCACAGCGCCGCCTCCAGCGAGGCGGCCGGCCGGACTGTCACGACCGGCTCCGAGGGTTCGGCCGGCGTCGGCGGGCCCACGAGCGGATAGCACCGGCTGAGGCCGTCGTGCCGGCGGGGCAGGCTCGCGACCGCCGCGGTGAGGGCACTCACGTCGACTTCGCCGTGGACGACCCACACCAGCGCGCAGTTGCCGGCCACGTCGGACGGCATCATTCGCTGACGCAACAGTGTGGTCCGCGACAACGATGGAAGCGAGATCTCCACCGGCGGGCTCGGTCGCGGAGCCGACGCCGCCACGATGCGGTCGAGATCCCGCATCGTCGTTGCCGGGAAGAAGTCCGCGAGCGACAGGCGCCCGGCGTCCGGCCCCGACAGCGCCGCCACGATCCGCAGCGCCGCCAGGGAGTCGAGGCCGTACGCCCACAGCGGCAGATCCGGATCCGGCGGTACGAAACCGAGGACGGCGGCCACCGCCCGGGACAGTTCATTCATCGGCATGGCACATCAGGCCTCGTCCATCGGCGTGAAGATCGACACGTGCGACGCGCTGGCCGACTCCTCGAACTCGCCACCTCGCCAATCGGCGCACCGGCTCACCAGGCGTAGTCCGGCATCCGCCGCGAGCGCATCGAGCTGCGCGGGCCAGAGGTAACGCATCCGATGGGGCATGAGCCGGACGGGTTCGCCGTGCCGCAGGACCACGTACTGGAAGTCGCATCGCTGGGCGGCGGCGACGTGCGTACCGACCTCGAGAATCACCTGAGTGTTCGACATCGACCGGACCTTGATACCGGAGGTGCCGGGCAGCGCGGCCTCGTGCGGCACGATGGTCTCGATGATCAGTGCCCCGCCGGTTCGCAGCGCTTTCCGGCAGGCACGGAGGAAGTTGAGCTGATGACGCTCGTCGCCGACCAGGGTCACCATGTTGAAGACGGCGAGGACCGCGGACACCGGTTCGTCGAGCGTGAAGTCGGCCGCGTCCGCGCAAAGCGTCGTGATGGGCAGCCCGGCTGCCTTTTCCTCGAGGACCTTCAGCATGCTCGGTGACGCGTCGAGCGCAATCACCTCCACGCCCCGCTCGGCCAGCGGTACGGCGATCCGGCCTGTTCCGGCGCCGATCTCCAGCAACCGGCCCCCGGCCGGAACATGCGACCGGATCGTGGCCAGTTGGCTCTCGGTCGGCCGGTACCACTGATAGATCTCGTCGTAAACGTCGGCGAAGTGCTCGCCGAACGCCGGCGGATCGTGTTCGATCATTCCGTCGTCCTTTCCGCCGCCCTCGGAGCCGCCGATCGGGTCGCGCCGAACCCCGCGTGGAAAACCGCCGGCAGCTGACTTCGGTCGAGCTTGCCCGAATGGGTCCGCGGCAGTGCCGGCACGAAGGCGTACCTGCCGGGGCACATGTAGGCCGGGAGACGGCCGCCGACGAACCGGCGGATCTCCGCCTCCGCGGGCGCCGACTCGTCGGCGACCAGGCAGGCGACCAGGAACTCACCCGCTCCGGTCCGGACGAGCAGCGCGCCGGCGGCCGCTATTCCCGGGATCTGCCGGATGGTCGACTCGATCTCGCCGAGCTCGACGCGGAAGCCTCTGATCTTCACCTGCTGGTCGGCGCGGCCGAGGTACTCGACGGATCCGTCCGGACGCCGACGTCCGAGATCACCGGTGCGGTAGTGGACCGCGCCCCCGATCGGGACGAAGCGCTCACGCGTCAGGCCGGGCCGATTCAGGTATCCGCCGCCGACGGTCGGACCACCGACGACGATCTCGCCGGTCTCGCCGTCCGGAACGGCCGACAGGGACTCGTCCCGGATCGAGATCTCCGCCCGGCCGAACGGCCGGCCGATCGCCGAGCTCGCGTCGCTGTCCAGGTGGTCGCGTTCGACCACCTGACAGGTGACGAAGACCGTGGTCTCGGTGGGCCCGTAGAGGTTGAGGACGATCGGGTCGGTGTCTGCCAGCCGCTCCCACACCTGGCTCACCGCGTCCGGCTGCAACGCCTCGCCCACCGAGCACAGGTACCGCAACGCCGGCCAGGCTTCCCCGGCTCCGGCGCCGATCAGATTCATCCGCAGGACCGACGGTACCTGGCTGAGCACCGAGATGGCGTGGCGCGCGACGACCTCCCGGAAGCCGCGCGGTGTGCTCGTCTCCGCACCGTCCGGTGCGACCAGCGTTCCTCCGGTCGTCAGCGGACCCCACGTCTCCCACACCGAGGCGTCGAAGGCCAGCGAGGACGTGAGCAGCCAGCGATCCGTCGCGTCCACCCGCACGATGTCGCGCATGCCGTCGAGGAATGCGCTCACGTTGCGGTGACTGATCAGGCAGCCCTTGGGGCGGCCGGTCGAGCCCGAGGTGTAGATCACGTAGGCCGTGTCGTCCGGAACGGCGCGACGTCTTCCCGGATCGGATACCGGCACGGGAGTTCCGGACGACCCCGCCTCCACGACGGCGACCACTCCGGCGTCGGCGAGGATGAAGTCGCGGCGCGACGCCGGGAGGTCGGCCGCGATCGGCACCCAGGCGCCCCCGGCCAGGTTGACCGCGAGCAGCTTGACGATGCTCAGGGGATCACGGTCGACGATCACTCCGACCGTACGGCCCGGTCCCGCACCGGCCGATCGCAGCGGGGCGACCATCTCCCGCGCGTGCTTCACCAGTCCCTGATAGGTGAAGGTACGGCTGGTACCCACGATGGCGTTGCTGTCACCCGCCACCTCGGCCGCCGCCAGAGTCCGGCCGTGCAGCGTGGCCGGCCCGTCGTGGTTCATGTCCGCGGCCGGGCGAGAGCGGTCGCCAGGCCGGCCGGCGTCGGGTACTCCAGAACCTGCTCGGGAGCGATTTCCAGCCCCATCTGCTCGGCGCGCACGACCATCTCGATCAGCAGGATCGAATATCCGCCGAGCGTGAAGAAGTTGTCGTCGGCCTCGACCTCGACGCCGAGGAGCTCGCTCCAGAGCTCGCGGATGCGGTCGGTCAGCTCCATGTCGTTCCTCCCTGAAGGACGGCGGTAGTGCGCTCCCGCACCTCGTGTACGCGTGCCAGCGACTCCATCACCCGTTGCGTGGACAGGCCGAAGTCCACGAGGCAGGCGATCTCGTCGACGCCCGCCCCGGTGAGTCGCTCGACCAGAGAGACCGCCTCGTCCGGCGTGCCGAAGAGACCGGCCGACCGCAGATAGCGCTCCAGCGCGGCTTCGACCAAGGCGTCCCGGTCGTCCTCGTCCATCGGTCCGCCGCCCGGGCTCCCCGCCGACTGGACACCGAGCGACAACGAGGACCGCAGATAGCCGGACATCGCCCGCCGGAGTTCGCCGCCGGTCGCGACCGGTTCGTCCGAGAGATAGGTGTGGAGCATGAGAACAACGCGGTCGGTCGCCTTGGAAGCGGCGCGGACCGAGCCTCGCCGCCGGGCCTCCTCGGCCGCGGCGCGATAGGTCGCGATGTTCCGCGTGAGTGCGTCCAGATCCTGGTGGAGGAGGTGGGTGAGAATGCCGAAGCCCTCGGCGCCGGCGCGGGCGAACGTCGCCGGATCGCCGGCCGCCGAGATCCAGATCGGCAGGTCGGGCTGGACGGGCCGGGGGAAGGCCCGCACCGTACGATCCGATCCGGAGCCGTCGATCCGGACGACCGCCGATCCCCGCCACAACGCACGGACCTCCTCGATCGCCGTCCACATTGCGGGCTTGCGATTCCCGTACGCCTCCGGGCGCAGCACGAAGTCCTGCGGGCTCCACCCCGAGGCGAACGAGACGCCGGTCCGGCCGGCCGACAGGTTGTCGACCACCGACCACTCCTCGGCGATCCGGAGCGGCTCGTGCAGCGGCGCGACCACGCTGCCCGCCCGAAGGTCGATGGAGCGGGTGACGACGGCGAGCGCGGCCGACGTCACGGAAGGGTTCGGATAGAGGCCGCCCATCGGATGGAAGTGCCGCTCCGGCGTCCAGACGGCGGTGAACCCGGCATCGTCGGCGAACCGCGCCGCCTGGAGCAGCAGGTCGTAGCGGCCGGTCCCGGAGGCGGTCCCGGAGCCGGTGTCCCCGGCGCTGTCGTCGGCGAAGAAGAACACGCTGAAGTCCATGTCAACGCTCCTACCGTTCGGCGTCGAGGCGTTCCGCGAGGTCGCGGAGCCGTGGATGGGTGAGCAGCAGCCGGATCGGAACCCGGAAGCCCAGCAACTCGGTCAGGCGGCTGCAGCAGTTCAGCGCCCGGATGGAGTCGCCGCCGACGCCGAAGAAGTCGTCGTCCCGACCGATCGGGCCGGTGCCCAGGATCTCCGACCAGATCCCGGCCACCTGACGTTCGAGGTCGGTTCGCGGTGCATTGCCGGACCTGGGCTCGGCCGGGCCCGCGCCGAGGGACCGGAGGAGGGCGAGCGTGTCGGTCTTGCCGTTGGCCGTGGTCGGCAAGGAGCCGACGACGGTCACCACCGAGGGGACGAGATAGGCCGGCGCCCGCGCGACGACGAAGGCCCGCAGATCCTCGGCCGTGACCGGGCTCGCCGCCTCCGGAGTGACCCACGCGACGATCTGCCGGCCACCGTCGGGCAGGTCCCGTGCCGCGGCGACGGCGCCGGACACACCCGGGTGCCGACGCAGGATCGTCTCGACCTCGCCGAGTTCGATGCGGAATCCGCGCACCTTGACCTGCCGGTCGAGGCGGCCGAGGAATTCGAGGTCGCCGTCTGGTAGCCAACGAACGAGATCGCCGCTGCGGAATTGCCGTCCGCGGGGCGCATCGAGAAATCGCTCCGCCGTCTCGGCCGGCTTGTGGAGATAACCCGCGGCGACGCCGGCTCCCCCGATATGAAGCTCCCCCGGCTGGCCGATCGGGACGCGGACACCGTTCGGGCCCAGGACGCGCACCTCCACGCCGTCGAACGGCCGCCCGATGGTGACCCGCTCACCGACCGCCGAACGAGTGCACCAGATCGTCGCCTCGGTCGGGCCGTACGCGTTCCACAGGATTCCGGCTCCGATCCGGCCCCGCAGCCGGCCGGCGAGGTCGGGCGGCAAAGCCTCCCCTCCCGCGATGACGGTCAGCCCACCGGGATCCCAGCCGGCGCCCAGCAACGTGTGCAGCACCGTCGGGGTCGCCTGAACGTGGGTCGGCGCGGCGTGCCGCAGGTGGTCGACCGCGGCCACGGCGTCGTCGAGGTCGGGGACGACGACCACCGTGCCACCGACGGTCAACGCACACAGCATCTCCAGCAGGGAGATGTCGAAGGACGGCGTGGTCATCCAGGCGACCCGGTCGCCGGACCCGATCCCGAAGTCCGCCGCGAAGACCGGAACCCGATCGGCCAGCGACGCGTGGTCGACCACGACTCCCTTGGGAATCCCGGTCGAGCCGGAGGTGTACATCAGGTACGCGGCGCCGGCGAGCGAGGACCGATCGATCGATTCCTCCTCGAAACCGGGGAGATCGGCCACGTCGTGCCGGGACACCTCCGGTGGCAGCTCCACCGCCTCGCTCGTCCGGTCGCCCAGCACCACGGTGGCACCGCTGTCCCGGACCAGGTAGGCCACCCGCTCGGCCGGCAGTGCCGGGTCGATCGGAAGGTAGACGGCCCCGGCGCGCCAGATTCCCAGCGCGGCCGCGATGAGAGCGTGGCCCTTGGACAGAGTCACACCGACAGTGGCGCCCGGCGCGACGGACAGCTTCGCCAGGAGGGCCGCGACGGCATTCGACTGCCGGACGAGGTCCGCGTACGACCCGGCCCGGCTCCCCGCCTCGACAGCGACCTTGTCCGGGGTCCGCCGGCTCTGCCGATCGATCAGGCGAACCACGGTGGCCGCGGACCCGGGGATCGGTTTCCCGGCCTCGAAGCCGGCCAGCACGCGGGCACGGTGCGCCTCGATCGCCTCGCCCGTCCCGCCGGCCGGCGCCGCGCCGACGAGCACCTCGAGAACCGCCAGGTACTCGTGGAGGTACGGCGCCAACGCGTCCCCCGGCATGGCCGTGCCCCGGGACTGCAGCCGGACGTGGTCCGGCGAGACATGCAGGAACAGCGGGATCTCGGTGGCGGCCGAATCGACGATCATCTCACGACGGTCGTCTCCCATCCGGCGGAAGTCGGCGTAGTTGAAGACCACCTCGAGCCCGCGAGCCGCCGTGGACATCCGGTCACGCGCGGCCAGGAGATCGCGTTCGGCCCGCCACGCGGCGCCGATCAGGTCACCGGCGGTCCGCACGAGCGGGGCCGGGATCGAAATCGGCACCGTCGCGATGAACAGCCCCACGAGGCCGGCGGCGTCCTCGCGGGGCGGCCGCACGTCGACCACCACGCCCGTTTCCGTTTCCGCGCCTCCGCGTACGCCGGCCAGCAAGGCGAGATGAGCCCCCAGGTAGACCGACTTGACCGGCACGCCAAGCCGGCGGGCCAGGGCCTCCACCCGGTCGTGCAGCGCGGCCGGGAGGGCGGTCTCGGCTTCGACCAGCTCACCGGCGGCCACGCGTACGGAGGAACCGCGCCGTTCGGGCTTCTCCCGGGCCGCGGCCACCTCGGTCGCAGCGAGGTCGGGCATGGCGTTGTACGCCTCCGGCAGGGTGGCACCGTGCAAGATCCGGCTGAGGTCGGCCGTCACCACGTGCACGCTCCACCCGTCGAGCAAGGCATGGTGGTGGCCGAACTCGAATCGGACGGCGTCCGGCCCGTCGTATTCCCAGTGGACCCGCCACGGCACGCCCTCCCTCGGCGCGAGGATCGGCTCGTGCGACCGGTGTACCTCGAGCGCGACGTCAGCGAGCACCACGGCGGTCGGCACCGAGAGCCCTTCGGTGCGAAAAACCGTACGCAGGCTATGATGGCGGCCCGCCAGCGCTCGCCACGCCGCAGTCACCTGATCGGCGTCGACCTCGCCGACCCCGGACACCCGGAAGATCGTGCGCGACCAGTACATGTCGCCACCGACGGCCTCGGACTCGAAGAGCATTCCCGTCTGCAGGCGGGTCATCGGGTAGGCGTCGACCGCATTCGCGGGAAGCGCGGCCCGGTCGGCCGGAGTCAACAGCCGGAACGGTTCCGGCCGCCCGGCGACCGCCGGCCCCTTCGTACGCGTCACCCGGCCGGCCATGTCGGCGAGATCCGCCGACCGCAGCAGGTCCGCCATCGTCAGCTCGTAACCGGCCGCCTTGAGCTCGCCGATGACGCGAAGGGCCTGCAGGGAATCGCCGCCGAGGTCGAAGAAGTTGGCGGCCGCGGTAACGGTGTCCACGTCCAGAACGTCCTGCCACACACCGGCCAGGATCCGTTCGGCCGGGTCCTCGGGCCCGGCACCGTCTTCCCGGCCCGAGAGTTCGATGGGGAGCCGCGCCAGCAGCGTGGTGGTGTCGGCCTTGCCGTTGGGCGTCAGCGGCACCTCATCGACGATCCGCAGGATCGACGGGACGAGATGGGCCGGGACGCGGCCGGCGCCGTAGGCCAGAAGGTCGTCGGTGGTCACGGTTGATCCCGGGAGCAGGGTCACCCACGCCACCAGCTGCCGGCCGCCGTCCGACAGCTCGCGTACGGCCGCGACGGCGCCGGTGACGGCTTCGTGCCGGAGGAAAACCGACTCGACCTCCGCCAGCTCGACACGGAAGCCGCGGATTTTCGTCTGGCGATCGGAGCGGCCGACGTATTCCAGCTCGCCGTCGCGACCTCGCCGAGCCACGTCGCCACTGCGGAAGTAGCGCTCGCCGTCGACCTCGACGAAGCGCTCCGCGGTGAGCTCGGGCCGGTGCACATAGCCGCGGGCCACACCGGCGCCTCCGACGTACAGTTCGCCGTCCGTCTCGGCGCCTACTGGCCGGCCGTCCTCGTCGAGCAGGAGAAGCGTGTAGCCGGGCAGCGGCGCACCGATGAGCGAACGTCGGCCCGGCCCCTCGGGCACGCCGGGCGGAACGATCCGATAGGTGACGTGCACCGTCGTCTCGGTGATGCCGTACATGTTGACGAGCGTCGGACCGCCCGTGACCCGGCCGCGCCAGTCGGCGATGTCGTAGGAATGGAGCGCCTCGCCGCCGAAGATGATCATGCGAGCGGTGGCGAGCCGCTCCGGTCCGCCCGGATACCGGCACAGGCTCCGGAAGTACGACGGTGTCAGACAGACCACGCCGACAGACCTGGCGACGATCAGCTCGCTCAGCAGGCGCGGGTCGTCGCGTTGCACCGCCGAGGGAATGACGAGTGTGGCACCCAGCGAGAGAGGCGCGAGGATCTCCCAGATCGAGTAGTCGAAGGCATTGGAGTGCAGCTGGATCCAGACGTCATCGGCACCGAGCCCGAGCACGGCGGCGCCGCCGGACAAGAGATTGCCGACACTGTGCTGCTCGATCAGGGTGCCCTTGGGCCGGCCGGTCGTGCCGGAGGTATAGATGATGTACGCGCCGGTCCGCGAGCCGAGATCCGGGCCGGGATCGGGGTGGAGCTCGACGGCACCGGCCGCGGTCACGTGGACCTTGGCCCGGCTGTCTTCGAGAACGAACCGCTTGTGCTCGGCCGGAGCGGCGGTGTCCAGCGGCAGGGCGATCGCCCCGACCCGGAACGTGGCCAGCAGTGCGACCACGTAGGCGGTCGACCGCGGCAGCTCCAGACCTACCACGGATCCGGGTGTCGCGCCCGCGGCCAGCAGGACGCCGGCGAAGGCGGCGACCGACTTCTCCAGACGCTCGTAGGTCACTGGCTCGACGCCATCGTCGACGGCGATCTTGTTCGCGTACGCGGAGACACCGCGTTGCAGCCCGGTGGCGATTTCATCGGTCATACCTACCTCCACAATAAGTCATTGCGCGGCAGCATTGCCGGAAAGCCGATCACCGACGCGGGGCAGAACAAAGAACCACCCGTGGGAATACGACATCACGCGCTCAATCCGGGACGAGCATTCCGTCAAGCCGCTCCGCAATCAACCCCGAGAAGAACATCCCAATACACCAGGACATCGCATTACGGAACGGGTCGAGCGCGACTTGACAAATTGATGGGCGACCGGCCGGGCGCGGTGTACAGATCACCTTCCGGCGCCAGGAACACCCATGACGAGCGCAAGGCACAGCCTCTGCAGCTCACAGATTCCGCCGTCACCCGGCGTCTCGAGACATCTTCAAGATCGCCTGGACCTTGGTGGGTATCAAGCAATTAACCACACTGCCTGGTCAACGACTCGGTCGACTCGGTGTTGCTACTCATCAGCAGCACCGCATTCACCGCTACCACCCCCGTGGCAATAAGATCCATATATTCACATAGGCAATTTGAACGTACCGGCGCTTCCCCGATCTTGTCAACCCTGTAATGCTGTGGATTGCCACCGACGCCGGCATATGACAGATAGCAACATAGTCATCAATCAAAACGTGAGATGAGCGCGAGTGAACGGGACCCGCACCGGCACACAGAGTTACCAGTCGGCCGGCGAAGTTCGAACTCGCCCCCCCGGGTGGGTCCCCGTTTCGTCGGCCGTCGCCTTCCCGGACGGGCTCCGGCCACGCGAGGGTTGCCGCCGTTTTCGTCGGCCGTCGCCTTCCCGGACGGGCTCCGGCCACGCGAGGGTTGCCGCCGTCCCGAAACGGTTCGGGGCCGAAAAACCGGGGGTATTCTCCGGCGAGGTGGCCCCGGTGGTCGCCGTGGGACGTCACTCAGCGTTGAGAAAGGACGGTGTCGGCTGTGAAGGTCGGCATTCCCAGCGAGATCAAGAACAACGAGTTCCGGGTCGCCATCACCCCCGCCGGCGTGTTCGAATTCACCCGCGCCGGGCACGACGTCTACGTGCAGGCGGGCGCCGGCGCCGGGTCGTCGATCACGGACGGTGACTACAAGACGGCCGGGGCGACCATCGTGCCGGGCGCCGACGACGTGTGGCAGACCGGCGACCTGATCCTGAAGGTCAAGGAGCCGATCGCGGAGGAGTATCCGCGGATGCGCCCGGGCCAGGTCCTGTTCACCTACCTGCACCTGGCGGCGTCGAAGGAGTGCACCGACGCACTCGTCGACCGGCGGGTCACCGGGATCGCGTACGAGACGGTGGAGCTGCCCGACCGGTCGCTGCCGCTGCTGGCGCCGATGTCCGAGGTGGCCGGCCGGCTCGCGCCGCAGGTCGGCTCGTACCACCTGATGCGCTCGGGCGGGGGCCGGGGCGTGCTGATGGGCGGCGTGCCGGGCGTCTACGCGGCGAAGGTGGTGGTGATCGGGGCCGGCGTCTCCGGGATGAACGCGGCCGCCATCGCCCTCGGCATGCAGGCCGAGGTGCTCGTGCTCGACCGGAACATCGCCAAGCTGCGCGCGGCGGACGCGGACTACCGCGGGCACCTGCAGACGATCGCTTCCAACGCGTACGAGATCGAGAAAGCCGTCCTCGACGCCGACCTGGTGATCGGCGCCGTGCTGGTCCCCGGCGCGAAGGCGCCGAATCTGATCTCCAACGAGCTGGTCAGCCGGATGAAGCCGGGCAGCGTGCTGGTCGACATCGCGATCGACCAGGGCGGCTGCTTCGAGGACTCGCGGCCGACCACGCACGCCGACCCGGTCTACCGGGTGCACGAGTCGATGTTCTACTGCGTGGCGAACATGCCCGGCGCGGTGCCGCACACCAGCACCTACGCGCTGACCAACGTCACTTTGCCGTACGCTCTGGAGCTGGCCAACCTGGGCTGGCGGGCGGCGCTCAAGGCGGATCCCGCGCTGGCGCTGGGGCTGAACACGTACGACGGAGAAGTGACCTACGGCCCGGTCGCGGAGGCGCACGGCATGCCGGTTCTGCCGACCAGCGAGGTGCTCAGCTGAGCCTCGACCGTGCCATCGACGCCTATCTCGACCATCTGACCGTCGAGCGTGGGCTGTCGAGCAACACCCTGGCCTCCTACCGGCGGGATCTTTCCCGGTACGCGCGAGCGCTGGCCGAGGCGGGCGTCGTCGAGCTCGCCTCGGTCCGCGCCGCCGACGTCACCGGCCACCTCGCCACCCTGCGCGAGGAGGGCCTGGCCTCGGCGTCGGCGGCGCGGGCGATGAGCGCGGTGCGCGGCCTGCACCGGTTCGCGGCCCGGGAGGGACTGGTGGCGGTCGACGTGGCCGCCGAGGTCAAGCCGCCGGCCCCGCCCAAGCGGCTGCCCAAGGCGCTCGATGTCGATCAGGTGCTGCGCCTGCTGGCCGTGGCCGACGACACCCCGCTGGGCCTGCGCGACCGGGCGTTGCTGGAATTCCTCTACGGCACCGGGGCGCGGATCTCCGAGGCGGTCGGTGCCGCGATCGACGACCTCGACCTGGCCGGCGAGCCGGCCGCGATCCTGCACGGCAAGGGCGGGCGGACGAGGCTGGTTCCGGTGGGTGGGTACGCGAAAGCTGCGTTGGAGGCCTATCTCGTACGAGGGAGACCCGCGCTGATCGCCAAGGGGAAGGGGACGCCCGCGGTGTTCCTGAACGCCCGCGGCGGCCGGCTGTCCCGGCAGAGCGCGTGGACGATCCTGCACCGCGCCGCGGCGGCGGCCGGCATCGCGGCCGTGAGCCCGCACACGTTGCGCCATTCCTACGCCACCCACCTGCTCGACGGCGGCGCCGACGTGCGGGTCGTCCAGGAGTTGCTCGGGCACGCGTCGGTGACCACGACGCAGGTCTACACGCTGGTGACCGTGGACCGGCTGCGCGAGGTGTACGCGACCGCACACCCGCGCGCTCGTTAGACGCTACGCACCCATAGATGGCGACACGCCGACGCCTGACCCCGGAGTGGCGGCGCGCGTGGCGTACAGTCGGGCATCGGCTCCGGCGAGTCGGAAAGGGGGCGCGGGGTATGTCAGGCAACAACGCACGGGCGGAAGCCTGGACCTCCGCGATGCGAGAGCAGCAGAGCTCGCTCGATCTCGGCGCCGACCTGGGTCCCGCCGACCCCACGGCGTACACGATGCGCCGCCCCATCCCCGAGCCGATGCCGACGCACCGGCACGGCCCCGCGCGGATCATCGCGCTGGCCAACCAGAAGGGTGGCGTCGGCAAGACGACCACCACCATCAACCTGGGCGCCGCCCTCGCCGAGTACGGGCGGAAGGTGCTCCTCGTCGACTTCGACCCGCAGGGCGCCTGCTCGGTCGGCCTCGGCGTCAACCCGCACAACCTCGACCTGAGCATCTACAACCTGCTCATGCAGGACGACGTGGCCACCGAAGATGTGATCATCAAGACCGACGTGGCCGGCCTGCACCTGCTCCCCGCCAACATCGACCTGTCGGCCGCCGAGATCCAGCTGGTCAACGAGGTCGCCCGGGAGATGGCGCTGGCCCGGGCGCTGCGCTCGGTCCGCAAGGAGTACGACTTCATCCTGATCGACTGCCAGCCCTCGCTGGGCCTGCTGGCGATCAACGCGCTGACCATCGCGCACGGCGTGCTCATCCCGCTGGAGTGCGAGTTCTTCTCGCTGCGTGGCGTGGCGCTGCTGCTCGACACCATCGACAAGGTCCGCGAGCGGCTCAATTTCGACCTCGAGCTCGAGGGCATCCTGGCCACCATGTACGACTCCCGCACCACCCACTGCCGCCAGGTGCTGCAGCGCGTGGTCGAGGCGTTCGGCGACAAGGTGTACCAGACCGTCATCACCAAGACGGTCAAGTTCCCCGAGTCCACGGTGGCCGGCGCCCCGATCCTCACCCTCGACCCGGCGTCCTCCGGCGCGCGCAACTACCGGCAGCTCGCGCGCGAGGTCATCGCCGCCAAGGTCGAGCGCGGCTGACCCGTGCTGTTCGCCCTCCGGACGCCGGTGGCGTTCGTCGCCCTGCTGGCCGCCTTCCTCCTCGCGCTGTGCCTGCGCGCGATCGCCATCCGGCTGACCGCCCGCAGCCTGGGGCTGGCCGACCACCGCGAGTCGATCTGGCCGAGGCTGCGCGAGGACGTCGACCCGTTCGGCGCGGTCGGCGTGGCCATCGGCGGGGTCGGCTGGGGCAAGATGCTCTCGGTCGACGAGATCCCCCGCCATCGCGGCCGTTTCCGGGCGGCGCTGGTCTTCCTGGCCGGGCCGCTGGTCAACATCGTGATCGGCGAGATCCTGCTCGGGGCGTACGCGATCGCCTTCCCCGACAGCGGCATGCAGTATCTGAGCCCCGGGTCGGTGCTGCTCGGCGTCGGCGGGCCGGTCGGCCAGGTGGTGCTGCTGTCGCTGGGCGTCGGGCTGCTCAGCTTCGGGCTGCTCGGGCTCATCCCGATCCCGCCGCTGGACGGCTTCGGCATCATGTACCACGCGCTGCGCCGCCCCGGGGCGAGCATCCAGTGGATGCGGCTCTGGTTCGAGGACAAGAACATCGGCGTCGTGATCCTGCTGGCCTGCTGCCTCTTCCCGCTGCCCGGCCCGATCCTGCTGCACATCGTCGACGCGCTCGACTCGTTGTTCCTGCTCTGGTGGGGCTGATCTCCGAACCGCCCGAGTCACCTGTGTTGAGCTGGGACGTTGAACGTTGGTTGTGAGCCCGGAACAGCTTGTCGTACCCGTGGTCTACGGTCAGCAGGTGCCTGAAGATGCCGTGAACCCCGCTGCCGCCTCCTCCTCCGAGGACGTCGACTCGGCTCCGGCTGCGGAAGATTCCGGCAAATTTACCGTACGGCTGCAGAACTTCACCGGGCCTTTCGATCTCCTGCTGCAGTTGATCGGCAAGCACAAGCTCGACGTGACCGAGGTCGCGCTGCACACGGTCACCGACGACTTCATCGCCTACATCCGCGCGATGGGCGACGATTGGGATCTGGGCGAGGCCAGCGAGTTCCTGTTGGTCGCGGCCACCCTGCTCGACCTCAAGGCGGCCCGGCTGCTGCCCGCCGCCGAGGTGGAGGACGAGGAAGACCTGGCCCTCCTCGAGGCCCGAGACCTGCTGTTCGCCCGGCTTCTGCAGTACAAGGCGTTCAAGGAGGCGGCGTCGGTCATCTCCGAGCTGGAGGCGACCGGCGCGAAACGGTGGCCGCGCGCGGTGTCGATGGAGGCGCGGTATGCGGAGGCCCTCCCCGAGCTGGTGCTCGGCATCGGGGTGGAGCGGCTGTTCAAGCTGGCGCTGAAGCAGTTCGCGCCCAAGCCGGGCCCGCCGCAGGTGTCGATCGCGCATATCCATCAGGCCCGGGTCAGCGTCCGCGAGCACGCCCAGCTGCTGCGCGACCGGCTGCGGCGGGCGGGCTCGGCGACGTTCACGCTGCTGGTGGCCGATTGCGAGAGCACGCTAGAGGTGGTCGCCCGGTTCCTGGCGCTGCTGGAGCTGTACCGCGAGGGCCTGATCGAGTTCGAGCAGCCGGTCTCGCTGGACGAGTTGACCGTCCGCTGGATCGGCGGCGACGCCGAGAACGCCGAGCTCGACATCGACGACTACGAGGGCACGAAGCCGCCGCCGGACGAGGCCGCCGCACCGCCGCCCGACCACGACGCCGACGACCCGGCGGACCTGGACACCGACGACCCGGCGGACCTGGACACCGACGACCCGGCGGACCTGCACACCGACGACCCGGCGGACCTGCACACCGACGACCCGGCGGACCTGCACACCGACGACCCGGCGGACCTGGACACCGACGACGTGGCGGACCCTGACGCCGACCTGGCGGACCTGGACGCCGACGACGTGGCGGACCTGGACGCTGCGGACGACCTGGATGCGTTGGACGGTTCGGGCGACGAGGAAGTGGGCACACCCGAGGCTGATTTGCCCGGGGTCGCGGCCGGTGGATTTGACATCGCCGGCAGGCTTGATGATCTTGACGGGGACGAGGACGACGCCGTGGTGGAGGAACGATCGTGAGCGACGACGAGCGGCCCGAGTCGCTGGCGCAGCAGGCTGCCTCCTGGGTGCCGCCGTGGGAGCGCCAGCCCCGGCCACCGGACCGGCGATTCCAGGCCGAGGCCGAGGCGGCGGCCCACGCGGCGACGGAGGACGAGCCGGACGCTGAGCTCGACCCGGCCGACGAGTCCGACCTGCCCGACGATTCCGACTTGCCCGACGATTCCGACCCGGCTGAGGCTTCGAAGCTCGTCGAGGAGCCCGACTTGGCCGAGGTCACCGACGAGGCCGTGGAAGCCGACCAGGCCGAGACCGCCGACGAGGCCGTGGAAGCCGACCAGGCCGAGACCGCCGACGAGGCCGTGGAAGCCGACGAGGCCGTGGAAGCCGACCGGGCCGAGATCGCCGACGTGACCGAGGAAGCCGACCAGGCCGAGATCCCCGAAGTCACCGACGTTGCCGACGAGCCGGAGGACGACGAGCGGCCGGACGGGGACGAGGAGCGGTCCGAGGCGGGGCTCTCCGAGGACGATGACGACTTCGACGAGACGTTCGAGGGGACGAATCCGCCCGGCTACTTCGAGCACGAGTCCGAAGAGTCGGAAATGTCGGCGGAGGGCGAGGCTGCGGATGAGCAGCCGGTCGGTGCGGAGCAGGCGGTCGGGGCTGAGGAACCTGGCCCCGGTGTGGTGGTGCCGGAGCCGAGCGGTGGGGCGGCGGTGCCGGAGCAGGGGAGGCGGGCGCCGCGGGACGTTCCCGCGGTTGTGGCGGGTTTGACTCGTACGTCCGAGGAACTTTTGGATTTGGCGGACGACGACGAGCTCTGTGCGGCACTTGAAGCCATCCTGCTGGTTGTCGACGAACCCGTCGCCGAGATGCAGCTGGCGCAGATTCTGGAGCAGCCGACCGAGCGGGTCGGGGTGATGCTGGAGAACATCTCGGCGCGGTACACGGCGGCGGGGCACGGCTTCGACCTGCGGCGGGCGGCGGGTGGCTGGCGTCTCTACACGCGGCCGGAATATGCCGCCTACGTGGAGCGGTTCGTGCTCGACGGGCAGTCGGTGCGGCTGACCCAGGCGGCGCTCGAGACTCTCGCGGTCGTCGCGTACAAGCAGCCGGTGACCCGGTCGCGGATCTCGGCCATCCGCGGCGTCAACTGCGATGGGGTCATGCGTACCCTTGCTACGCGCGGACTGATCGAAGAGTGCGGCGTCGAGAGCGAGACGGGTGCCTACCTGTATCGCACGACGCCGCTGTTCCTGGAGAAACTCGGGATCAACTCGGTCGACCAGCTGCCGCCGCTCGCCCCGTTCCTGCCCGACGATGTGGAAGAAGTGCTCGATGCCCCAGGCTGACACCGCCGAACGCCTCCAGAAAGTGCTGGCCGCCGCCGGTGTCGGGTCCCGCCGCGCCTGCGAAGACCTGATCTTCCGGCGCCGGGTCACCGTCAACGGCAAGGTCGCCAAGCTCGGCGACAAGGTCGATCCCGCGACCGCGGAGATCCTCGTCGACGGGCAGCGGGTGATCACCGACACCAAGCTCGTCTACATCGCGATGAACAAGCCGCGCGGCGTGGTCACCTCGCTCGACGACGAGAAGGGGCGCACCGAGCTCGCCGACTTCCTCGGCCAGTTCGACCAGCGGCTCTTCCACGTCGGACGCCTCGACGCCGACAGCGAGGGCCTGCTGCTGATCACCAACGACGGGGAGCTGACCAACAAGCTGACCCATCCGTCGTACGGGATCTCCAAGACCTATCTCGCCGAGGTGGTCGGGCCGCTCCCCCGCAACGTCGGGCGGCAGCTGCTGGCGGGCGTCGAGCTGGAGGACGGGCCGGCCCGCGCCGACGCGTTCAAGCTGGTCGACGCGCTCGGCAAGACCGCGCAGGTGGAGATCGTGCTGCACGAGGGCCGCAAGCACATCGTGCGCCGGATGATGGACGCCGTCGGGCACCCGGTCACCCGGCTCATCCGCACGGCGGTCGGCCCGATCCGGCTCGGCGACCTGCGGCCCGGCGGCTTCCGGCACCTGTCGAACGCGGAGATCGCGGCCCTGTTCAAGGCCGTGTCACGGGACGACGACTAGCTTACCGACGGTGTGGTCCCGGGCGAAGTCACGCAGCGCCCGGGCGCCGTCGTCGAGGGCGTACCGCCTGGTGATCGATGGGGTCAGTCCGGTGATCGCGTCGACGCCGCTCGCCAGGTCGAGCACCATCTCGAAGCGCACGTCATCCCGGTCGATGTACTCGGGCTTCGGCGGCGGGAACGTGATGGTGTAAAGCCGGCCGCCCGATTTGAGGCATTTGGCGGCGTCGGCTAGGTGATCAGTCGGCAAGACCAGATTGATCACCACGTCGACCCCGCCGGGTGGGTAGTCGCCATAGTCGATCGTTTCGGTCGCACCGATTTCTCGGATAAATCCGATATCTCCGGCGCGAGCCGTCGCGATCACCCGGCCGGCCTTGATCGCCGGCAGCAGAGTGGTACCCACTCCGCCGGTCGCGCCGATCACCAGAACGGTCTCATCCGGCTGGATCCGCGCCTGCCGGAGCAGCGCGTTCGTGGTCAGCCCGGCGGTCGGCAGCGCCGCGGCCGTCTCCACGTCCAGCGTGCTCGGCCTGCGCGCGATGAACGGCGTGTCCGCCTCGAAGACCGCGAACTCGGCCAGCGCCCCGGTGGTCAGGCTCGGCTTCGGGAACGGCAACATCCCCGCCATCGCCCGCGGAATGCCATGACCAAAGACCAGATCCCCCATCGCGTACGCCGTGACGCCGCCCCCGACCTCCGTGACCGTCCCCGAGAAATCGCCTCCCGGCACGTACGGGAACGGCAGGTCGACGATCCCGCGGAAGCCGCCGGTCGCCAGCCGCAGATCGATCGCGTTGAGCGACGCCGCCGCGATGCGCACCTGGATCTGCCCGGGCCCGGCGTGCGGGACCTCGATGTCCCCGACCGTGTACTCCTCCGGCGGGCCGTGACGGTGGACGAGTACAGCCTTCATCGCAGCTCCTCAGCTCTAAGCGGACCGTCCGGTCACGTTAGGCATAACCGGACCGCCCGGTCAACTTGTTAGTCTCGGGCGGTGACCCGAGCGCCGGAAACCCGAGCACCGGCGACCCGTGCCCTGCGCGCCGACGCCGCGCGCAACCGATCGCTGCTGCTGGCGGCGGCCGCGGCAGAGTTCGCCGAGCGCGGCATGGACGCCTCGGTCGCGGACATCGCCCGCCGCGCCGGCATCGGCAAGGGCACGGTCTTCCGGCACTACCCGACCAAGGACGACCTGCTCGCGGCGATCGTCCTCGATCGAGTCGAAGAGTTGGCCGGGCTGGCCCGTCAGCTGTTCCTGGCGGAGGACGCGGGAGCGGCGCTGTTTTCGTTCCTGGAGGCGGCCGCCGGCAAGCAGCAGCAACTGGACTTCTCGTTCCTGCGCGACGCCGGCGACATCAACGAGCGGCTGCGTGAGTCCCGGGAGCGGCTGTTCGCGGCGATCGTGGCGCTGGTGGAGCGCGCGCAGGCGGCCGGCGCGGTGCGCGCCGACGTCACCGGTCTCGACGTCATCCTGATGATGTGCGTGCCGTCCCATGTGGTCAGCTTCGTCCCCGGCGCCGCCCCCGATCTGTGGCGGCGTTACCTGGCGCTGGTCATCGACGGGCTACGGCCGGAGGGCGCGCACTCGCTCGGCCCGGTCCCGCCGATCGGCGTCTAGCGGCGGAACAGAGCGGAGTCCGGGGCGTTCTCGCCCTCCGCGTCGAGGGCGGCGAGGACCGGCGCGTACATCCGCTGCTTGATGGTTTGCAGTGCCGGGCCGGCCTTGGGGGCGTGCTGCAGGGCGAGAGCGATCGCCTTCTCGCGCACCTCGGGCTCGGGCACGGCCTCGTCGACGATCTGTTTCGCGTACGCCTCTTCCCCACCGAAACGACGCGCGGTGACCATCGCCTCGTGCGCGACCGGCGGCGTGAGCCGCGACTGGATGAGCGCGCCCATGCCGACCGAGAACGGGATGTTGATGTCGGCCTCGGGCAGGCACCAGAAACCGCGGTCGGCGCGCATGATCCGCAGGTCGTGGCAGAGCGACAGCATCGCGCCCGCGGCGAACGTGTGCCCCTGCAGCGCCGCGACGGTCACCATCGGCAGGCGGAGCACTCGGGCGAAAAGAGCATGAACCTGACCTGCGTACGCCGGGTACTGCTCCGGATGTTCGAAGAGCCACTCGAGATCGAGCCCGTTCGACCAGATCTTGCCGCTCGCCGTGGTCACCAGGGCCCGCGGGTCGTCGCCCTTCTCCACCTCGTCGAGCAGCGCGTTCACCGCCGTCAGCCAGTCGGGATGGAAGCGGTTCTCGGTGTCGCCGAGGTCGAGAAGGTAAACGGCCTCGTGGCGGTCGAGCGTGGGCATGAGGCGCTCCCTCCGTGGTTACTCCTCAGTAACATACCCTAGTTCGTCGTTGCTCACCACGACGGGCACAATGGGACGGTTGGGCGAGCGGCCTGGAGGAGGAACGGTGGCGGAAGAAGTGCGGCCGGAGAAGTGTGTGGTGGCCGTCGACGGGCCCTCGGGCTCGGGCAAGTCCACCGTCTCCCGGCGACTCGCCTCCGCCGTCGACGGGGTGTATCTCGACACGGGCGCGATGTACCGGGCGGTGACCTGGGCGGTGCTGCAGGCCGGCGTCTTCCTGGACGACGCCGAGGCGATCACCAAGGTTGCCCTCGAGACCGAATTGTCCATCGGCACCTCGCCCGACGCGCCGCATTTCGCCGCCAACGGCATTCCGGTGGACGGGCCGATCCGCGGGCCCGAGGTGACCGCGGCCGTCTCTGCGGTTGCGGCGGTTCCGGCCGTACGCAAGCATCTGGTGGCTTTGCAGCGAGCGATCATCGCCGGCCACCCGCGGATCGTGGTCGAGGGGCGGGACATCGCCTCGGTGGTGGCCCCTTCCGCGGACCTCAAGGTCTATCTGACCGCCTCCTCGGCGGCCCGGGCCGCCCGGCGCAGCGCCGAGGACGCCACCGACGTGGCCACGACCGAGGCCTCCCTCACCCGGCGCGATCAGCTTGATTCCTCCCGGGCCGCCGACCCGCTGCGGCAGGCCTCCGACGCCATCGAGGTCGACACCACCGGCATGGGGATCGACGAGGTCGTGGCGTATCTTTTGAAGCTTCTTAACAGCAAGGTGAGTAAGTGAGCGAGTTGCCCGCCAGCCTCCAGGATATTTCGGACAATTCCGATTTTCCGGTCGGGCCGGTTCCTGTGGTGGCCGTCGTCGGCCGGCCCAATGTGGGCAAGTCGACGCTGGTCAACCGCATCATCGGCCGCCGCCAGGCGGTCGTCGAGGACGTTCCGGGGGTCACCCGGGACCGTGTGCCCTACGACGCGCAGTGGAACGGCCGCCGCTTCACGGTCGTCGACACCGGCGGCTGGGAGCCGGACGCCCGCGACCGGGCCGCGGCCATCGCCGCCCAGGCCGAGATCGCGGTGCAGACGGCCGACGTGGTCGTCTTCGTCGTCGACGTGACCGTCGGCGCCACGGATGTCGACGAGGCCGCGGTCAAGATGCTGCGCCGCAGCCACAAGCCGGTCATCCTGGTCGCCAACAAGGCCGACAACCAGAGCCTCGAGATGGAGGCGGTCTCGCTCTGGTCCCTGGGGCTGGGCGAGCCACACCCGATCTCCGCCCTGCACGGCCGCTCCTCCGGCGACCTGCTCGACGACATCCTGGCCGCGCTGCCGTCACCCCCGCCGATCGTGGAAGACGGGCCGCGCGGGCCGCGACGGGTCGCCCTCGTGGGCCGGCCCAACGTCGGCAAGTCCTCGCTGCTGAACCGGGTCTCCAAGGAGGAACGCGCGGTCGTCGACTCGGTCGCCGGCACCACGGTCGACCCGGTCGACTCCCTCGTCGAGATGGACGGCGAGGTCTGGCAGTTCGTCGACACCGCCGGCCTCCGCAAGCGCGTCAACCACGCCTCCGGTACGGAGTACTACGCGTCGCTGCGCACCGCCGGCGCCGTGGAAGCGGCCGAGGTGGCGGTCGTCCTGCTGGACTCGGCCGACCCGATCAGCGAACAGGACCAGCGCGTGCTGACCCAGGTCGTCGAGGCCGGCCGGGCCCTGGTGATCGCCTTCAACAAGTGGGACCTGGTCGACGCCGACCGCCGGTTCTACCTGGACAAGGAGATCGACCGCGAACTCAAACGCATCCCGTGGGCGATCCGCGTCAACGTCTCCGCCAAGACGGGTCGCGCGGTCGACAAGCTGGCCCCCGCGCTGCGCCGTGCCCTTTCCTCGTGGGAGCAGCGCGTCCCGACGGGCGCCCTCAACCAGTGGCTGACGGCGCTCACGCAGGCCACCCCCCACCCGGTCCGGGGCGGGCGGGCGCCGCGGGTGCTCTTCGCCACCCAGGCCGGGGTGGCTCCGCCCCGGTTCGTGCTCTTCACGACCGGCCCGCTGGACGCGGGGTATCTGCGGTTCATCGAGCGCAAGCTCCGCGAGGAATTCGGCTTCGAGGGCTCCCCGATCGAACTGTCGGTCAAGCCCCGGAAGAAGACCGGCCCGGGGGGTCGCGGGAAGGCCCACGGCTAGGCCATGTAAGATGTAGAAGTTGCCGCGCGGTGTTTTGGGCCGGGTGGCATCGGGCTGTAGCGCAGCTTGGTAGCGCACTTGACTGGGGGTCAAGGGGTCGCAGGTTCAAATCCTGTCAGCCCGACCAAAACAAGCCGGTGACCTGCGGAAACGCAGGTCACCGTTTTCGTTGTATCAAGATCACCCACCGAAAACCCTGTACCGTGCCGAAACTCCGTGCGTGTCCGTGAGCTGGCACTTTGAAGATCTCATCAGGCTGCGCGGTGGTACTCGTTGATCACACCGCCGAGGCGTTGCCGACGCCGTACCGGGGCGTCCATCGCGATCACGACGGCCGGATCGTGGTTCGGCGGTAGCTGTTGCCGGCCTTGATGCGGCCGG
>NZ_JOJL01000015.1 GCF_000721705.1 Actinoplanes subtropicus
GATTTCGATGTTTGTCCACAACAGACTCAAGATCACGCGGTGGCCGCCCTGTTCCCGCCGGCCTCAGCCATGATCACGAACGGCGGCTGCCGTACTAGTCGAGCGGTGAGCGGTCCGGGGCGGAGCCGGGGTCGCGCTGGTGTGGGATGGCCGGCTCGGTCAGCTCGGTCGGCGGGCGGACCAGGGTCAGGGTCGCGTGTCCCTCGGCCAGCAGCGCCAGGTCCGTGCCGGCGGCCGGCTGCTGGGCGGTCTGCAGGAAGTCGGTGTGGACGTACCCGTCGCCCGATTCGAGGATCTGGATCTGTACGCGGCCGAAGGCGGCCAGGGTGGCGGGCCGCACCGAGGTGACCGACGGGCGGTTGGGCACGTTGAGGTTGAGGGCGACGCCGGGCGGGGCGGCCGCGGCTCGGTCCAGCAGCGATCGGGCGGTGGCGGCGGCCGTCTGCCAGTGCCGGGTCGCGCCGTGCTCCGCCAGGTAGTCCAGGGACACCGCCATCCCGTGCAGGCCGCGTGCCACGGCGGTCAGGGCCGCGCCCACCGTTCCCGAGTGCAGGACGGCCCGGCCCGCGTTGGCCCCCGGGTTGATGCCCGAGAGCACCAGGTCGGGCGCCGGGCCGAAGGCGCCCAGGGTCGCCAGGATCACGATGTACGCCGGGGCCGCGGGCACGGCGTACCCGAAACCGGTTTGCTTTATCAAGACGCGGCCCTGGGTGGTGACCGCGGCGAGGGCGGCGCTCATGCCGCTGTACTCGGTCGCGGGCGCCGCCACCACCACCTCGTGCCCGGCCTCGCGCGCCGCCGAAGCCAGGGCGGCGAGGCCCGGCGACTCGATGCCGTCGTCGTTGGTGACCAGAATGCGCATTATGCGCCTCGACAAGAGGGGGTGACCAGGATGCGCATCAGGCCGCTCGCCAGGTGAGCGTGGCGGCCTCGATCGGCGGCGCCGGGCGGCCGAAGTGGTAACCCTGCAGCACGTCGAACCCCGCGTCGCGCAGGATGTCCGCCGTCTGCTGGTCCTCCACGCCCTCGGCCACCAGGGTCAGCCGCAGGCCGCGGGCCATCGCCGCGACCGCCTCGACGATCGCCCGCTCGCGTGGGTCGTGGATGCGGTGCACGAACGAACGGTCCAGCTTGAGCTCGTCCAGCGGCAGCTGGGTGAGCAGCGCCAGCGACGTGTAGCCGGTGCCGAAGTCGTCCATCGCGATGCGGACGCCCAGCTCGCGGATCGCCCGCAAGCGGTCGGCGCTGCGCTCGGGGCGGGTCATCACCGCACTCTCGGTGATCTCCACCTTGAGCGAGCCGGCGGGCAGGTCGTACTCGGCGAGCAGGCCGGCGATCACCTCGACGATCCGGTCCTGGGCGAGCACCGGCGCCGGCAGGTTCACCGCCACCGGCACCCGCCAGCCGTCGCGGTGCCAGCGGGCGGTCTGCCGGACGGCGTCGGCCAGGATCCGGTCGGTCATCGCCGTGATCACCTCGGAGCGCTCGGCCTCGGCCAGGAACGCGGCCGGCGTGAGCATCCCGTGCCGCGGATGGTCCCAGCGGACCAGGGCCTCGAGCGAGGCGACCTGGCCGGTACGGGCGTCGACCAGCGGCTGGTAGTAGAGCACCAGCTCGCCCTTCTCGATCGCGGTGCGCAGTTCGGCCAGCAGGCGCAGGTCGGTCGCGCTCTCCGCGGCCAGCTCGGGGCGCCACAGCTCGACGGCCGTGCGGTGCCGTTTGGCCGCGTACATCGCCGTGTCCGCGCCGGCCAGCAGGTCGCCCAGGTCGCGGCGGTCGGGCCGGGTGCAGGCGATGCCGACCGAGGCTTCCACCGTGATCGGCACGCCGGCCACGGTGAACGGCCCCCGGATGTCGCGGAGCAGGCCGCGGCCGAGCGCCTCCAGGTCCTCGCCGGGCTCGGCGAGCAGCACCACGAACTCGTCGCCGCCCAGCCGGTACACCGCGGCCGGGAACGCCTCGGCCAGCACCGTGGCGACCTGGCGCAGCAGCTCGTCGCCGCGGGAGTGGCCGAGCTCGTCGTTGATCTCCTTGAACCGGTCGAGGTCGACCAGCGCCAGCGCGATCGGACGGTCGTCGCGGGCGAGCAGGTCGCCGGCCACCTCGGCGAGCCGGAGGCGGTTGCCCAGGCCGGTGAGCACGTCGTCCTGGGCGAGGCTTTCGTAGCGACGGCTCAGGTGCTCGACCAGCGGGCCGACCGAGGCGATGCCGAGCCGGCCGTCGTCGAAGCTGACCACGACCGGCAGCGACTTGCTGCCGGACGGGCGGTTGAGCACCGCGCGGGCCGCGTCGTCCCAGGCCGTGGCGGCGGGCAGGACCAGCGCCGGGCCGCGCAGGATGGAGCGGGCCGGGCGGCGGAACATCAGCGCGCGGCCGTAGCCGAGCCGTCCGGCGAGGACATTGTCCAGGTACGGCCGGTCCAGCACGTACGGGGTGCCGTCGTCGACCGCGACCAGTCCCAGCGCCTCGGGGTCGGCGCGGATCAACGCCTCGATCTCGCCGACGCCGAGATCCGCATCGATCACGGTCACCGGGGTGGCGAGGTCGCCGAGCACAGGCGCGTGCTGCATTGCGCGGGCACCACCCTCCCCCGTCCGGCGCGGCCCAAGATTCAGCACAGGCCAGTTGGTGCGCAAGAGTACGTCAGGTACCTGGATGATCTCGACGAGCACAGGAAGAATTCACGAACCTGCGACCCGGCCGAGGCCCGTACACCCTGGACCGGTCCATTGCGGACGGCCGGCCCTCGGGCGACGACCAGGCCATGTACGCCCCGACTCGACCGGGGCCCGCCCCCGGGAGATCCGATCCGATCACCTAGAGTCCGGTCATGGCCACACTCCACCAGGCGACGCTCACTCCCACGAAGCTCGAGTTGCTCACGGCCTGGCTCCCGGGCCGCCACTGGTACCCGGAGGAGGCGGTCGCCGGCCTCGAACGGGTGGCCGGCTGCCGCTTCGACGACCCGGAGGGCGAGGTGGGCGTGGAGCTGCTGGTGGTGCGCGCCGGGGAGGACGGGCCCGTGGTGCACGTGCCGATGACCTACCGCGGCGCGCCCCTGGAGGAGGCCGACTTCTTCCTGATCGGCACGATGGAGCACTCGGTGCTGGGCCGCCGCTGGGTCTACGACGCGGTCGGCGACCCGGTCTTCGTCGAGGCGCTGACCGCGGTCATCCGCACCGGCGGGCACCAGGCCGACGAGTTCCTGGAGACCGCCGACGGGCCGCAGCGGCGGGAGCCGTCGCTGACCGTACGAGGGACCGGCACCGCCGACTCGTCGGAACCGGCCGGGCGGCTGGTGCGGGTCGAGGACGGTGACCCGGCCGTGGTGGTGGCCGAGGCGGCCCGGCTGGACGTGCGGCGGGTGCTCAATCCGGTGCCGGCCGAGGGGCCGTTGGCGCTGATCGGGGCCTGGGAGGGGCAGACGCCGACGGTCCTCGCGGATCTCTATTGAGCGAACCTCTGTCGAGCGGACCTCTATTGCGCGGTCGCTTATCTGGCGAGCCCGACCGTGTGGCCGATCGTCTCCGGCCGGCTCAGGCAGGCCAGCATCTGGTCGGCGACGTCGGCGCGGGAGACCGCGAAGCCGCCGCGGACGTTGCGGTCGATCGCCGTACGGTAATGCCTGGTCAGCGGCCCGTCGGTGAGCTTGGGCGGGCGGCTGATCGTCCACTCCAGGCCGCTGCCGCGGACCACGTCCTCCATCCGGGCCAGGTCCTCGTAGTGGGCGTGGAACATGGTCTTGGCGAACGGCGCGCCGAGATGCCGCATGAAGAAGCCGTCGCCCGGGTCGTGCTTGGGCGGCCGCGGGCGCTCGGGCGACGGGAAGGTGCCCATCGGGGCCGCGCTGACCACGATCAGGCGGCGGGTCTTCGTCTCCCAGGCCGCCTGGACCAGGGCTTCCGTGCCGCGCCAGGCGACGCCGGACTCGGCCTTCGTGCGCGCGCCGAGCGCCGACAGGATCGCGTCGGCGTCCCCGATCGCCTCGGTCAGGGCCGGCACGTCGGGGTGGGCGAGGTCCGCGTGGGCGGTGCGGACCGGTTCGGTGATCTTCTCGGGGCTGCGGGCGATCGCGGTCACGTCGTGTCCCGCGTCGAGGGCCTGTCGCAGCAGGTGGCGCCCGATGCCGCCGGTGGCCGCGACGATGATGAGCCGCATGACGTCCTCCCCAGGGTCCGTCGGTCAGTTAATATGGAAACCATATCATCTCCTTTTGAGGTTCGTACCATATGAGTTTCAAATCAACGGTGCAGCGGCGGCTCGCCAACCGGGTCAAGGACGCGCTGCGCGACGTCTCGCTGCAGCTCGCGCTGCTCAACCACCAGGTCGGCGCGCGGCTCAAGCTGCGCGACGTCGACTTCGACTGCCTGAATCTGCTCAACCAGCACGGGCCGCTCGGGCCGGGAGCGCTGGCCAAGCTGGCCGGCCTGCACCCGGCGACGATGACCGGGGTGCTCGACCGGCTGGAGAAGGCCGGGTGGGCCACCCGCGACCGTGACCGGGAGGACCGGCGCGCGGTGGTGGTGCGGGCGGCGCCCGAGCGGGGGCGGGAGATCTTCGAGCTGTACGCGGGGATGAACGGCTCGATGGACGACATCTGCGCCGACTACACGGTCGAGCAGCTCGAGATCATCGAGGAGTTCCTGCGCCGCACCGCCGCCGCCGGCCACGACTCAACCGTGAAGCTGACCGATTAGCTCCCGCTCGCAGAAGGTCAGGAAGCCGTCCGGGTCGGGGCCGGCGTTCATCAGGGCGATGTGGTCGAACCCGGCCTTCTCGTACTTCCCGATCGCGTCCCGGTAGCGCTGCGGGTCCGGGCCGGTGACCAGCTGATCCCGTACGTCGTCGGGACGGACCGTCGCCGACGCGGCCTCGAAGTTGGCCGGGTTGGGCAGCTCGGACATCACCTTCCAGCCCAGCACCGACCAGCGGCTCGTCTCGTGCGCCGCGCGGACCGCGTCCGCCTCGTCCGGCGCCCAAGCGACGGCGAGTTCGGCGTACTTCGGGCCCTTGCCGCCGGCCTCGGTGAACGTCTCGACCAAGTCCGGGCGCGGCTCGGTGGCGAACAGGCCGCTGCCGTGCGTCGCGGCCAGCTCGGCAGCGTTCTTCCCGCCGGCCGCCACCGCGATCGCCGGTAGCTTGTCCGGCAGGTCGAACACCCGGGCGTCCTCCAGCGTCAGATAGGTCCCCTGGTAGGACTGGTAACCCCCGCGCCAGAGCAGCGCGATGATCTCCAGCGCCTCGGCCAGAAGAGCCTGCCGATCCCGTACGCCCGGAAAACCCGCACCCACCACGTGCTCGTTCAATCGCTCGCCGGACCCGACGCCCAGGGTGAACCGATCATCGGAGATGATCGCCAGGGTCGCCGCGGCCTGCGCGATGATCGCCGGGTGGTAGCGCACGGTCGGGCAGGTGACGCCGGTCGCGAGACCCAGGCGGGTGGTGCGGGCCGCGATCGCGCCGAGCACCGACCAGGCAAAAGGCGAATGCCCCTGTACGTCGAGCCACGGGTGGTAGTGGTCGCTGATCTCCACGAAGTCGAAGCCGCACTCCTCGGCGCGGACCGCCTGCCGGATCAGTTCCTTCGGGCCGAACGCCTCCGCGGCCAGTTTGTATCCGATTTCCATGTCTTCCGCGTTCCCCCGGCCGATCCCGCCAAACCGGCCCAGGACCGGCTGTTACCCTCGCGAACCGTGGACCAGGAGCACAGCGTGCGAAAGATCGGCAACCGGAGTTTCGACTTCGCACGGCAGGTCGCGGTGATGGCGATCGTCAACCGGACACCCGACTCGTTCCACGACAAGGGCAGCACGTTCGCGCTCGAGCAGGCGGTGGCGGCGGTCGAGCGGGCGGCCGCGGCCGGGGCCGACTGGATCGACATCGGCGGGGTGCCGTTCGCGCCCGGGCCGGAGGTGAGCGCGGCCGAGGAGCTCGACCGGGTGCTGCCGGTCGTGACGAAGGCCCGCGACCTGGCGGTCGTCTCGGTCGACACGTTCCGGCCCTCGGTCGCCGCCGAGGTGATCAAGGCGGGCGCCGGGGTGATCAACGACACGTCGGGCCTGCGCGACCCGGAGATGGCCGACGCGGTGGCCGGCACCGACGCCCAGCTGGTGCTCACCCACAGCCTGGCGCCGCCGCGGACGGCGTGGCCTCGCCCGCACTACGACGACGTGACTCTCGAGGTCGCCGGGTTCCTGCGGGAACGGGTGAAGGTGGCGCTCGACCGCGGCGTACGGCCGAATCAGATCATCATCGATCCGGGGCACGACCTGAACAAGAACACGCTGCACTCGCTCGAGCTGACCCGCCGGTTGGACGAGATCGCGGCGGTCGGCTATCCGATGCTGGCGGCGGTGAGCAACAAGGACTTCATCGGCGAGACGCTGGACGCGGCGCAGCAGTCGCGGTTGTCCGGGACGCTGGCGACGGTGGTGTTCTGCATCCTGCACGGTGCCCGGATCGTCCGGGTGCACGACGTGCCGGCCACGGTCGACGCGGTCCGGATGACGGAGGCGATCCTGGGGTGGCGGGCGCCGGCCTACACCCGCCACAACATCTAGCGGGTCTTGCGGGCCGGATCCTCCATCGCGTCCTCGCGGTTGGCGTGCAGTTTGTTGATGCCCCGGTTGCTGCTGCCGCTGGCCGGGGTCTTCGAGGTGGGCGGCTCGTCCGTGAGGAAGGTGCCCTCCTCCTCGAGCCCGCTGATGTGCTGATCGGTGCTGCCGCCGGCGACGGTCTGCTCATCCCTGGTCATACGGGCGGGATACCCTCTGCGGCCCGTACGACTCATCCGATGTCATCAAAGGTGCTCAGCAGGTCGGCCATCCACGGCTCGCGGGGCACCGGTTCCGGCCCGAGCACCCGCATCGCGCCCAGGCAGGTGAGCAGCATGCCCATCGCGATGAAGTTGCGGGCCTCCTCGGCGCTCACCCCGGCCAGCTCGCGGACCACCGAGTAGATCCGGCCGAAACAGTCCCGCACCGGCGCGCCGATCGCCGGGTCCGCGCTGGCCGTGAAGCCGTGCAGCAGCAGCGTGATCAGCTCGCGCTCGACCAACAGGTCCTTGTACGCCTCGCCGAGGCTGGCCAGCGACGGCTCCTCGGCGGCCGCCGCCCGGAACCGCTGCTCGATCCGGTCCCCGGCCCGGTTGATCGCCGCGATGAACAGCTCCTGCTTGGTCCGGAAAATCCTGATCACGTACGGCTGGGAGACGCCGGCCAGGCGCGCGACCTGGTCGGTGGTGGTCCCGGCGTATCCGCCCAGGCTGAACGCGGTGACGGCAGCGGTGACGAGCTGCTCGTGCCGCTCCTCGGCGGTGAGGCGGGTGCGAGTGGCGGGGGTCATGGTTGACAGATTATCAGTCGATAACTACCGTCGTCCGCAGAAGTTATCAGTCGATAACAACTTCCTTTGGGGGAAGCAATGACCACCATCGCCGAGCGCCCGGCCCCGCAGACTCAGCGCCGCCGCGCCTCCCGACCCTTGGCCGCCGTGCTGGCCGCGGTCGGGATACCCACGTTCATGGTCACGCTGGACAACCTGGTGGTGAGCACGGCCCTGCCGGTGATCCGCAACGACCTGCACGCGTCGCTGACCCAGTTGCAGTGGTTCGTGAACGCGTACACGCTGCCGTTCGCCGCGTTCCTGCTCACGGCCTCGGCGCTCGGCGACCGGATCGGCCGCCGCCGGATGTTCCTGGCCGGCATCGTCGTCTTCACGCTGGCGTCGGCCGCGGCCGGCATGGCCACCGAGTCGTGGCAGCTCACCGCGGCCCGCGCGATCCAGGGCCTGGGCGGCGCGGCGGTCGCCCCGCTGGCCCTGACCTTGCTGGCCCAGGCGGTCCCCGACAACATGCGCACCCTGGCGGTCGGCGTCTGGGGCGGCTTCAGCGGCCTCGGCGTAGCGGTCGGCCCGGTCGTCGGCGGCGCCGTGGTCGACGGCCTCGACTGGCACTGGATCTTCTGGCTGAACGTCCCCGTCGGCGTCGTGGCGGTGATCCTGGCCGCAACGGTCCTCGACGAGTCCCGCGGCGGCGCCCGCCGGCTCGATCCTCTGGGCCTCGTACTGTCCGCATCGGGAATGTTGCTGCTCATCTGGGGCGTCGTGGACGGACCCGACCACGGCTGGTCCTCGGCCCGCGTGCTCACCATGCTGATCTCCGGCGCCGCCCTGATCGCCGCCTTCATCACCTGGCAGGCCCGCAACAAGCACCCGATGCTGCCCCTGTCGCTGTTCCGCTCCCGCGGCTTCAGCCTGGTCAACGTGGTCACGCTGACCTTCTCGGCCGGCACCTTCGGCGCGGTCTTCCTGCTGGCCCAGTTTTTCCAGGTGGTGCAGGGCGCCAGCCCGCTCGACTCGGGCCTGCGCACCCTCCCCTGGACCATGGCCCCGATGGTGGTCGCCCCGCTGGCCGGCATCTTCGGCGACCGCATCGGCCAGCGCAACCTCATCTTCGCCGGCCAGGTGCTGCTGGCGGGCGCGATCCTCTGGATGGGCCTGACCACCAGCGCGACGGTCAGCTACTCCCACCTGGTAGCCGCCTTCGCCATGGCCGGCGTGGGCATGGGCCTGACCTTCGCCCCGATCAGCACCATGGCCCTGGCCAGCGTGACGGAACAGCAGCGCGGCGTGGCCTCCGGCGCCAACAACACCATCCGCGAACTGGGCGTCGCCGTCGGCGTCGCCGCCCTGGCCTCCATCTTCAGCTCGTACGGCAGCTACCTCACCCACGGCTCCTTCGTAGACGGCCTACGCCCCGCAGTACTGGCCGGCGCCGCCATCGTCGCCGCGGGCGCGGTGGTGGCCCTGTGGCTGCCCCGCCCCAGCCGCTGACCACGCCAAATGGTCAAGGCCCACCGCCCGGGCACCCGGCCGCCGACCCAACTTCCAACCGCCGACCCAGCACTTGGCTCCCGAGCCCGCGGCCGGCTCTCAACCGCAGCCAGCCCAGCCAGCCCGCCCGCAGCCAGCCCGCAGCCCGCCAGCAGCCAGCCCACCAGCAGCCAGCCCACCAGCAGCCAGCCCGCAGCCCGCAGCCCCCAGCCCACCAGCAGCCAGCCCGCAGCCCGCCAGCAGCCAGCCCGCCAGCCAGCCCGCAGCCAGCCCGCCCGCAGCCAGCCCGCCAACCCGCAGCCGAGACGCGACCCAGCGCCCCGATCGCAAGCCAGTAACCTGCCCGCTTCCCTCGCGAGCCCGCGACCAGCACCCGACACAAGCCCGCACCCAGCCTGCGACCCGACTCCCGGCCCGTCGACGACTTCGGCGGGCCGGTTCCTTTCCCGGCGCCTTCGATTGTTCTCGCGCGGTCCGGCTCACGCATCGCACCACGGTCCATAAATCCGCGGCCGATGTTCAGACCGTGGTCCGATGTGCCCGGGGCCTGCCTCTGGCAACCTCGACGGCAGCGGTTCAGAGCCGGAGCTCACCGGGCCGCTTGCCACCACAGGTAGGCAGCCAGGCCCAAGGCGGCCACGGCTATCGCCGCGCGGAGGGGGCGTTCGGGGGTTCGACGAACCAAGGCCGGCCCCAGCCAACTGCCCAGCAGGACGCCGGCGCCCAGGAGGGCGGCTGCGGGCCAGTTGACCGGGGCCACGACGGCATAGATGACGGCGGCGGTCAGGTTGGCGGCGCCCAGCGCGATGCTCTTGACCGCGTTGGTGACGGCATGGGCCTCCGTGGCGGCAACCGAGAGGACGGCCAGCATGAGGACACCTGCGGCGGCGCCGAAATAGCCGCCGTAGATGCCGATCAGGAAGACGGTGCCATGGAGAACGGGAGGTGATGGAGAACGGTGGCCGGCCCAACGGCGGATCGGGTCACGTAGCAGAAGCAGGGCCGCGCCCAGAGCGATCAGGGCGGGGACGATCAGTTCGAACGCCTTCGACGGGGTAGCGAGCAACAGGACGGCGCCCGCCAGACCGCCGGCCGCCGCCACCGCGGAGAGGCGGATCAGGCGGCTCCGATGGCCGCGCAGTTCCTGGCGAGCGCCGGCCGCGGTGCCCGCAGTACTGGAGAGGAGGGCCACGGTGTTGGTGACATTCGCGGCGATCGGAGGGATGCCCACGGCCAGCAGAGCCGGATAGCTGACCAGCGAGGCCAGCCCGGCCATGGAACCGGTCAGCCCGGCCCCGAACCCGCCGACCGCAAGCATGACGGCGTTGCCTGGCTGCACCCGCCCACCCTATCGACGGCGCCCCGACGACCCGCCCGCCGCCAACCACCGGTCCACATCTCGAAACGCCGCGACGGCGTCCGCGCGAGCCGCCAGCGTGCAAGCCGGCGCGAACTCGCGGGTGCCTAGCGGCCGCGATGCGGAGAGCGAGGGCGAAGCTAGGCGGTTGGTGGACGGCGTCAACTGCAGGGCGCGGGGGCACCGCGCCGGAGGACTCGTGGCCGCCGGTCATCACGTGATTGACAGGGGTGAATCTTCCGGTGGATTTCGACGAAAACAGAAACCCGCCAGAACACTGCGCGCGCCCGCAGCAGTGAGGCTGGAAGCGCCGCCCTCGAGGTGACGAGGATGCCGACGGCCGGATGCCAGCGCAGGTCCGCAAGCTGCCCACCCGCCGCCACCGTGCCTGCACCAGGGGTCGAACCTGGGCCTCCGCCATGTGGGGGCCGCGCTCTTCCGCTGAGCTATGCGGGCGTGCCCGGGGCGCGATTCGAACGCGCACTGTCGCCGTCCTGAGCGGCGTGCCTCTTCCTGTTGGGCTACCTGGGCGAGGGTAAGCCGGAGGCGGGACTCGAACCCGCAGCCTGCCGATTACGAGTCGGCTGCATGTGCCATTCGTGCTGCACCGGCGCCGTGCCCTCGGCGCGATTTGAACGCGCACTCGCGACGCTCTCGACGTCGTGCCTCTGCCGTTGGGCTACGAGGGCATGGGTAAAGAAAATACGATGGCAGGGGTAAAGAAAAGAGGGGCAGGGGTAAAGAAAAACCGCCGGTCCCGGGTGGGAGGGCGGCGCGCTTTGCCAGTTTTCTGGACTAGCAGCTCCACCGATCGAGCAGATGCAGAGCCGTAAGCGTGGTCATCGTGATCTCTCCTGCTCCCAGTGAATCGGTGGTGATTTCCAAGATACGGGCCGGTCCGGCGGCCAGCAACGGATTAATGGACGAGAGCCGCTCAGCCCGGCGGTCGCGCCGCGGGCGCGACGGTGCAACCGGCTCGCGCTGCGCGGCGGGGGCGGGCGGTCGTGCGGTTGGGTACGGCCCTCGCCTCGTACGGGCAAAAGCTTTTGAAAGGACCGATGAGAATGGGCGGGCCGCGTCGTACACCCTCCGGAGCGCGCCACCGTGGCGTGCGAACGAGGAGATCGGGATGGACGAGGGTACGCTGCGGGACGCCGTCGTGGCGGAGCGCAGGGAACTGGCCGCGATGCTCGCCGAGCTGACGCCGGAGCAATGGGGCGCGCCGTCGTTGTGCACCGGGTGGCGGGTGCGGGAAGTGCTGGCGCACATGACGATGCCGTTCCGGATGTCGGCCGCGCAATTCGGGCTGGAGATGGCCAAGGCGCGCGGGAATTTCGACCGGATGGCGGATCGGATGGCCCGGCGGGACACCGCGCGGCTGAGCGACACCGAACTGCTGAAGAGTCTCGCCGACAATGTCGAGCATCCCTGGCGGCCGCCGGGCGGCGGAACGGGCGGAGCGCTCTCCCACGACGTCATTCACGGGCTGGACATCTCGGTGGCGCTCGGGCTGGAAAGGCGACCACCGGTGCAGCGGATCGGGCTGATTCTGGGGTCGATGCGGGACAAGAACGTGCGCTATTTCGGGACGGATCTGTCCGGCGTACGGCTCGAGGCGACCGATCTGGATTGGAGCCTCGGCGACGGTGCGCCGCTGCGCGGGAGCGCCCAGGATCTGCTGCTGGTGATCTGCGGGCGGCGCATTCCCCAGCATCTGTTGACCGGTACGCCGGCGTCGCGATACGCGGGCCGAGATGCGGGAGGTGGCCACTTCTCCTAGCGTCGAGGAGGTGCCCGACCAGAAGCCCACCGGCCGCGCGCCCCAGCCACCCCGGGGACGCGCGTCCGTGGGGCGCGCGGTCGCGCTACCGGTGGAGCTACGGCACCATGCAGGCCCTGTGGAAGCACCGCCACGGCCACTTCGGCCGGACCAGGATCACCTTCATCGCCCTCTTCAGCGTGCTGCTCCCGCTGCTCGCCCCGCTGATCGACCTGATGCCGTCTACGGCCTGTTCTTCCTGGACCGGCAGATCACGATCGTCGGCTGGCTGGCGATGCTGCTCGTGCAGACGGTCACCGCGATCCTCGCCTTCCGCCTGGACCGGGAGAGCCTGCGCCCGCTCTGGACCCTCCCCCCGCAGCAGGTCGTCTACCGCCAGGTGATGTACGCCGTGCTGCTCGCCTCCGCCCTCGCCGCGCTGACCGGCCGCAGGCTGGGCTGGCAGAAGATACGCCGGACCGGAGATTTCAGGGCCGCACCGATTGGGTAGAGACCACCGTATGCCCCTCCCTGGACAGGTTCTCGGTGATCGATATCGGCTGGACGACCGGATCGCAGCCGGCGGCATGGGCGAGGTCTGGCGGGCCACCGACACGGTGCTCGGCCGGGACGTCGCCGTGAAGACGCTGCACGCCGGGCGGGCCGAGGACCCGGGCTTCCAGACCCGGTTCCGGCACGAGGCGCGCACGATGGCGGTGCTGCATCATCCGGGCGTCGCCGACGTGTACGACTACGGGCAGAGCGGGCCGGACGCATACATCGTGATGGCCCGCGTCGAGGGCCAGCCGCTGAACGAGCGGATCGCCGAGCGCGGCCGGCTGACCCCGGACGAGACGATGTCGATCGTGGCGCAGGCCGGGCGGGCGCTCGAGGCCGCGCACCAGGCCGGCATCGTGCACCGGGACGTCAAGCCGGGCAACCTGATCATCAAGCCGGACGGGACCGTGGTGCTGGTCGACTTCGGGGTGGCGCGCTCGGCCGAGTCGGCCGCGCTGACCGGGGCGAAGGAGGTCGTGGGCACGGCGCTGTACATCGCACCGGAGCAGGTCTCGAAGGACAAGACCGGGCCTTCGGCTGATGTGTACGCGCTGGGCTGCGTCGCCTATCACTGCCTGACCGGCCACCCCCCGTTCATGGCGGACAGCCCGATCGCGGTCGCCATGCAGCACCTGAGGGAGGAGCCGCCCCCGCTGCCGGGGGACGTGCCGGCACCGGTGCGGGCCGTGGTGGAGACGGCGATGGCGAAGGACCCGGCCCACCGCTTCTCGTCGGCGGCGGCGATGGCGGACGCCGCGGAGCTGGCCTCGGCGGGCCCGGCCACGACGGCGATCCTGGCGGCCACCGCGACGACCCGGCCCGCCTACCCGGCGGGCGCGGCAGGCGCAGGCGTGGGCGGCTCCGGCACGGCCATCCTCCCGGTAGTTACCCCGTCAGGCGATATGCCGGAAAAATCGGGCGGGGCGAAGGGCATGCGCACCCTCCTGCTCACCGCCGCCGCCCTCCTCGTACTGGGCACGGTCGCCACCGTGCTCGCCCTGGCCAATCCCGGCCTCCTCCCCGGATCGAAGACCCCGCCGGCGCCCAGCACGAGCGTTGCCCCGTCCGCCCCGGCCGGCGCCGTACAGCCGACGAAGAAGAAGACCACCAGGCCGACCCAGCAGAACGCCACGACGGCCGGCAACAACGGCGGCGCGACCGGTACCCCCACCCCGAGCCGCCAGCCGACCACGAAGACCACCACCCCGGCACAGACCAAGCCGACGACCCCGGCCACCACCGCGCCGGAGCAGACCACCGCCACCACGAGCGCCGCGGCGAACGGCGGCGGTGGTGGCGGCGACGGCGACAGCCAGGGCGGCCAAGGCGGCCAGGGCTAAAGGCCGATAGAGACCGGAAAATCAGCCGATGTGGATCCAGATGTCGTCCACGCTCCCGTGGAACTGGTCGTTGTCGGCGCCCACACCCTTACCGCCCACACTGAACGGCAGCGACGACGAGACCGCCAGATCGGCCGGCACCGCGACATTCGCCTGCACCTGACCGTCGACCAGGATCGCCAGCGTCGGCCCGGTCCGCCGGCACTCCACCGAGTGCCACGACCCGTCCGCGATCGACTGCCGGCTCCGCGCCAGGTGCAGCCCCTTCTCATTCGCCCCGCTCATCCCGCAGCTGGGCTTGCCGGACACCCCGTCCACCTGCAACTTGTACTGCCCGCCCTTGGTCGAGTACCCCTTCTGCAGCACGTTCTCACCGCTCGACGTCTCGGCCGCGGCGAGGAGCACGTTCGCCCCGTACCGCAACGGTTTGGTTCCGGGGTTGAGGTCCGGGGTGTCCGCCGCCTGCAACACCAGCCGCGCGCAGCCGGCCCCGGTGCACTTGGGCGGGAAGGTCAGCGCCTGCCCGGTCGCGTGCGGCGTCAGCGTGATCTTGCCGCCGTTGCGCATCACCGCGCGCAGCAGGTGCCCGTGCCCCGAGCCGTCGTCGAAGGTGCCGTCCGCGATCGTCGTGTCGAAGTTGTACGACGCCACGTAGTCGCCGGCCACCGTGTCCTTCTCCGGCAGCGTGCTGGGCCCGTCGAACTGCGCGTACCGCTTGCGGCTCAGCCCGCCGACGACGGTGAAGTCACCGACCGCGCTGACCGCGTCCAGGGCCGGGCTGACCGCCAGCGCCCGGGTGCCGGCCACCCCGTTGGCCTGCGGCGACCAGTCGAGCAGGTTGCCCTGGTTGTCGACCGCGGCGAGCTTGCCGCGCGGCACCGAGCCGTCCGTGCAGACGCCCTTGATCCCGTTGTTCGACGTGGTGCACGCCTTGTCGAAGTGCCCGCCGACGTAGGTGGTGCCGTCCAGCTCCGCGATCGCCTGCGCGTCGCCGTCGAAGACCCGGGTCCAGCGGGTGGCGCCGGCCTTCGTGTAGGCGACGGCCCGCCCGCCGAGGCCGCCGAGGGCGGCGTAAACCCCGGAGTCGTCCGCGGCCAGCGCGAACACCTGCGACACCGGCTTGGGCAGAAAACCCTTGTCGGGTACGCCGGAGGCCGGGTCGACCGCGCTCAGCCGCAGCGTCGAGCTCACCCCGTTGATCTTGTGGAAGCGCCCGCCGACGTACACCCGGTCGCCGCTGAACGCCAGCGCGTTGACCGTGTCGTCCGCGGTCGGCGCCCACGCGGTATCGAGCGCGCCGGTGGCCAGCGAGAACGCCGCCAGGTTCGAGCGCGGCGTGCCGTCGACCGAGGTGATCCGGCCGGCCAGGTAGAGGCGGCCGGCGCCGGTGACGATCGCGTCGGGCTGGCCGAGGACGGTGTGCCGCATCGGGGTGGCCTGGCCGCTGGTCGCGTCGATGCCGGCCAGCGCGTCCCGGGTGTCCCCGTTGATCGTCTTGAAATCTCCGGCCGCGTAGACCGTGCCGCCGTCCACGGCGAGCGCCCGCACGTTCGCGTCGGCGTTCGGGGCCCAGGGCAGCAGCGCGCCGGTCTTCGCGTCGAAGGCGGCCAGCCGGGACCGCGCGACGTTCTTGCCCCCGTCGTTGGCGCTGGTGAAGTTGCCGCCGACGTAGACGGCGCCGCCGCGGTACGCGACCGCGTAGATCGGGCCGTTGAACGACGGCGAGGTGACCGGGTGGGGCGAGACCACCTCGGCGAGGGCCACGCCGCCGGCCGCGACCAACACGGTGGAGATGCCGACCATCAGCCCTCGGCGTACGACGGCTCGCCGACTGTCCAGTTTACCGCTTATTGGCATGTTGAGCACATTGCACGTCAACGCCGGCAAAGCCGGGAAAGATGTGTCGCCGAACGGGTGGCAAATCCGACCGAACGTGCTAACTCGGGCAATTGCATCGGGGAGGTTCAATATCACGAGCGCGGGGAAACTATGCTTGCCCGACGCGTACGCCGGAAGCAGAGGGAGAAACGCCGTGCCGCAAAGCCGCCTCGCCGCCCTGCCCCTCGCCCTGCTGGCGACGGCGGCGCTCGCCGCCGGCTGTGCGATCGAGATCTCGCCGGGGTCGAACATTCCGGTGCCGTTCAGCGTGGCGCCGACCCCGTCCGCCTCGGCCGGCGTGCCGAAATACGTGTGCACGGCGGCCTACAAGATCCTCACCGACGGCGCGGTGCAGCTGGCCGAGGGGCTGACCGCCTCCGGCGACCGGCAGCGCCAGCGGCTGCACGACTCGCTCACCGACATGGCCACCAAGCTCAACAAGGAGGCGGCCGGCACCAGCGACGCGCCGCTGCGCGAGGCGCTCAACGACGTGGCGACCGACCTGACCACCGGCGCGCAGCAGGCCGATCCGAAGGCGTATGTGAACGGCGGTTTCCAGACGGTCGGCCAGAAACTGGACCCCACCTGCAAGTTCTGAGCGTGGCCAAGTTCTGAGCGTGATCAGACCACGAGGCTCAGCAGGAAGACGCATATCCCGCCGACCACCGAGATGATCGTCTCCATCACCGACCAGGTCTTGATCGTTTGACCGACGGTCATCCCGAAGTACTCCTTGACCAGCCAGAACCCCGCGTCGTTCACGTGCGAGAAGAAGAGCGACCCGCAGCCGATCGCCAGCGCCAGCAGCGAGACCGTCGGCTTGTCGAGCGTCGTCGCGAGCGGCGCCACGATCCCCGCCGCCGTGATCGTGGCCACGGTCGCCGAGCCGGTGGCCACCCGGATGCCGACCGCGACCAGCCAGCCGAGCAGCAGCGCGTTGAGGTGCGCGTCCTTGGCCGCCTCGGCGACCACGTTGCCCACCCCGGCGTCGACCAGCACCTGCTTGAAGCCGCCGCCCGCGGCCACGATCAGCAGGATGCCGGCGATCGGCGGCAGCGACCCGCCGAGCACGGCGTTGGTCTCCCGGCGGTCCATGCCGGCCCGCTTGCCGAGCGTCCACATCGCCACCAGCACGCCGATCAGCAGCGCCACCGGCGGGTTGCCCAGCACGTCGAGGGCGTTGCGCAGGTGGTTGCCCTTGTCCAGGGTCAGCTCGCCGATGGCCCGGGCCAGCATGAGCACGATCGGCAGCAGCACGGTGAGCACCGCGGGCCAGAACCCCGGAGTCCCCCGATGGGCCTCCGCCTCGGCCCGCTCGCGCCGGCCCGGCGACTCGTAGTCCTCGTCGCCCGGAACCGGAACATCGGCGCCGGGGCGCGCGCCGGGGGCCGCGCCGGGGCCCGCGCCGCCACCTCCGGAGACGGTCGCCGGCTCCAGGAACGCCGGCACCGCCACCGGCACCCGCTTCGCGATGAAGTTCCCGAAGACCGGCCCGGCCACGATCACCGTCGGGATCGCGCAGATCAGGCCGAACAGCAGCGTCAGCCCGAGATCCGCGTTCAGGCTGGAGATGGCGACCAGCGGCCCCGGGTGCGGCGGCACCAGGCCGTGCAGCACCGAGAGGCCGGCCAGCGCCGGGATGCCGATCCGCAACAGGCCGATGTCCGTACGCCGGGCGACCAGCAGCACGATCGGCACCAGCAGCACGACGCCGACCTCGAAGAACAGCGGCAGCCCGACCAGCGCCGCCACCCCGGCCATGGCCCACGGAAGGGCCGACCCGGAGACCCGCTCGACGATCCGGTTGACGATCCCGTCGGCCCCGCCGGACTGGGCCAGCAGCGCGCCGATCATCGAGCCGAGCGCGATCAGCAGGCCGATGCTTCCGGTCGTACTCCCCAGGCCGTTGGTGAACGAGGTGACCGTGGCACCCGGCGAGGCCCCGGCGACCAGGCCGAGCACTCCGGAGCCGATGATCAGGGCGAGGAACGGATGGAACTTCGCCCATGCGATGAGCACGACGACGGCCGCGATGCCGAGCACCGCGGCCAGCACGAGTTGACTTTTCCCGGCATGCGTTATGGCCTCGGCGGCAAAGGGAATCATGCGTGCGCGTTACCCCCTGCGCCGGTCTTTCAATCTAGGGCGCCGCATACGCCCGCCGGACCGCGTCGGCCACCTGGTTGAGGAGCGCCACCAGCGACCACACCCGATCCGCCCCGAGCACCGGCACGTCGACCGGCCAGGAGAACGACTGCGCCGCCTCCCCCGGCGGGGGCTGCCGGATCAGCCGGATCCGCGAGCTCTCCATCCGGAAGACGAGTTCGGCCAGATTGCCGTACGCGATCCGGAAGTCCTCGATCCCGGCGGCGCGCTGCTCGACGCCCGCCGACACGTGCAGCCCCCACGAGCTGAACCCGACCACGATCAGGTCGGCCGGCCCGCCGTGCAGGGTCATCAGCCACAGTGGCCGCTCCCCCGCGACGAGACTCAGCCGCCCGGCCCACTCGGTGCTCGGCTCCCCGGCGACCGCCCCGGGCAGCACCCCGTCGCCGAGCCGCCGGTACAGCTCGTCGACCGCCGCCGCCCGGGCCATCTCCGCCGGGTCGTCCGACCACGCGTTCCACAGCGCCACCCCGCGCGGCGAATCGTGCAGCGGCCGGGCGATCTCGAACCGCCGGGCGTGGTCGTGCACGTCCAGCCGCACCTCACGGACCAGCCGGAGCGCGGCCGCGGTGCTCCCGTCGTAGTCGAGCTCGCGCACCAGGCCCGCCACCACGTCGGCCGGGTGCCGCCGGAGGAAGCAGCGCAGGTACCGGTCGACCAGGTCGGGCCGCCGCCCGCCGGCGCCGCCCGGCTCGGGCGCGACGTGCGAGAGCCGGCCGATCCAGCGGACCGCCCGGGACGGCCGGGCCGCGATCGCGTCCAGGACGGCGGTCACGTGCCGGGCCGCGCCGTCGGTGGCGACCAGCCGGGTCAGCACGGCGACGACGATCCCGGCCGGCTCGCTCATCAGCCGGCCGGCGAGCAGCCGCGGCTCGACGAGCTGCTCCCACGCGGCGAGCGCCCGCCCGGCGTCGCGCGGCCGGCCGGCGTCGGCGAGCGCGCGCCGGGCCCGGGCGAGCAGGGTCATCCGGCCGCGCTCGGCCAGCGCCTCCAGCAACGGGATCGCCGCCGGACCGGGCCGCCGGGCGTTCGCCCGCAGCACCCGGTCGACGTCCTCGGCGGCGCCCTCGGCGTCCAGCGCCTCGACCACCCCGGCCACCTCGGGCGCGGCCCGCCCGCCGCCGATCGCGTCGAGCAGCGCCGCCGCCACGTTCCGGCCGCCGTCCGCCCGCATCTGCGCGACCCGCCTCAGCACCGCACCCGGCGCCAGCCCGGCCGAGGCCTCGCCACCAGGGACATCCACCCGCATGAGGCGATAGATACACGTCCGGGGGACGCGGATGTCACCCTGCGAGTGCGGCCTTCACCTGCCGGGTGAGGTCGTCCGCCAGAATCTCCGGCTCGCCGGCCGCGACCCCGTCCAGCGCGAGCGCCGCCACGATCGCCGGGTCGGTCTTCTGATCGGCCGGCACCGACGCCGCCATGTCGGTGTCCATGTAGGCCACGTGCAGCGCGGACACCTGGATGCCGCGCGGCGAGAGCTCATCGCGTACGGCGTTGGACAGCGCCCAGCCCGCCGCCTTCGACGCGTTGTACGCCCCGAACGCGGCCTGGTGGAACCAGGACAGCACGGACAGCACGTTGAGGATCGCCCCGCCGCCGTTCGCCTCGATGACCGGGACGAACGCCCGGGTCGGCAGCAACGTGCCGTAGAAGTTGGTCTCCATCTCGGCCCGGATCAGGTCGAGGTCGCCGCCGACCAGCGCCTGCCCCGACGCGACACCGGCGTTGTTGATCAGCAGGGTGACGTCGGGGGCGTCCTTGGCGGCGCGCTCGATCGAGGCCGGGTCGGTGACGTCGAACCGCAGCGGGATCGCGCCGGGCAGGTCGACCGTGTCCGGGTTGCGGGCGCCGGCGTACACCTTGGCGCCGCGCTCGAGCAGGTTGGCGGCGAAGGCACGGCCGAGGCCGCGGTTCGCGCCGGTGACGAGGGCTACCGAGTTCATAAGGTCCATGTCGCTTAGATTACGTCGATCATCTAATGCCGGACAAGGGTTAGATGACACACACCATCTATACTCGTACGCATGGGACGGGTGTCGCAGGCGCAGGCGCAACAGAACCGCAAGCGGATCGTCGAGACGGCGGCCCGGCTGTTCCGCGAGCGGGGCGTGGCCGGGGTCAGCGTGGCCGACGTGATGGCCGAGGTGGGGCTCACCCACGGCGGCTTCTACAAGCAGTTCGCCAGCAAGGAGGCGCTGGTCGCGGAGGCGGTCGGGCAGGCCTTCGCGGAGCTCTCGGAAAGGCTTCAAGATCAAGACCGAGACGATTTCGTACGGGGATACCTCTCCCCGGCGCACCGCGACAACCCCGGCCCCGGCTGCCCGGCGGCCGGCTTCGCCGGCGACCTCGCCCACGAGCAGAGCGCCCGGGCCCGCGAGCAGGGCGATCCCGCCCGCGGGCAGAGCGCCCAGGCCCGCGCGCAAGGCGATCCCGCCCACGAGCAGAGCGCCCAGGCCCGCGCGCAGGGCGATCCCGCCCACGAGCAGAGCGCCCAGGCCCGCGCGCAAGGCGATCCCGCCCACGAGCAGAGCGCCCAGGCCCGCGCGCAGCGCGATCCCGCCCACGAGCAAGGCGCCCGGGCGCACGGGCAGGACGCCCACGCGGACCATGCGGCGGGTGCCGCGCTCGGCGCGTACGCGCAAGGAATTGGACTTTATGCTTCTCAGCTGGGCAGCCTCGCGGATGTCGCGACGCTGGTCGGCGCCATGATTCTGGCTCGCGCGACGGCCGGCACCGAGCTTTCCGACCGGATCCTCGACGAGGCACGGGCCAGGCTGGTCAGCGCAGTTTGAACTCGTCCTCCAGCATGTCCAGCGCCTCCTCGACCTCGGAGAAGTCGGCCGGGTCGAACTCGCGGCCGCCCGGCGGGACGATGGCCAGCACCACGCCGACCAGTGCCCCGGCGATCACCCGGGATTTCCGGTCGTCGGGCGGCCGGCCCTCGCGCTCGGCCAGCGCCGCCGCCAGCAGTTCGATCGCGCTGACCGTCTGGTTCATCGCCGCGGCCCGCAACTCGGGGACGCTCTGGTAGATCCGCTGGCGCCGGCGCTCGCTCTCCCACTCCTCGGGCGTGAGGTTGTGGAAGACCTCGCGCATGGCGTTGGCCAGGGCGCGGACCGGCGGCGTGCCGGGTGGCTGCGCCTTGATCGCCGCGACGATCATCGGGTCGTAGTCGTCGGTGAGGATCACGTCTTCCTTGGTCGGGAAGTACCGGAAGAACGTGCTCGGCGAGACCTCGGCCGCCTCCGCGATCTGCTCCACGGTGGTCGCCGCCCACCCCTGCTCCTCGAACAGGCGCATCGCGTGGTCGCGGATGGCGGCCCGGGTCTTCGCCTTCTTACGCTCCCGGAGGCCGGCCGGCAGGGACGAGGTCATAGGCCCGATTCTGCCAGCACCTGGCGTTCTCCCTCCACCGGCGCGGCCGGGGCGCGGCCCGGCAGCAGGAACACCGCGAGGATCGCCCCGGCCCCGGCGATCGCGGCCCCGACCAGCAGGGACACGTCCATGCCGTGGGCGAAGGCCGCCTGCACCGCGTGCAGCAGGCCCGGGTCGTGCGCGGCCGCCGCGACACCGGTCGCCGCGCTCTCCCGCGCCACCGGCGGAGCCGCCGAGGGCAGGTCGTCCCGGTACGCGCCGCTGAGCACCGTGCCCAGCACCGCGACGCCGATCGCGCCGCCGACCTGCCGCATCGCCTGCAGCAGGCCGTTGCCGACGCCGCTGCGCTCCGGGTCGAGCGCGCCGAGCGCCACGTCCATCGACGGCGGCATGGTGAAGCCGAGCCCGATGCCGGCCGCCGTGATCCAGGCGGCGACGAAGCCGTAGCCGCTGTCCGCGCCGGTCCAGGCACCGACGATCATGGCGGCGGTCATCAGGGCGAGGCCGCCGGCCACCACCGGCCGATGGCCGAACCGGGCGGCCAGCCGCGCGGCGGTGCGGGCGCCGACCAGCAGGCCGCCGATCACCGGGAGCAGGCGCAGGCCGGAGCCGAACGCGTCCTGCCCGCCGACCGCGGAGTAGTACTGCGGGAGGGCGAACAGCAGGCCGAGCATCGCGAAGCTGGCCAGGGTGGCGAGCACCGCGCCGCCGGTGAACGCCTTCGACCGGAACAGGTCGAGGTCGACCAGCGGGGTCCGGTTGCGGCGCTGCCAGGCGACGAACGCGATCAGCAGGACCGCGCCGCCGATCATCGTGCTCAGCGAGCGGGCGTCGCCCCAGCCGCGGCCGCCGGCCTCGATGATCCCGTACGTGACGGCGACCAGGCCGGCCGCCGAGAGCAGCACGCCGAGCGGGTCGAAGCGGCGGGTGCGGTCGCCGTGCGACTCGGGCACCCAGAGCGCGACGGCGAGCAGGGCGGCGCCGATCATCGGGACGTTGATCAGGAAGACCGAGCCCCACCAGAAGTTGTCCAGCAGCCAGCCGCCCAGCAGCGGGCCGAGCGGAATGCCGAGCGCGCTCGCGGTGAGCCAGACCGAGAGCGCCTTCGACCGGTCCCGATCGTCGAAGAGCACGGTGAGCACGGCGCCGGAGAGCGGCATGATCACCGCCGCGCCCAGGCCGAGAACCGCGCGAGCGGCGATCAGTTGGCCGGTGTTGTCCGCCCAGGCGCAGGCGGCCGAGGCGGCGCCGAACACGAACAGGGCGCCGAGCAGCAGCTTCTTGCGGCCGTAGCGGTCGCCGAGCATGCCGGCCGGGAGCAGGACGGCGGCGAGGACCAGCAGGTAGGCGTTCGTGAACCACTGCAGGTCGCCGGTGGAGGCGTGCAGGTCCCGGCTCAGCGTGGGCAGGGCGACGCTGAGGATCGTGGTGTCCAGCCCGATGGCGAGGGTGGACAGGGCCAGGGCGGCCAGCGCGTACCAGCGCGATGTGAAAGTAGCCATGTTTTGACAGTAGCTCTCACTTAGTAGCCGCTGTCAAGTTCTATAGTTGACGGATGATCGAGGATCTCTTCGACGTGCACACGCACTTCCTGCCGCCCCGGATGGAGCGGCGGGTCTGGGCGTATTTCGACGCGGCCGGGCCGCTGATCGGCCGCGAGTGGCCGATCCGGTACCGGAAATCGGCCGCCGAGCGCGTCGAGATCCTGCGCGGGCTCGGCGTCCGGCACTTCAGCGCCCTCGCGTACGCCCACAAACCCGGCATGGCCGCCGACCTGAACCGATGGACGCTGGATTTCGCCGCGTCGACGCCCGGCTGCCTGCGCAGCGCGACGTTCTTCCCCGAGCCCAGCGCCGCCAGGGACACCCGGGAGGCGCTCGATGCCGGCGCCCAGATCTTCAAGCTGCACCTGCAGGTCGGCGGCTTCGACCCGGGCACCGCCGAGCTCGACGAGGCGTGGGGGCTGCTCGAGGACGCCGGCACGCCGGTCGTCGTGCATGCCGGATCGGGACCGGTCGCGAACGGCCACACCGGCCCCGGCCCGATCGGCCGGGTTCTCGCCCGTCACCCCCGCCTCGCGATCGTCATCGCGCACCTCGGCGCGCCCGAGTACGAGGGTTTTTTCGCGCTGGCCGAACGCCATCCGAACGTGCGGCTCGACACGACGATGGCGTTCACCGACTTCTTCGAACAGATGGCGCCCTTCCCGCCGCACCTGCGGGCGCGGCTGCGCGACCTCGGGCTGGGCGGAAAGGTCCTGCTGGGGAGTGATTTCCCGACCATCCCGTACGCGTACGAGCATCAGCTCGAGTCGCTGGCGCGGCTGGACCTGGGCGAGCCGTGGTTACGCGCCGTGTGCTGGGGGAATGGTCGTGACCTGTTCGGTATGACGCCGCGCGGGTGAAGCTGCGGTGAGCGCGTGCGCCGACATGCCACGATCATGTAAGCAACGTGACCGGGTCGCGGAAGGGGGCCGGCATGAAGAAGGCAATCGGCTGGATCCTGCTCATCCTCGTCATCTTCTACATCGGCACCAGCCCCGGGCCGGCGGCGGACATCGCCCACAGCATCGGGAACGGGATCGGGCAGGCGTTCCGCGGCGTCGGGACGTTCTTCCACGATCTCGCCACATGACCCGGATCGTCTGCGCCGGACTGGCCACGGTGGATCTGGTCTATCGGGTCGACCGGATTCCCGGAGTGGACGAGAAGGCGCAGGCGACGGGATTCGCCGTGGCCGCGGGCGGGCCGGCCACCAATGCCGCCGTCACGGCCGCCGCGCTGGGCGCGGAGGTCACTCTGGTCACGGCGGTGGGCCGGCATCCGCTCGGGTCGCTGATCCGGGCGGATCTCACCTCGTACGGAGTTCAGATCATCGACGCGGCGGCGGATGCCGGGGCGCCGCCGCCGGTCTCCGCGATCACGGTGCTGGACGCGACCGGGGAGCGGACGATCGTCAGCCGCAACGCCGGCGACCTGGCGCTGGGCGTACCGGATCTGCCCGATGCCGACCTCACCCTGGTCGACGGGCACCACCCGGCGCTGGCGGTCGCGGCGGCCCGCGGCGCGCGCCGGCTGCTGGTCGACGCGGGTACCTGGCGTCCCGTGTTTTCCGAGATCCTGCCGCACGCCGAGACGGTGGCGGCGTCGGCTGCCTTCCGCCATCCGGCCGCCGAATCGTCCGACGACGCCGCGCTGGCGGCGGCTATCGGCGCGCCGCACGTGATCGTGACGCACGGACCGGAGCCGGTGCGCTGGTTCAGCGGCCGGCGGTCCGGCGAGGTCCCGGTGCCCCCGGTCACGGCGGTCGACACGGCCGGCGCGGGCGACGTCTTCCACGGCGCCTTGGCGGTCGCCCTCGCCGACTCGGACAATTCCGATTTACCGGATTGTATCGGCTTTGCGAATCGGGTGGCCGGCCTGCGGGTCACCCACGCGGGGCCGCGAGACTGGCTCGCGGCCCTGCCTGGCTGACCTCAGACGGTTCGGGCGAGCCGATCCGCCAGCAGTTTCGCGAACCGGGCCGGGTCTTCCAGGTCCCCGCCCTCGGCCAGCAGCGCCGTCCCGTACAGCAGCTCCGCGGTCTCCGGCAGCGCCGCGTCCGCCGCGTCCCGCTCGTGGGCCGCGCGCAGCCCGCTCACCAGCGGATGGTTGGGGTTGAGCTCGAGGATCCGCTTGACCCGCGGCCCCTCCTGCCCCATCGCCCGGTACATCTTCTCCAGCGTCGGCGTGATGTCGTCGGTGTCGCTGACCAGGCAGGCCGCGCTCGTGGTGAGCCGGTGCGAGAGCCGCACCTCCTTGACGTTCTCCTCCAGCCGGTCCTTGAGGAAGGTCAGCAGCGGCGCGAAGTCGCCCTCCGGCTCCGGCTTGTCCTCGTCGTCCGGCAGATCCACCGACCCGCGCGCGACCGACTGCAGCTTCTTGCCGTCGTAGTCGGGCACCGCCTCGACCCAGATCTCGTCGACCGGGTCGGTGAGGATCAGCACCTCGTACCCCTGGGCCTGGAACGCCTCCATGTGCGGCGAGTTCTCGACCTGCGACCGGGACTCGCCGGTCAGGTAGTAGATCTCCTCCTGGCCCTCCTTCATCCGCTCCACGTAGGCGGCGAGCGTGGTGGGTTCCGTACCGTACGTGGACGAGAAGGTCGCCACGTCAAGGATCGCCTTCTGGTTGTCCGGGTCGTTGAGCAGGCCCTCCTTGACGGCCTTGCCGAACTCCCGCCAGAACGTCGCGTACTTCTCCGGGTTGTTGGCGAGCAGGTCCTTGATCGTGGAGAGGACCTTCTTGACCAGCCGCCGGCGGATCATCTGGATGTGCCGGTCCTGCTGCAGGATCTCCCGGGAGATGTTCAGCGACAGGTCGGCCGCGTCCACCACGCCCTTGACGAAGCGCAGGTAATCCGGGATCAGCTCCTTGCTGTCGTCCATGATGAAGACGCGCTTGACGTACAGCTGAAGGCCGCGGCGCGCGTCCCGCTGGAACAGGTCGTGCGGCGCGCGGGAGGGCAGGAAGAGCAGCGCCTCGTACTCGAAGGTGCCCTCCGCCCGCATGTTGATGATCTCGAGCGGGTCGCTCCAGTCGTGGCTGATGTGCCGGTAGAACTGGTGGTACTCGTCGTCGGACACCTCCGAGCGCGGCCGCGCCCAGAGCGCCTTCATCGAGTTGAGCGTCTCCTCGCCCTTACGGATCGGGAAGGAGATGAAGTCGGAGTACCGCTTGACGATCTCCTTGATCTTCCACTCGTCCGCGTAGTCGAAGAGCTGATCCTCCTCGTCCTTCGGCCGCAGGTGCACGGTGACACTGGTCCCGACCGGCGCGTCGGGGTCGTCATCGATCGTGTACGTCCCCTCCCCCGTCGACTCCCACCGCGTGCCGTGCCCCTCGGTGCCGGCCTTGCGGGTCACCAGCTCGACCTTGTCCGCCACCATGAAGGTCGAGTAGAACCCGACGCCGAACTGCCCGATCAGCTCGGGCGACTCTTTCGCCTCCTTGAGCTTGGCCAGCAACTCGGCCGTCCCCGACTTGGCGATCGTCCCGATCAGGTCGACCACCTCCTCGCGGGTCATCCCGATCCCGTTGTCCCGCACCGTCAGCGTCCGCGCCTCGGCGTCCGCCTCGATCTCGATGTGCAGGTCGGAGGTGTCCGCCTCAAGCCCGTCCTGAAGCGCCGCAAGCCGCAACTTGTCCAACGCGTCGGAGGCGTTCGAGATCAGCTCCCGCAGGAAGATGTCCTTGTTCGAGTAGATCGAATGGACCATCAACTGCAACAACTGCCGCGCCTCAGCCTGAAACTCCAACGTCTCCATTCCGCACTCCCGTTCGCCGTCTCGCCTACGCCCCGAATGTTATGACCCCAGCGTCACGGCCCGACCACCCTCCCCCTCAAACCAACTTCAACTTCAAACCCATGAGGACGTACGCGCGGCACAAGTCCCCGCTTTGCCGGACCGGCCAGGCGTCCCCTCGAGGCCATCCCCCGCTTCCGGGCTGTCCTGCACCGTTGCGCTCACCCCACCGCCGCGAAGCCCGCCGTGGCCCGGGAGACGTGCCGGGCCAGGACGCGGCGCGCCTCGAAGACGAGCAGCAGCACCGCGGCCAGGGCGAACACCGCGTGGCTGACCACGATCATGGCCGGCGAGGCTTTGATGACCGGCTGCATCAGGAAGCTGTGCCAGGCATAGGTGAGCAGCGCGCCGCCCGCGGTCGCCAAGCGGTGCCGCCCGTCCCAGCCCGGCTTGCGCGACCACCGCACGACCAGGAAGGCAGCACCGGCCAGGGCGACGGCCAGCAGAACAGCGCCCGCCACGGCAGGCAGCGCGTCACCGACGAAGAAGACGAACCCGGCCCCCAGCATGGCGACCAGCACCACCCAGGGCCGCGGCGCCGCCCCGGAGACGTCCGCCCCCGCCGACCGCGCGGTCGCCCCCGCCACCGACCCGGACACGTCCACCCCCGGCGACGCCGCGGTCGCCCCCGCCGCCGACCCGGACACGTCCACCCCCGGCGACGGCGCGGTCGTCCGCGGCAGCCGGAAGGCCGTGACGATCAGCCCCACCGCAACGACGCCCGTGATGGCGAGCTGGGCCGGGCCGGCCATGAAGTGCCCGTCCGCATAGGAGATCGCGAAAGTGAAGACCGCGCCCACGACCGCCAGCACCGCGAAGAAGATCAGGCCCGGCAGGCGCAGCCACGGCGTGGCACGCCGGGTCGTCCACTCCTCGACCAGCGCGATCGGCGTGCTGACGCTCCACACGGTGTGCAGGGCCAGCACGAACAGCGTCCACGGAACCGCGATCCCGAGCGCCGGCACGAACCCGTGGTCGAGCAGATGCGCGTTCAGATAGTGGGGATTGAACAGGGACTGCGTCTCCAGCCCCTCCTCGATCACGCCGTAGGCGAGAGCCAGCAAAATGATCGTCGGCCACCCCCGCCCCGCCCGACGGGTCAGTTCGCGAATGACCACCGCCGCCCCACCGTAAGCGGGCGCCAGCGCAAGCACGAAGCTGAGCTGAGCCAGCGTGAAGTCACCCAGCAGAAACTCAGCCACCAGCGGCGACAGGAAGAACAAGGCGATCGCGGGAGCCACCCGACGCATGGACATATCCCGATGGTCAGCCGACCGCCCGACGATCCTCCGGGCCGGATGTCATGGGTCCCCGATGACATCCGCACCGCCCCAACAATGACTCCCGTCAGCCCGTCCGCACCTCCCCCAGCTCGTCAGCACCTCCCGCAGCCCGTCAGCACCTCCCGCAGCCCGTCAGCACCTCCCGCAGCCCGTCAGCACCTCCCGCAGCCCGTCAGCACCTCCCGCAAGCCCGGCCGCGCCTCCCCCTACCCCGCGGCACTTCCCCCAACCCGCCAGCACTTCCCCAACCCGCCAGCACCTCCCCCCAACCCGACGGTGACTCGGTCAAGCGGGGGCACGGTAGCCCAGGAACGTCGTCACGCTGCTGATCAGCTCCTCCCCGAACTCGAAGACCAGGAGGGCGAACGGTTCGAACTCGCCGTTCGGACCCGTCGGGCGCTCCTGCCACAGGGCCAGGCCGCCGTTGGCCGCCTCGGGGACCAGCCGGCGCCGTGGCACGACCCGTCGGACGCGGCCATAACCGCGGCGACCGTGTCGCGGCCGCGAATCCACCAGGTGAACGGGGGCATGGAGTTGACCACGTCTTCCTGCAGCAGGGCGACCAGGGCGGCCACGTCGTCCCGGTGGAAGGCATCCGCATACCGCTCGACCAGGGAACGCCTGGCCGCGTCGGAAAGCGGGCTCGGCGGGGACAGGTCGGTCTTGCGCAGCGACGCGCGGGCCCGTTGCAGGGCGCTGGTCACCGACGCGACGCTGGTCTCCAGCAGGGTCGCCACCTCGTCGGCCGGCCAGCACAGCACGTCGCGCAGGATCAGGACGGCGCGCTGCCGGGGCGGCAGGTGCTGCAGGGCCGCGACGAAGGCCAGCCGGATCGTCTCGCGCCGGACGGCGACCTCCGCGGGGTCGGCCAGCAGCGGGTCGGCCAGCGACCGATCGAGGATCGGCTGCACCCACGTCGACTCGGGCAGCGGCGCCCCCAGGTCGCCGCCGGGGCTCGCCGTGGAGGCGAAGTCGACCGCGCGGGCGCGACGCCGCGCGGTGCGGAGCATGTCGAGGCAGACATTCGTGGCGATGCGGTAGACCCACGTGCGCATCGAGGCGCGGGCCGCGTCGTAGTCGCCGGCGTGCTTCCACGCCCGCAACAACGTCTCCTGTGCGGCGTCCTCCGCTTCAGATGGTGAGCCGAGCATCCGATACGCGAAGCCCACCAACTCTCCGCGCATTGCCGTGAGCTGTGCCTCCATGCCCGGGAAAGCTACCCGCCCCCTACGACAAATACATCAGACCACGGTACGACATACCAGTCTTGATCTTGCCGAACCGGACGAGCACCGTTTACCCCATGCAATGGACCCCAGACGGCACCATTCGCAACGCGCTGTGGATCGGCGGCGGCCAGTGGGCCGGCAAGACGACCGTCGCCGGCCTGCTGACCGACCGCTACCACCTGGTCCACTATCACTACGACTACCACGACGCCCGCGGGCACGACGACCGCCGGATCGCCGCCCGCCTCCGCCACGCCCGGAAGACCGCGGAAGCCCCGGCGGCCAGCCCTCACACCACGAAGGCGACGTCCCCAGCGGCCAGCCCTCACACCACGAAGGCGACGTCTCCAGCGGCCGGCGCCCACACCACGAAAGCGGCGCCCCCAGCGGCCGGCGCCCACACCACGAAAGCGGCGCCCCCAGCGGCCGGCGCCCACACCACGAAAGCGGCGCCCCCACCGGCCAGCCCTCACACCACGGGGGTGGCGACGACGACGATCGGGCGGCTGATGCGGGAGGTGCTCGAAACCGACTGGGAGGCGGTCTGGATCGGCCCGAGCCCGGCCGAGATGGCCGAACGAGTCCTCGCCGGCTTTCCCGAGCGCTTCGGCTGGGTGCTCGACGACCTGCGCGGCATCGTCACCCCGCACCCGGTGCTCGTCGACGGCTGGGGCCTGCGACCGGAACTGGTCGCCGCGATCACCGACCCCGCCCGGATGGTGGTCCTGGCACCGACCGAGCCCTGGCGCCGTCACCAGGCGGCCGAGCTCCCCCGCGCCCGATATATCGGCCACCCGGTCAGCGACCCCGAACTGGCCGCCCGCAACCGCTTCGAACGCGATCGCCTGATCGCCGAGGACGCCGTCCGCATGGCCCACCGCCACGGCATCCGGGTGATCGAGGTCGACGGCACCCGCCCGGCCGAGACGATCGCCGACGAGGTTGCCGATCACTTCCGACCGTTCCTGCCCTAACGGAAGCCTCCGCCCGGTCGGCTCGGCGCATCGGCCGATCACCCTCGATCGCCCCCAACCGACGGGAGCGTCGCCGATCAGCGAGAAGTGCCGATCCGGCCGATCACCCTCGATCGTCCTCAAGCGGCGGGAACGTCTTCGATCGGCCGGCCTGCCGAAATGGCCGATCACATTCGATCGTCCCTGTCCTAGCGTGAAACCATGGACCGGATCGATGTCCGTCAAGCTACCGCGGTCGACCATTCCCGGATCGTCGACCTGCTGACCCGCTCGTGGGGCAGCACGATCGTCGTCGCGCACGGCGTTGTCTACGACGCCGCGACCCTGCCCGCGCTGCTGGCCGAGCGGCGGGGGCGGTTGGCCGGGCTTCTGACGTACGCCATCGAGGGTGATGCCTTTGAAGTTGTCTCGCTCGACGCGGTGGTGCGCGGCGCCGGGACGGGCACGCTCCTGCTGGACGCCGCCGCCGAGCAGGCCGAACGGGGCGGCCTGCGGCGGCTCTGGCTGGTCACCACGAACGACAACCTGGACGCGCTCCGGTTCTACCAGCGGCGCGGCATGCGACTGGTCGGGGTGGCCGCGGGCGCGGTGGACGAGTCCCGGAAGTTGAAGCCGGGCATCCCGCTGGTCGGCGACTTCGACATCGAGATCCACGACGAGCTCACGCTGGAGTTGCGCCTGCCGCGGCCAGGATCGCGTCCCTGACCGCGCACTGGTGCGGCGATCGGGCCGGGCCGCCGCCGAGCCGATTCGTCAGGTAGGCGACCACCAGCCGCCGCCCGGGATCGGCCCAGCCCATGCACGCGTTCGATCCGTTGTGCCCGAACGCGATCGGATCCGATCGTGCCCCGATGTAGCGCTCGCCCGGCAGCCCACCGAGTTGGAACCCTTCCGACCATCTGATCGGCATCCGCGAGACGCGATCGGTCTCGCCCTCACTGGTCGGCGTCGTGGCCGATCGCCAACTGCCCTCGTCGAGCAGCCATTGATAGAACAGCGCGAGATCCCGCGCGGTGCCGGACATCGTCGCCGCCGGGATCGCCGCGTCCCGCACCGCCCGCCGGTTGAACAACGTTCGCGGCACCAGCGGCCCGTCCCGCAGCGGCACCCGCGCGCCGCCGAGCCGCATCCGCTCCATCCCGGCCGGCTCGAAGACCTGCTCGCGGAACACCTCGGCCAGCGGCGTGCCGGTGACCCGCCGCACGACCTCGCCGAGCAGAAAGCCGTGGCTGATGACGTGATACGCGGGCACCTCGCCGGGCGGCGTGTGCGGCCGGGCCCGCGCCAGGGCGCGCACCGAACGATCCCAGTCGGTCGCGAGCAGGGCGTCCCGGCCGATGCTTTTCGCGTACGGGAGTCCGGAGCGGTGCCGCAACACGTGCCGGATGGTGATGCCGTCCTTGCCGTTCGCGCCGAACTCCGGCCAGAACCGAGCGATCGGATCGTCGAGCGCGAACGCTCCCTGCCCAGCGAGCCGGTGCACGAGCATGGAGGTAAGCGGTTTCCCGGCGGAGAAGAGCAGAAATGACGCCTCCCGCTCGACTCCCCAGGCCCGATCGAGATCGATCCGGCCGTCCCGGATCACGCACAGCTGAGCCGCCGCTCCCCGCTCCGAAACGATCCGGCTCGCCACTTCGAGGTCCACAATCGAAAGTTTGCCCGAAGTAGCACCGGGCGACGCGGAGGAGACAGAACTGTTGCGCCGACGGTTCTTTCGAGGTGTGATACCTCCCGGTGCCTTTGCACACGAGGGCGCAACGACCGGCGTGGTCGTGGAACGGTGACCGCCATCGCCCGCCCACGACCGCGTCGCCCTTTCCCGCGGCCGCGTCACCCTCGTGCCCGGCCGCGTCCCCCAAACCGCGGCTGACGCCTGCCCTGTCGGCACCCTCGTCGTGGCCCGCACGCCTCCGACAGCACGGCGAAGCTCGGCTCCTCCGGCTGGTTCTCAATCCTCACGATGGACGCGACCCACACCGGTGTCGATCCCGCCGAACACATTTGTCGCCGCCAGATTGCGTCGCAGGGCGCGTCTTCGCAGATATTCCGGTTCGAGTTCAACGGCACTGTCCGGTGCGGTCGCGCGGAGCGCCGGGCGGAAACAGGGGTGAATCATGAAGGCCGTGGCTGACGGCTTCACGCGTGCCCCGCGGTCGTAGCAATACATCGGCGCCCACGGGCTGCCGGTCCCGAGGAAACCGATGCCGAACAGGATCTCGATCATCGCCGCTACGTCGAGATATCGCGCGTGCGCCGGGAAATCGTCCCGGGCGCATTCGAGCACCGGTTCGAGCTGCTCGGTCAGCCGGTCCCGGGAGATCAGATAGCCGGAATCCTCGAACGTCGACAGCACGCGAGGCAGGAACGGATAGTTCACGTGGTACTCGTCCGACAGGTCCTGCAGCTTCCAGGCCGAGAACAGCTCGAGGGCCTCGCTGACATCCTGGGGCGCGATCCGGATGTGGTCGTACTGGGCGGCTACATCCCGGCACCGGTTGGCCAGCTGGATCACGTCGCGCGGCCGTTGGAGCGTACGGCGGACGAGGTCGGTGCCGACGCCCTCCTCGAACACGGCGTCCCAGAGTTGCTCGGCCGGGAGACCGGCGGCCAAGCTGGCCCGGATCCGTTGCACGAGCAGGTCGTGCAGCGCCCACGGCGTCCAGTCGATGCGCATCTCCTCGCCCCGTAGTTTGTCGCGCTCAGTGAACTGCAACTGGTCGTAGATGTCGGTGCGCAGGAACACGCAACACCGGACGCCGGGGAACCGCTGCGGCACCTGTTTCGCCGCCATGAGCAGGCCGGTCACCACGTCGTCCGACTCCGAATCGTTGTTCCACACCGACTCGATCTGGTCGATCAGGACCAGTGCGCCGTGCGCGGCAGGGCATTTGAGTACCCCGATCGCCGCGGTGACCCCGTCCTCGACGACCTCGAGGCGGTTGATCGCCTCAATGCCCTCGGACGGACCGCCCACCTCGAGCGCGACCTTGGCGCCGAACGCCTCGAGAGCCAGCGAGGACTTCAATCGCTTGGCGACTTTCCAGAGCTTCTCGTGCAGCCGGAAATCGACCGCCTCGCCGTTCGCGGCCAGGAAACGCCGCAATGCGTCGACCGGTTCCGGTATCTCGCCGTGCTCGTCGCGAGCGTGCGTGACCAGATACTTGGCCAGTTGGACGGCGATCACGTACCGCCAGACGGCCTCCTTGGCCTTCGCCGCGGTCACGCCGTCGAGGTGGAACGCCCGCGCTTCGTGGCCAGAGGTGTCGTCCGGCGTTATCACGCAGCTGGCCGGCACGTTCGCGTGGATCATCGTGCAGATCGCGCTTTTCCCCGCTCCCTTGCGGCCGATGATCAATCGCTTGCGGCCACTCGCCGCGGCCTCGTACGCATCGGTGCGCAGGAAGCCCACGCGCAGCAATCCCTCCGCGGTGGCGTCCAGCTCCGCCTCGTCCCGCCCGAAGTAGAGCCGATCGATCACCGTGGTCACTGGACGGTCCCGGGCGTGCCGTTCAGCGCTCCGGCGACCGACATGATCACTTGCAGGAACGCGAAGAGGAAGCCCAGAGCCCCCAGCGCGATCGCCCACGTCGAGGCGCCGGTGTGCTGGGTGCGCCGGGCCCGGACCCCGAAGTAGATCGCTGCCGGGCCGACCACGAAACCGGCGAAGGGCACGCAGAGCGCGACGACCCCGCAGAGCACGCCGACCGGCACGCTGAGGCTGTCCATGCTGGCTCGCCGCCGGGCCTGCTCGGCCGCCTCGGCCGCGATCCGCGCGCGTTCGGCCTGGGCGATCTGGTCGTTGGTCTGCTGCGCGGCGATCGGCGCGGCCACCATCAGGACCGCGTGTTGGGCCGCCTCGTACTGCGGATCCACCTGCTCGCCGGTCAGCGCGAGGAACCACGGCTGGCGGCGAGCCTGAACGTTCTGGGTCGCCCGCCAAGCCGGTTCGGCGAACGCCGCCTGCTGTCCCTCGTACGCCGCGACGAGCAGCTGCAGCCGCAGCGACTGCAAATCGTTCGGATTCGCTTGTACGTTGACCTGCCGGAGCTTCAGGGTCGCGGTCTCGACGCAGCGATGCCAGCGGTCGTCGAACATGGCGTACCCGGCGCAGCCCGGTGCGTCGTCGCAGATGGTGAGGATGCCGTCCGCGTAGAGCTGATCGATCAGCTGGCGGGCGCCGGCGTCGTTGGCGGTGGCCTGCCGGATCAGCTCGCGCAGGTGCTCGTCGTCCAGCCGGTGGCCGTTGAACTCCGGGGGAGCGTCCGGATCGAGTGCCATGATGACCTGCATCAGGCCACGTTCGGGGCGCTCGTCGACGCCGTTGTCGAGCGCCTGAACCGCCGCCGTACGGTGGTGTTTGGTCATCCAGTCCTTGAGCGCGAGGTACTGCGGGGCCTTGAGCTGCCGCCCGGCCAGCAGGCGACGGCCTTCGCCCCAGTTCTGGCGCAGTGCGGCCGCCAGCCGCACCGGGTCGTTGTAGCCGACGCCGCCGAAGACGAAGATCGCGGTACTCGCCGGGGCCGCGCCGGTCCGGGCGGGCTCCGGCTCGGCCACCGGGGGCTTGCCGCCGTCCCGCCACAGCTTGATCTGCTCCGGTCCCCAGCGCTTCTCGGGCGCCCGGGTGAGCAGGCCACGCAGCAGCAGCCGCCAGTGTTCGTCCGCGACCTCGGAGACGTCGATGTCCCGGCTGATCAGGAACGCGGTGATCATCCGATCGTCCTGCCAGGTGCCGTCCGGCCGCTGGAACGGGTTCAGCCCGGTCAGCAGCTCGAGCAGGATGATGCCGAGGGACCACCAGTCGACCGAGCGGGACGCCTGCCCGCTGATCGCCTCCGGCGGCGCGTACGCCGACGTCCGCGAGGTGGTGCCCATCTGGTGGGTGGCCAGGATGAACTTGGTCAGCCCGAAGTCGGCCAGCACCAGGTCGAGCGGCTGCATGGAGCGGACCAGCACGTTGCCCGGCTTGATGTCGCGGTGCACCATGCCCATCGAGTTCGCGTACGTGACGGCGGCGGCGAGCTGGTCGAAGATGTCCATGACCTGCGCGGACGGCCACGGCGCCGGGTACCGGCGGATCATGTCCTCCAGCGAGCCGTCGCGGGCGTACTCGAGGATCTCCCAGACGTAGCCGTCGCCGCGGCCGTATTCCAGCAGCCCGATCAGGTGCCGGCGATCGGCGGCCCGCAGGCGCCGGAGCTTGTCCTCGTCGAGCGGGAGATCCTGGCGGCGGTAGAGCCGGACGACGCACTGCTGCCCGCTGTCGCGGTCGTTCACCAGCACCAGGTCCGCCTCGCCGCCGGCGCCGAGCTCCCGGTCGACGACGAATCGCTGGGCCAGCGCCGGCGGCAGGTTGACCCGGACGAAACGGTCGCCGTCGGTCCGCGGCGCGGGTACGACGGCATCGCGGGTCGTGCCGGGAGCGCCGTCGCGGGTGGTGCCCGGGGCGCCGTCCCGCACCGTGCCCGGGACCGAGGCGACGCCGCGGGGGATCTCCGGGACCGGGTCGCGTCTGGTGCCGGGGGCCGGGGGCCGGTTGTCGCTCATCGGTCCTCCACCCCCACCGTCGCCAGCACGATCGACACGTTGTCGTGCGCGCCCGCGTCCAGCGTGGCCCGCAGCAGCCCCTCGACCGCGGCCACCGGATCCGCCTCCCGGGCCAGCTCCTCGATGTGTTCCGGGGCCAGCTCGTCGGTGAGGCCGTCGCTGCACAACAGGAATCGGTCGCCCGGCCGGACCTCGCTCTCGTGGACATGCGGCTCCACCTCACCCCGGTCGGACCGGCCGCCGAGGGTCTGCGTCACCACGGTCGCGATGGTGGCCTGGCCCGCCTCCGGCGCCGGCGAGTCGTCGGTGGACAGCTGTACGAGGTGGCCGTCGCGCAGCAGGAAGCACCGGCTGTCGCCGACGTTCACGCAGATCATCCGGTCGCCGGCGACGACCAGGACGACGATCGCCGACCCCATTCCGGTCCAGGCCCGATGGTGCGCCATCTCCTCGTACACCGCGTCGTTCGCCGCCCGCACCGCCTTGACCACGGCGGCGGAGTCGTGGAAGAGCGGTGCGGCGTCGCCGATCGTCGCGGCCGCCACCCGACTGGCCCGGCCGCCCTCGGCGTGACCGCCGAGACCGTCGGCGACCAGGCAGGTCACCGGGCGTACGGAATCGACCGTGAACCGGACCGGCTGGCCCTCGACGACGCCGGACTGGAATCCGGCGACCGACACGGTGTCCTCGTTGTGCCCACGCTCGCGGCCCCGATGGGTCACCGCGACCACATCCATGCATCTCACGCTGACTCTCCTGTCACAGTTGCCTCCAGCCGGGCGGCGAAGCGCACCCGGTCGCCGGTCCTGAGGGGAGTGGCCCTACCGGCGGGCACCCGTTCGTCGTTGACGAAGGTGCCGTTCATCGAGTCCAGGTCGGTCACCGTCAGAGTGGTGCCGTCGCTGCGAATCTCGGCATGCCGCCGGGAGACGTTGCCGTACTGCCCGGCGTCGATCCGACCGGCGATCGGTGACTGTTCGCGGCCGACAATGAGCGGCCGGTCCGGCGGCACCGGGACGGGACCCCACTCGAACCGCAGCGTGGTGGCGGCGGTCCGTCCCGGTAGACCGCAGTGCCGGCATCCGGCGGCGGGCGGCCGGCCGTCGTGCACGCAGTCCGGGTCGCCGCACGCCGACGGGCCGGCCGCCGGTGGGATCGAAGCGGGTGCGGCGGCCGGAACCTCGGCCGGTGGCTCGACCGGTTCGGGCGCCGGCTTCGGCACCGGGGTGAGGAAGCACGACGAGCAGTACTGCACGCCGGCCGGGATGTCGGCCTTGCAGCCCGGGCACATCATTTGCTGCGCCATGACGCCTCCGCATAGCCCAGGCCGCGACGAGCCATCGCCGCCTCCAGCGCGGCCAGATCGCCGGGCGCCGGTACGCCGATGTGGTAGATCCGGTCACCGTCGCTGCCCAGCTGCATCCGGGTCTGCCCGGCGGGCCGGTCGACCTCGGCGTCGTACCGCTCGTGACCGAGTGGCGTCAGCGGGATCAGCTCCTGGTTGGCGGAGCCGCGCCATTTGTTGCCGGGCGCCTCGGCGGCCACGAACGGTCCGGGTATCACCGCGTCCAGCCGCGCGAGCTGCTCGCCGAATCGGGCTCGCAGCGCCGCCATGCTGCGCCCGCTGTAGGCGAGCAGGTCGATCGGCCGGTCGCGGGTCGCGCGCCAGGCGTGCAGCGCGCCGAGCAACGCCAGCAGTGCCGCGGGCTGGTCGAACGGTTCGCCGCCGCTGATGGTGACCCCGTCGACGTCGTCCGGCAGGCCGGCGAGCCAGTCGGCCACGGCCGCCACCTCGACCTCGGTGGCCGGATCGGCGGCCCAGGTATCGCGGGACACGCATCCCGCGCAACCGATTCCGCAGCCCTGAACCCACAGCCCGGCGCGGCGGCCGTACCCGAGGACGACGACCGGATAGTGGACCCGGTTGATCCGGATTCTCATGCCAGGCTCACCTGGTGCATGCCGTCGGCCTCCCGGACGTCGGTCACCGTCACGGTTCGGCCGCTCAGGTCCTCGCGCCGGAACAGTTCCCGGGCCAGCGGGTTGACCAGCGCGCTCTCCAGGTGCGACCCGATACCGCGGCCGCCCATGGCCAGGTTCCTGGTCGCCCCGGCCAGCAGCTGCCGGCGTACCGGCTCGGTGAGCCGAAGGTCGACGCCGTGCTCGGCCCGCAGCCGCTCGCGGACGTGCGCGACCAGGACATCGAAGATCTCGGCCGCCGTCCCGGCGTCGATGAAGTTGAACACCACGATGTTGTCGCCGAGCCGGTTGAGCAGTTCGGGCCGGTTCAGCACGGTCGTGAAGTGGTGCTCGACCGCCCGCCGGACCCGGGTCTCCAACTCCTCGCGGGTGAACGGCGCCTGCAGCGGGTCGGCCTCGCGCTGGATCGCGTACTCCTCGGAGGTCACCCCGAGGTTGGACGTGAAGACCAGAACCGTCTCGGAGAAGTAGACCGTGGATCCACTGGCGTCGGTGAGCCGGCCGTCGTCGAGGATCTGCAGGAACTTGTCGAGGATCCGCGGGTTGGCCTTTTCCACCTCGTCGAACAACAACAGGCTGAACGGCCGCTGGCGTACGGCGTTGGTCAGCTCGCCGCCGGCGTCGTGGCCGACGTACCCCGGTGGCGCGCCGATCAGGCGGTCGGCCGAATGCTCGGCGGAGAACTCGCTCATGTCGAAGCGGGTGTACGCCCGGGCATCCCCGAAGATCTGCTGCGTCAGCTCCTTGGCCAGCTCGGTCTTGCCCACGCCGGTCGGCCCGGCGAAGAACAGCACCCCGCGGGGCCGGGAGACGCTGCCGCCGGCCTGCGCCCCGGACAGCCCGAGGACCGCCCGGACCAGGATGTCGACCGAGCGCTGGACCGCCTCGCGCTGGCCCTTGACCCGCGACGAGATGTTCTCGGCGGCGTGCTGCATGCGGCCGCGCAGGTGGGACGCGCGCCACGGGTTGTCGTGCACGCCGACGCGGTAGCACCGGACGGCCTCGTCGATCTCGCCGATCGGCGTACGCATCCGGGCCGCCAGCCGGGCGATCGCCATCATGCTCCGCAGCGTCATGCCCTGGGTCTGCTCGGCGAGCCGCCGTTCGAGCTCGCGCCGGTCGGCCTCGTCCGCCTCGCGGTAGCCGGTCAGCGCATTGGCGAGCCAGCGGGCGGCGGTCTCGCGGACGCCGAACTCCGGCATCGGCACCGCGATCTTGCGGACGTCGTCGTTGCCGGCGGTCAGCCAGACCGGTAGATCCCGCTCGTTGTTGACCGCCCAGACAACCGGGTTGTAGAGCGGCCGGGGATCGTTCGGCACCGGCTTCGGGTACGCCACCCGCGACAGCCGGTCACACCGGGCGAAGAACGCGTGCTCCGCCGATTCCAGGTGGGCCGGATCCAGGATGAGCCGGGAGGCGAAGTCGATCAGCACGGCGCTCCGTTCGCCGTCGGCCGCGGCGACCCGTTCGATCACGTCGAACAGCGCGCCGAACAGGCCCTCCTTCTCGTTCCACGGACCCCAGGCCGGCCGGTTGTCGCGCTGGATCACCTCGCCCGCCGCCTTGGCGGTTACCGCGTCGGCCGGCAGTACTCCCAGGCCGGCCACGGCGTCGGCCACGACCAGGTGCGGGTAGCCCTCGTCGGCCAGCACGCGGTGCAGACCGGTCTGCAGGTCGCAGGGCTCCCAGCCGTGCGGCGCGGGCAGCAGGAAGACATCGCGGACGTTGCCGTACAGGACGATCTGCGAGTTGATCGACAGGGCGGTACGGACCTCGCGCAGCCAGGCCGGGTATCCGTCGGTCATCGGGGGAGCTCCCGTTCACGCCGGTGGAGCTCGGAGCGGCGCCGGTCACCGCGGCGGCGCCGGTCGAACGGGAACCGGGCCGGATCGACGGGTTGTACCTGGGCTTCGCCCTCCTCGCTGCGGTGGGTGGTGGTGACCCGCAGGCCGCGCGCGGACAGGGCCGGAAGGAGCTGGTCGACGGCCGAGCACCACTGGTGTTCGACCGCGGCCAGGTCGGTCTCCTCCGCGTCGGCCGGAGCGATCATGTTGAAGTAGTAGGCGTTCTCGTCGCCGCGACTGCGGACCCGGACGGCCAGCTCGTCCCAGCCGTTTCGGTGCAGATGCGCCAGCCCGTCGCGGCCGAGCGCGACTTCGAAGTCCTCCTCGACCGCGCAGCCGATCTCCTGGAGCGACTCGCGCAGCGCCTGCCGCGTGTAGTCCCGGACCAGCGGAGCCAGCGTCGCCGTGATCGCGGTGTCGACCGCGCGGGCCAGGCCGTCCAGGTCCGGTTCGGGCTCGACCGCGGCGGCCAGGATCTTCGCCATGGCCTCGTCGATCGCCGCTCCGCTGAATCCGGCGAGCCGGCCGGCCAACTCGCGCAGGGCGGTCCGGCGCCGGTGTGCCTGCTGGTTGGCCTGGTGGACCGAGTACCGCAGGTCGTCGAGCAGCCGGAGCTGGCTCGTCTCGGTGCGGGCCAGGAGCGCGTCGGCGGCCCGTCGCTGCAGGGCCGCCGCCAGTGGGGGCGGCACGCCGCCGTCCAGCCGGGACAGCACCCGTTCGAGGGATTCGGCCACCTGCCGGCTGGGCGTCGGTGCGGCGGCCTGCTCGGGCCGGCCCGGGGTCGGCGTCGGCTTGGGCAGCCGCGCCAGCACGGAAGCGACGTCGGCCATGATCCGGCCGGCCCGGGCCGCGGCCATTTCCGTACGGAACCGCGCATCGGCCGCGGCCAGCATCACGTCGACCTGGCCGGCCCAGGCCTCGGCCCCGTCCAGGTCGGCGCCGACCGAGGGCACCTCACCCAGAGCCGGGACGGCCGTGATCCGCTCCCCGAACTCCGCTCGCCCGCGCTCGATCTGATCACGCAGCAGGCCGTGTTCGGCAACGGCACGTGCCAGCCGATCCGCGGCCGCCCATCTGCGGGACTGGCGCTCGGCCAACCGGTCGCCGGCCGCGCCGGCCAGCGCTCCGACCCCTCGCGCGGCCAGGAATCCGGCACCGGCGGCCAGGCCGACGGCCAGTACCGGCAGCGCGAACACCACACCGACTTCTGCACTCACGGTTCGATCACCCCTGCGGTAGTCGAGCAGGACTGTCCTTGTCTGACGGACAGAACCTTTCGCCGTCGCAGCACGCGGAGAAAGTTCGCGCAGAAGTGACCGAACGAGGGACTAGGCGACCCGGAGGGCCTCGGCGCGGGCGCGCAGGAACCGCCGTTCCGCGTCGTTTCCGGCCTGGTCGGCGGCCAGGTCGTAGGCGTACGCGGCCTCGGCCCCGCGGCCCAACCGGCGCAGCAGGTCGGCCCGGACCACCTGGCGCACGTGGTGCTGGTCGAGACCGGTCAAGCCGTCGACTATCGCCAGCGCGGGCGCCGGCCCGTGCACCTCGGCGAGCGCCACCGCTCGATGCAGGGCGACGATCGGGGTCGGCGTCAGGGCGGCCAAGTGGTCGTACAGGATCAGGATCTGCCGCCAATCGGTCGCATCCGCCCGGGAAGCGTCGGCGTGCACCGCATTGATCGCGGCCTGGACCTGATACGGCCCGGGCTGGTTGCGTCGTAGGCAGGCGCGCAGCAGCGCCTGGCCCTCGCCGATCAGCGCGCGGTCCCACAGCGAGCGGTCCTGATCGGAAAGCAGCACCGGGTCGCCGGCCGGGGTGGTGCGGGCCGGGCGGCGGGCCTCGATCAGGAGCATCAGCGCGAGCAGGCCGCGGGCCTCCGGTTCGTCCGGCATCAACCGCACGAGGGTACGGGTCAACCGGATCGCCTCGGCGGTGAGATCGGGTCGCGTGAGGTTGTCGCCGGCGCCCGCCGCGTACCCCTCGTTGAAGATCAGGTAAAGGACGGCCAGGACCGCACCGAGGCGGACCGGCAGGTCCGCGTCGCGCGGCACGCGATAGGGAATGCCGGCGTCGCGGATCTTGCCCTTGGCGCGGGAGATCCGCTGCGCCATGGTCGCCTCGGTGGTCAGGAACGCTCGCGCGATCTCGCCGGTGGACAGGCCGCCGAGCAGGCGCAGGGTGAGCGCGACGCGGGCGGCGGGGCCGAGCGCCGGATGACAGCACGTGAAGATCAGTCGGAGCATGTCGTCGCCCCATTCGGTGGTATCCGAGACGTCCGGCCCGTCCGATCCAGAAACGCCGGACTCGATCGCCGACGATCCGAACGCGGCCTCGACCCCCGGCCGGGCCGACTCGCGCCGCAACCGATCGATCGCCCGGTTGCGCGCCGTGGTGATGATCCAGCCGGCCGGGCTGGGCGGGATGCCCCCTTCCGGCCAGCGCCGGACGGCCGCGACGAACGCCTCCTGCACCGCCTCCTCGGCCACGTCGAGGTCGCCGAGGTAGCGGGTCAGGACGGCGACGGCGCGGCCGTACTCGGCCCGGAAGATCCGCTCGATCGCGGCGGCGTCCCGCGGATCCGCCCGATCGGCCGCTTCCGCGGGCATCTCGGTCACACCGCCGGCCGGACCTCGATGGCGAGCGGCGGCCGCAGGATCGCCGACATCCGCCGCCCCCACTCCAGGGCCGCGTCCAGATCGGGCACGTTGATCACGGTGAAGCCGCCGAGGTGCTCCTTGCCCTCGGCGAACGGCCCATCCGTCATCACCTGGTCGCGCAGCACGGTCGCGGTGCTGGCCGGGTGCAGCCCGAGCGCGAAGACCCACACGCCGGCGGCGCGCATCTCCTCGTTGAGCCTCCCCAGGTCCGCCATGATCGGGTCGAGGACCTCGGGCGGCGGCGGGTCGCCGTCGGGCTGGTAGACGCTGAGCAGGTATTGCCTCATCGGGTGGCTCCTTTCGAGTGCTCTCATCGTCTACACGATCGGATCCGAGCGTTTTCGACAGACCGTCAGCTCATCATCTCCGCGAGCGCCGCGTGGTGGTGATAGTCGCGCGTCTCCACGATCAGGCCGTCGCGCACCCGCAGCACTTGAATGTTCGGGAGCACCCGGTCGCCGACGGCATAGTCGAACTCGGCCACGATCAGTTCCGGATCGGTCGTCTCGTAGACCCGCACGTCCCGCGGCCGAAGGCTGATCTGACCATCGAAGCGCGCGAAGTGCTCACGGACCTGTTCGCGGCCGTGGATCCGGACCGCGGCCGGCATCATGAACGGGATCGTGACGTCGGCGTTCTCGTCGTACAGCAGGTGCAGCCCGGACCAGTCGCCGCTGCCGATCCCGTCGCTGAGCCGCTGGAAAACTTCCCTGGGTGTGCTCATGGCTTCTCCCCTGGTTAAATAGGAGCCCTCACTCCGCTTCCGAATATACGGAGTACGTACTCCGTTTACCACCCGGGATTCGCATGACCCTGCGCGCCGACGCCCGCCGCAACCGCGCCCGCATCCTCGAAGCCGCCGAGAAGGTGCTGGTCGAGCGGGGTACGACGGTGTCCACCGAGGAGATCGCACGGGCCGCCGGGGTCGGCATCGGCACGCTCTTCCGCCACTTCCCGACCAAGGAGGAGCTGATCCAGGGCGTCTTCGTGGGCCGCCTGCACCGGCTCGCCGACGACGCTTTCCGACTCGCGGAAAGTTCCGACCCGGGGAAAGCCCTCACTTCTTTCCTGCGGCAGGCGGTCGCGCAGGGCGAGGTCAAGAACGCGCTCGCGGCGATGCTCACGTCCGCGGGCGTCGACCTGCACGAGGCCGCCGGCGAGGCGCAGCAGGAGGTCCGGCGCGCACTGGGCACGCTGCTGCACAGCGCTCAGGAGACCGGCGCGGTGCGCCGGGACCTCGAGGTGGCCGATCTGATCGGTTTGCTGGCGGGCACGTCGAGGGCGATCGAGTACGCGGGATCGGACGTGACCGCACGCGATCGGATCCTCGCGGTGATCCTCGACGGCCTGCGCCCGCCGGACGGTCAGCGCACCTCGAACTCCAGCAGGGAGTAGCCGTACTGGGTGCTGCGCTGGGTTCCATACATGCGCACGTACCGGGCCGCGGTCGGGCGGATCGGGATGTCACGTACGCCGGCACTGCCCTTGGCCGTGCGGTAGACGGTCGTCCAGTGCTTGGCGTCGAGCGAGACGTCGACGTGGTAGCTCTTCGCGTACGCGTTCTGCCAGTCGAGCTTGATGTCGGTCACCGACCAGACGTCGGCCAGGTCGACCCGGATCCACTGTGGATCGGAGAAGCCGCTGCTCCACCGCGTGGTGAGGTTGCCGTCGACGGCGGCCGCGGCCGGGAAGCCGGGCTGCTCGTCGCTCAGGCTCTCGGCCTTCTTGTGCAGGGCAAGATTGACTTTGCCCGGATTCGGCCGACCGGGCGGCCCGGCAGGCAGCGACGGCGGGAGCGAAGCGGGAAGCGAGAGCGAGGCCGAGGCGCCCGCGGTGGGAGCCGATGCGATCGGCGCCGCCGCACTGAGCGACGGCGCGGACGAGGGCGCCGGGTCGCCGGCGAGACCGGTATCGGCCGGCTGCGGGTCGGGGGTCTCGCCGGCGCTCGGATCGACCGTCGCGACGCGATGATCGACGGGGAACGGGTTCCCGCGCATCGCCACGTAGGCCGCACCGCCGCCGGCCGCGAGGAGGACGATCACGAACGGCACCAGCCAGAGCCGACGCTTGCGCCGCTTCGGCGGCTCGACCGGCGAGCCGCCGAAATGCCCGCCTCCGCCCGGCGGCTGAGCGGCATCGCCGCGCGCGTCCGGACCGGGCCCGCCTGTCCCGACGAGGCGCCAGCTCCCGGTGATCTCGCCCGGCACCCGGGGCGACCCGTCCGGCGCCTGGCCCGGGCGCGGCGAGGACGCGAACACGGCGCGTAACGAGGCGGCCCGCTCGGCGGCGGCGCGCTCGGCGGCCGTGCGCTGGTTGGGTACGTCAGCCGGATCGGTCGGCGTGCCTTCCACCAACATCTCCTCAGCAGCGGCGGTATCGGACGGGCCGTAGCTTAGCGATCTTCCTGACATCGATGCATCTCGCGGTGCCGCGTGGCGGAAAATGGTCACCCAAGCGCCGCCGCGATCACTCGGCGTAGTCGCGTCCCACCACAGAGGTCAGCGGACGAACAGCAGGAACAGGGCCGCCCACGTACACCCGATCAGGAAGAGCACCACCGGGAACTCATCGGCCAGGACCGCCGGCGCCGGGCGTCCCGGGTCGTCGGCGGGGGCCAGGTCATCGGCGGCCGGCACACCGAGCGCGTGACCGAGCAGGAGCACGACCAGCAGCGCGACCCGGCGAGACCGACGCAGCGTCAGGGAGCGGCGCTGCCGGAGACGGACGAATCCGGCACCGGAACGGAGCGGGCCGGCGGCCGCACGTTGCGGGCAACCAGAACGGTCGCCGCCCCCGTCAAAGACACGTAGGTGAGAAGGCCGGTGACGATGTGGACGTTCCAGCCCACTCCGATCTCGATGTCGGCCACCAGAAACACCGTGCCCCACACCAGCGGCGGCCCGGCCAGCCCGAGCAGCAGCCACGACACCGAGGAGGCGGTCCACAGCAGCGGCCCCACCACCCGGATCACCAACTCCACACCGGCGGCGGCCGCGGCGACCGTCAGCGACAGCCACCACTTCTCGTCGGAGAGGAACATCAGATGCATGGCCAGCGCGGGCACCGCCACCAGCAGCGTGGGCACGCCGATCGGTACCGACCACCGCCGCCCGAGCAGGATGATCGGCAGCAGCAGGAGCACGGTGGTGAACAGATACCCGTGCAGGATCTGGCCGTCGGTGGAGTAGATCCGCACCGGGTTGTTCCCGTGGCCGAAGAACATCGTGCCCAGCACGTTGGCGTGCAGCGAGAAGATGTGCAGCGGCAGCACGGTGAGCAGCGCCGAGATCGTGACCAGCGTCCCGTCGCCCAGGTTCAGCCGCGGCGCGCTGGTCATCAGGGCCGGCCCGACCGCGACCAGCACCATGCCCAGGATGATGAACTGGTGGCTCGGGCTCACGAAGATCTCGAGGCCCTTCTCGATGCCGAAGATGTTGTGCCACAGCGTGTCGACCGCGCCGCCGGCGAGCAGAAACGCCATGCCCAGCAGCGGGATCCGCAACGCGTTCGGCAGCGCCAGCAGGCCGGCGTAGGTGGGGAGCCGCGGCAGCCGCGAGCGCAGCAGCCAGACCAGGGTCAGGCCGGAGGCGGCGATCCCGGAGTACAGCACCGCGTGCCACGGCGTCCAGAAGGTCTCCAGCTGGGGCGTGGTCGCGTGCGCGTAGGCGTCCAGTTGCAGGCCGGTGACGAGCCAGGCGCTCGCCACGAGCATGATCCAGCGCTCACGGGCGGAAAACGTCACGGTCCGCTCCTTCGGGTGCACGACGAGGCCGCTTCAACCGGACAACCTACATTCCCCCGGGTAAATGGATCGTCAACTCCCCAGCCGTTGCCCCGCCCGGGCGACCAGCCACGGCAGCCCCGCCCGGCCGGCCTTGCCGTCGCCGAGCAGCGTGATCACGTGGGTGGTGTCGCCCTGCCGGAAGGCCGCCCGCTCGCCGCTCACGAAGGCTCCGCCGGGCAGTTCCTGGCCGCGCCGGTTCGCCCGCCAGGCCACCCGCCCGGGCAGGCCGGAAAGCGACTGCACCAGCGCGACCGGCCGCCCGCCCGCGGTGAACTGATGCCCGAGCGGCAGCGGCGACGACTCGACCGGCCGCCCGACGACCGAGGCGATCTCCTCGTCGGAGAAGACCGAGGCGGCCGGCGCCGTCGGCGGCATGACCGCGAGCGAGAGCGATCCGGTCTCCTCCTCGGTGACGGTTTCGACCAGGTCGCGCGATCGGCCGTGACCGACCGTCACGATCTTGACGATCCGGCGGGACCAGGGACGCACGGTGATCGTCACGGTGTCGCCGTCGCGGCACTGCCCGGGGAGTTCGGCGGGCAGTCCCCACGCGGTCGTCCGGTCGCTCGTCCCGTCGTCCACCGCGAGGTGGTCGAGCCAGGGGATCGTCTCCTCGTCCCGCCGCCGGCTCTTCCAGAGCGACCGCCACAGCACCTCACCGGTGATCTCCCGCTGCATCGCCAGGTCGAGCAGCGACCGAACGACCCGGTAGACCCCGAGCAGCAGCAGAACGATCCCGGCCACCCGCAGGTACCAGAGGTAGGGCAGAAACTTCAAGAGCAAAGACCCGGTTGCGGCGTACGCGAGACCGCTCACGACCAGGAAGGACAGCGGCCGCCCGTAACGGGGCCAGAAGGCCGGGTAGCGCACCCGGACCCGGTGCCAGGTGCCCCCGAAGGACGACCAGACCAGCCGCTTGTCGCCCATCTCCAGGTCGAGCACGGCACTCGCGAGCCGGCTGGCCCCCACCGCCGCGCCGTAGGCGAGATAGCGATCCCAGACGGCCACCGCGGCCGGCGGCAGTTCGGCGAACTGCTCGTGCGCCCGCAGCCAGTCGCGCACCCCGAGCCAGCGGGCGGCCGCCGCGCGCCCGGCCGGCGTGTCGCGCTCGCCCAGCGATCGCGCGCCGACCGCGCTCAGCACGACGAAGGTCATGATGCCGAAGGCGACCGCCGGCGGCCGGTCGTCCGGTGCCTTGCCGATCCCGAAACGCCACGACGCGACGGAGACGACCACGCCGGCGCCGAAGGCGAGCGCCGCCAGCACCGTGGCGACCGTCTTGCTGATCCGCCGCTGGGACAGTCCGGCCGCGCGGGCCTCGGCGATCACCGCCCGCCGGAGGCGTTTCTGCCAGGCGGCGGATTCGCCGGCGTCCCGGAAGGTGAGCGCGGTGACCGGCACGACCCCGTCGACCGCGAGCCCGCGCACCCGGTCCAGCACCTGCGACTCGTACGGCAGCAGGGTTTTGGAAGCCGGCGGCGAGGCGACCGGATGGAGGGTGGTCTGCATCGGGTCATTGCCCGGCTGGCGCAGCTCGACGAAGCGGCGCGCGGCCAGGTCGAGCAGCGTCGACTCGCCCGCGTCCTCGGTCAGCGCCCACCGGTTGACCAGCAGGCTGACCACCGCCGGCGACTCCGGGCCGAGGTCCATGGTGGCGGGCCCGGCCGGTGGCGACGCCGGGCGGGTGAGCAGGCGGCAGATCGCGTAGGCGACCAGCCAGCACCCCACGGCCGCGACCGCCGCAAGCACCTCGGCCATCGTCAGAAACGGACCTGGACGGGCCCGCGCTCGTCCCCCGACGCCTGGTAGAACTCGCGCGCCCGGAAGCCCGCGACCCCCGCCACCAGGTTGGTCGGCAGCGTCTGCACCGCGTTGTTGTAGGACTGGACCGCGCTGTTGAAGAACTGCCGGGCGTAGGCGATCTTGTCCTCGGTCTTGGCGAGCTCGCCCTGCAGCGCGGCGAAGTTCTGGTTGGCGCGCAGCTCGGGGTACGCCTCGGCGACCGCGAGGAGCCGGCCCAGCGCGCCGGTCAGCTCGCCCTCGGCCTGGGCCCGGCCGGCGAGCCCGGCGGCGCCCTGGGCGGCGGCCATCGCGTTGCCGCGCGCGGCGACCACCGCGTCCAGCGTGCCCCGCTCGTGCGCCGCATAGCCGCGGACGGTCTCGACCAGGTTGGGGATCAGGTCGTAGCGGCGCTTGAGCTGGACGTCGATCTGCGCCCAGGAGGCGTCCGCCTGGTTACGCAGCCGGACGAGCCGGTTGTAGGTGGCCGCCAGCCCGGCGACGACGACGATGAGCAGGACGCAGACGATGCCGCCGGCAACGGCGATGACCGTGGTCATTTCTCTCCACTGTGGGGAGGAGCTGTGGCGGGGACGCCCTGAAGGTAGGGGTGCCGGTCAACCGGATCAACCGCCGATCGTGCTCTGCCGGGGGACCAATCGGTGGGCGACCTTCAGCTCGACCCCGGGCACCGGCCCGCCGCTGCCGATCCGCATGACCAGGCGGTCGACGGCCAGTTGCGCGATGGCCTTCTTGTCCGGCTGGATGGTGCTGATCGTGGGCTGGCTGTACCGGCCGTCCTCGATGTCGTCGTAACCGATGATCGCGACGTCCTCGGGCACCCGCAGGCCGCGGCCGAGCAGGGTGTGGATCGCGCCGGAGGCGACCAGGTCGCTGTAGCAGAACACCGCGTCCGGCGGGTCCTCCCGGTCGAGCAGCGCGGCCATCGCGGTGGCGCCGTCGATCCGGTTGAACCGGGCCGTGCCGATGATCAGCGACTCGTCGACCGGCAGGCCGGCCGCCGCGTGCGCGGCCCGGAACCCGCGGGTACGCAGCTGGGCCGCCTCGCCGGTCGGGTACGGCTGGTCACCGATCGCGGCGATCCGGCGCCGGCCGATCGCGATCAGGTGCGACACCGCCTCGGTCGAGGCCGCCACGTCGTCGATGCCCACGTGGTCGAAGGTGCCGTCCGAGCGGCGCTCGCCGAGGACCACCAGCGGCAGGTCGGGATCGCGTACGGAAAGATCCTCCTGAGCCAGGCCCAGCGGGCTGATGATCATGCCGTCGAAGAGGAAGCGGCGGGAGCCGCGCCCGATCAGCTCCTCCTCGTGCGCCCGGTCGCCGTCGGTCTGGTCGATCAGCACGTTGTAGCCGAGCTTGCGGGCGGCCGGGATGATCGCCTGCAGCAGTTCGGCGAAGTACGGCGTGTCCAGGTAGGGCACGACCACCACGATCTGCCCGGAGCGGCCGGTCGCCAGGTTGCGCGCGAGCACGTTCGGCCGGTAGCCGAGCTCGGCGATCGCCCGCTCGACCTTGGCCCGCGTGCCGTCGGTGACCTTGGCGTAGCCGTTGACCACGTTGGAGACCGTGCGCGGTGAGACGCCGGCCAGCTCGGCGACGTCACGCAGCGTAGTTTCTCGCAAGGGTGGCCTCCCGGATTTGTTGTCCGCCATGACGAAAGTATTTCCGCGGCGTTGCCTCTTGCCAGAGCCGAACGGCCGAGGCATAGTCCTTTGCAGCGCTGCAAACGGAACTTACCTCACACATCTTCGGCGAGTGGCGGGCTCCCCCTCCCCTCGGCATCCACCCAGATAACGCGCCGTCCCCTCACGGTCGGTAATTCTCCGTGCCCTTTTTGCCCGGAGATGTTGGCGCGCAGCTGATCACAGGAGGCCAGGAATGCGCTTCAGAACCACCCTTTCGGTCGTGGCACCCGTCGTCCTCGCGCTCGGCCTGGCCGCCTGCGGCGGCGGGGACGACTCGTCGAGCGGCAGCGGAGGCACGGCGGCCAAGGCCACCAACTGCACCAACAAGATCGTTCACGAGGACGCCAAGAAGGTCCTGGTCTGGGCCTGGTACCCGAACATGGCCAAGGTCGTCGACAACTTCAACAACCAGCACACCGACGTCCAGGCCTGCTGGACCAACGCCGGCCAGGGCCAGCCCGAGTACGCGAAGTTCCAGACCGCGATCTCGGCGAAGAAGGGCGCGCCGGACGTCATCATGCTCGAAGCCGATCAACTGGTCGGCTTCGAGATCCAGGACGCGCTGGTCGACCTCGCCCCGTACGGCGCAAATGATGTTAAAAAGAACTTCAGCGACGGCGCCTGGAAGGACGTCTCGCAGGGCGACAAGGTCTTCGCCGCCCCGGTCGACGGCGGCCCGATGGCGCTGATCTACCGCGCCGACGTCTTCGCGAAGTACGGGATCAAGACCCCGCCGAAGACCTGGGACGAGTACGCGGCGGACGCCAAGAAGGTCAAGGACGCCGGCGGCCCGGTCTTCGGCGACTTCGGCAGCAACGTGCCCGCCGTGACCACCGCGCTGATGATCCAGAAGGGCGCGCAGCCGTTCGTCTACGACCTGGGCGACAAGAAGAACATCACGGTCAAGCTGGACGACCAGAACACCAAGGACGTGCTCGACTACTGGGGCAACCTGTCCAAGCAGGGCCTGGTCGGCAAGGAGGACCAGTTCACCACCGACTACATCGCCGGCATGGTGGGCGGCAAGTACGCCACCTACGTCTCGGCGGCGTGGGCGCCCGGCTACCTGACCGGCGCGGGCGTGGGCAAGGGCGCCGACAAGGGCAAGTTCGCGGTCGCGCCGCTTCCGCAGTGGGACCCGAACAACCCGGTCTCGGTCAACTGGGGCGGCTCGGCCTTCGCGGTCACCTCGCAGACCGCCGACAAGGCCGCCTCGGCCAAGGTCGCGCTCGGTTTGTACGCCGACAACGCCTCCCTCACTGATGGGTGGCAGACGCAGACGATCTTCCCGCTCAACCAGAACGTCCTGAAGTCGGACGACTTCCTGAACGCTAAGATCGACTTCTTCAACGGGCAGACCGTCAACAAGGACATCTACGTGCCGGCCGAGAACGCCTACAAGGGCGCCGTCTACAGCCCGTTCACCGTCTACTACTACGCCCAGCTCCAGGCTCAGATCGCGAAGATCAACCAGGGCCAGACGACCGGCTCGCAGGCGGCCACCGACCTGCAGAACCAGATCGTCACCTACGCGAAGCAGCAGGGCTTCACGGTCCAATGATCCGTCCAGCGATCCACCGGCCGGGCGGCGCGCGCCGCCCGGCTCCCGCCCCGGGGAGCTAGTGCAATGGCAGTCGAGACGCCGGTCAGCGCCGGCACCGCCATACCGGCCGGCCGGGTGGCACGCGGTGGCCGGGTCCGCCGCGGCACCAAGGGCTGGCTGTTCATCCTTCCGTTCCTGCTGGTGTTCGTCGCGTTCCTGGTGGCGCCGCTGGTCTACGCCGGCTACCTGAGCCTGTGGACCAAGGGCCTGGCCACCGGCACCACCTTCGCCGGGATCGACAACTACACCCGCGCGTTCGGCGATCCGTCGTTCCGCAAGGGCCTGTGGTTCGTGCTGAAGTTCAGCGTGGTCGTGATCCCGTTGCAGATCATCGTGGCCCTGGTCGCGGCGCTGCTGCTCGACGAGATCACCGGCCGCCTGGCCAAGTTCTCGCGCTTGATGATCTTCTTGCCGTACGCGATCCCGGTCGTCCTCGGCGCGCTCATGTGGGGCTTCCTGTACAGCCCGACGTTCGGCCCGATCGAGCAGATCGCCTCGTTCTTCGACGTCCGGGCGCCCTTCCTGCTCAGCCAGGGCAACGTGTACTACGGGTTGCTGAATGTCGTCACCTGGCAATGGTCCGGTTACTACATGATCATCATCTACGCGGCGCTCAAGGGCATCGACACCTCGATCTACGAGGCGGCCCGGATCGACGGCGCCGGCGCCCGGCAGATCGCGCTGCGGGTCAAGGTGCCGATGGTCGGCTCGGCGCTCGCGCTGATCCTGGTCTTCTCGCTGATCGGCACCCTGCAGTTCTTCAGCGAGCCGCAGATCCTGCGGCCGATCGCGAACGGCTCGATCACCCCGGACTTCACCCCGAACATCTACGCGTACGAACTGGCGTTCAACTACGCGCAGTTCAACTACGCCTCGGCCATCTCCTTCGCCCTCGGCTTCGTGGTCTTCGTGGCCGTCGCGATCTTCATGTTCATCACCCGCAAGCGAGGGAGTCTCTTCACGTGAACAGACCCCGCCACGTGTGGGCGAAGCTCTTCCTGCTCGCGCTGTGCTGCTACTTCCTCATCCCGGTCTGGTGGGTCGTGGTGGCCAGCACCAAGAACGCCGAGGGCCTGTTCTCGGGCACCGGGGCGCTCTGGTTCCACGGCTTCCACCTCTTCGACAATCTGCATGCGCTGTTCACCTTCAACAACGGCGAATATCTGCGCTGGCTCGGCAATTCGGCGCTGTACGCGTTCGCCGGCGGCCTGGGCTGCACGGTCGTCTCGGTGCTGGCCGGCTACGGCTTCGCGAAATTCAGCTTCCGCGGCCGGAACATCGTCTTCGCCCTGGTGCTGGGCTCGGTGATGGTGCCGCTGACCGCGCTGGTCATCCCCACGTTCGTGATGATGAGCAAGGTCGGCCTGATCGACACCGTCTGGGCGGTGATCCTGCCGTCGCTGCTCAGCCCGTTCGCGGTCTACCTGATGCGGGTGTACGCGGGTGCGTCGATCCCCGACGAGCTGCTCGACGCGGCCCGGATCGACGGGGCCGGCGAGTTGCGTACCTTCTGGAAGGTCGCCCTGCCGCTGATGCGGCCCGGCGTGGTCACCGTGGCGCTGCTGTCGATCGTCGCGACCTGGAACAACTTCTTCCTGCCGCTGACCATGCTGTCCAGCTCGAAGCTCTACCCGCTGACCGTCGGCATCGGCCTCTGGGAACAGCTGGCCAGCTCCAACAACGGCGGCGGACAGTCCCTCTGGAACCTGATCATCGTCGGCTCACTCGTGTCGATCATCCCGCTGGTCATCGCCTTCCTGACCCTGCAGAAGTACTGGCAGGGCGGGTTGTCCGTAGGAAGCCTCAAGTAACAGGGAGTTCCGTGCTGCACGCCTCGTTCCGCCTCGATCCGGCCTTCACCATCGCGCCGGTCAGCCGCCGCACCTTCGGCTCGTTCGTCGAGCACATGGGCCGCTGCGTCTACACCGGCATCTACGAGCCGACCCACCCGACCGCCGACGAGGACGGTTTCCGGCAGGACGTGCTCGCGCTGACCCGCGAGCTGGGCGTGTCGGTCGTGCGCTACCCCGGCGGCAACTTCGTCTCCGGGTACCGCTGGGAGGACGGCATCGGCCCGGTCGCCGACCGCCCGGTGCGGCGCGACCTCGCCTGGCACAGCCTGGAGACCAACGAGGTCGGCATCGACGAGTTCATGCGCTGGGCGGAGAAGGCCGAGGTCGAGGTCATGTACGCGCTCAACCTCGGCACCCGCGGCGTGCAGGAGGCGCTCGACGTCCACGAGTACGTCAACCACCCCTCCGGCACCCGGCTGTCCGACCTGCGCCGGCAGTACGGCTCCGAAAAACCTTACGGAATTCGGATGTTCTGCCTCGGCAACGAGATGGACGGTCCCTGGCAACTAGGACACAAAACCCCGATTGAGTACGGAAGATTGGCGCTCGAAACCGCACGGGCGTTGCGAGCGGCCGACCCGGGCATCGAACTGATCGCGTGCGGCAGCTCCAACTCGTCCATGCCGACCTTCGCCACCTGGGAGGCGCAGGTCCTGGAGATCGCGTACGACGAGGTGGACTACATCTCGGCGCACGCGTACTACGAGCCGCTCGACGAGGACCTGGACAGCTTCCTCGCCTCCGCGGTCGACATGGACCACTTCGTGGACAGCGTGGTCGCCACCGCGGACAGCGTCGGCGCCCGGCTGAAGAGCCGGAAGAAACTGAACATCTCGTTCGACGAGTGGAACGTCTGGTACAACAAGCGCTTCGAGGCCACTCGCGAGACCGTCGAGTGGGCGGTCGCCCCCCGGGTGATCGAGGACTGCTACAACGTCGCCGACGCGGTGGTGGTCGGCAACCTGCTGATCTCCCTGCTCCGGCACAGCGACCGGGTCACCGCCGCCTGCCAGGCCCAGCTGGTCAACGTCATCGCGCCGATCCGCTCCGAGGCCGGCGGCCCGGCCTGGCGGCAGACCATCTTCCACCCGTTCGCCCTGACCTCCCGCCTGGCCAAGGGCGACGTGCTGCGGGTCGAGCTGCGCGGCCCGACCTACGACACGGCCCGCTTCGGCACCGTCCCGGCCCTCGACGCGGTGGCCACCCACGACCCGGAGTCCGGCGACGTCACCGTCTTCGTGGTCAACCGCAGCCAGTCTTCGCCGGCCGACCTGGAAGTCGGGCTGGCCGGCTTCGGCCGCGGCTTCCGCATCGCCGAGTCGTGGACGCTGGCCGACGACGACCTGATGGCGGCCAACACCGAGGACGCCCCGGACCGCGTCCTGCCGAAGCCGAACGAAACGGCCTGGATCGAGGACGGCGAACTGCACGCCTCCCTCCCGCCCGTCTCCTGGACCGCCATCCGCCTCGCCCCGGCCTGACGCGCCCCGTCCCCCGTGCCCCGCCGGTCGCCCCGGCCGGCGGGCTCTCATAGGTCGAGTTATGACAACTCTGCCTATGAGGGAGCGGAACGTGGCTGATCGCCACCCGCCTCTGGCAGCGCGGCCGGCGGCGTTTCGTGGGCAACGTGCTCGGTCCCCATTTCGAGCAGGTGTGCCGGCACTGGACCCGGCACATGGCGCCTCCGGAGCTGTTCGGCGACTATCCCAACGAGGTCGGCAGCGGAACCGTCAACGACGCCGGCAACCGGATCACGCACGAGGTGGACATCCTCGCCTTCGGCCTCGACGACGACGGCCGGCGCCCGTTGCTGGCCCTGGGCGAGGTGAAGTGGGGCGAGACGATGAACCTGAGCCATGTCGACCGGTTGCGGCGCATCCGTGCGCTGCTCACCGCGCAGGGCCGGTACGGCGCCGCCACCGCCAAGCTGGCCTGCTTCAGCGGCGCCGGCTTCGCCGACGAACTGGTCGACGCGGCCGGCCAGGACGGGAGCATCGTTCTGGTGTCGGCGGCCGACCTCTACCGCCGTGGGTGACGCAGGGGCTCAGGGGACCTCCGGGTCCGGGTGGGTGGTCCGGTAGCGGTCGGCCGCCTCCTCGGTGATCTGCTGGTTGTCCAGGAGCCAGTCGACCGCTCGTCGCTCGGCGCGGTTGTCGCGGAACGCGTTCCAGGCCGTGATCAGCTGCCCGTTGTCGCGATCGTGGTAGATCTCGTCGCGGAAGCGGCGGAAGGCGCCGCGCCCGGACATCGTCCGCTCCAGCCGCGCCGCGAGCTGCTTGTCGCTGAGCCGGGCGACGAAGTCGGCCATGTCGCGATACCACACCCGGGACGGCAACGGCTCGATGAACAGGGCCTCCTCGTCGGGCTCGTCGTCGCCTTCCGCGAACCAGCACGACGACTCGCCGCTGAGCGGGTCGAACGTCCACCTGCTTTCGGCGCCCTGGTCGGCGAGGGCGGTGCCCAGCATCTCCAGGTCGACCTTCTCGATCTCCATCTGTTCACCCTCCCACCGGCTGGGGTCACGGCTCGCCTCAGGCCCACCCGATGCTGTGGACCGGTTCGCTGCTTCGTTGCCGGCAAGGTTGCCACGGGCGGGCGGGGAGCGCATCGGACCACGGTATGAGGGACCGTGGTCCGATGCCCGAGCTCGGCCGGCGGGCCACAATCGCAGGCAACAGCGAAGCCGGCACCCGATACAGCAGGCACCGGCAGGAAGGGCACCGGCGAAAGGGCACCGGCGAGAAGGGCACCGGAAAGGAGGGCACCGGAAAGGAGGGCACCATCGGCAGGACTCGGCATCGAGAAAGGGCGGCCGCGAGCCCGACCACCGATCTCAGCCCGGCGGCGGACCGCGGGCTCGAGTTGCAGCGAGCCGGCTGTCAGCGGCGGGTACGGCACGCCTGCGGTTGATGGCCACCGACGCGTACGGGGAATGCTTCTTGTTCTTTGAAAAACCACAGGAAACGAGCCGGCGCCGCCTCCTGCAGGAAGGAGGCGGCGCCGGACGATCGGGAACGCTCAGATCGGGCGGGAGAGGCGGTAGTAGGCCTGGTTCCAGCGGACGCGGTCGGCGAAGTCGTAGGGCGTCGTGCGCTCGTCGATGACCAGGAGTTCGGTGCGCTCCATGTCGGCGAAATCGCGCAGCGTCTCCGAGCCGACCGCCTGGGTCATCACCGTGTGGTGCGGGCCGCCGGCGGTCAGCCAGCACTCGGCGGACGTGGAGAGGGACGGCGCCGGCTTCCAGACCGCGCGGGCGACCGGTAGGGACGGCAGCGGCTCGTCCGGCGGCACGACCTCGATCTCGTTGGCCACCAGGCGGAAGCGGTCGCCCATGTCGGCCAGGCCGATCACCACGCCGGGGCCGGCGGCGGCGTCGAACACCAGGCGGACCGGGTCCTCGCGGTTGCCGATGCCCAGCGGGTGGATCTCGCAGCGCGGGCGCTCGGCGGCGATCGTCGGGCAGACCTCGAGCATGTGGGCGCCGAGGATCTTCGGCTCGCCGGGGCCGAAGTGGTAGGTGTAGTCCTCCATGAAGGAGGTGCCGCGGCCGGTGCCGGTGCCCATCGCCTTCACGGCCGCGAGCAGGGCGGAGGTCTTCCAGTCGCCCTCGCCGCCGAAGCCGTAGCCGTCGGCCATCAGCCGCTGCACGGCCAGGCCGGGGAGCTGCCGCAGGCCGCCGAGGTCCTCGAAGTTGGTCGTGAACGCGCCGAAGCCGCCGGAGACGAGGAATTGGCGCAGGCCGGCCTCGATCCGCGCGGCGTAGCGCAGCGACTCGTGCCGCTCGCCGTCCTTGCGGAGTTCCGGCGCCAGGTCGTAGACGTCGGAATACTCGGCCACCAAAGCGTCGACGTCGGCGTCGAGCACGGCATCAACCACGGAAACCAGATCATTGACGCCGTACGTGTTGACCGAGACCCCGAAGCGCAGTTCGGCCTCGACCTTGTCGCCCTCGGTCACCGCCACGTCGCGCATGTTGTCGCCGAAGCGGGCCAGCCGCAGGGTCCGCAGGTGGGAGTAGCCCGCCGCGGCCCGGAGCCAGGCGTCGATCCGCCGCGCCACCACGGGGTCGGCCGCGTGCCCGGCGATCGTCTTGCGCGGCACGCCCAGCCGGGCCTGGATGAACCCGAACTCGCGGTCGCCGTGCGCCGCCTGGTTGAGGTTCATGAAGTCCATGTCGATGGTGGCCCACGGCAGCGACTGGTTGTGCTGGGTGTGCAAGTGCAGCAGCGGCTTGCGCAGGGCGTCCAGGCCGGTGATCCACATCTTGGCCGGCGAGAACGTGTGCATCCAGGCGATCACGCCGAGCACGTTCGGGTCGGCGTTCGCCTCGAGCATCACCTGGCGGATCGCGCCCGAGTCGGTGAGCACCGGCTTGCCGACGATCTCGGCGCTCAGGCCGGCCTGGGTGAGCAGTCCCTGGATCTCGGCGGATTGCGCCGCCACCTGGTCGAGCGTCTCCGGGCCGTACAGATGCTGGCTGCCGGTCAGGAACCATACCTGGGACTTCATGCGACGGGCTCCTGTCCGTAGACGTTCTGGTAGCGGGCGTAGAGGGAATCGATGTCCGCCTGGCCGATCGGCAGGGGTGTGCCGAGCTGCCGGGCGATGTGCACGGTGCGGGCCACGTCCTCGCACATGACGGCGGCCTTGACCGCGTCACGGGCGGAGCGGCCGATGGTGAAGACGCCGTGGTTGCGCATGAGCACGGCCGGCGAGCGGTGCCCGCGAAGCGTTTCGACGATGCCCCGGCCGATGGAGTCGTCGCCGATCAGGGCGAACGGCCCGACCGGGATCTCGCCGCCGAACTCGTCCGCGATCATCGTGAGCACGCACGGGATCGGCTCGGCGCGGGCGGCCCAGGCCGTCGCGTACGTGGAGTGGGTGTGCACGACGCCCTGGACGTGCGGCATGTGTTTGTACACGTACGCGTGCGCGGCGGTGTCGCTGGACGGTTTGTGCTCGCCCTCGACCAGGTTGCCGTCGAGGTCGGTGACCACCATGTTGTCCGCGCAGATCTCGTCGTAGGAGATGCCGGACGGCTTGATCACCAGCAGGTCCTCGCCGGGCACCCGCGCCGACACGTTGCCGGCGGTCCACACCACCAGGTCGTTGCGGGGCAGTTCGGCGTGCAGGTCGGCGACCATCTTCCTGATGTCGGAGAGGCTCATGCGGCGGCCTTCTTCTGGATCGCCCGCAACTTGCGCATCACCCGGTTCGCGCCCCGCCCGAAGTAGTCGTGCAGCGTGGAGTACTCGGCGTAGATCTCGTCGTAGATCGCGGCCGCTGAAGGATCCGGCAGATAGGCGTCCGGTATGACGCGGCCCATCGCGTCGGCCGCCGCGCGTACGGACGGATACGCGCCGGCGGCCGCCGCCGCATGGATCGCCGAGCCCAGCGCCGGCCCCTGGTCGGAGCCGATCGCCGACAGCGGCATGTTGAGCACGTCCGCGTAGATCTGCATGAGCAGCTTGTTCTTGAGCAGGCCGCCGGCCGCGATGAACTCGCGCACCGGCACGCCGGCCGCGGTGAACGTCTCGACGATCTTGCGGGTGCCGAAGGCGGTCGCCTCGATCAGCGCCCGGTAGATGTCGGCCGGCTTCGTGGCGAGCGTCTCCCCTACCAGCAGGCCGGACAGTTCGGCGTCGACCAGCACCGACCGGTTCCCGCCGTGCCAATCCAGAGCGATCAGACCGTGCTCGCCGGCCCGCTGCTCCGCCGCCAATGAAGTGAGCCGCTCGTGCGTCCACTCCTCGCCGAGATTGTCGACGTAGTGGCCGAAAATGTCGCCGACGCCGCTCTGCCCCGCCTCGTACCCGTAGAGGCCGGCCACGATCCCGCCGTCCACCACCCCACACATCCCGGGGACCTCGCGGATCTCGTCGCCGTTCATCACGTGGCAGGTGGAGGTACCCATGATCGCGACCATCTGGCCGGGGTCGAGGCCCTTGGCTGCGGCGCTGGTCACGTGCGCGTCGACGTTGCCGACCGCGACCGCGATGCCCTCGGGCAGGCCGGTCCACTGCGCCGCCTGCGCGGTCAGCGTGCCGGCCGCGTCGCCCAGCCGGCCGATCGGCTGGTCGAGCTTGTCGGTCACAAAACTTTCGAAGGCCGGATTGAGCTCGGCCAGGAACGCCGGCGACGGGTACCGGCCGTCCTGCAGGATGCCCTTGTAACCGGCGGTGCAGGCGTTGCGCACGTAGCTGCCGGTGAGCTGCCAGACGATCCAGTCGGCCGCCTCGACCCAGCGCGCGGTCGCCGCGTACGCCTCCGGGTCCTCCTCCAGCAGCTGCAGGCCCTTGGCGAACTCCCACTCCGAGGAGATCAGCCCGCCGTAGCGGGCGAGCCACGGCTCGCCGCGCTTGGCGGCGAGCTCGTTGATCCGATCCGCTTGCGGCTGGGCGGCGTGGTGCTTCCAGAGCTTGACGTACGCGTGCGGCCGGCTGCGCCACTCGGGGAGCTCGGACAGCGGCGTGCCGTCGGCGAGCGTGGGCACCATCGTGCAGGCGGTGAAGTCGGTGCCGATGCCGATGACGTGCGCGGGGTCGACCCCGGCGGCGGCGAGCGCGGCGGGCACGGCGGTCTTGAGCACGTCGACATAATCGGAGGGCACCTGCAGGGCCCAGTCGTGGCCGAGCGGGGTGCCGTCCGGGAGCGCGTCGGTGAGGACCGCGTGCGAGTAGTCGTGCACCGCGGAGCCGAGCTCCGCACCGTCGGCGACGCGAACGACGACCGCGCGGCCGGAGAGGGTGCCGTAATCGACACCGACCACGCAGGCCACGGTGGGGTCAACGGGCATGTGGGGCCAACCTCTCACGTTGTGGGGGCGTTTCAGCATTGTTATCGCTAACAACACAGGTGTCAACGCCGGTCGGCGGGAGCAATTGTTATCGCTAACACGACGCAGGTCAGGGCGTTGCGCGGCCAGATTCATCGGCGTCGCCGTGTGTCGCCGCCCTCGGCGACGGGCCGGCCGGGCGCGCGGCGCCTGGCCGATGTTCATGCCGGCGCCCGGCCGGTGTCCATGCCGGCGTCCATGCCGGTGTCCATGCCGGCGTCCATGCCGGCGTCCATGCCGGCGCCCGGCCGGCGTCCATGCCGGCGCCCGGCCGGCGTCCATGCCGGCGCCCGGCCGGCGTCCATGCCGGCGCCCGGCCGGCGTCCCGGCGGAAACGCCGAATCCAGGTCAAACGGCGCGGTACTGACAAGATCCGCCGCAGCCGGGCGCAAACGGATCCGGTCAGATCGCGGCGGGTCGGTGCCGAAGGTACGAGGACTTCTACAGGGAGGCCTCGTGGCTACGTTGCTCTACCGGCTGGGCCGGTACTCGTTCCGCCGGCGCAAACTCGTCGGCCTGCTGTGGGTGCTCGTGCTCGCCCTCTTCGGGGTCGGCGCGGCCACCCTGTCCGGCACGACCAGCGACACGTTCTCGATCCCCGGGACCGAGTCGTTCCGGGCGATGGACGTGCTCGAGAAGAAGTTCGGCGCCGGCGCCGGCGGGGCCTCTGCCCGGGTCGTCTTCACCACCGCCGGGAACGCCAAGCTCACCGGCGCCGCCCAGAACGCCGCCGTCGAAAAGGCGGTCGCCGCGCTCGAGAAGGCTCCGCAGGTCGCCTCGGTCGCCGATCCCTTCGCCGCCAAGACGATTTCCCAGGACCAGCAGACCGCGTACGCCACGGTCACCTACTCCGTCGCCGCCACCGGGATCACCGACGCCGCCCGGACCGCGCTGTTCGCCGCCGGCGACACGGCCAAGTCGGCCGGCCTGGACGTCGAGTACACCGGCGAGGCGACGGCCGGCCAGGGCGGCGGCCAGTCCACCGAGGGGCTCGGCCTGATCATCGCCGCGTTCGTCCTGATCGTCACGTTCGGCGCGCTGATCGCCGCCGGCCTGCCGCTGCTCACCGCGATCCTCGGCGTGGCGCTGGGCATGACCGGCATCCAGATCGCGACCGGCTTCTTCGACCTGTCCTCGTCGACCTCGGCGCTGGCCACGATGCTCGGCCTGGCCGTCGGCATCGACTACGCGCTGTTCATCGTCTCCCGCTTCCGCCACGAGCTGGCCGAGGGCCGCGACGGCGAGGAGGCCGCGGGCCGCGCCACCGGCACCGCCGGCTCGGCCGTGGTGTTCGCCGGCCTCACCGTGATCATCGCGCTGGCGGCGCTGAGCGTCACCGGCATCCCGTTCCTCTCCGCGATGGGCCTGGCCGCCGCGTTCACCGTGGCCATGGCCGTGCTGATCACCCTGACCCTGACGCCGGCCCTGCTCGGCTTCGCTGGCCGCAAGGTGCTTGCCAAGAAGGACCGGGCCGGCTTCCGGGCCCCGAACGGCAAGATGCCCTTCGGCGAGCGGTGGGCCCGACTCGTACTCAAGAATCGGATTGTTGCTCTTGTTCTTGCCCTCGGGGTGATCGGCGCGATCGCGTTGCCGGCCCTGGACCTGCGCCTGGCCCTGCCGGACGACAGCACCGCGTCGCCCGCCTCGACCCAGCGCAAGGCCTATGACCAGCTGTCCGAGGGCTTCGGCGCCGGCTTCAACGGGCCGCTGATCGTGGTCGTCGAGCACGCCTCGAGGACGTCGGCCGCCGCCGCGCAGAAGGCCATCTCCGGTCTGCACGACGTCGTGCTCGTCACCCCGCCGACCCTGAACCCGGCCGGCGACACCGCCATGCTGACGGTCGTCCCGGGCAGCGGCGCCACCGCGGAGGCCACCAAGAAGCTGGTGACCGCGATCCGCGCGCTGCCCGACATCGACGGCGCGTCGCTGGCCGTCACCGGCACCACGGCGATCAACATCGACGTGACCGACAAGATCACCAAGGCGCTCATCCCGTACCTGGCAATTGTCGTGGGTCTTGCTCTTGTCCTGCTCATGCTGGTGTTCCGCAGCGTGCTGGTGCCGCTGAAGGCCACGATCGGCTTCCTGCTGTCGGTGGCCGCCACGTTCGGCGCGGTGGTCTTCGTCTTCCAGCAGGGTCACCTGGCCGGCCTGATCGGCGTCGACGCGACCGGCCCGATCACCAGCCTGATGCCCATCTTCCTGATCGGCATCCTGTTCGGCCTGGCCATGGACTACGAGGTCTTCCTGGTGACGCGCACCCGCGAGGAGTACGTTCACGGCGCCGCCCCGAACGACGCGGTGGTGACCGGAATGCGGCACGGCTCGCGCGTGGTCACCGCGGCCGCGCTCATCATGATGAGCGTCTTCGCCGGCTTCATCCTGGCCGACGAGACCATCATCAAGACGCTGGGCTTCGCGTTCGCGTTCGGCGTGGCGGTGGACGCGTTCCTGGTCCGCATGACGATCGTCCCGGCGGTGTTGTCGCTGTTCGGCAGGGCGGCGTGGTGGCTGCCGAAGTGGCTGGACCGCGTCGTGCCGAACGTCGACGTCGAGGGCGAGGGGCTGACCAAGCAGCTCGCCGCTTCGGCGGAGCAGGAGCCGGAGGAGCGCGAGCTCATCGGCGTCGCGGCCTGACGTGCGCGGGGCGGCCGGCGCTCGGCCGGCCGCCCGCGCACAACCGATCAGAATCAGTCGTCGATCTCGAACAGGTGCAGCGACTCCTCCTTGTCGCGGCAGTGGGCCTGCTGCGAGTCGCGCTTGCTGCGATCGGAAACGACCACCACGGTCGACGGCCCGAGCCAGCACACCCCCTCGACCGTGCAGTAGCCGTGCGGAAACCGATACGTTCGGCCGAGGCCGGTCGCCGCCCACTTGTCCGGTGCGAGCTCGCCCACCCACAGGGCCGCCGACTGCTGCGAGATCAGCGCCATCCGATCGCCGTCGATCGAGATCCCGCTGTAGTCGGCCAGCCCCAGGCCGCCCGGCAGCTCGACGGTCGCGACGTGTTTCCAGTTCCGCCGCCCCGGCCGGAAAACCAGCAGACCCCCGGATTCATGCAAACCAAGCAGGTGTACGCCGTTGTCCCGCCGCACCAGTTCGAGGCCCTCGATGCCCTTGTTCGCCCGCGCGATCGGGTACTCGAGCCAGCCCGACGCGACCGGGTTCAGGCCGGCGTCGTACTCCTCGACCCGCGCCTGGAAGCCGCCGTCCCGCCGCTCGGATTCGATCAGCAGGAACAGGTGCCCGGTGCTCGGATCGTGCGCGATGTCCTCGTATCCCGGCGACTCTCCGGCCGGCGGCGTCCACGTCACGTCGTTGGCCGCCGTCCGGGAGAGGTCGGCGTCGATCCGGGCGACCGCTCGCAAGTTGTCGAAGATGACCAGATGGCGACCGTCGACGAACACCACGCCGCTCGCCTCCAGCCGGCCGGGCGAGCCGGCCGGCAGCAGGTCACGGATGCGGGCCTCGCCGATCAGTCGCATCAGAACCGAGCGCCGCTCGCCCCGGCCGGATACCGGTCGCGCAGCGCGGCCAACTGCTCGCGGGCGCTGTCGCATCGCATCCGGGTGTAGTGATAGATCCCGAGCGCGAACTCGTTGGCGTGCCGCAGCTCGAACTGCTCGTGCCCGGCCCGGTAGACCTCGTCGTTGGTGAACTGGCGGCCGGTGAACGGCGCCGAGTTCGGCGAGGTCGCCTCGTAGTACGCCGACGGGATCACTCGTGGCCACAACGCGGTCATCCGGTCGGTCAGCGCCGCCGGGGTGAAGTCGGTGTCCAGCAGGTGCCCGAGGTGGTCCAGGTAGTACTGGGCGAAGTCGTGGTTGGCCAGCAGGTTCGTGACCAGCGGTATCCGGGAGAGGCCCGTTCCCTGGTGGTACGCCTTGGTGTTGGCCGGCCAGTCGAGCAGGTCGGTGTACTGCCACGCGGTGCCGAAGTAGTCGATCCCGAGGCAGTTGTCGTAGTCCCACGGGAGGAAGGTGAAGTACGGCTTGTCGAGGAAGTCCTTGCCGGCGCCCGGCCGGCCGCCGTTGTAGAGGTAGTAGTTCGCCGGGGTCGCGAAGTAGTTGTCCCAGCTGCCGAGCAGAACGTTCAGACTTGCCCAGCGCAGAAATCTCCGTACGTCGAAAACTTCTTCTACCGCCGCGCGGAACTTGTCGGAACCGGAAGAGCCCGCGTTGATGACCCGCGCGAGGTCGGCCAGATCGTCGTATCCGTTGAGATCGGCGTCGTCCTCGTTGGTCTTCAGCCGATAGGTCAGGTCCGGGTGGTCGTGCCGGGTGAAGTACTGCCGGCCGCTGTCGTCGCCATCCGGTCCGACCCGATGCTCGAGCGTCGCGCAGCCGACGTCGCCGCAGTAGGCCTTGTACAGGTTGCCGTGACCGTTCGCGCCGAAGTGGTCGCGAAGGAAGCCCTTGTCGATCTGTTCGATCAGCGAGTAGAGCCCCTGATAGCCACCGTTGATCGCGACCCGGGCGTAGGTGTGCCGCGCGGCCGGCACGTTCGCCCGCCCGAGCAGCGCCCAGGCGATCGCCTCGCGCATCTGCGACGGATCGTTGTACATCGACTTGAGGTTCAGCCGCGGCATCCCGACGATCTTGTCGTCGTCGTCCCCCGGGTCGACGTCCACCTTCCACGACCGCTTCGGCGCGAACTTGGTCTTGTTCCCGCTGTTCACGAGCGAAAATGTCTGCGTCGTGAACAGCACCCCGGCGTCGTCCGGCGACGGGATCACCCGCTGGTCGCCGGGCTCGGCGCGCCACAGGGCGATCCGCGCGTTCCCGCTCGCGACGACCGGTTCCTCGGGCCGCATGTCGGCGGCGGGCCAGTCGGTGATCGCCACCTGATACATCGGCCGCGCGAAAAACTCCGCTTTCCCCAGAGAGCATTTCGGGTACGTGTCGACCAACTGCTCGGCGCCGGCAGCTTCGATCGCGTCATACAGCGCGCCGAACTCCGCGCGGGTGCGTAGAGTCGCGTCGCCCGGGCCCGCCGGCCGGTTCGCCGAGGCCGCCAGATCCCGGGCGGTCCCGGCCGGCACATCGGCGACCACCAGCGCCCGGTCCTCGAACATCTCGCGAAACTGCTTCTTCTCCATCCCCCGATTCGACGCCCACCGGACACTCGGAAAGCCCCTGAGTCGGGTACCGGTCACCCGTTGGTAACGGTCCGTTCACCATCCGCACACGCCGGGGTCGCGGCCACGCGTCACGCCAGAGCACGGGCGCGGGCGACCATCATGCGGAGCAGCGTGCGGGTGCCGACGATGCCGCGCAGATTCGGCGGGCTGAAGAAGTCGCGGATCGGGACCGTGCCGGTCAGCACGCCGAGGAAGCGGCTCACCTGTGCCGGGTTCTCGGCCAGGATCGGGAACAGCAACTCCCCCGCCCGGTCCGGCCGGAAGGACGCGAACCGTGCGGTCAGGTCGTAGACGGGGCGGCGGGCGGCGTCCCGGCGGCGGTGGTAGTCGCGAAATGCTCGATGGTGATCGGACAGGATCGCTTGGGCCAGGGCGTCCGCGTCGCGCAGGGCGTTGCCGATGCCCTGGCCGGTGATCGGGTCCATGACCAGGCCCGCGTCGCCGGCCAGCGCCCAGCCGGGGCCGTACGGCTTGCGCATCAGGCCGGGCAGGTCGGTGGTGCCGCGCAGGTGCTCGGCCCGGGTGGCGGCGGCCAGGCGCTCGCCGAGATCGGCCACCTCGGACACGGCCGCCCGGAAGCCCGGCTCGTCGCGTACGGCCGGGAAACGCGCAACCGGCACGCCCAGATAGACGATGGTGAGGTTGTCGCCGGTCGGCCAGAGGCCGACCATCCGGTCCGGCCGGGTGTAGACCTCGCCGCCCTTGACCGGCAGGTCGGCGAAGTAGGCGTAGCAGGCCGCCGAGGCCGGCGGACGTGCGCGATAGGAACGGGCGTGCGCGGCGCGGGCGATCGTGGAGTGTTTGCCGTCGGCGCCGATCACCAGGTTCGCGGTGACGGCGCGATCGGTGGTGGCGTTCTTGGCGCGGCCGCGGATGCCGGTGACTCGGTCGTCGCCGATCAGTTCCGACACGATGAAGCCCTCTTCGATCGTGGCGCCGGCCGCTCGGGCCTCGTCGATCAGCAGGGTGTCGAGGAGGGTGCGCCGCGGGCTGTAGACGGCGTCGACCCCGTCGTGCGGCGGATAGTCGCCGCGGAGGACGGCCGAGCCGGTGTCGAACAGGGCGCCGCGAGCGGCCGGGGTGCCACTTTCGATCAGCCGGTCGAGGATCCCCCAGCGGCGCAGCAGCGCTCCGCCGGGAAGCTGCACCTGGTGGGTGGAGAGCGTGTCGCTGGGGAAGCGGGCCCGGTCGACGACCAGCACGCGCAGGCCGGCCCGGGCCAGGAGCATCGCGGTCGCCGAGCCGGCCACCCGGGCGCCGACCACGATGACGTCGTAATCCATGGTTGCCCTCCCGTTCGTCCATTTCGTTACGGCGTAACGTAACAGCGTCCCGGTAGGTTGGGAACCATGGGACGTCCGAAGGAGCACGGAGCGCAAACCCGGGCCGCTCTGCTCACCGCCGCCGCGGAGCTGCTGCACGCCGAGGGGCCCGGGGCGGTGTCGGTCCGCCGGGTCGCCGCCGCGGTCGGCACGTCGACGCGGGCGGTGTACAGCCTCTTCGACGACAAGGACGGCCTGTTGCGAGCGCTTTCGATCGAAGTGGCCGAGACGATGCGCCGGCATCACGAGGCGGTCCCCGCGTCGGACGATCCGATCGCCGAGATAGTCGAGCTGGCGCTGGCGTACCGGGCGGCCGCGCTCGAGAAACCCAAGCTGTACGACCTGTTCTTCGGCACGGTCCGGCCGGGAGCGTCGCAGGCCGATCCGCTGTTCGCGCTCGTTTATCGCAGTTTCGAGCGAGTGCTCTCGGTGGTGCGCCGGGCGATCGCCGAGGGAGTCTTCCCGGGGCGGGCGGAGCTCGAGGTCGGACTCAATTTGTTCGCGCTCGTGCACGGGCTCGCATCGCTGGAGTTGCGCGGTGTGCTCGGAGGCGAGGCGGAGAAAATCTGGCGTCAATCGGTCACCGCGACGCTGACGGGCCTCCGGCAGGCACTCGGCTGAGGGCCGGAAGTAAGTCAAGACTTACTTCTTCGGGAGATCTGCCGACAATGGTGACGGTGAGCGAGCAGGCGCTGGTTTCCCGGATGTACGAAGTACTCGACGCCGAGATGGCCTCGGTCACCGACGAGTTGGCGGCCCGGCCGGCTCCGGATCGCGCGGCGGTGCTGCGCGGGCGGCTCGCGGCGCTGCGCGATGCCGAACATGCGCTTGTTTTCGGCCGGATCGATCGGGCCGACGGGACGACGCTGCACATCGGGCGGCGGGGACTCCGGGTGGATGGTGAGCCGATTCTGATCGATTGGCGGGCGCCGGCCGCCGAGCCGTTCTACGCGGCCACCGCGGCGAACCCGATGGGGTTGCGCCGGCGTCGGCATCTGCGGCTCGACGGCCGCCGGGTGGTGTCGGTCGCCGATGAGCTCCTCGACGGTTCACCGCCCGGCCCGGACGACCGGATCGGGGACGGGCCGCTGGCCGAGGCGCTCGCCGCGCCGCGCACCGGGCGGATGGGCGACGCGGTGGCGACCCTGCAGGCCGAGCAGGATGCGATCGTACGGTCGGCGTACCGCGGGATCACCGTGGTCGAGGGCGGTCCGGGCACCGGGAAGACCGTGGTCGCGCTGCACCGGGCGGCCTACGTGCTGTTCGCGTTCCCGGCGGTGGCCGAGCGCGGGGTGCTGGTGGTCGGGCCGGACGCGCGGTTCCTCTCCTACATCGAGCGGGTGTTGCCGTCGCTGGGCGAGAACGACGCCGTTCTGGTCACGCGCACCGGAATCACCGGGCAGGTCCCGACCGCTACCGAGCCGGTCGACGTGGCGCGGCGCAAGGGCCGGGCCGAGATGACCGATCGGATCCGATCGCTGGTGGCGGCCCGGCGGCCCGCGGTCGCCCCGATCTGGCTGCCACTGGGATCGGAAACGATCGACATCGACGCGGCGGCGGTCGGCGAGGCGATCGCGGCCGCTCGGGACCTGCCGCACAACCCGGGGCGGAAGGTCTTCAAGGAGTATCTGATCGCCGAGCTCGGGCGCATCCGGGCCGCGATGACCGCTGCGACCCTTGACCAGATCGACGCGGACACCGCTGCGGCCACCGGAATCGACCTCGACGCCGCGGTCGCCGCCGACCTGGAATCGCTCGGCTTCGGCGGCAGCGGGCCGGCCCCGACGCCCGAGCTCGACGATGTCGTCGTGGCCGATCCGCGGCTCGACGCGGCGATCGATCAGATCTGGCCACGACTGGCCGCGACCGACGTCATCGGGGCGCAAACGGCCTGGACCGCCGCCGATCTGGCGCTGCTCGACGAGGCCGCCGCGCTCATCGACGGGCCGCCCGAGGCCGTCTACGGGCACGTCGTGGTCGATGAGGCGCAGGAGCTGACCGAGATGGAGTGGCGGGCGGTGCTGCGGCGCTGCCCGTCCCGATCGATGACCGTCGTGGGCGACTTCGCGCAGGCCGGCCAAGGATCGACCGTGACGACCTGGCGGCAGGCGGTCGGCGATCGATTCGAGCGGCACACGCTGACCGTCAACTACCGGACCACGGCCGAGATCCTCGAGTACAACCGCGAGCTGCTGGCCGAGATCGCGCCCGGTCAGCGGCTCAGCCGGTCGCTCCGGCACGGGACGCCACCACTGATCGCACCACCGACGCTGGACATCGGCGAGGACGAGCTCGTCGCCGTGATCGGCCCCGATCACCTGGATGTCCCCGGCGCCCTTCCGGTCTCCGAATGCCGCGGCCTGGAGTTCGACACCGTACTCGTCGTAGCGCCGCACGAATTCACCAAGCGCGACCGCTACGTGGCGCAGACCCGGGCCACCCGGCGGCTGATCATCGTCCCGGCGCCAGACGCGCTTCCAGCCCGGCGATCAGCACGTCCAGATCGAACTCGAACTGCTCGTCGTCCATCCCCTCCCCCGACTCCCTGAGCCGGCGGATCGCGGGCAGGTCGGCCGGGTCGGCCTCGGCCAGCATCCGGTTCAGCTCGGTGATCTGCGGGTGCTCGCCGAGCCGGTGGATCAGGATCGCGTCGCGGGCCGAGGCGTACATGAGCTCGGCGAGCATGCTGAGGGCCCGGCCGGCCACACTGGGCTCGAACCCGGCGTCCAGGAGCGTCCGGAGCAGGTGTTCGGCCGGCTCCATCGCCCGTACGCCGGTGCCCAACGGCAGGCGTACGTGGTCGAAGTGCGCCCCGGTCCGCACCATGCCGGCGCGGGTCTGGCGGGCGAAGGCCCGCAGGACCTCCGGCCAGCTCGCGCCGGCCGGCGGCTCGAAGCCGGCCAGCTCGTCACTGAGCGCTTCGCGCGCGACCAGCTCGAGCAGGCCGTCACGGTCGGTCACGTGGTAGTTGAGCGCCTTGCGGTCGACGCCCAGCCGCTCGGCGACCGCCTGCATGGTGAGTGTCGACGGGTCCATGGTGCGGGCCACGGCCACGATCCGGGCCCGGTCGATTCGCGGCGGACGGCCCCGCCGTCGCGCGTCCGGCATGCCGGGCAGCATATTCCCCGATCGGGAAAAGAACTATTGACCCCCGGCCACCCGGGACCTAGCTTTTCTCCCCACGGGGAAATAGTTGACCCGGCCGAAGTCGGAGGGACCCAGCGTGGCCATCCAGGAAGATGCTGATCGCGCCGCCGCCGCGCCCCAGCGCGTCGAGGATCTGCTCTCCCGCATGCACCTCGAGGACAAGGCCGGCCTGATGTTCCACCAGATCGCGCCGCTCGCCGGGGTGGTGGCCTCGCTGACGGTCAACTTCGGTGCTTCCGCAGAAGCGTACACTCGCGTACTCTTCGGCGAAGCCGCACCTCAGGGGGCGGTTGCCGTTCGACATCCCGGCCTCGATGGCGGCCGTGGAGGCGAGCCGGCCCGACGTGCCCTTCGACACCGACAACCCGACGTTCGGCTTCGGCGACGGCCTCTCCTACGACTGATCCGTCCCCCGCCACCCGCCGGCTCCGCATCGCAGCGGCGGGCGGCGGGCCGTTCGCACCCATGGAGGCTCCGCATGAAGCTGGCCGGGAAAGTCCTCGTCGTCACCGGCGCCGGCAGTGGGATCGGCCAGGCCGTCGCACGCGCGGCGGTGCAGCGCGGGGCCAAGGTGGCCGCCGTCGACCTGAACCCGGACACCCTCGCCGCCACGGCCGGTGAGTCGGCCGTGATGTCCGCGCATCCGCTCAACGTCACCGATCGCGAGGCCGTCGAGGCGTTGCCGGCGCAGGTCCGGGAGCGGTGGGGCGCGGTCGACGGGTACGTGCACTGCGCCGGCATCATCCAGCCGTTCGTACGCCTGAAGGACCTCGACTACGCCACGATCGACCGGGTCTTCGCGGTCAACTGGTCGGGAACGCTCTATCTGGCCAAGGCGTTCCTGCCCACGCTGCTCGATCGCCCCGAGGGGCACATCGTGAACGTGGCGAGCATGGGCGGCTTCCTGCCCGTCCCGGGCCAGACCATCTACGGCGCGTCGAAGGCGGCGGTCAAGCTGCTCACCGAGGGCCTGCACGCCGAGTGCGCCGGCACGAACGTCCACGTCACCGTCGTCTTCCCCGGCGGCGTGGCCACCAACATCACCACCAACTCGGGCGTGGCCATCCCGATCGACCCGGCGACGGCGAGCAAGCAGGCCACGACCGTCACCACGCCCGAGCGTGCCGCCCAGGACATCCTCGACGGCGTGGAGGCAAACGCGTACCGGGTGCTGGTCGGCAAGGACGCCAAGCTGATGGACAAGCTGTACCGGCTCAGCCCGCGCCGCTCGGCCGCCCTGATCGCCGGCAAGATGCAGGACCTGCTCAGCCACTGACCAACCGGCGGCGGACGGCGGCGGCGTCGGGCAGATCCAGCGCCCACGCCACGCTGTCGTCGCCGGCGGTCCGGACGGCCTGCTTCACCAGCGGCACGGCGGCCGGCGTCACACTGAGCTCCGCGACGCCGAGGGCGGTCAGCACCGGCACGGCCGCCTCGTCGGCCGCCAGCTCGCCGCAGACCGTCACCGGGACGCCGGCGTCGCGGCAGACCCGATCGATCAGGCGCAGCACCGCGGGGTCGAGCGCGTCGGCCGGCACGGCCGGGTTCCCGCGCTCGGCCGCGAGCGTGTACTGCGCGAGGTCGTTGGTGCCGATGCTCACGAAGTCGACGTACGGCCGGAACGTAGCGATTTTGAGCGCCGCGGCCGGCACCTCGACCATGATGCCCACCTCGAGGCCGTCCCGGGCGCCGGCCTCGTCGAGCAGCCGGCGCGCCGCGATCAGTTCGGCCACGCCGGTGACCATCGGGAACATGACGGTGACCGGGGTGTGCCGGGCGGCTCGGACGATCGCCTCGAGCTGGTCGCGGAACAGCCCGGGGTGCGCGAGCGAGTGCCGAAGCCCGCGGACGCCGAGGAACGGGTTCTGTTCGGGCGGGCCGGGAGCGTATCGGAGCGGTTTGTCGCCGCCGACGTCGAGCGTGCGCAGAACGATCGGCCGGCCGATCGCCGCACCGATCGATCGGTACGTTGCCACCTGCTCGTCGACGGTCGGCGCCTCGTCCCGATCGAGAAAGAGAAACTCGGTCCGCACCAACCCGGCCAGGTCGGCGCCGTGGGCCGCGGCCGCGCGAGCGTCCTCGATCGATCCGACGTTGGCCCCGACGGCGATCGTCGCGCCGTTCCGGGTCACGGCCGGATCCTGAGCCAGCGCGTCGGCCCGCCGCCGGCGAACGGCGCGTTCCGTCTCCCGGGCCCGGAATTCGGCCAGCGCGCCGTCGCCGGGTGCGATCGCGAACTCGCCGGTGCCGCCGTCGAGCGCGATCGTCGTCCCGGGCGCGACGCCGAGCACGGCGGCGCCCGCGCCGACGACCATCGGGATCTGGCGGCCCCGAGCGAGGATGGCGGCGTGCGCGGTGGGACTGCCGCCCGCGAGCAGCACCCCGGTCACCCGCTCCCGGTCGAGGCCGACGACGTCGGCCGGCGTGAGGTCCGCCGCGACCAGTACGCCGTCGCCGTCGAGGTGAGTCCGCTCCAGGCCGAGCAGATGTCGCACGACCTGCTCGCCGACCGCCCGCACATCGGCGGCCCGGCCCTTGAGGTACGGGTCTGCGAGCGCCTCGAACTCCCGGGCCACCCGATCGGCGGCGTCGTGGACCGCTCGCGGTGCGGCCACCCCACGGTCGATCCGGGCCCGGATGTCGTCGAGAAGGTCCGCATCCTCCAACAGCAGCAGGTGCGCCTCAAAAACGTCCGCCTGTCCCGGCGCGGCGGACGCCCGGACCTGCGAGATCTCCAGCCGCGTCGCCTCGACGGCCGCCTCCACTCGCGGCCATTCCCCCCCGGCGTCTTGTCCGGAGATTTCGGAAATGTCGCCCAGGCTCGCGGCAGACGAGCCGGCGCCCGGGATCCAAGCCGGGCCAATGCCAACACCCGCCGAGGCCGCTAGCGCCCGCCCGCGTCCCCTTTCCGAAATTTCGGAAATGTCCGCCCGCGCGACCAGCAGGCCGGGCGCACCGGCAGCGGTCTGGCCCCTGGCAATGTCCGGGGGTGCGTCCGGCAGGCCGGACGCACCGGCAGCGGTCTGGCCGGCGACAGCCAGGCCAGGCGCACGGGCGGTCTGGCCGCCATCGACGAAGGCCTCATCGAATCCACGCCGCGCGAGAGCAACGAGCCCATCGACGGCCTCCCGCGCCTGCGCCCCGGACGCGCGCACTTCGATTTCCTGCCCCCGAAGAACCCCGAGCGTCGACACCCGGGACAGGCTCCCCGCCGGCACCCACCCCGACCCCGTACTCCGGTTACGAATCTCCACCCTCGCGTCGAATCGCCGCGCCTCGCCGACCAGCCGAGCCGCCGGCCGGGCATGCAACCCATGCGGATTGCTCACGGCGACCACCCCGGACGCGACCTGCCCTCCGCCTTCCGAGGGCGCCACGTCCGATGGAGAGGCCGCCGGCGCCAGATGCGTCGCCTTCGCCTCGAGCGCGGCCGCGGCCTCGGCGGCCACCTCCGACCGCCCGGCCCCCGACGCGGCCGACACCACCGCCGCGGCCAACCCTTCGACCAGCGGCGCCGGGCACAACACGACCCGCTCCGGCGCGGCCACCATCTCCAGGGCCAACTCCGCCGACAGCACCGCACTGCCCAGATCCATCAGCACCACGACGCCGTCCCCCGCGTCCGCCCGATCGATCGCCGAAGCGATCGCCGTCGCGTCCGTACCGAGCGTCGACTCGTCCAGACCGGCGGCCACCTCGATCGGCGGCCGCCCGTCGTGGACCATTTCCACGGCCAACTGCACGGCGGCCACGGCCAACCCCCGGCTGTGGCTCACCACCACCAGTCCGACCATGCGCGAGTCAGACCAGCGAAGTCGCCGCGGCGGCCACCAGGAACGTCACCGAGGTCGCCCCCGGATCCTGGTGCCCCGCACTACGTTCACCCAGGTAACTGGCCCGCCCCTTGCGAGCCACCATCGGAATCGTCTTCGCCCGGCCCTCCTCCGCCGCGCGCACCGCCGCGTCGAGCGCCCGCGCCAGCGGCTCTCCGTCGGCGATCGCCGCTTCGAGCGCCTCGACCGCCGGCCCGAAGGCGTCCAGCATCGTCTTGTCCCCGGGAACCGCTTTCCCGCGCTGCACCACGCCCTCGAGCGCCGCCCGGAGCATCTTCGCGAGGTCGTTGCCGTCCAATTCCTCGGCGTCGCCGACGGTCGCCGACATCCGCAGGAACGCCGTGCCGTAGAGCGGCCCCGACGCCCCGCCGACCGTGCTGACCAGCGTCATCCCCGTACGCTTGAAAAGCTCGGACGGACGGCCCGGACTCTCGCTCTCCAGCGTGGTGACCACCGCGGTCATCCCTCGATGCATGTTGATGCCGTGGTCGGCGTCGCCGATCGCCGAGTCGAGCTCGGTGAGCATCTCCTTGTGCTCGGCGATCAGCCGCGCGAACTCGCGGATCCACCGGTCCAGCGCGGTGAGGTCCACCGTGTCGGCCATGGCCTCAGACTCCCCAGCGCAATGCGGGCGTACGCACCGGCGCGTCCCACAGACGCAGGATCTCGTCGTCCGCCTTGACCAGGGTGACCGAGCAACCGGCCATGTCGAGGCTCGTGATGTACGGCCCGACCAGCGTGCGGGCGACCTGCACACCGGCCTTGGCGAGCAGCGTCGAAACCTCCTGGTACATCACGTACAGCTCGATGAGCGGGGTCGCGCCCATCCCGTTCAGGAAAGCGATTACCCCGTCGCCGCCGGTGAAGTCGTGGTCGGTGAGGATCGGGGTGACGAGCATTTCGGCGATCTCGGCCGCGGTGCCCAGCGGGACGCGGCGGCGACCTGGCTCGCCGTGGATGCCGATGCCCACCTCGATCTGACCGGCGGGCAGGTCGAACGTCGGCTTGCCGGCCGCGGGAACCGTGCACGACGTAAGCGCCACGCCCATGCTGCGACCGTTCGAGTTCACTTTGCGAGCGATTTTGGCCACTTCGGCGAGCGAGCGACCCTCCTCGGCGGCGGCGCCGGCGATCTTCTCGACCAGCACCGTGACGCCGACCCCGCGCCGGCCGGCCGTGTAGAGACTGTCCTCCACGGCGACGTCGTCGTTGGTGACCACCGCGACCACTTCGGTCTCGGCCATCTCGGCGGCCATCTCGAAGTTCATCACGTCGCCGGTGTAGTTCTTGACGATGTGCAACACGCCCGCGCCGCCGTCGACGCCCTTGGTGGCCGCGAGCATCTGATCGGGAACCGGCGAGGTGAAGACCTCACCGGCGCAGGCCGCGTCGAGCATGCCCGGCCCGACGAAACCGGCGTGCAGCGGCTCGTGCCCGGACCCGCCACCGGAGACCAGCCCCACCTTGCCCCGCACCGGCGCGTCGCCGCGGAAGACGACGCGCTGCTCATGATCGACCCTCAGCTCCGGATGTGCGGCCGCCACGCCACGCAGTGCATCCACGACGACCTGCGCCGGATCGTTGATGAGCTTGTTCATACCGACAACCTACGCCGCGTCCGGACCAAGGTGGTGATCATCAACCACCAGATCAAAACCCGTTCTTGCGTACGGGTATCAGCGCGCCGGAGAGCAGCCGCGGCAGTAGGTAGTCGCGCAGTGCCGACAGCGCGTCATTCTCCTCGGCCAGCTGGTCACGCAGCGCGAAGAGGGGCCGAACGCGCTCGGTGAACCCGGCGATCGCCTCGACCGGCGGCAGGCGCACCGGGAGCGCCAGGGCGTGCGCGCGGTTGAGCCCGGGCACCGCCGAGTCCTGATTCATCGTGTCCAACTTCAACCGCGAGAGCAGGAGGTACGCGTACGGGAAACCCAGTTTTTCGTCTTTGAGGCGGACGTAGTAGGTGGTGTCGATCGGGTAGAACGCGGTCGGCGACCAGTACACCGAGCCGGCCGTCCCCTTGCGGCCGACGATCACCCCGGGCCCGTCGACGAGCGGCCGGTCGTGCGTGCCGGAGACGCCGCCGCTGCCGTAGACCGGAACGTCTCCGGGCCGGCGCCGGGCCGCGGGTAAGGCCTTTCCGTAGACCAGATCGAGGACGTCGCCCAGCGCGCACGTCCGCTCATTTTCGGCGCTCACCCGGTCGAATTCGGCCGCCGCCAGGTCCCGGGCGATCCGCGCGGCCCGCTCGTTCCCGGCGATCTTGTCGTCCAGCGCGGACAGCACGTCGGCGATCGCCGTCTGCGCGGCCAGCGGTGGGATCACGATCGGTAGCGAGCCGAGGATGCCGAGGTTGATGTGCGGCACCCCGGTGGTGATGGCGCTGTTGCGGATCGCGTCCACCATGGCCGGGGACCGGAACTGGTAGTACACGAAGCGCGGGTCGGCCCTGGCCGGGTCGACGCGCAGCCGCATCTGGCTCTGCGAGATCACGTAGCGTTCGTGATCGGCCGGGACGATGCCGACCTGGCCGAGCGTCCCGCGCTGGGTGAAGACGACATCGCCGGGCCGCGCCTGATTGTGCGAGAGCGATGCCGCCTTTTCCGGGGTGACGTAGACGAAGGCCGACGCGTCGAATGCGCTCGAGGTGGACAGGTTGCCGCCGCGAATCACCGGGACGCCGTGGCCGACATAGTCCTTGCCGCCCAGCGACGATCCGAACGGCCCACCGACCAGGCCTTTCGGCGCCGCCACATCGCGCAGCGTCCCCGTCGGCCACCCGGTCACGCCGGCCACCGAGTCACCCCCGCCACCCAGTCACCACGGCCACCCAGTCACGTCGGCCACCCAGTCACGTCCGCCACCCAGTCACTTCGGCCGCTCAGTCACCCAGGCGCCCGAGCTGGTCGCGCACGACCGATTCGAGCCGCGCCGACTCCTCGAACTGCGCGTACAGCTCCTTGGTCAGCCGCTCGATCCGATCGGCGACCGGTTCCGTCTCCTCCGCGCACGCCACGGCCCCCACATAGCGGCCCGGTGTGAGCACATGATCCTGCTCGGCGACCTCGTCGATCGACGCCGAGAAGCAAAACCCGGGCACATTTTCGTACGCTTCGCCGCGCCACGCCCGATAGGTGTCCGCGATCCGGGCGATGTCGCTGGTGGTGAGAATCCGCTCGGTGCGGTCGACCATCGTGCCGAGCCCGCGCGCGTCGACGAACAGAATCTGCCCGCGCCGCGCCCCCTTGTCCCGCGCGAGGAACCAGACGCAGGCCGGGATCGCCGTGGTACGAAACAGATTTCCCGGCAGCGCCACCATGCAGGCGACCAGATCGGCCCGCACCAGCGCGGCCCGGATCGCTCCCTCGCCCACCTGCCGCGACGACATCGACCCGTTCGAGAGAACCACGCCCGCGCTTCCATTGTCGGCCAGCTTCGCGGCGATCAGCTGCAGCCAGGCGAAGTTGGCGTTGCTCAGCGGCGGTACCCCGTACCGCCAGCGCGGGTCGCCCGGATCGCGCTGCCAGTCGGACTGGTTGAACGGTGGGTTCGCCAGAATGAAATCGGCCCGCAGCGCCGGGTGCAGATCGTCGGCGAACGTGTCGCCCCACCGATCGCCGAGCCCGCTCGGATCCATGCCGTGAATGGCGAGGTTCATCTTGGCGAGCCGCCACGTGCGCTCGTTGCTCTCCTGACCCCGTACGGCGAGATCGGTTCTGACCTTTGCCGACTGCACGAACATGCCGCCCGACCCGCAGCAGGGGTCGTAGACGACGCCCCGATCGGGTTCGAGCACTTCGACCAGGAGCCGCACCACTCCGGCCGGCGTGTAGAACTCGCCGGCCCGCTTGCCCTCGGCCCGCGCGAACCGCTCGAGAAAGTACTCGTAGGACTCGCCGAGCACGTCCCGCTTGCCGCCACCGAAACGCGCATCTCCGATCAGCGCGACGAGCTCCTTGAGCCGCCTCTGATCGATCCCGCGGAACACTTTCGGCAACACCCCCGCGAGGGCCGGGTTGTCCCGCATGATCGCATCCATCGCCGCGTCGAGTTTCGCGCCGTCGCCGCCGGCCAGGTCGGCCCAGCGGACCCCGAGCGCGCCCACATCGGAGACGTGCTTGAGAAAGACCAGCCCGAGAATGAACTCCTTGTACTGCCCGGCGTCCACCGACCCGCGCAGCTTCTCGGCCGCCCGCCAGAGCAGCTCCTGAATCTCCCGCGTCCGCGACGTCCCGGCACCCACCCGCGCATGCTCCCACGCCACCCGCGCACATCCGCTCACGACGCGCAGGACCGATCGCCTCCGCTCACTACGCTGACCCATAGACCCTCTTCGACAACCGAGGGTTGCGGAGGCCGCGGAGGCCGCGTTCAAGACCGCACAACCCACACGGCGACGACGAAGGCGAGACCAGTTCGTCGCCGGACGAGCGCGGCCACCAACACGGCAGCTCCGAAAACGTCGCGGCCGCCGAGCGGACCGTCTCGGCCACGTTGTCCGAGGGGCGGCCGGCCGAGGCCCGCCCCCCGCCGGCGACATCGGCCGAAGGGCCGCCGGCCGCGAGCACGATTACGCCGTCCGCGCGGGACTTCGTGGACGGCATCGCCGAGAATCCGAAGTCGGTGGCCGGCCGATCCGCGCAGGACATCGCCGACCAGTTCAGCGCCGCCGACCTGGAGGACCTGGCGGCGGAGTATCCGGTGCTGGTCGGCCTGGATTTCACACCCGCCAACATCCGGGAGATCGCCGAGGCGGTGCCCTCGGCGCGCGGACTCGCGCTCACCCTCGCCGAGCGGGCCACCCGCGGCGACGCGCGGTTCCACACATGCGCCGACGCGGTGCGAGCGATCGAGGCGCTCAACAACACGACCTGACGTGGGACCGGCGATCGCAGGCTGCCGGGCGGCGCCGCACTCGGCGCGGCTTGAACGATGACCGGCGAAGGGATGGGGCCCGGCCGGAAGCGGCCGGGCCCCGTGGCCCTCAGCGGGACGTGCAGGTGACGGTCGGCGTGGAAGCCGTGCCGTTCGCGAGGAAGCCGAACTGCGCGGTGCCGTTGGCCGCCAGCGCGCCGTTCCACGACAGGTTGCGCACGGTCGCGGTGGGCGAGGTGGACACCAGCTCGCCGTTCCACAGTTGGGTGATCGACTGGCCGGAGCCGAGCGGCCAGGTGACCGTCCAGCCGGCGATCGCCGACCCGCCGGCCTTGACCGTGACCTGGGCCTGGAAGCCGCCCTGCCACGAGCTGGTGGTCTGATACGTCGCCGAGCAGCCGCCGGTGGAACCGGTTGTGGGCGCGGTGGTCGGGGTCGTGGTGGGGGTCGTGGTGGGGGCGGTCGTGGGCGCCGTCGTGGGCCGGGTCGTCGGCGGGGTGGTGGGCGGATTCGGGGCCGAACTCGCCAAGCTGTACGCCAGATCCGGCTGGAAGGAGCCGGCCGCGTACTTGCACCCATCCGCCTCGCCCGGCGGCTTCACCCACAGGTACGCGTCGATGTTCGCGTCGCCGGTGGCCGTGGTCGGGTACAGCCCGATCCGGCGGTCGGTGTTGTCGTCGCCGCACCAGTCCCCCGATGCGCCGCCGTTGCGGCTCGTGTCGATGACCTGGTGTTTGCCGGTGACGCCCTGGCCGGAAAGGGCGGCGAGGATGCTGCGCCCGTACGCGGCCTCGGAATTTGTGGGGTTGAAGTTGGAGACGTTGCTGTAGAAGCCGTCCGCGTCGGCGACGCCCGCGGCCACCAGACGGCCGGCCTGGTCGGTGGCGCTGTTCCAGGCGGAGTGGCCCGCGTCGAGGTAGACCTTGGCGTTCGGGTTGGCCGCCTTGAGGGTCCGCGTGGCGGTGTGCAGCGCCTGGTCCCGGGCGGCGACGTCGCTCGCGCTCAGGCAGGTCTGCAGGGCGAGCGAGTCGGGTTCGAGCATGACCAGGACGGTCTGGCCGCCGAGGCCGCGGGCGATGTTGCCGATCCAGGTCTGGTACTGGTTGAGGTCGGGGGCGCCGCCGGCCGACGCGCCGCCGCAGTCGCGGTTGGTGATGCCGTAGACGGTGAGCACGGGGATCTGGCCGGCCGCGTTGGCGCCGTTCACGTAGCCGGAGACGTCGGCCTGCACGGTGCCGACATTGAAGTTCGAGAGCCAGTGCGAGGCGGGCTGGCTGGCGATCTTGTCACGGATCACGGCCGTACGGGAGTCGTTGGGGTTGGCGGCGACCCAGCGGGCCACGGCGGTGTCCGGATCGCGGTAGAGGACGCCGCTGACGGTGCCGGCATGTGCGGCACCCGCGGCGAACCAGACGCCGGCCGCAGTGGCGAGGCCGGCGGCTACGGCGGTGGTCAGCCGCCGGGCACGGGGGGATACGGGGAGCGGGGACACGGGCCTTCCTTTCACGGAGAGACATCCGTCTATGGGAGCGCTCCCAACGTAGCCTGCCGGAAATGTCAGGGCAAGACGGTGGACGGCCCGGTCCCGGCTCAGCCGCCGGCGACCAGGAGGTTGACGGTATTCGATCCGATGTCCAGGACAGCCGAACGCATCGTGCGGGCGTACCCGCAAAATCATGGGCTACCCACAGCGGCCGCCGGATGGTAGACATCCGATGTATGAAGCTGAGGATGCCGAAAACGGCTCACGACTCCGTCATCCCTGCGGCAATCATCGGATCACCGGCATGAGCGGGGCGCGGATCACCGCGGTCGAGACGCACGACATCCGGTTTCCGACCTCGTTGCAGCTGGACGGATCGGACGCGATGAACCCGGATCCGGACTACTCGGCGGCGTATCTCGTGCTGCACACCGACGACCCGGACGGGCACCAGGGGCACGGGTTCGCCTTCACCATCGGGCGCGGCAACGACGTGCAGACGGCGGCGATCGCGGCGCTCACCCCGTACGTCGTCGGCCGGCCGGTCGACACGGACCTCGGCGACCTGTGGCGGGAGATGGTGCACGACTCGCAGCTGCGCTGGCTGGGGCCGGAGAAGGGCGTCATGCACATGGCCATCGGGGCCGTGATCAACGCCTTCTGGGACCTGGCGGCGAAGCGGGCCGGCCTGCCGTTGTGGCAGCTCCTGGCCCGGATGTCGCCGGAGGAGATCGTCCAGCTGGTCGACTTCCGGTATCTCAGCGACGCCCTCACCGAGAAGGAGGCCCTCACGATATTACACGAAAAATCTGGACAAAAATCTGCGCGTACGGCAGAGCTCCTCGCGAGCGGCTACCCGGCCTACACCACGTCCCCGGGCTGGCTCGGCTACGACGACGACAAACTGCGCCGGCTCTGCAAGGAGGCCGTCCAGCAGGGCTTCCGCCAGATCAAGCTCAAGGTCGGCGCCGATCTCGACGACGACCGGCGGCGGCTGCGCATCGCCCGCGAGGTCTGCGGCCCCGGCATCCGGATCGCGGTCGACGCCAACCAGCGGTGGGACGTCCCGGTCGCGATCGAGTGGATCCGCGCGCTCGCCCCCTACGACCCGTGGTGGATCGAGGAGCCGACCAGCCCCGACGACATCCTCGGCCATGCCACGATCGCCCGCGCCATCGCGCCGATCAGGGTGGCGACCGGCGAACACGTACAGAATCGGATCGTTTTCAAGCAGTTGCTGCAGGCGCGGGGGCTCGACTATCTGCAGCTCGACGCCGCGCGGGTGGCCGGGGTCAACGAGAACATCGCCATCCTGCTGCTCGCGGCCAAGTTCGGGGTGCCGGTCTGCCCGCACGCCGGTGGCGTCGGCCTGTGCGAGATGGTGCGGCACCTGTCGATGTTCGACTACGTCGCCGTCTCGGGCTCGATGGAAGACCGGATCATCGAGTACGTCGATCACCTGCACGAACATTTCGTCGACCCGGCGGTGGTCCGCGACGGCCGCTACGTCACCCCGACGACCCCCGGTTTCAGCTCGGCCATGCGCCCGGAGACGTTGACCGCCTTCGCGTACTCATCGGATGGATGAAGCGAAATCTCCGGATTAACTCTTGATTTCGGGCATGTAAAGCTGGTAGACCTCCGATCTATCGGCCTCGCTCTTCGAAACACCACACCGCCGTGAATCGAGGAACCACCCATGAGGTACGCCTTCCGCTCGGCGCTCGCCGCCGTCCTGATCATGTCCATGACCGCCTGCGCCAACGACAAGACCTCGTCGGGCAGCAGCAGCGGGAACCCTCCGGTCGGGGTCGACCTCCCCCGCGCCGACTCGGACTTCTGGAACTCGTACGCGAAGTACATCCCCACGTTCGCCACCGACCTGGGCGTCAACATGATGCCGCCGACCAACTCGCAGAACGACGTCTCGAAGCTGGTCGCCAACACCCAGGCCCTGGTCAGCCAGGGCGCCAAGGCGATCGTGATGGCGCCGCAGGACACCGGCGCGATCGCCACCACGCTCACCACCCTGGCCGCGAAGAAGATCCCGGTGGTCTCCGTGGACACCCGCCCCGACAAGGGCAAGGTGTACATGGTGGTGCGCGCCGACAACCGCGCGTACGGGCAGAAGGCCTGCGAGTTCCTCGGCCAGAAGCTGAACGGCCAGGGCAAGGTCATCGAGTTCCAGGGCGCACTGTCGTCCATCAACGGTCGCGATCGATCGGAAGCGTTCGCGGACTGCATGAAGACCAAGTTCCCGGGCATCACCGTCTTCGCCGAGCCGACCGAGTGGGAGGGCGCCAAGGCGGCTGCCGCGCTGCAGACCCGGCTCGCCCAGCACCCCGACATCAAGGGCATCTACATGCAGGCCGGCGGCGTCTTCCTCGCCCCGACGCTGCAGGTGCTCAAGTCGAAGAACCTGCTGGTGCCGCCGAGCGATCCGAAGCACATCTTCGTGGTCTCCAACGACGGCATCCCGCAGGAGTACGACGCGATCCGCAAGGGCGAGATCGACGCGACCGTCTCCCAGCCCGCCGACCTGTACGCCAAGTACGCGCTCTTCTACGCGAAGGCCGCGGTCGACGGCAAGACCTTCCAGCCCGGCCCGACCGATCACAACTCGACCATCGTCGACGTCGGCAACGGCACGCTCGAAGACCAGTTGGCGGCGCCGCTGGTCACCAAGGACAACGTCGACGACAAAACCCTGTGGGGCAACCAGATATGACGGCGGTTGCCGCGGAGCACATCACCAAGCGGTACGGCGCGACGACCGCTCTCGACGACGCGGGCGTCTCCCTCCGGAGCGGGGAGACGCACGCGCTGGTCGGCCGCAACGGCGCCGGCAAGTCGACGCTCGTGTCCATCCTGACCGGCCTGCAGCGGGCCGACTCCGGGCGGGTCACGTTCGATGGCGAGCCGGCGCCGCCGCTCGCCGACCGGGACGCGTGGCGGCAGCGGGTGGCGTGCGTCTACCAGAAGTCGACGATCATCCCGACGCTCACCGTCGGGGAGAACCTGTTCCTCAACCGACAGCAGAGCCGGCGCGGTCTGATCGATTGGCACGGCCTGCGCCGCCGCGCCGGCGAGGTGCTCGGCCGCTACGGCGTCGCGATCGACCCGGGCATGGTCGCCGGTGACCTCACGGTCGAACAGACGCAACTGGTCGAGATCGCTCGCGCGCTCTCCTTCGGCGCGAAGTTCATCATCCTCGACGAGCCGACCGCCCGGCTGGACGCGGCCGCGATCGAGCGCCTCTTCGAGCGGATGCGCGATCTGCGGGCCGCCGGGGTCACCTTCCTCTTCATCTCCCACCACCTCCAGGAGGTGTACGAGGTGTGCCAGCGGGTGACCGTCTTCCGCGACGCCAAGCACGTGCTGACCGCCGGCGTCGACGACCTGCCGCACGACGAGCTGGTGCGGGCGATGACCGGGGACGCGCCGGTCACCGCCGCCGCGGCCCGATCGTCGGCCGGCGACGGGCCGGTGGTGCTCGACGTGCGCGGGCTGACGCTTGCCGATCGGTTCGACGACGTCAGCCTCGAGGTGCGGGCCGGCGAGATGGTCGGGCTGATCGGTTCCGGGTCGAGCGGGAAGAACGCGCTCGCCCAGACGATCGCCGGGCTGCTCAAGGCGGATGCGGGAACGGTGACGATCGCCGGGACCACGCCGAAGCCGGGCAGCGTGCCGGCCGCTCTCGACGCCGGGCTCGGCTACCTGCCGCAGGACCGGCACACCGAGGGCCTCGTCCCGCTGCTGTCGGTGGCCGAGAACGCCACGATGACGATCGGCAAGCGGCTCGGCCCGGCCGGGATAGCGCTGCCGGCCCGCCGGCGCGAGGCCGCGGTCGCCATGATCGAGGAGTACGACATCCGCACCAGCGGGCCGGAGCAGCCGGTCAACGGCCTGTCCGGCGGCAACGCGCAGAAGGTGGTGCTCGCCCGGGCGCTGGCCAGCGACCCGAAGGCGCTGGTGCTGGTCAGCCCGACGGCCGGGGTCGACGTGCGGTCCAAGCAGTCGCTGCTGACCGCGGTCGTGCGCGCCGCGGCCGGCGGCACCGGGGTGCTGATCGTCTCCGACGAACTGGACGACGTGCGCGACTGCGATCGGGTGCTGGTCATGTTCCACGGCCGGGTGGTGCACCACGCCGGGAAGGGCTGGGACGACGCCACGCTGATCGGCGCGGTGGAAGGCGTACGGGAAGAAAAGGGGTTTGCAGAGTGACCGGAACGCCCACCCTGGCCACCGCCAAGGCCGAGCCCCGCCCGCACCCGCGGCTGCGGCTCGCCCGGTTCCGCGACCTCGCGCTGGTGCCCGCGATCCTGGTGCTGGTGCTGGTCGGCGCGCTGATCGACCCGGTGTTCCTGACCCGGGACAACCTGGTCAACGTGCTGCAGCAGCAGACCGAGCTGTCGCTGCTGGTGCTGGCCGAGTCGGTCATCCTGATCGCCGGGAAGTTCGACCTGTCGCTCGAGTCGACGATCGGGCTCGCCCCGGCGCTCGCGCTCGGCCTGGTCATCCCGACCGCCAGCCACGGGCTCGGCACCAACTGGCCGACCGCCCTCGCGATCCCGATCTGCCTGCTCACCGGGGCGGTGATCGGCGCGTTCAACGGGCTGCTGATCCTGCGGTTCAAGCTGTCGGCGTTCATCGTGACCCTCGGCATGCTGATCGTCCTGCGTGGACTGCAGATCGGTTTGACCGGCGGGCAGAACCTGTTCGACATCCCGCCGTCGGTGCTCTACCTGGGCAACGCGACCTGGCTCGGGCTGCCGGCGTCGATCTGGATCTGCGCGGTGCTGTTCGCCGCCGGGATCCTGGCGCTGGGCTTCCTGCGGGCCGGGCGGGCGGTCTACGCGATCGGCGGGAACGTGGACGCGGCCCGGGCGGCCGGCATCCGCACCGACCGGGTGGTCTGGCTCGTGCTCGTCGTCGGCAGCCTGCTGGCCGCGCTGGCCGGGTTGCTGATGACCGGCCGGTTCGGCTCGGTCGCGGCGGCGCAGGGGCAAGGCATGATCTTCACGGTCTTCGCGGCCGCGGTGATCGGCGGGGTCAGCCTCGACGGCGGGAAGGGCACGCTGTTCGGGGCGCTCTGCGGGGTGCTGGTGATCGGCCTGATCAACAACATCCTGACGCTCGGCGGGGTGTCGGCCCAGTGGATCCAGGCCATCTACGGTGGGATCATCCTGGCGGCACTGGTGCTGGCGCGGCTCACCTCCGGAAAGGCGCAGGACTGATGGCTTCGATCGCTCTGCACACCCGGCTGCGGGCCGGGAAAGAGGAAGAGTACGAGGCGGTCCACGCCGTGATCCCCCCGGAGCTGGACGAGGCGCTGCGGGCGGCCGGGGTGCACTCGTGGCGGATCTGGCGGGACGGGCTCGACCTGTTTCACCTGGTCGAGGTCGACGACTATCGGAAGATGCGGGCCTACCTGCGGGACCATCCGGCCAACGTGCCGTGGCAGGCGCGGATGGCGGAGCTGCTCGAGGTGGAGGACGACTACTCCGGCCAGGACGACGGCCTGCACCTGGTCTGGCGGCTCCCGTGACCCGTTTCGGCCTGGGGTGTGCGCAGCTGGGCAACCTCTACTCGGCGATCTCCGACGAGACGGCGTTCGCCACGGTGGAGGCCGCGTGGGGTGCCGGGGTGCGCTTCTTCGACACGGCGCCGCACTACGGGCTCGGGCTCTCCGAGCGGCGGCTGGGGGCGGCGCTGCGGGGGCGGCCGCGGGACTCGTACACGATCAGCACCAAGGTCGGGCGGCTGCTGGTGCCGTCGCCGGACACGGCCGGGGAGCAGGATTCGGCCGGGTTCGTCGTGCCGGCCACCCACCGGCGCGAGTGGGACTTCAGCCGGGACGGCGTGTTGCGATCGCTGGCGGACAGTCTCGACCGGCTCGGACTGGATCGGATCGACCTGCTGCTGATCCACGATCCGGAGGACCACGCCCCGGCGGCGCTCGACGAGGCCTATCCGGCGTTGCACGCCCTGCGGGCCGAGGGCGTGGTGCGAGCGATCGGGGTCGGTTCCACGCAGGCGGCCGTTCTCGATCGGTTCGTGTCGGACACCGACATCGACGCGGTGCTGGTGGCCGGGCGCTACACGCTGCTCGAACAGCCGGCCCTGGATTCGCTGCTGCCCGCCTGCCTGCGGCGGGGCGTGTCGGTGCTGAACGGTGGGGTGTTCAACAGCGGGCTCCTCGCCGTCGACCAGCCCCATGCCGGGCTGCCCTACGAGTACGGCGACGCGCCGGATGCGATCGTCACGCGGGCCCGAGCGATCGCGACCGTTTGCGCGCGCCACGGCGTTTCGCTCCCGCGGGCGGCGCTGGCGTTCGCGGGCGCTCACCCGGCGGTCGCGTCGGTCGTGATCGGGGCACAGAACCCGGACCAGGCCAAGCGGAACTTCGAGCTGGCGGCGGACCCGCCCCCGCCGGCCGGCCTGTGGGCGGACCTGATCGAAAGTGGCCTGCTCCGACCGGATGCGCCCCTTCCCGAACCGGCGGGCGCGTCGTGATCGTCGACGCGCACCACCACCTGTGGCGGATCGATCAGGGGTATTCGTGGCTGGATGCGAGCGGCCTGGAGTCGATCCGGCGCACCTTCTCCCCCGCCGACCTGCGGGCCGAACTGATCGCCAACGGCGTGGACAAGACGGTGCTGGTCGAGGGCGGGCGCTGCGATGTCGACGAGGCGAAGCTGCTCCTCGGCTACCTCCAGGAGATTCCGGAGATCGCCGGGGTGGTGGCGTGGGCCGATCCCTGCTCGCCCTCGCTCGGCGAGATCCTGCGCGGGTATCGGGCGCTGCCGGGCGGCGACCGGCTCGTCGGGATCCGGGAGCAGATCCAGGGCATCGAGGACCCGGGCTATTTCGATCGGGACGAGCTGCGGCACGGGTTGCGCACCATCGGAGCGCAGGGGCTCGCCTTCGACCTGGTGATCCGATCCGATCAGATCGCCGCGGCCGCGCGGCTGGCCGGGGAACTGCCGGAGGTGCGGTTCGTTCTCGACCACCTGGGCAAGCCGGCGATCAGAGATGGTCGCTTCGGGCCGTGGGCGGCCGATCTGGCGCTGCTGGCCGCGTGTCCGAACGTGACCGCGAAGGTGTCCGGCCTGGTCACCGAGGCCGCGTGGGAGTCCTGGAGCGTGGACGACTTGCGACCGTTCGTGGACGAGGCGCTCCGGCTGTTCGGCCCGGATCGGCTCATGTTCGGCTCCGACTGGCCGGTCTCCACGCTGGCCTCGGCGTACGGGAAATGGCTCGAGACCTTGATGTTGATCCTGCCGGTGGACGCACGGGAGCAGGTACTCGGTGGGACGGCGACCCGGACCTACCATCTCTGGCGGGATTAGGGGGCGACCGTGGCTGTCACCGACGAGGCGATCGAGAAGATCAAGGCGATGATCGTCGCGGGTGACCTGCGGCCCGGTGACCGGCTGCCGCGGGAGGCCGATCTCGCCGAGCGCCTCGGGCTGTCCCGCAACTCGCTGCGGGAGGCCGTCAAGGCTCTGTCGCTGATCCGGGTGCTGGACGTGCGGCAGGGCGACGGCACCTACGTGACCAGCCTGGCCCCGCAGCTCCTGCTGGACGCGCTGAGCTTCATCGTCGACTTCCACCGCGACGACACCGTGCTGGAGTTCTTCGAGGTGCGCCGCATTCTCGAGCCGGCCGCCACCGTCCTGGCCGCGCAGCGGATGACCGAGGACGACGTGCGCGAGCTGCGCACGGTGTTCGCCGACCTGAGCGACGACGCCGGTATCGACGAACTGGTCGCGAACGATCTGAGCTTCCACCACCGGATCGCCTCGGGGGCGGGCAACGCGCTGCTCTGCTCGCTCATCGACAGCCTGTCCGGCCCGACCACCCGGGCCCGGATCTGGCGCGGCCTGACCCAGGCGGGCGCGGTCGAGAAGACCCGCGAGCAGCACGCGGCGATCCTCGACGCGATCGCCACCCGCCAGCCGGAGCTGGCCCGTTCGTGGGCGACCGTGCACGTCGCAGGGGTGGAGGACTGGCTGCGGGTCGCCCTCCAGCGCCCGGTTGGTTGATCGACTACGGCTTTTCGGTGGAAGGCCGTGACCGGTTGTTTGCTTAAAGTTCCCGGCCATGGGCTTGCTGAATCGGCTGCGCGGCCGGGTTCGCCGGGATCGGATCCCGACCGAGCTGTTCGTGCCGGCGCCGGCGTTCCCGGCGTATCAGCCGGGCCCGCTCGTGCCGGACTTCATTCCCCAGCCGGTAGCCGCGATGCCGCCCCCGGAGATGGAGTTGCAGGAGCGGGCGTCACAGGAGAGGGCCGCACAGGAGAGGGCGTCGCAAGAACGGGCGTCCCGGGCAAATGGGCGTTTTCCCAGCGTCGCTGCCACTCCGCGGCGGAGAGCTCCCCGGCCGCCTCGGCGAGGGCGTTGAGGGTCGCCGCGAACGCCGGCGGGCGGGTCGGCGACAGGTCGGCCACGAGCGCCGCCACCTCGTCCGACGACCTCATCCTCCGAAGGTGTCACGGCGGGAAGGTTAGTGGCCCGGCCGTGGGCATGATCGACGCGGGGATCGGGTATGACCACGACCATGGCTACTCGTAGGAACGAACTGGACGCCGAGGACCGCAACTCGCTGAGCGAGAGCGCCTTCGCCTTCCCCCGCGAGCGCAAGGAGCCGCTCACCGACGCGAGCCACGTGCGCAACGCCATCGCCCGCTTCGACCAGGTGCGCGACGTGAGCGACGCCGAGCGCGAGGAGGCCTTCCGCCGGATCAAGCGGGCCGCCGCCAAGTACGGCGTGGCCATGACCGAGACCCGCTGGCAGGAGCTGGGCAAGCCGTCGGCCGGCCGCAAGTCCTCGGACAAGGAGAAGACGAAGGCGCAGCTGATGTCCGAGGCCAAGCGGCGCGGCATCGCCGGCCGCTCGCGCATGACCAAGGCCGAGCTGGCCCAGGCCCTCGAGAAATAGCGCAGGCCCTGGAGAACTAGCCCAGGCCCTCGAGAAATAGCTCGGACGTGGTGACCGTGGCCTGCCGGGGGAACACCTTCTCCAGCAGGACGCGGTGCACCTCGGGGTCGTTGTCGAGGCAGCAGTCGGCGAGGACGGTGATCTCGTAGTCGAGGTCGGCCGCCTGCCGCAGGGTGGAGAGCACCACCCCGCTGGTGGCGATGCCGGTCAGCACCAGATGCTCTATGCCCTGCGCCCGCAGCACCATCTCGAGGTCGCTGCCGGCGAACGCGGACACGCGGCGCTTGGTGACCAGGATGTCGCCCGGCTCCGGCGCCACGTCGGGGTGGATCTCGTTGGCCAGGCCGCCCATCCGGATCGTGACCTGCTTGAAGACCTTGTTGCGTGAGCTGATCTCGGGCGCCCCGGGCCGGAAGCCGATGGTCACGTAGATGATCGGCAGGCCCGCGCCGCGCGCCGCGCCGATCGTGGCACTCAGGCGCTTCAGCAGGCCGGGGTCGGGATAGCGGGCGACGATCGTCTCCTGCACATCCATCACCAGCAGAGCTGTTCCGGTCACGGCAATCCTTCCGTACGGGTGGCGGCGGCCCAGCTGGCGAGCAACCGGAGCGCGGTTTCGGACTCGGACCCCGGCTCGGCGGTGCCGGCGGCGATCCGCAGGTGGGGGTCGGTGACGAGGGTCAGTGACTGGAACGTCAGGGTGAGCGGCCCGACGACCGGGTGATGGAACCGCTTGACGCCGCTGCGCCGGGTCCGCACATCGTAGGCCGCCCACATTTCGCGAAATGTCCGGCTCTGGGCGCTCAACTCGGCCACCAGGGCGGCCAGCCGCTCGTCGCCGGGGCTCAGGCCGGCCGAAGCGCGCAGCATCGCCACCGCGTCGTGCGCCAGCTTGCGCCAATCCGGGAAGAAGGCCGCCGCGCCCGGGTCGAGAAAGAGGTAACGCGCCTGATTGACCGGCGAACCGGCGAACAGCGGGGCGAAGAGGGCACGCCCCAGCAGATTGGCCGCGAGAACATCGAGGCAGCCGTTCATCGCATACGCCGGGGCGTCGGTCATCGCATCCAGCAGGCGCTGCACCTCGGCGCCCGGCTGCACCTCGGCGCCCGGCTGGGGATCGCCCGGGCGGACGGACGGCGCGCCGTTCGCCGTGTGCACCAGGTCGAACAGGTGTTGCCGCTCGGCGTCGTCGAGCTGCAGCGCCCGCGCCACGGCGGCCAGCACGCTGTCGGAGATGCCCTGGCAGTGCCCGCGCTCGAGCCGTATGTAGTACTCCACGCTCACCCCGGCGAGCTGGGCCACCTCCTCCCGGCGCAGGCCGGCCACCCGCCGCAGGCCGTGCCCGGGCAGGCCGGCCCGCTCGGGCGTGATGCGCGCCCGGCGGGAAACGAGGAAGTCCCTGATCGCCACGGCCCCCACGGTAGAGCCGCCCGGGCGGCGGTGGGAGGCACTATCTCTCCCTGGCACCGCCGGAGTCGACCACTTCCGCGAGCCAGACCAGCGACGACGCATACGAGATCACGCTGGTCAGCTCCACCGCGCCGCGGGTGAAGTGCAGCAGCTCCCGGCCCCGTACGCTCCACGGCAGCAGGACGTGGCCGGTGGCGTGCGCGGCCCGCACCTCGGGCGTGCACCACTGCGCGACCGCGTGCGGGGCGTTCGTGCGAATCCGGAAGTCGCGGTCGAACGCCGGATCCCCACTGCCGGCGCTCCCCGGCCCGGCCACCTTGTTCTTGAGCTTGGCCAGCCCGCGCCGCGGCTCGACCGTCACCTCCGGCAGCGGCCGCGTCAGCGAGGTCACCACCACCGTGTAGTGATTGGTGTTCGAGGTGGTGCCCCCTTGCGCGTCGAAGGACACATCGGTCACCTCATACGCCGCGACGTGCACCGGCCTTTCCCGTACCGCCCCGGAAAGCATGAACGTGATACCGCGCGGATTCGCCCCCGGCAGCCGCCGCCACCAGTCCACCGGCGGCCGCTCCATGGCCGCCCACCCGTGCTGCTGCGCCCAGCTCTGAACCCGCTCCCACTGCCGGCGGCGGACCCGGCGTCCCCAGAGGACGGCGAGCACGGCCAGGCCCAGCAGCGTCCCGCAGATGACGCCGCCGGCCGCCACCGCATCGGTCATCCCGCCAGTCTGGCCGGACCGGTCAACCAACGGCCGGGAGCGGCGGCAGCGAGGGTGACCCACCGCCCGGGCCGGCCAGCCCGAGTTGCGGCACAGCCCGGATGCGGGCGGGTCCGGCGCCGGGACGGCAGCGAGGCCGCCTTGAAACGCGGGTACTTGTCCGGGCCCGTACGGTAACGGAATTTGAAGTTGGCCCCAGCTAGTAGCGAAATGTCGCGATGACGTGCTGCAGCTGGGTGGAGATCCGGGACAGGTCGGTGGCCGCGTTCTCGGTGGCGTCGGCGGCCTCCCGGGTGCTGGCGGTGACCTGCACGACATCGGCCAGCTGGGTGCTGATGTCGGCGGTGCCGCCGGCCGCGCGGGCCAGGTCGTCGGTCATTCCCTGGGTGGTGGCGCTCTGCTGCTCGACGGCCGAGGCGATGGTGTTCTGGAAGTCGTTGATGGTCCCGATGATCTGGCCGATCCCGGAGATCGAGTCGACCGCCTCCTTGGCGTCGCGCTGGATCGCCTCGATCCGGCGGCTGATCTCCTCGGTCGCCTTCGCGGTCTCCTGGGCCAGGTCCTTCACCTCGCCTGCCACCACCGCGAAGCCCTTGCCGGTCTCCCCCGCCCGGGCCGCCTCGATGGTGGCGTTGAGCGCCAGCAGGTTGGTCTGCTCGGCGATCGCGGTGATCGTCTTGACCACGCTGTCCACCTCGGCCGAGGACGCGTCCAGTTTGGTCATCAGCTTCTCGGCCTCGGCGGCGGTGTCGACCGCGCTGGAGGCGACCTTCGCGGCCTCGCTCGCGCTGACCGCGATCTCCCGGATCGCGGCGCCCATCTGCTCGGCGCCGCCGGCGACCGCCTGCACGCCGGCGGTGACCGCCTCGGCCGCCTGGTCGATCGAGCCGATCCGGCCGGAGGCCTGTTCGACGCTGCCGGCCAGGCTGCGGCTGGCACCCTGCATGTCCTCGGAGCGCTGGGCCAGCCCGGAGCTGGCGTCGGCCAAGGTCTGCATCGCCGACCGCATGTGGTCGACCGCCTCGCCGGCCGAGCGGGACATCCGGCCGATCTCGTCGGCGCCCGGGTCGGCCGGCCGGGCGCGCAGGTCGCCCGACGCCATCGCGGACATCATCTCGGCCAGCGAGGACAGCCGCCGGGTCAGGAGGCGGGCGGAGAGCAGCGCGATCACCCCGGCCAGCAGGATGCCGAGCAGCAGGGTGCCGGTGATCGTCGTACGGGCGTTGCCGGCGGCCCGCTGAGCGGCGGCCGACGCGGCGGCGGCCGACGCCTGCGAGGTCTTCTTCAGGTCGCCGATGTAGCCGACGGCCTGCGCGATCGTCGGATTCAGCTTCTCGACGCGGAACGCGTTCCACTCGGCCGTCTTCCCGGCCTTCTTCAGGGCGACCGCCTGCTGGCGGTACGCCAGGTACTGCTCCCAGGAGGCCTGGATCTGGGCCATCGCCGTCTTCTCGGCCGCGGTCACCTGGAGTTGGCCGTACCCGGAGATCCCCGCGGTCGCCTGGTCCATCAGCTCGGCCGCCTGGTCGTTGTAGGCCTTGGCCTTGGCCGCGTCGTCGGTGGTGGTGCCGGACAGCGACGCCCACCGCGCGTGCCAGATGATCTGCTCGATCTCCTGCACGGCACTGAGCGGAACCAGCGATTTCCGGTAGATCGCGTCGGCCCGGTCGGCGATGACGTTCATGCGCAGGATGCCGACGATCCCGACGACGACCGCGACGACCAGTCCGGTCGCCGCCGCCGCCAGAAGGTTGCTGCGCATGCTCATCGACCGCATGCGCTGTCCGAGGGCCACCATGTTCCTCACGATAGGAGTCCGGCCCGTTTGCCAGTGTTGCTTCCGGTCTACCGGATTCGTCCGACTTCTAGGCGGGCGGTTTGTCCGGCACCCGGATACTGTTGAGCACTGTCTGGCCCTGCTGGTCAACCAACCTGGTGAACAGCTGCTGGGCGTAGCCGAAGACCAGCGCCCACGCCAGGATCTGGGCCGAGGTGTCCAGCGCGCTGAGGCCCGGCACGAACTGGCCGCGCATCAGCAGCAAACCGAGGAACGCGGTGATCGCGCCGGTCGGCAGCTTCAGGGCGGCGAGGGCGACCGGCAGGCCGTAACGCTCGGACGAGCCGCGGATGCGGCGGATGGCGGCCGCGCCCGCGACGGTGGCGGCGGCGAGGCCGACCAGTTCGACGATCAGCAGGTCGCCGGGCTCGGCGGTGGCCGCCACCACGTTGTCGATGTCCTGGCGCGGGGCGTTCGACGAAGGGGCGCCGCCGTCCTGGGATGGGGTGAACCGGTCGGATTGCGCGGTCGGGCAGACCACGACCGCCGTGCCGGACTCCTCGGGGGCGAAGCAGAGCGGGATCAGCGACCGGTCGGCGAACCCCAGCAGCGCCACACCGACCGCCAGCAGGGTCATCACGATCGCCGTGCCCATCACGATGTTGCGGAAGCTGCGCAGCCGGATCCGCTCACGCAGGGCCGCCGCGCTGGCCGCCCGCACCGCCGTGACTATCTTGCCGCGGTCCTGGTCGATGACCTTCAGCCAACCCGCCAGTTCGTCGTCGGCGGCCGCGGTGGTCTCCAGGCCGTTGCCGACCCGGTGCGCGATCCGCTCGAACTCGCGCCGGCCCGGATCGGTGGCCGGCAGGTGGGCCTGGATGTCGCGCAGCAGGCTGGGCATCTGCCCGAGCACGTAGTCGGCCGGCGCGGTGTTGAGGATGTGCGCCTCGGCCGCGGCCAGGTTGCCGGCCGAGCGCTCCATCAGCGGCCCGGTGCGGAAGACCCGCCGCCGGGTCGTCGCCGCCTGCCGGGCCGCGTCCAGATGGGCCTGGATCGCGGCGGCGAGGACCTGATCGCGCGGGTTCTGCGAGCGGCACCAGCCGGCCAGCGCCTCGAGTTCCTTGGCCCGGGTGAGCGTGCCCTCGCGCCAGGCCACCCAGACCGGCCCGCCGACCGGCTCGATTCCGTTGATGTCCATATCCTGCAGAGGCCGCGGGCCCGGGCGGGATACGTCAGGCGGCCGACAGCACCCCGGCGGGGACGGCGACCATGAAGCAGCCGGGCCGGCGGGACACCTCGGTGGCGACGTCGAGCAGGCGGGCCGCGCGGACCAGGACGGCGGCCATCTCCTGCTCGCTCAGCCGGACCGACATCAGGTCGCCGCGCTTGCGGCGGCCGCCGGCCAGCATCGCCGCGCGCCAGGCGGCGTGCGCGAGGGTCACCCGCAGGGTGTGCCGGGGGGACGAGGCGCCGAGCGTCTCGTTGCCGAGCAGTGCCTGCCGGCCCTGCCGCCAGGCCGCCGCGATCATCCGCTCGGTGGCCGCCCGCTTCGCCTCCGGCACGTGCACCCGCTGCAGGTCGTACCGCCGCCGGCCGCCCCCCGTTTGCACCTCGTGCGCCGCCGCAACGCCGAGGCGGGTGAGCAACGAAGTCAGGCGGCCGGCGGCGTCCCCCCGGTCGAACTCGATCACGGCGGGCGGGCGTCCCTGGGCGAACCCGCAGCGGACGAGGCAGGCCGCCTCGAAGGCCGTCGGCAGCGCGGCGGCCGGCACGATGTCCCGGGCCGGATCCTGGTTCATCCCGTTACCGTGACCGATCGGGCCGTTCGGCGGGTACACCGGCGGCGCGGACTTGAGGGAAACTTGCGCCGGTGAGACGACGCGGCTTCCTGACCGGACTGGCCGCCATGACGCTTGCCGGTTGCGTGGGGCGGCCGCCACGGCATCGCGTCGTCCGGATAGCCACCGGCAGCCGCAACGCGGTCTACTACGCGCTGGGCACGGCGCTGGCCCGGATCATCGATCAGGACCTGCCGAACACCGACGCCAGCGTGCTGGTCACCGCCGCGTCCGCGGAGAATGTGCAGCTCGTCGCGTCGGGCCGGGCCGAGGTCGGGTTCACCCAGGCGGACGTCCTGGTCTCCGGGGGCGATTCCGCGCCGTCGATGGTCGCGCTGGCCCGGGTGTACGACGACCTCCTGCACCTCGTCGTGCGGGGCGACGGGACGATCCGTACCCTCGAAGATCTTGAAGGAAAGAAGGTGTCGGTCGGCGCCCAGGGCTCGGGCACGGTGGTGACGGTGCGCCGGCTGCTGACCGTGGCCCGGATGAACGGCCTCGACGAGCGCCAGCTCAGCCTGGACGACTCGGTCGCGGCGCTGACCGCCCGCCAGATCGACGCGTTCTTCTTCTCCGGCGGGCTGCCGGTCGCCGGGATCAAGGAGCTCAGCGCGAAGGTCCCGACGCGCCTGGTCGACCTCTCCAAGTGGGCCGGCGACCTGCGCAAGACCTACAGCGACGTGTACGTCGTCCGGGACGTCCCGCTGTCCGCGTACCAGATGCCGGCCGTCGCCACCGTGGCCGTGCCCAACCTGCTGGTCGTCCGCTCGTCGATGGACGACGACCTGGCCTTCGACCTGACCCGGCTGCTGCTGGAGCGCCGCGAGGTGCTGGCCGCGGCGCACCCGGCGGCGGAACGGCTGGACATCCGGTCGGCGATCGCCACCCTCCCGGTGCCGCTGCACCCGGGCGCGGCCCGCTACTACCGCTCGATCAAACCCTAGTCGGAGGCGTGCGACTTCGCCTTGACCGTCACCGCGATCTCGGCGACGGTGACCTCCTCGTCCCAGCGGTCCGGCAGCCGCGCCGGGCCGACCCGGGTGCGCTCGACCCGGCCGGGAAGCTCGATCCGCATGGTGATCCAGGCCGCCCCGCCGGCCCGATCGTGCCGGGTCACCTCGATCTTCTCGACTTCCCCGCGGGCGTACGTGTGGGTCGAGCCGTTCGCCCGCACCACGGTCAGCTCGCCGCCGCCGAGCCGCATCTCGACCACTTTCCGCCGGTCGCGCAGGAACTCGCCGAGCGCGGCCAGGATCGCGAGCAGCGGCAGCGTGCTGAGCAGCAGGAGAACCGGGAGCGTCCCCTTGCCGGACCCGGCGCAGGTCGCGATGACCACCGGAAGCAGGAAGATCCCGACCAGCGGGCCGCCGCTGGTGCGCAAGGTGTGGAAGCGATCCGCATTGTTGGAGTACCAGGTCACCGGTTCGGCCACGCCCCCATCGTGGCCGATCATCGCAACCGCCGGGCAAAACTGTCCCACCCCCTGGGTAGCGTCCGGGGAGGTGATGGGCAGGGCGTGCGGTGATGGAAAGGTCAGGCACATGAGTGAGGCGAGTGAGCTGGTGCGCCGGCTGCGCGGGGCGGGGATCGCCGACGTGCTCGATGATGCGACCAACCGCTCGATGTATGCGTCCGATGCCTCGCTCTACCGCATCGTGCCGCAGGCGGTGGTGCGGCCCCGGGCGGATGACGAGGTGGCCGCGGCGCTGTCGGTGTGCCGCGAGCTCGGTGTGCCGGTCACCGCTCGCGGGGCCGGGACGTCGGTGGCCGGCAACGCGATCGGCCCGGGCGTGGTGCTCGATTTCAGCCGCCATCTGGGCAGCGTCCTCGAGGTGGACCCGGCGAGCCGCACGGCGCGGGTGCAGGCCGGCACGGTGCAGGCCGTGCTGCAGGCGGCCGCCAAGCCACACGGGCTGCGGTTCGGGCCCGACCCGTCGACGCACACCCGGTGCACGATCGGCGGGATGATCGGGAACAACTCGTGCGGGTCGCGGACGCTGGGCTACGGGCGCACCTCGGACAATGTGGTGGGGTGGAGCGCGCTCACGATCGACGGCTCGCGGCTGGTCGCGCGCGGCACGGTCACCGACGGCGCGGAGAAGATCACCAGTACGTTGCAGGACGTGATCGGCCGAAATCTTGCGGTCGGGCGCACCGAATTCGGGCGATTCGGGCGACAGGTCTCCGGCTACGCGGTCGAGCATCTGCTGCCGGAGCACGGCTTCAATCTCACCGAATTCCTGGTCGGCAGCGAGGGCACGCTCGCGGTGGTCACCGAGGCGACCGTCCGTCTCGTCGCAGATCCGAAATATCGGATACTGGTGGTGCTGGGCTATCCGGACTTCGGCACCGCCGGCGACGCGGTGCCGGAAATCCTGGAGTTCAAGCCGACCGCCTGCGAGGGCATCGACTCACGGATCTGCGACATCGTGCGCGCTCGCCGCGGGCCGGGGGCGGTGCCTCCGCTGCCGGGCGGGCAGGCGTGGCTGATGGTCGAGATCGCCGGGGACGATCTGGGCGAGGCCCGGGAACAGGCTTCGCGGCTCGTGGCATCGGCGGGGGCGGTCGACACCCTGATCGTCGAAGACCCGGTTCAGGCGGCGCCGCTGTGGCGTATCCGTGAGGACGGGGCAGGGCTCGCCGGGCGGGCGCCCTCGGGGCTCCCCGCGCACGGCGGCTGGGAGGACGCGGCCGTCCCGCCCGCGAAGATCGGGGCGTACCTGCGGGACTTCGACGCGCTCTGCGTGCAGCACGGGCTGAGCAACATGCCGTACGGGCATCTCGGCGACGGGTGTGTGCACGTCCGGCTCGACTTCCCGCTCGACAAGCCCGGCGGCACCGGGAAGTTCCGGGCGTTCCTCGAGGACGCCGCCGATCTGGTGGTGAGCTACGGCGGGTCGCTCTCCGGCGAGCACGGCGACGGCCGGGCCCGCAGCGAGCTGCTGAGCCGGATGTATTCGCCGGCCGCGATCGGCCTGTTCCGGGAGATCAAGGGCACCTTCGACCCGGGCAACCTGCTCAACCCGGGCACCATCGTCGACCCCGACCCGGTCGACGCGAACATCCGGGTGGCCCAGGCCCGGCCGGTGCGTACGAAGCTGGCGCTGGCGTACCACGCCGATCACGGGGACTTCAACCAAGCCGTGCACCGGTGCACCGGGGTCGGCAAGTGCCGGGCCGATACCTCCGTGCTCGGCGGCGTGATGTGCCCGTCCTACCTCGCGACCAGGAACGAGAAGGACTCGACCCGGGGCCGGGCGCGGGTGCTGCAGGAGATGCTCGACGGTGATCTTGCGCCCGGCTGGCGGGCGGAGGCCGTACACGATGCTCTCGATCTTTGTTTGTCCTGCAAGGGATGCGCGAGCGACTGCCCGACCGGGATCGACATGGCGGCCTACAAGGCCGAGGTGCTGCATCAGAGCTACAAGCGGCGGGTGCGGCCGCGATCGCACTACTCGCTCGGGTGGCTGCCTCGGTGGTCGCGGTTGGCGGCCAAGATGCCGCGTCTCGCCAATCTCACGGTCAGCTTGCCAGGGCTTCGCCGTTTTGCCCTCTTTGCGGCTGGTGTCGACTCCCGCCGGGGGATTCCGAAGTTCGCGAGTCAGACATTTCGCCAGTGGTTCGGCGATCGCGCCGCGGAAACCGGCAAACCGGTCATTCTTTTCGTGGACAGCTTCACCGATCACTTCGATCCGGAGATCGCGAAGGCCGCCGTCGAGCTGCTCACCGACGCCGGGTACGCGCCCCGGATCACCAGCAAGGCGGCGTGCTGCGGGCTGACCTGGATCTCGACCGGGCAGCTGGACGCGGCGAAGCGGATCCTCGGCCGGACCGTCGACGAGTTGAGCGAGGCGGCCGCGAGCGGAATCCCGATCGTCGGGCTCGAGCCGTCGTGCACCGGCGTGCTCCGCGGTGATCTGCCGGAACTGCTCGACGGCGAAGGGGCGCGCCAGGTCAGCGCCGCGACCGTGACCGTCGCCGAGTTGCTGGCCCGCACCGAGGGCTGGACGCCGCCGTCGCTCGCCGGCCGGACGGTGATCGCCCAGCCGCACTGCCACCACCACGCGGTGATGGGCTGGGAGGCCGACGCCAAGCTGCTGAAGGCGGCCGGCGCCGAGGTGGTGCGGCTCGGCGGGTGCTGCGGGCTGGCCGGCAACTTCGGGGTCGAGCGCGGGCACTACGAGGTGTCGGTGCGGGTCGCCGAGCAGCAACTGCTGCCGGCGCTGCGGCGGTCGGAACCCGGGGACGTCTTCCTCGCCGACGGGTTCTCCTGCCGGACCCAGTCGGCGGATCTCGCCGGCGTGCCCGGCACCCACCTCGTGCAACTGCTGGCCCGGGCCAGGGAGGGAATGAAGTAAATTCGCCGCGTGCGGATACTGCTGGTGGAGGACGACCGCCGGGTCAGCGCGGTCATGGTCTCGATGCTGCAGCGCCGCGGCTACGAGGTCGAGCACGCCGCGACCGCCACTGCGGCGCTCGAGGCCGCCCCGTGCGACCTGGTGCTGCTCGACATGAACCTGCCCGACGGCGACGGGCTGGACGTGTGCCGCGCGCTGCGGGCCCGCAACGATCAGGTCGGCATCATCGCGGTCACCGCCCGCGGCGAGGAGCGCGACCGGATCACCGGCCTGCGCGTGGGGGCCGACGACTACGTGGTCAAGCCGTTCTCGATGGCCGAGCTGGAGGCCCGGATCGAGGCGCTGCTGCGGCGCAGCGTCCGGCAGCCGCCGCCGGCCCGGCAGGTCGCCGAGATCGGCCCGCTGCGGATCGATCACGCCGCCCGCACCGTGCACGTCGGCGACGAGCCGGTCACGCTGACCCGCAAGGAGTTCGACGTGCTCGCCTCGCTGGCCCGGCAGCCCGGCGTCGCGCTGTCCCGGGAGCGCATCCTGCTCGACGTCTGGCAGACCACCTGGTCGGGCAAGCACACGCTGGAGGTGCACGTCGCCTCGCTGCGCGCGAAGCTCGGCCGCCCCGATCTGGTGGAGACGGTCCGCGGCGTCGGCTACCGCCTGCGGGCTTAGGGTCTGTGTCGAAGTGGGGGCCGGAGCGAGGCGAGGTCCAGGCGTCGTCTGGGCCACGCCGCAGCCCGTCTCCCACTTCGACACAGACCCTACCGGGGAGGTGCCGTGCGCAACCGGCTGGTCGGCACCTACGTGCTGCTGCTGTTCATGGTGCTGGTCGCGCTCGAGGTGCCGTTCGCGATCGCGCTGAGCAACCGGGAGACCGAGCGGGTGGCCGCCGACCGGCTCGCCGACGCCACCCGGTTCGCCTCGCTGGCCGCGCCGGCCCTGCGCAGCGGCGAGCTCGAGTCGCTCAAGGACGAGCTGCGCAGCTACTACACCCTGTACGGGATCGCCACCATGGTGGTCAACCAGGACCAGCAGGTGCTCAGCGTCTACGGCGCCCCGGTGGCCGATTTTGACACCGTGGCCCGGGGCGCGCTCGCCGGTCGGCAGGTCAGCACCCCGTCGACCCTGTGGCCGTGGCAGTCGCAGCGGCTGATCGTCGCGGTGCCGGTCAGCGACGGCGGCGCGGTGCTCGGCAGCATCCTGCTCGCCTCCCCCACCGGGCACGGCCGCCGCTCGGTGGTGGTCTCCTGGCTGGCCCTGGGCATCGGCGGGCTGCTCGCCGTGGTGGCTTGCGTGGTCACCGCCCACTGGCTGGCCGGCTGGGTGCTGCGGCCGGTGACCAGGCTGGACGCGGCGGCGCACGAGATCACCGCCGGGGACAGCGCGGCCCGGGTGCAGCCCGGCCTGGGGCCGCCGGAACTGCGCCGGCTGTCGGCCAGCTTCAACGAGATGGCCGACGCGATGGCCGAGTCGATGGAGCGGCAGCGGTCGTTCGTCGCGCACGCCTCGCATCAGCTGCGGAACCCGCTGACCGTGCTGCGGCTGCGGATCGAGGACCTGGGCGACTCCACCGACCCGGACGACCACAGCGCCCTTCTGGCCGAAACCGATCGCTTCGCCGACGTGCTGGACGGCTTGCTCGCGCTGGCCCGCGCCGAGCGGGGTCGCCCCTCGGTGATCGCCGTCGACGCCGCCGCGGTGACCCGGAAGCGCGTCGAGGCGTGGCAACCGCTGGCCGACCGGCGAAAGATCGAGCTGGTCACCGCGGTGCCGTCCGGGCCGCTGCCGGCCTGCTTCGTCGCCACCGGGCTCGACCAGGCGCTGGACGCGCTGATCGACAACGCCCTCAAGTTCACGCCGGCCGGCGGGCGGGTCGAGGTGGCCGCCGGGGCCTCCGACGGCGGGGTGCTGATCTCCGTACGGGACACCGGGCCGGGCCTGACGTCGTCGCATCTCGCGCTGGCCACCGAGCGGTTCTGGCGCGCGCCGGACGCCCAGAACGTCGACGGCGCCGGCCTGGGCCTCTCCATCGTCACCGTGCTGATCGAGGCCTCCGGCGGCCGCTTCACCCTGGAGCCCGCGGACGGCGGCGGCCTGCTCGCCAGGATCTGGGCGCCCGGCGAGGGCACTACTTGACAATCTCAAGTACCTGCCTTTGTATAGGAGTGTGACCGAGACACACGACCCCCAACTGCTGAAGGGGGTGCTGTCCCTGCTGCTGATGCACCTGCTGGCCGAGCGCGAGTCGTATGGCTACGAGGTGGTTCAGCGGCTCCAGGCGGCCGGCTTCGCCGACGTGCTGGAGGGCAGCGTCTACCCCGCGCTGACCCGGCTGCAGCGGGAGGGCCGGGTGGAGACCCGGCTCGTCCCGTCGACGAGCGGCCCGGCCCGCAAGTACTACCGACTGACCCCGGCCGGCCGCGACGCCCTCGCCGCGGGCACGAAGACGTGGGCGCGGCACATCGCCGCCGTCGACGCCGTGCTCTCCCGCCCGCTCCCCTAGAAAGGATCTTCGCCATGCTCGACCGGCTCCGCATCGAACGCCTCGTCTGGTCCCTCGACCAGCGGCTGTACGACCTGCCCCGCGCCCAGCGCATCGCGACCCGCCGCGAGGTGCGCGCCAACCTGATCGAGGCCGCCCGCGACGTCGGCGCCACCGAGGCGCTGCGCCGGATCGGCGGCAGCCGCGAGCTCGCCCGGCAGTACCTGGCGGCCGAGTTCGGCGACCGGCTGCACGCCTCGTGGGTCGGCGCCGCCTACGGCGCCACGCTCACGCCGCTGCTGCTCAACTTCTTCCTCAGCGAGGCCGGCCGGGCCTTCCAGGACGGCGTGACCGCCGGCGTCCCGCACGCCACCGGCACCTACGTCTGGTCCGGCGTGACCTGGCTGCAGTCGGCCACCACGTACACCTTCACCGACGGCACGCCCACCACGAGCGGCGGCGCCTGGACCCCCCTCACCTACGTGCTGTTCCTCGCCATCACGGTCGCCGCCGGCCGGCTGTGGCGCTTCCGCCTCCGGCGGCACCGGGCCGTGGCCGCCACGGTCCGGTGAGACCCAGATCAACAGCAATTTGGCGTACGGGCGCAGTACCGTGACGGCGTGCCACTCAAAGCCGATGTGACCAGTGCCGACCTGAAATCGATCCGGGAGTCCGCCCTGGGCGCCGCCGACCCGCTCGGCATCGCCGCCGACCTGGCGGAAGCGGCCGAGGCCGGGCGGCTGGCCGACCCGGACGACGCGGGGCAGGCGCTCACCCTCGCCGCCGAGATCGCGGAGAGCCGCTCGAAGCTCGACGCCGCCCTCCGGTACGCCTCGCGGGCCGTCGAGGCGTACGGGGACCGGTCGGACGGCGACGTCGTGAACGCCAAGGCGGTCCGCGCGCGGATCCTGTTCCGGGCCGGCCGCGCCGACGAGGCGATGGCCGAGGTCGAGCCGCTCCGGCCGCAGCTCACCGAGTATCCGGACGCGGCCGCGTACGTGAGCGCGGCGCTGGCCGCGGGCGGGCAGCTCAAGGTCGCCGAGGAGTGGCTGACCGAGGCCCTGCGGTCGGCGCTGGCGTCGCGGGGTGAGCCGGCCGAGCCGGAGGGCGTGCTCTTCTTCCTGCTGCAGCAGCGGCACCGGGTGCGGCACGCGCTCGGCCTGCAGCACGATCAGCACGACAACCTCGCCGAGAAGCTGGAGACCCGGCTGGCCAACGCGACGGCCCGCGCGGCCGAGGCTCCGGGGGACGACCTGCTGTTCTTCCCGAAGCCCGAGTTCGAGGCCGCGCTGGCGAAGTGGCCGGCGCTCGCCCCGGCGTACGGCGCGGACTGGGACGAGCACCGGGCCCACCTGGAGCGGGAACTGGTCCGGCTGGCCGGCACCGGACGGGCCGGACTGACCCTGCTGCCGGCGACGGTGGCCGGGCTGACCGCGTTCGCGGGCGGCGACGGCGACGCGACCGACCCGAAGATCCGGGCCGGCTACGCCGAGCGGATCGCCGGCGGCACCGGCCAGATCGCGTGGCCGCCGGAGCGGAACGGGGCCTGCTGGTGCGGCTCCGGCCTCAAGTACAAGAAGTGCTGCCTGCCCCGCTCCCGTTAACGGAGGATCCCGGTGTGGCCGAGGGAGTAGCGGCCGGGCTGGGGCCAGACGCAGAGGCCGTGCGGCTGCTTGCCCACCTTGATGCGGGCGAGCAGCTTCCCGGTGGTGGTGTCGATCGCGTACACCTCGGCGTTGTAGCGGCCGGAGAGCCAGAGGACCTTGCCGTCGGCGGAGACGCCGCCCATGTCGGGGCTGGTGCGGCCGGGCAGCTTCCACTTCTTGACGACCGTACGGGTGGCGAAGCTGATCAGGGAGATGCTGCCCTCGCCGCGGTTGGCGACGTACAGGTACTTCGAGTCGCGGCTCGGGTAGAGGCCGTGCGCGCCGTCGCCGGTGGGCAGGAACGTCGGGGTGGTGAACTTGTCGCCGTCGAGGATCCAGACGCCGCTGGTCTGCATGTCGGCGACGTACCACGTCTTGCCGTCCGGCGAGATCTTGATGTCCTGCGGCATCGGCATCTCGCCGGGCAGGCGCAGCTGGGCGATCACCTTGTGCGCGACCGTGTCGACCTTGATGAGGTCGCCGGAGAACTCGCAGGTCACGATGAAGTACCGGCCGTCGGGCGAGAAGTCGGCGTGGTTGACGCCGGAGCACTTGACCGGGAGCACGTCCTTGACCGCCATGGTGTGCGGGTCCCGGAAGACGATCTCCTTCCGCTGCTCCTCCATCACCACCGCGTACTTGCCGTCCGGGGTGAAATAGAGGTTGTACGGGTCCTCCACCGGGACCGACTTGCCGACCGTGCCGGTGACCGGGTTGATCGGGGTCAGCGCGTTGCCGGTGTCGTCGTTGACCCAGAGCGTCTTGAGGTCCCAGGCCGGCACCACGTGCTGCGGGCCCTTGCCGACCGGGACGGTGCGCAACACCTTGTAGGTACGCGGGTCGAGCACGCTGACGGTGTTGCTGTCCAGGTTGGGCACGTACACGAGCGACTTGTCGTTTCGCACGACCGGGGAGAGAGCGTTGGGCCGGTCCGCGGCGTAGAGGTCGTCGGCGACCAGCGGCGGCGGCATGCCGGGCAGCAGGTGCGCGGCCGTCGCAGTGTCGGCGGACTCCTCCCGGCCGGGCGCGGCCGAGCCGGTCGCCGCCGGCGAGCCCTGGACCCAGGTGTCACCCGGGCGGGTGCTGCCCGCCGCGCGCACGGCGGAACAACCGGCGACCAGCGGCAACGCCAGCAGAGCGGCCGCGCCCAGAGCGGTCCGGACACGTGCACGACTGAGCGAACTGGTCACCGATATCCCCCCGGAGCGGGTCGCCGCAGTGGCCGGCGACCTTCGTGATCGACACCTTAGGACGCCCTGGCAAGGCGGGGAGTACCCACTCTGTGCGAGTGTCATCACATCGGTTGACATCCGTTTCGCGGGGCTACTCACCGTTCAGGCCGCGACCGGGGTCAGCACCTCCGGGTCGGCCGGGCGGCCCAGATGGAAGCCCTGCCCCAGGTCGCAGCCCAGGCGGCGCATCGCGACCAGCTGGGCCTCGGTCTCGATGCCCTCGATCACCGTGCGCAGGCGCAGGGCGCGGGCCAGGTCGACCATCGCCCGGAGCACGGCCAGGTCACCGGCCGTGAGGTAGCCGTGGGCGATGAAGGCCCGGTCGATCTTCAGCTCGTCGACCGGGAGGCGTTGCAGGTAGGACAGCGACGAGTAGCCGGTGCCGAAGTCGTCGACGGCCAGGCCCACGCCGAGCGCCTTCAGGTCGGTGAGGCGGGCGATCGCGGCGGCCGGGTCGCTCATCAGCACCGACTCGGTCAGCTCCAGGGTGAGCGCGGTGGGCGGCAGGCGGAACTCGGCCAGCATCCGCCGCACGTCGCCGGCGAAGGACGGGTCGGTCAGCTGGCGGGCCGCGACGTTGAGGTTCACCCGCAGGCCGGGCCGGCTCCGGCGCCAGCGGGCCAGCTGGGCGCCGGCCGACCGGAGCACCCAGCGGCCGATCTCCATGATCAGGCCGTTCTCCTCGGCCATCGGGACGAAGTCGGCCGGCGCCAGGTAGCGGCCGTCCGGGTGGCGCCAGCGGACCAGCGCCTCGACGCCGGCGGTGGCGCCGTCGGCCAGCCGGACCAGCGGCTGGTACTGCAGGTGGAACTCGCCGTGCTTGAGCGCGTGCTGCAGGTCGCTGGTCAGGGTGAGCCGGGTCAGCGCCTCGGCGTGCATCTGCTGGGCGAAGACGACGACCTTGCCGGGGCCCTCCTTCTTCGCCCTGTACATCGCGACGTCGGCGTTGCCGAGCAGGTCGCCGGGGTCGGCCGGGGCGGCGGCGCTGTGCGTGGCGACGCCGATGCTGGCGCCGATGAACACGTCCCGGCCGAAGATCGGGAACGGGCGGCGGACGGCGTCGATCAGCCGTTCCGCGATCGGGACGGCGTCGTCGGTGGTCGTGTCGTCGAGCAGCACGGCGAACTCGTCGCCGCCGAGCCGGGCGCCGACGTCGTCGGGGCGCAGGCAGTGCCGGATCCGGCCGGCCACGGCGGCGAGCAGTTCGTCGCCCGCGCGGTGGCCGAGACTGTCGTTGACCGCCTTGAACCGGTCCAAGTCGATGAAGAGCACGGTGGTGGGCGTGCCGAGGCGTACCTTCTCCTCGAGTTTTTCCAGGAACAGCACCCGGGTCGGCAGGCCGGTCAGCGAGTCGTGCCGCGCCTCGCGCAGCGACTCCAGCAGGGCCAGCCGCTCGGCGGCCTCGCGCTCACGCTCCTCGCGCAGCCGGCGTTCGGCACTGAGCAGGGTGATGTTGTCCAGGGCCAGGCCGAGGGTCTGCGCCATGGCCTGCAGCAGCTGCCGCTCCTCCGGGCTCAGCGGCTCGCCGGCCCGAGCCACCAACAGGTCGCCGCGGTGCTCCGCGCCGAACCGGGCGGACGCGACGTGCAGCTCGTCCAGCCCGGCCACGTCGATCGTCGCGGCCTCGGCGGCGGCCGACAGCGCGGCGTCCAGGTCGTCGCCCGGCATGCCCCAGGCCACCTCGACCCGGCCGTCGATCAGCACCGCGCCGACCTCGGCCTCCAGCACCTCGCTGGCGCGCTCCATGGCGACCATCGTCGCCGAGCGCTCGTCGCGTGACGAGCCGACCGCGGCGAAGAATTCGGTGAGCTGGTGGGTCGACCAGTGATTCACCGCTCCCCCTCAGGCCAGGGCCAGCGTGACCAACGTGAAGTGGTGCATGCCGAGCGCGCCGCGCACGCGGGCGATCTCGCCGTTGGTGTAGAAGCCGCCGTACGGGACGCCGCCCAGTTCCTTGCCGATGGCGGCCATCTCCTGCCGGAGGCCGTCGTCGCCGAGGACGGTGCGGCGGCCCACGCAGTCGAACGCCAGCAGGCCGATCGCCGACTGGCCGCCGAGCCCGTCGAGGGCCTGGGCAGCGGAGTCGCGGGCGCCGTCGACCAGCGCGTCGTGGTCGGTCTCCATCAGCCAGGTCAGCGCGCCCTGCGGCACGTCGGCCAGGCAGAGCAGCGAGCGGTCCGCGCGGTCGCCGCCATGGATCACCCGGATGTCCTCGCCGGTGCGGCGGGACATCCCGAGCGGGTGCAGGAACACCCGCTCCCGGAAGGTCTCCTCGTCGTCGAGGACCGACTCGTCCAGGCCGAGCCGGCGCAGCAGCACGTCGAGCGCGGGCTCGCCGTCGAGCTCGAAGACCCGCCCGTCCCGGCTGCTGGTGACGACCATCGCGGCGCCCTGCTTGCGCCAGCCGTGCGCGATCCCGATGCCGAGCGGTGCGTCCGAGCCGAGTGCGATGCCGATGCCCGCGTCGGTCATGATCTCCACGCCGTCCCGCCCGCCGTGGAACTGATAGGTGCGGTCGTAGGTGAGGTCGTCGCCGGCGCAGCCGCCGACCAGCGGGGCCGCGGCGCCGACCACCGAGAACGCGCCGCGGACCAGCTCGTGCTGGTTGCCGGTGAGCCCGTCGCAGATCACCAGCAGGGCCCGGTGCGGCCGGTCGATCCCGGCCAGGCAGCCGGCGATCTCGGCGCCGGCCGCGCGCAGGCGAGGGGTGACCTCCCGGGCGACCCGGGCGCGGGCGGAGAAGCCCTCGCCGCCCAGCGCGACCACCGCGACCCCGTACCCGGCGGCCTCGCCGGTCGCCATCTGGCCCGAGGTGGTGCACCCGACGATCACCGTCGCCGGGCCGACCCGGGAGCGGACCTCGTCGAGCATGGCCGGCACGTGGTAGCCGACCGAGCAGAACACGAGCGCGAGGACCGGCTCCCGCCCCGCGAAGGCCGCCTCGGCCGCGGCGGCACCGGCCGCCGCCGGGTCCGACAGGGCGCTCTGTCCGGCGCCAAACCAGCGAATCATGGCCCGTGCATCGGCCGGGACCGGCCGGACTTGAGGGTTCACTGTCTCCGGGCGGGACCATCCGGCAGAATGCCCGATCATGAACGCTGTCGGGTTGATCTTCGCGCTGATCGCGGCCCTCATCCACGTCTACATCTTCGTGCTGGAGAGCGTGCTGTTCCCCCGCCCGTCGGCGCACAAGACCTTCGGGGTGGCCGAGGCGGACCTGCCGGCGGTCCGGCCGTGGGCCTTCAACCAGGGGTTCTACAACCTGTTCCTGGCGGTCATCGCGGTGGTCGGGGTGATCCTGCACGACCCGGCGGGCAAGGCGCTGGTCGGGGCCGCCTGCGGGAGCATGCTGGCGGCGGCGCTGGTGCTGCTGGCCACGAATCGCCGCATGCTCCGCGCCGCCGCCGTGCAGGGGCTCGCCCCGCTGATCGCCCTGGTGTCGCTCTTCTTCTAGGGCCCGGATCACCAAAGGGAGACGGAACATGGCAGGGGATCTGGACGAGGCGGCCGAGGTCTTCACCGAGGCGCGGCCGCGGCTGTTCGGGATCGCCTACCGCATGCTGGGCAGCGCGACCGAGGCCGAGGACCTGGTGCAGGACGTCTGGCTGCGGTGGCAGGGCTACGACCGCGATTCGGTACGGAACCCGGGCGCGTTCCTCGCCACGACCACCACCCGGCTGGCGATCAACGAGCTGCAGTCGGCCCGCGCCCGGCGGGAGACGTACATCGGGCCGTGGCTGCCCGAGCCGGTGGACACCAGCGCCGACCCGTACCTGGGCGCCGAGCGGGGCGAGGCGCTCGAGTTCGCGGTGCTCCTGCTGATGGAGAAGCTGACCCCGAACGAGCGCGCCGCCTACATCCTGCGGGAGGCGTTCGACTACCCGTACGGGCAGATCGCGGACATCCTGCAGTCGACCGAGCCGGCCGTACGGCAACTGGTCAGCCGGGCCCGCAAGCACGTGGCCGGCGAGCGCAAGGTCCCGGTCTCCGAGGAGATGCAGCGCGAGCTGCTGGCCACCTTCCTCGAGGCGGCCCGCTCCGGCGACCTGGCCGCGCTGGAGAGGCTGTTCGCCGCCGACGTGGCGAGCATCGCCGACGGCAACGGCGCGCGGCAGATCTCCCGCAAGATAGTGGCCGGCGCGACCCGGGTCGCCACCTTCGTCGCGGCGTTCTCGAGCTGGTACTGGGCGGGCGTCGAGGTCCGCCACGTCACCATGAACGGGCGGCCCGGCGCGGTCATGAGCAAGGACGGCAGGCTGCTCGGCGCCGTCACGCTGACCGCGTCGGCGGACGGCATCGAGCAGCTGCTGTGGATGATGAACCCGGAAAAGCTCAGCTCGCTCTAGCGGCGAGCCACTCCCGGAACGTCGTGCTCGCGAGCACCGCGCCGGGCGGCGCGATGAGCACGTCGCCCTTGACCGCGGCGAACATCCCGGCGGTGTGGTCGAGCACGACCGTACGCTTGTCGCCCTTGGCCGCCAGCGCCACCCGGCCCAGCTCGTCGAGCGTGAAGACCTCCGGCCCGCCGACGTTCCGGATGCCGTTCAGCGGCTCCCCCATGCTGACCTCGGCGACCGCCGCGGAGACGTCCGCGGAGGCCATCGGCTGCACCGGCGTGTCCGGCAGGCGCACGGTGTTCTCGTCCGAGGTCCAGGACAGGACCGCGTCGACGAACTCGAAGAACTGGGTGGCCCGGACGATCGAGTACGGCACCGGCCCGGCCTCGAGGATCTTCTCCTGCAACGTCTTGGCCTGGTAGTAGACCAGCTCGGGCACCTGGTCGACGCCGACGATCGAGAGGATCACCGCGTGCCCGACCTCCTCCCGCGCGGCGGCGGCCAGCAGGTTGTCCATGCTGGTCCGGAAGAACGCCGGCGAGGCGTCGTCGAAGGTCGGCGAGTTGGTCAGGTTGACCACCACCTCGGCGCCCTTGAGCGCCGTGTCCAGCCCCTCCCCGGTGATCAGGTTGACCCCGTTGGTCAGGGAGTACGGCACGGCCTCGTGCCCGGCCCCGTTCAGGATCGTGACGACCTGCGACCCGATGAGCCCGGTTCCGCCCATAACGGCGATCTTCATGCTTCTCACACCCTCCGCTTGCTGCCTGTTGCCAGTACTGACAAGACAGGCCGCGGGGTTGTGACAGCCCGTTTCCGACAGGCTCAGCGCGGCGCGGTCGCCGGCGCCGGGATCACCGCCGGCTCGTTCGGCAGCCGGCGCAGCGCCCGCACCACCGGCAGCGTCGCGACCAGGCCGAGCACCGGGATGAGGAACGCCGTCCGCAACCCGATCGGCTCGGACAGCGCGCCCAGCAGCACCGCACCGACCAGCGCGCCGCCGTAGTTGAACAGGTTGACCCGGGCGATCACCTCGTCGCTGTTGCCCGGCGCCGCGTGCCCGGCCGCGCTGAACGCCAGCGGCACCAGGATGCCCACCCCGACGCCGGAGAGCGCGAACCCGATGATCGCCGGGACGATCAGCGGCATGGCCACCACGATCGCCAGCCCGGCCGCACAGGCCAGCAGGCAGCCGATCGCGGCCACCGCCCGCCCGACCCGGGGCACCACGTGGTCGCCGGCCAGCCGGGAGACCAGCACCGTCGCCTGGTACGCGGCGTAGCCGAGCGGCACCACCGCGGCCGTGGCGAGCAGCGAGTCGTGCAGGTACACCGAGCTCCAGGTGCTCACCGCCGAGTCGACCAGGAACGCGGTGAAGATGAACGCGCCGCACACCCACACCACGTGCCGGGTGCCGTCGTGGCGTTTCCCGTCGCCGGTGTGCTCGGGCAGCACGGTCCGGGCCGGCTCGAGCGACCCGAAGCCGAGCGCCACGACCAGCGCGGCGAACACGGCGGCGGCGCCGACCGAGAGGGCCGCTCCCCCGCCCGAGGCCGCGTTGCCGGACATCAGGAGCGCGGCGGTGATCGCGGCGGCGGTGTAGGCGGCGAACAGCCGGCTCATCACGCTGCGCCCGAGCCGGGCCTGCACCAGGACACCCTGCATGCTCAGGCTGGCGTCGACGGCGCCGAGGCCGATCCCGTACCCGATGAGGATGGCGGTGAACAGCGGCGTGGGCGTGGAGAACGTGGTCAGGCCCAGCCCGGCCGCGACCGCGAGCAGGCCGCCGCTGAGCGCGTACCGGCTGCCCCAGCGCGCCGCGATCTTGTCAGCCAGCATCGAACCACCGGCGGCCGCCACACAGACCAAGAGCAAGATCACTGAGACGTACGCGTCGCTGATGTGCTGCCGGGACTTGAACGCCGGCAGCGCGGTCACCACCGCCGCATAGCCGAAGCCCTGTGCGGCATACCCGGCCCCGATCCACGTGACCCGCCGCCGGCCGCTCACCTCATTGCGCATCAACGGATCATCCCGGGTAACCCCGGTCACACAACAGTCCCCGCACCGATTCGCCGCGCAATTCGTTACTGATCAGTAGCGAATTGCCCGGAACGGATCAGCTCGACGACCGGGATCTCGCGGCCGGCCTTCGCCTCGTGGTCGGCGAAGAACGGGTAGGCCGCCTTGATCTCGGCCCACGCCCGCTCACGGTCGGCGCCCGTCAGCGCGGTGGCGGTCGCCCGGTAGGCGTGGTCGCCGACCTCCACCCGCACCTCCGGATGGGCGACCAGATTGCGATACCAGTCCGGGTCGCGCGGCGCGCCCGCGTTCGAGGCGATCACCAGCAGGCGGCCGTCGCCGTCGCGGTGGAACATCATCGGCGTGGTGTGCGGACGGCCGCTCCGGGCGCCCGTCGTGGTGAGCAGCAGCAGCCGCTCGCGGTGCATGCCGTCGATCTCGCCGCCGGCCCGGAACTGCTCGATGACCCGCTTGTTGATCTCGCTGACGTCCATCTGTGCATTATTCCTGGAACCAGGCCGCGGCCTCGCCCGGAAGCCGGCCCTCCGGGGTCAGCGGGGCGCTCGACAACAGCCGGGTGAGGCCGTCGGGGACCGCCGCCGGGTCGGGGCCGGTGTTGACGACACAAACCACATTTCCCGGCGTACGCCGGAAGCAGAGCACCGCCGGGTCCCCGCCGTCGAGCCACTCCAGCCCGCCGTCCCCCAGGTGCTCCCGCCGCAGCGCCAGCGCCGCCCGGTACAGCCACAGCATCGAACCCGGCTCGTGCTGCTCGGCCTCGACCGTCCGATTCGCCCACGAGGCCGGCTGCGGCAGCCACGGGGGCTGGGCCGCGCCGGGCGGGCTGAAGCCGAACGGCGGGGACTGGCCGGACCACGGGATCGGCACGCGGCAGCCGTCGCGGCCGCGCTCGGCCCCACCCGTACGCAAGAAGTTGGGGTCTTGTCGTTTTTCGTCCGGAATATCGAAGACCTCTTCCAGACCGAGCTCCTCGCCCTGGTAGAGGTAGGCGCCGCCGGGCAGGGCGAGCATCAGCAGCGCCGCCGCCCGGGCCCGCCGCCGGCCAACCGCTCCCCCGCCGTAACGGCTCGCGTGCCGGACCACGTCGTGGTTGGACAGCACCCAGGTCGCCGGCGCGCCGACCGCGGACAGGCCCGCGAGGGTGTCGTCGATCGCCTTCCGGAACGCGGCCGCGTCCCACGGGGCGACCAGGAAGGCGAAGTTGAACGCCGTGTGCAGCTCATCGGGCCGCAGGTACAGCCGGAGCCGGTCGAAGTCGTAGACCCACGCCTCGGCCACGGTGACCCGGTCGCCCGCGTACTCGTCGACGACCCGCCGCCAGCCGCGCCAGATCTCGTGCACCTCGTCCTGGTCCCAGAACGGGTGGCCGGGCTGCGCCACGTGCACCGGCAGCTCGGGGTCGAGGTCGTCCGGCAGCTCGCGCAGCGCCGGGTCCTTGCGCAGGCCGTGCGCCACGTCGATGCGGAAGCCGTCCACGCCCCGGTCCAGCCAGAACCGCAGGATGCTCTCGAACTCGGCGACCACCTCGGGATTGGTCCAGTCGAGATCGGGCTGCTCGGCGTCGAAGAGATGCAGGTACCACTGGCCGTCGGCGACCTGGGTCCACGCGGAGCCGCCGAAGACCGACTGCCAGCCGTTGGGCTGGTCGCGGAAGAGGTAGCGGGCCCGCGCCGCCTTGTCGCCGGCCAGAGCCGCCCGGAACCACGGGTGCGCCGACGAGGTGTGGTTGGGCACCAGGTCGACCACCACGCGCAGGCCCAGTTCGTGCGCGCGGGCGAGCAGCGCGTCGGCGTCGGCGAGGGTGCCGAAGAGCGGGTCGACGTCGCGGTGGTCGGCCACGTCGTAGCCGGCGTCGGCCTGCGGCGAGGGGTAGAACGGGTTCAGCCAGATCGCATCGACCCCGAGATCCTTGAGGTACGGCAGGCGGGACAGCACGCCGGGCAGGTCGCCCACGCCGTCGCCGTCCGAGTCGGCGAAGCTGCGCGGGTAGACCTGGTAGATCACGGCGTCCCGCCACCACTGTCCGGTCGTCATCGGTCATACCTCTCGTAGATCGCCGAGCGAGCGCCGTCCGGGTCGAGCCGGTGCAGCACGGCGTCGGCGATCCGGCCGAGCTGCGCCACCTGCTCCGGGGTGAGCGCGTCGATCACGTATTCCCGGACGGTGGCGACGTGCCCCGGCGCGCTCTCCTCCACCTTGGCCCAGCCGGCCGCGGTCAGCCGGGCGTTCGTCGCGCGCCGATCCTCCGGGCAGGGGAAGCGTTCGATCAGGCCGCGCGACTCGAGCCGCTGCACCACGTGCGAGAGCCGGGCCAGGGTGGCGGTGGTCCGCTCGGCCAGGGCGGTCATCCGCAGGGTGCGGCCGGGCGCCTCGGAGAGCATCGCGAGCACGTAGTAATCGAAGTGCGTGAGCTGGGCGTCCCGCCGCAACTGGGCGTCCAGCGCCGCGGGCAGCAGCTCCAGGACGGCGGCCAGTCGCACCCAGGCCGCCATCTCCCCCGTGTCGAGCCATCGCGTATCCACGATCACATTCTGACAGGCGCATTGGTTGTTGCTACAACCCCTCGCGCGATGCGATAGTTGTTGCTACAACCAACTGGAGGTCATCATGGCGCACATCAGCATCATCGGCACCGGCACCATGGGTCAGGCGATCGCCGGCATCGCGGCCAAGGGCGGCCACACCGTCGAGCTGCTCAACACCTCGACCGCGGCGCAGCCGGCCACCGGCGAGATCGTGGTGCTCGCGGTGCCGTACCCGGCGCTCGCCACCGTGCTCGGCGAGCGCGCCGGCCAGCTGGCCGGCAAGGTCGTCGTCGACCTGACCAACCCGGTCGACTTCGCCACCTTCGACGGCCTGACCGTCCCGGCCGACAGCTCGGCCGCCGCCGAGGTCGCCGCGGCGGTGCCCACCGCGCGCGTGGTCAAGGCCTTCAACACCAACTTCGGCGCCACCCTGGCCTCCGGCAGCATCGGCGAGAACACCACCACCGTGCTGATCGCCGGCGACGACCCGGACGCCAAGGCCCTGCTGGCCGGCGTGGTCGCCGCGGCCGGCCTCAAGGCGGTCGACGCCGGGTCGCTCAAGCGGGCCCGCGAGCTCGAGGCCCTCGCCTTCCTGCAGATGACCCTCGCGGCCGGCGAGAAGATCTCCTGGACCGGCGGTTTCGCGCTCACCAACTGACTCGTATCTTGAGCTGCACCGAGGGGGCGGCCGGGTCGTCGGCGTCGACCACCGCGACGACCCGGACCCCGTCCCCGGCCGGTTCCAGCACGGCGAGCCCTTCCACCTTGGGCGCGCCGGGCAGCTCGGCCACCGCCCGTACGCCGAAATCGTCGAGCAGCGCGAGCGCCGCGGCCACCACCGGCCCGTCGTCGATCGCGTTCGGTGTGTCCTCGGCGACGGCGCTGACCAGCACCAGCCCGTCCCCCACCGGGACCGCGTCGGTGATCGCCAGCGCGACGCCGCGAACCCGGCCCAGGTCGTAGTGCCGCACCGGCCCGATCGCGGCAGTCCCCGCCAGCAGCGCGGTCAGGGCAACGTCGGCGCAGACACTCGGCGCGCCCACCGCCACGTTGGCCCGCTGGAACCAGCGCAGCGTGTCGCCGAGGACGCAGGCGCCCTCCAGGTTGAGCTGCTCCTCGGCCAGGCCCATCGCCGCGGCGACCGCCCGATAGACCTCGGAAAGATCCGAGACCTCGAAATACGGCGCGCCCGCCACGTCCAGCCGTAGCAGCGACGACCGCATCCGCGCCGGGGACGAGCCCGAGCCGAGCAGCAGCGCGGCCTCGGCCCCGTCGACCGGTACGGCGCAGGCCGCCTCGAAATCCGGCTTGAGGTGTTTGGTGCCGGCTACCTCGCTGAACACCTCGAGGCCGTCGACCGGTTCGACCACTCGTACCGGATCGATCGTGCCGGCATGCAGCCAGGCCGCGTGGGTGGAGTCGTCCTGCACGACGAGCCAGCCGCCGCCGAACGAGACGATCGCCGAGGCGGCTCGCACCGGCGAGCCGTCCGGGAAGGTCAGCGTCTGCCGCTCCGCCACCACCAGCCGCATGGGGCCATCATCCGCTTTTTCTCACGGTTGCGTGGAGTAGATCAACATGGTCGGTCCCGGCATCGTGGCCATGCACCACCCGTCGACCGGGCAGGAGGCGTACGCCCCGGCCAGGTCCAGGATGTCGTCGATCGTCGCCGGCGACGGCAGATCGTCGCCCGGTGCCCACGAGGTCCCGTTCCAGACCTCGGTCGACGTCTTGTCGAAGCCCAGGCAGAACTTCGCCGACGAGCAGGCCACGCCGTTGAGCAGGATGCCGTACTTGAACGTGCCGTGGGTCCAGGCGCCGCCGGTCCAGATGCCGTAGTGGTCGTGTTCGGCCGCCATGCAGAACGGCCCGGCGGTGCAGCTCAGGTCGACCAGCTGACCGTCCGGGGTGACCGGCGGGGACCACTTGCCGCCCTGCCGGGTGAAGATGGACTTGGCGCCCGCGCCGCAGGTGCCGCCGTCCGGCACGCACGAGAGGGCGACCACGCTGTCGCCGAGGTCCACGTCCGGGCCGGCGGTCCAGCCGGTGCCGTGCCAGGCGCGCAGGTCCGTCGCCTTCGCCGAAGCCGGCCCGGCCACGCAGTACTTCGGGCCGGCACAGGCGAGCGTCTTGATGCCGAGCGGCCAGGCGACGTGCGGGGTCGCCGTCCAGCCGTGCCCGTCGAAGACGTACGCCTGCTTGTCGTCGGAGGCCATGCAGAAGGTCTTCGAGGAACAGGCGATGTGCGCCTCGAAGTCACCCTGGGGCGCGAATCGCGTGGGGCCGGTCCACGCGGTGCCGCTCCAGGTCCACGTCATGCCGGTCTCGTCGACGGCGGCGCAGAAGTCCTTGGCAGTACAGGAGAGGTGGATCCGATCGCCCTTTTTGGGCAGTCCGGGGAGGGCCACCGGATGAGCGGACAGGTCGATGGTCGGCCCGGCCGAGCTGGTGGCCGGGGCCGGCACCGGCGTGGTGCTCGAACAGCCGGCGAGGGTGAGGAGACCGACGAGGGTGAGTGCGGCAATTGATCGATACACCGGGCGACGGTACAACCGGGCGACAAGGGGAACCGGCGGCGGGCCGCCGGCGTCGAAGCCGTCGGAAGACGACGAGCGGGGGTGCTTCGGTGGTGCGGTGGCGTGGTGCGGTGGCGATGATCGGTGTGCTGGCGCTGGCGGCGTGTGCCGCTCCGCGGTCTGACGCGCCGGGCCCGTCGGGCTCGGCACCGGTCACCAGGCTGGGCCATCAACGGCCCAGCGATCTGGTCGGCCTGTGGCGGGTGCAGGCGCGGGGCGAGGAGGCCGGCGCGATCCTGCGGCTCGGCCAGGATCTGTCGATCTGGCGGCGCTGCGACGACCTGTTCGGCGAGTGGGCGGCCGACGCCGCGGGTGGGTTCCTCGGCGAGACGAACGGCTACTCGTACGAGTGCGGCGGCCCCAAGGTGACGGCCCCTCCGAAGCCGGAGTTCCCGACGCCGGCGCCGGCGGACTGGTTGCTGCGGGCCGTCGCGTACCGGGTGGACGGCGCGAACCGGTTGCTGCTCGACGACCAGGGCGGCATCGTCGCCCGGCTGACTCCCTCGGGCGAGCCCAGCGCACGCCACGTCGTCGTGCCGGAACTGTACGCCAGGCCGGTGCTGGACGACGCGTTGCGGCGTCAGCTCGCTCCGGCACCCGCGCTACCGGCGAAGTTGCGCCCGGCCACCGCCGGTGAGCTCGTCGGCACGTGGCGGCCGGCGGTCGCCGGCGCCAACCCGAGGCAGTACGTGACGATAAAGGCCGATCGCAGCTGGGAAGCATCGGACGGCTGCAACGGCCAAGAGGGCCGGTGGATAGTCGACGAGCCGGGCGCGGTGCTGACGATCGGGGGCGGCTCCACCGCGGTCGGCTGCGCCGGCCAGGACAAGGCGCCGCGGTTCGGCCTTGCCCGCGGAGCCGGGTTCGACGGCACGACGCTGGTGCTCATCGACGCGCAGGGCAAGGAGGTCGGCCGCCTCGAGCGATGAAGATCCCGCTCGCCGCCGACGCTGGTGCGTGCGATGCAGTGCTGCTGGCCAGAGCCGGTTGAGACGTGCCCGTCGATGATCGCGATGTGTGTTGAACTGGATGGCATGCAGATGCGTCCAGCGGAACTGGCGGCGATCCGGGCCGGCGATGTCGACGTGGCGTTCCGCCGGTGGGAGCGGCCCCGGATCAAGGTCGGCACCCGGATGCGCACCGCGGTCGGACTGGTCGAGGTGACGTCCGTCGACCGCGTGCCGGTCAATTCGCTGACCGCCGCGGACGCCCGCCGGGCAGGCGCGGCCTCGCTGGCGGCGCTCCGGCAGGGGCTGGACCGCCTGCACCCCGACCGGCCGGTCTACCGGATCGGGCTGCGGTACGCCGGCGTCGACCCGCGGCAGGCGCTGCGGGAGGCGGTGCCCGACGCCGCGGAGATCGACGCGATCGGCGCGTGGCTCGACCGGCTCGACCGGGCCTCGCCGGCCGGGCCGTGGACCCGGGCGACGCTGCTGCTGATCGACGAACTGCCGGCCACCCGGGCACCCGACCTCGCCCGGCGGATGGGCCGCGACACCCCCTCGTTCAAACAGAACGTGCGCAAGCTGAAGGAGCGCGGCCTGACCGAGTCGCTGGACATCGGCTACCGACTCGCACCGCGCGGCGCCGCCGTACTGGACCACGAGGGTCATCCCCGGATCGCCCGGGACCGGCCCGCACCGGAGCCCGGCACCCCGCTGCCACACCTCGGCGCCGCCGCCACCCGTGCGCTCACCGCGCGCGGCGTGGTCCGGCTCGAGCAGGTGGCCAGACTCACCGCCGGCGAGGTGCAGGCACTGCACGGGGTCGGCCCCTACGCCATACGCCATCTGCGCGCGGCGCTGGACGCGGCCGGGCTGACCTTCCGCGACGACCCTGGCACCTCGGCGGTCTCAGGGTCGGCGAGCATCGGATCGTAGGGACCGCAGAGCCGGCAGGTCGGCGTCGCCGAGCGGATCGCCGGTGAGCTCGACGTGCTCGGCGACAGCCTGGTCGGCTTCTTCGTGGAACTGGCCCGCGCCGAGGGATATTCGTGGGCCGACATCGGGGCGCCACGCGGTCTGACCCGGCAGGGTGCGCAGCGGCGATATGCACCGTTGATCGCGCAGCTGACCGTCGATGATCTGATCCGCGCCGGCGTCCTGCAGCCGTTCGACGAAGGTGCGCTCGGCTGCCTGCGCGACGCCGAGATGCGCGCGAGCCGGCTCGGCCACGACGCGGTCGACAGTGGTGATCTCCTGGTTGCGGTCCTCGACGACCCGGCCGGGTTGGCCGGCGCCGTCATCCGCGCGCTCGGCGCCGATCCGTCGGCCGTTCGCGCCGCCTTCGAGCCGGAGCCCGACGACGATCGGCCGGACGCGGCGGCCGGCGACGCGCGACCGCCGGTCGGCCCGGAGGTCCGCCGGCCGATCGACGGTGCGGCCGCCGAGGCAAGCGGGCACAGCGTCGCGGCGGCGCACCTGTTCATCGCGCTCCTCCGTACGCCCGGCAGCCGTGCCGGCCGGGTACTCACGACACATGGCGTCACCAGGCCGGCCGCGCTCGCTCAGGCGCTCCGGCTGGCCGGCCGCCCGGCCGGGACCCGCCATGATCGCCTTTCAGCAGGTCACCGACGCGCTGGAAGCCCTGCCGACCACGGCCTTCCTCGTGCTCGACCGGGGCCAGGTCGTGTTCGACCACGGCGCGACGACCGCCCCGGGCTGGCTGGCCTCCGCGCGCAAGAGCGTCCTGTCCGTCCTCTACGGATCGGCGGTCGCCGACGGAACCATCCGGCTCGGCGCGACCCTCGGCGAATCCGGCATCGATGACATCGGCGGGCTGCTGCCGCCGGAACATCGCGCGACGGTGCGCGACCTGCTGACGTCGAGCTCCGGCGTCTATCACCCGCCGGCAACCGTGGCCGGCCCCGAGGAGGATGCGCCGGCGCGCGGCTCACAGCCGCCGGGCGCGCTTCTCCACTACATCAACTGGGACTTCAATGCCCGCGGCACGATCTTCCAGCGGTGCACCGGGCGGTCCGTCTTCGCCGCGCTGGCCGAGGACCTGGCCGCACCGCTCGGCTTCGACGACTTCGATCCGGGCCGCCAGCGACTGCTCGGCCGGCCCGACGTGTCCGAGCACCTCGCGCACCACTTCTTCCTCTCCGCCCGCGACCTCGCGCGGGTCGGCGCGATGATGCTGCGGAACGGGCAGTGGGGCGGCCGGCAGGTGGTGCCGGCGTCGTGGGTGGCCGAGAGCACGTCGGTCCAGGTCGATCGCGGCGACGGAGTTCAGCTCGACTACGGCTACTGCTGGTGGCTGCCGCGGCTGTTGGGGCGCGGTTCCTTCGGGCGATCGGCAACTTCGGCCAGCACCTTCTGTGCGTGCCGCCCGGGCTGGTGATCGTGCACCTACGGGCGGTGCCCGACGACATCGTTCTCGCCCGTTCCCAGGGCGTGCAGCCGCCGGCCACGATCGACTCGGTGAGTCCCCAGCAGTTCGTGAAGGTGGTACGAGCGGTGTTGGCCGCGCGTCGACCCTGACGGCGGGAAGCGCCGGCTGTCGGGATTGGACGGTCCGGCGACATCGGCCGGCAACAGTCCGGAAATCCTGTACAGCATTGATCTCGAAAGATATCGTTCGGCTCTGTCGATATGTGTGCGGTCGCACACGGTGGATGGAGGCGGCGTTGAGACGACCAGGTTTCGTCAAACGATGGATGCGGGCACTGGTAGGTGCGGCCCTTGTCGCCGTGATGGCGCCGGCCCCGGCCGTCGCCGCGTCGCCTCCGGCGGCCGCGGCGCGGGCGGCGGGTCCGCCGGCGCACACCGTGACGTTCGACGGCTACTCGTTCCTGGTCGACGGGCAGCGGACCTACCTGTGGTCCGGCGAATTCCACTATTTCCGGCTGCCCAGCCCCAGCCTCTGGCTGGACATCTTCCAGAAGATGAAGGCGGCCGGCTTCAACGCCACCTCGCTCTACTTCGACTGGGGCTACCACTCCCCCGCACCCGGCGTCTACGACTTCACCGGCGTACGCGACGTCGACCGGCTGCTCGACCTGGCGCAGCAGGCCGGCCTCTACGTGATCGCGCGGCCGGCGCCGTACATCAACGCCGAGGTGGACGGCGGCGGCCTGCCGACCTGGCTGACCACCAAGGACGAACAGAATCGCACGAATGACCCCAAGTTCCTGGCGTACGCCGATGAGTGGCTCGGCCGGATCGACAAGATCCTGGCCCGCCATCAGCTGACCAACGGCACCGGAACGGTCATCGCCTACCAGGTCGAGAACGAGTACTACAACGGCAACGCGGCCAGCCGGCAGTACATGCAGCACCTGGAGGACAAGGCCCGGGCGGACGGCATCACCGTGCCGCTCACCGGCAACAACAACGGGACGTTCAACTCCGGGGTGGGCGCTCTCGACGTCGACGGCCCGGACTCGTACCCGCAAGGGTTTGATTGCTCGAACCCGGCCAGGTGGAGCGGCGTCCCGGACATCAGCTACGACCACCCGGCCGGTCGGCCGCTCTACACCCCGGAGTTCCAGGGCGGCGCCTTCGACCCGTGGGGCGGCCCCGGGTACGACAAGTGCGCGCAGCTGATCAACGACCAGTTCGCGAACGTCTTCTACAAGAACAACATCGCGGTCGGGGCGACCGCGCAGAGCTTCTACATGACCTACGGCGGCACCAACTGGGGCTGGCTGGGCATGCCGGAGAACTACACCTCGTACGACTACGGCGCGGCTGTCCGGGAGACCCGGCAGCTGGATCCGAAGTACTACCAGGACAAGCTGATCGGCTACCTGACCCAGTCGATGCCCGATCTCACCAAGACCGACCGGATCCCGGTGACCGCGCCGGACGACCAGGCGATCGCCGACACCGCCCGGCGCAACCCGGACACCGGCGCCCAGTTCCATGTGCTGCGGCACAACGACTCGACCTCGACCGCGCTCGGCCGCACCCACATCTCGATCGACTTCAACGCCCGGGCCAGCACGTCCTACACCTACGACGATGCCGACCCGGCGCTGCAGTACACCGGGACCTGGTCGCACGTGTCGAACCAGAGCTACACCGGCACCGACTACAAGAACTCGGAGTCGTTCTCCCGCACCGCCGGCGACACGCTCGGTGTCGACTTCACCGGCACCGCGATCCGCTGGATCGGCTCCAGGACCAACAACCACGGCAACGCCGACGTCTACCTCGACGGGGTGAAGCAGGCGACCGTCGACTGCTCGGGCAACGCCGCCCAGGCCGTGCTGTTCCAGGCGACCGGACTGGCCGCCGGGGCGCACACCCTGAAGATCGTGGTGGACGGCACGCACGGCGGTGGCTCGACCGACAACTTCGTCTCGATCGACGCGATCGACCTGCCGCCGGCCGTGACCACCACCGAGGCGGTCTACCCGACGGTGCCGCAGAAGGCGGGCACCGCGATCACCCTGAACGGCCGCGAGTCGGACATCATCGTGGCCGACGCCAAGCTGGGCGACACCCAACTGCAGTACTCCACCTCGGAACTGCTCACCCACGCCCGGATCGGCTCGCGCGACGTGGCCGTCCTCTACGGCGACCCGGGAACCGACGGCGAGACCGTGCTCCGCTTCCCGACGCAGCCCAAAGTCCAGGTGACCGGCGGAACCGTCGAGCAGACCTGGGACACGACCACCGGCGACCTGCGGCTCAACTACACGCACGGCGGCCTGGCCCGGGTGCTGGTCACGCCGCAGGGCGGGCGGCCGCTGCTGCTCCTGCTGGCCGACAAGGCCACCGCCGAGACGTTCTGGCAGCAGGACACCGCCGCCGGGCCGGTCCTGGTCCGCGGCAGCCATCTGGTGCGGACCGCCGCCAGCCGGGCCGGCGGCCGGGCGCTCGCCCTGACCGGCGACAACGGCACCGACCCGGCCATCGAGGTCTTCACCTCGGCGGCGGCGGTGACCTGGAACGGCCGGCCGGTGTCGCTGCGCCCCAGCGGGCCGGGCAGCGTGACCGGCGCCATCCGGACCGCCGCGACGGTCGACCTGCCGGCCCTGACCCAGTGGAAGCACCAGGCCGAGTCGCCGGAGGCCCAGCCCGGCTTCGACGACACCAGCTGGCCGGTGGCGGATCACACCAGCACGTTCAGCTCCACCGGGCCGGGCACCCTGCCGATCCTGTACGCCGACGACTACGGCTTCCACACCGGTAGCACCTGGTACCGCGGCCGGTTCGCCACCTCGGCCGGGATCACCGGCGTTCACCTGATCTCCGACTCCGGTGGCGGCGCCCAGGCGTTCTCGGTCTGGCTCAACGGTGTCTTCGTGGGCAGCTCCACCACCGGCAGCGGCGACCTCACCTTCCCCGCGGGGGCGCTGCGGGCCGGCGGCGACAACGTCGTCTCGGTGCTGACCGTGAACATGGGACACGAGGAGGACTACTTCTCGTCCAACGGCAACAAGGCGGCCCGCGGCCTCACCGGGGCCTCGCTGATCGGGGCGCCGGCGACCCCGATCACCTGGCGGCTGCAGGGCGTGCGCGGCGGGGAGCAGGAAATCGACCCGGTACGCGGCCCGCTGTCCACCGGCGGCCTCTACGGCGAGCGTGCCGGCTGGTCACTGCCCGGCTTCGACGACCGTACGTGGTCGAAGACGACGCTGCCGAACAGGGACACCACCCCCGGCGTCTCCTGGTACCGCACCACCGCCGACCTGCGCCTGCCGGCGGACCAGGACACCTCGGTCGGACTCACGATCACCGACGACCCGGCGCACCGCTACCGCGCCGAGTTGTACGTCAACGGCTGGATGATCGGCAACTACGTCAACTACCTCGGGCCGCAGCACAGCTTCCCGATCCCGAACGGGATCCTGCGCACCGACGGACGGAACTCGATCGCGATCGCGGTGTGGAACCTGGACGGCAGCACCGGCGGCCTCGGCACCGTCTCGCTGACCGACTATGGGAGCTACCAGTCGTCCCTGCGGGTCGCTCCCGTCCGCAGCCCGTCCTACGACCCGCACAAGTACGCGATGCCGGCCGCCCCGGTGGTCCACGTCGGCCTGCAAGCCCCGGCCGCCGTCCAGCCCGGGACGACCTTCACCGCGACCGCGACGGTCACCACCACGAAGGCGATCACCGACCTGGTGCCGGCGCTGACCGCCCCGGCCGGCTGGACGGTCGGCCCGCCCACGCCCGCCACCGTCAAGTCCCTGCCGGCCCGCCGATCGGCCACCGTCACGTGGCAGGTGACGCCGCCGGACGGCGCGCAGTCCTCGACAGCGGCGCTGGCGGTGGCCGTCGCCTACAAACGCGACGGCCACCACGAAACCGCCCGGGACGAACGGATCGTCGCCGACTACACGGCACCGCCCGCCGGCACCGTCGCGGTCAGCAGCCTGCCGTTCCTCTCCGCCACCAACGGATGGGGCCCGGTCGAACGCGACACCAGCAACGGCGAACAAGCGGCCGGCGACGGCAAGCCGATCACCATCGCCGGGCAGGTGTACGCCAAGGGCCTGGGCACCAACTCGGTCAGCGACGTGGAGGTCTTCCTGGGCGGCAGGTGCACCCGGTTCACCGCCTCGGCCGGCGTCGACGACGAGGAGAAGGGCGCCGGGACGGTCACCTTCACCGTGCTGGCGGACGGCAAGCAGTTGGCCGCCACGCCGGTCCTGAAGGGCGGGCAGGCGGCCACCCCGATCGACGTGGACGTCACCGGCGCCCAGGCACTCGACCTGGTGGTCGGCGACGGCGGCGACGGCAACGGCCAGGACCACGGCGACTGGGCCACCCCCACGCTGACCTGCGGCTGAGGTCGTCGCGGTGGCCGCCCGCACGGGCGGCCACCGCGGCGTTCCAGGACCACCGAACGTTTCAGTGGGAGAGCATGTCCCGGCGGATCATCGCGGCCGCGCCCGCCAGCGCCACCACCGTCCAGCCGGCGAAGATGAACAGCTGCTTCGGGTCGCCGGTCGCCGCGTTCAGGTAGGCGGAGAACGGCAGCGGCGCCCGCAGCTTGCCGAGCAATCCCTCCGCGATCAGCAGCCAGCCGACCGTCCCGGCCATCGCCCACGTCGGCCGCCGCACCACGGTCGCCACCGCGACTCCCATGACCGCGATGAGCGGGGTCATCGCCACGGTCAGCCGCCACTGGGCGGCCTCGTCGGCCACGGTCAGCCCGGACAGCGCCGTCGTCACCGTGGCGACCACCGCGGCCGCCACGCACTGGCCGGCCAGCAGCCGCCAGCGGCGCGGCTCGCCGAGCATCAGCAGCATCGCGGTCCGGTGCTGGTAGTGCTGCCCCGTGGTCAGCACCGCGAGCCCGAAGGCGCCGATCCCGGCGAACAGCGTCCAGAAGTCGGCGCTGTACACCCCGAAGGTCAGGCCCAGCGCGATCGTCGCGGCGATCGACACCCAGCTCGCCCGGATCATCAGCGTGCGGTTCAGCTCGCTGCGTAGCACGGCGATCATCTGGCCGCCGCCAGCTCGAAGAAGATCGCCTCCAGGCTGACCGTCTCCACGGTCAGTTCGTAGATCGGCACCTGGACGGCGAGCGCGATGTCGCCGGCCTGCTCGGCGGTGAGCCCCTCGACGAACAGGGCTGACCCATCCGTCTCGATATAACCGCCATATCCGGTAAAGGCGTCGTAAAGCGTGCGCAGATCGGCGCCGCGCACGCGTAGCCGGGGCGAACCGGTCAGCTGGGCCAGCGGCGCCGCCAGCCGCACCTCCCCGTCGGCGATGATCACCACGTCGTCGACCAGCAACTCCAGCTCGCCGAGCAGGTGGCTGGAGAGCAGCACGGTCCCGCCCGCCTCGGCGTGCGAGCGCAGCAGCCCACGCAGCCAGGCCACGCCGGCCGGGTCCAGGCCGTTGGCCGGCTCGTCCAGGATCAGCACCGGCGGCTCGCCGAGCAGCGCCGTCGCGACCGCCAGCCGCTGCCGCATGCCGAGCGAGTACTCCCCGGTGCGGGTCCGCGCGGCGTCGCCCAGCCCGACGTACTCGAGAACCTGATCGACCCGCGCGCCGTTCGCGCCGGCCAACGGCGCCTGCGTGCGCAGGTGCCCGCGCCCGGTCAGGCCCGGATGCGCCACGCCCTGCTCGAGCACCGCCCCCACCTCGCGCAACGGCCGGCGCAGCTCGCGATAGCGCCGGCCGTTGATCAGCGCCTCGCCGGACGTCGGCCGGGCGAGCCCGAGCAGCAGGCGCAGCGTGGTGGTCTTGCCGGAGCCGTTGAGGCCGAGGAACCCGGTCACCCGCCCGGGCGCGGCCGCGAACGTGACGTCGCGCAGCGCGGCCACCGCGCCGTACGTCTTGCTCAGCCGCCTCGTCTCGATCATGGCGTGATTCTCCCCGCCGCTGTCAAGTCTCGACGGCCGAAAATGTTTCGGCATCCAGGCCATATTGACGAACTTCGACGTCACTGAAAAGGTTTTCGTCCATGCGTAGTCCTCGCGCCATCCTGTCCGCCGTCCGCGCCACGGCACTCGTCCTCATCGGCCCGCCCGCCGCCGCGCGGGCCGCCACCCGGGCGCAGAAGTTCACCTGGAACGCGGACGGCACGCCGAACTTCGGTTCACCGGTCGGTCTGGGCGTAGCGCTTCCCGTACCGTCGGGCGAATAATCGCGACGGGGCGATCAATCGCCGTCGGCCGATGAGAAACGAGGAGATCGCGTTGGGTTTCGAGACCACCCGCGGGGGAACGCGAGGCGGCCGCTCGCCGCGCGGAGCGTTGATGAACTGGGCCAACAGGATGACCGTCAAGCGGATCCGGAAGAACAGCTCGTCCGACACGCTGGTGCTCACCACGGTCGGCCGCAAGAGCGGTGCGGTCCGCGAGACACCGGTCCGCTGGTTCCCCGGCGGCGAGGGCACTTGGCTGATCGTGGCCTCGGCCAACGGCGCGACCCGCAACCCGGCCTGGTATTACAACCTGGCCGCCCAGCCGGAGGTCACCATCGACGTCCAGGGCCGCCGGGTCGCGGTCACCGCCAGCCAGCTGGCCGGGGCCGAGCGGGCCGAGGCGTGGAAGCAGATCACCACGTCCGCCGCCCGGTTCGCCGCCTACCAGGAGAAGACCGACCGGGAGCTGCCGATCCTCCGGCTCACGCCGCGCGCGACCGGCTGACCTCGGTACGCCCGATCACCCGGGACTCAGTTCCCGGGTGATCGGCACGGTGGGCAGGGCGACCCGGAACGTCGCTCCGCGGCCCCGCTCGCTGATCACCTCCACGGACCCCTGATGCGCCCGCACGATCGCCGCCACGATCGCCAAACCCAGCCCCGTCCCGGCCGCCGCCCGATCCGTCCGCCGGGTCCGCGCCTCGTCCACCCGGTAGAAGCGCTCGAAGACCCGCTCCTTCTGCTCCTCCGACAGGCCCGGCCCGGTATCCGAGATCTCCACCACCGCCCGGTTGCCCTTGATCTCCCGCTCCGGCGCCATCGCCTCGGCCGCCTGCACCGC
>NZ_JOJL01000016.1 GCF_000721705.1 Actinoplanes subtropicus
ACGACCACCAGATCCTCGCGACGGCGATCACCCAGCACCTCGCCACGCTGCCACTCACCTGGTGAGGGCAACTCGTCGGCACGGAGAGCTATACCAGTGCAGGCATGACGGCTCTGCAGAAGGCTCTCGGGTTCCGCAAGGGTCAATGCGGCTCCGTTGCGTTGGGGGTCCGCAAGATCGAGGCAAGCTTGACCAGTGAAGTTGTCGATCCGTTCTCGCTCCTGGTCGCCACCGAAGTCGGCGTTCACTGGGTTTCGGTTTCCGCCCGAGGTGATCGTGGTCGCGGTGCGCTGGTACCTGCGTTTCAATCTTTCCTATCGAGACGTGCAGGAACTCCTGGCCGAACGCGGGGTCGAGGTCGACCATGTCAACGTGTTCCGTTGGGTGCAGCGGTTCGCGCCGCTGTTGGCCGACGCAGCCCGGTTCACCCGTTACGCCCCTGGCGAGAGGTGGCATGTCGATGAGACGTACGTCAAGGTCAACGGTGTTTGGCGGTGCGTCTACCGCGCGATCGACCAATTTGGGCAGGTCATCGACGTGCTGGTACCGCCACGTCGAGATGTCGAGGCTACCCGTCGGTTCTTCCGGCGGGCACTGACCACGCTGAAGGTTAGGCCGAATGAGGTGGTCACTGACGCGGCGGTGATCTATCCGGCCGCGCTCGCCGAGCTGATCCCGTCGGCGTGGCACCACGTCGAGCAGTACGCGAACAACCCGATAGAAGCTGATCACAGCCAGCTCAAGCAGCGACTACGACCGATGCGTGGGCTGCGAACTGATCGGACAGCGCAGGTGATCATCGCCGGGCACGCCTTCATGCAGAACCTTCGCCGCGGCCACTACGAGCTCGGTATTGATGCCACGCCCGCCGGACGGGTGGCCACCGCATTCACCGAGCTCGCCCGAGCAATCTGACCTCGGTAGAGCGCGGTTTCAACGGTGTGGGTTGTACCGTGCCAAAACTCAGTGTATGGGCTGTGAACTGGCATTTTGGTGATCGGGTCAGGCCGCTCGGTGATACTCGTTGATCACGCCGCCGAGGCGTTGTCGGCATCGGATCGGGGCATCCATCGCGATCACGACGGCCGGGTCGTGGTTCGGTGGTAGCTGCTGCCGGCCTTGATGCGGGCGGTGACTGTTGAAGTGGTTCACGTACTCGCCGACCACCGCGACGGCGTGACGGCTGTTGTAGATCAGCAAGCGGTCAGTGCACTCGCCCGTAGGCTGCGGCCCCACCGTTCGATGTAACAGTTCGCCCGGGGTGTCCTTGGTGGGGTCTTGACCACGGTGATGCCTTCGGCGGTGAAGACCTCGTCGAACGCGGCACTGTATTTGCCGTCCCGGTCGCGGATCAGGAACCGGGAACTGGCTGGCCCGGTCGTCGAGGTCCATGATCAGGTTGCGGGCCTGCTGCACGACCCAGGTGTGATCCGGGTTCGCGGTGATCCCGAGCAGGGGCACCCGGCGGGTGGCCACCTCCATCACGACCAGCACGTACAACCGCCGGAGCCCGATCGTGTCGACGTGCAAGAAGTCGATCGCCAGAAGGCCGCGCGCTTGCGCGCGCAGAAACGTCCGCCAGCTGGTGTCCACATCACGCGGTGCCGGTCCGGGTCGCCAGGTGGCCAGGATGCGCCGGATCGTGCCGGCGCCGACCCGGTGGCCCAGCCGTAGTAGCTCGCCCTGGACGCGTCGGTGTCCCCATCGCGGGTTCTCCCGGGCGAGGCGGCGGACCAGGTCGCGGACCTCGGCGTTGACCGGCGGCCGACCGGTTTTACTCGGGTAGGTCCAACGGCGGCGCAGCAGCCGCTGGTGCCAGCCGAGCAGCGTGGCCGGGGTGACCAGCCGATGGGCCCGGACCGGGGTGGGTAGCAGCCGGGCCAGGCCGGACAGGACGGCCCGGTCCGGCCAGGACAACCGGGGCCGGCTGGGCACGGTACAACCTGCGTCTGAGTTGAGGAGGCTTCCCCCAACACCCGTTCGTCAAGACCACGAACGAGGGAAACTCGACTCAACCCACCGGCCGCACTCGGCCGACGCATGTCATCTCATTTGCCGCAATCTGATCGCTACGGAGCGTGACGGCGGCTTGGCAAATGCGTGGTCGCGCCGCCGATCAGGCGCGGACATGTCAGCAATTAGGCCCACCAAGTGGCGGATGGGACGGTGTGTTTTCGGCACCTGCAAGGTCAGCATCCACAAAGTGGGATTCGGACCCATTAGCTCGTTTGCCCTGCCGTGTAGCGGGCGAGACTGCGTCAACGTTCCCGCGATGCGTCCGCGAGGACGTTGTTATTGCGTATCGAAGTAGAAGCCTTCCTGGTCGACCACGATCTGGATGGTGCCGTTGCTGCCGTTGTAGATGACCAGGCCACCGGTGCCGTTGGCGGCCGTGACGAGGTTCGCGACGGTGTGGCCGGGGGTGAAGTTCAGGGTGGAGGTGGTGGGTCGCGGTTGGCCGTTCGGGTAGGCGGTCAGATAGCCGTTTGTGGTGGGTTGGGTGACGGTGACGTTGGCGACCAGTGCCGTGGGCAACGGGCAGTTGTCACACGCTATGTTCGGGTAGGCGGCAACGGTCGCGTGTGGGGGAACGGCAGGCGCTTCGCCGGCTCCGGGGTGGCGGGTGTCCAGGATTCGTTGCGGTACGGAGGGGACGTACCGCTGTGTCTCGCTGGTACCGAAGTGGCCGGAGAGGTCGGCGATGACGTGTACCGGGCGGTCAGAGCCGTTGAAGAAGTCGAGTATTCCGTTGTGGACCGAAGCGAGGACGAGGTTTGCGACGGTCTGGCCGCTGGAGAAGTTGAGGTTCGAGGCGGTGGGTGCGGACTGACCGTCGGGGTACACCGTCAGGAAACCGGCCGCGGCCGGTGCGGTGGCGGTGACGTTGAGCACGACGGCCGTTGTGTCTGTGGGGACCACGCCGGAGAGGTCCAGACGCACGATCCCGTGTGCGGGGACGGGGCTGGTTGTGGGGGTGCCAATGGCCTTGCGGGTGTCCAGCACGCGCACCGGGGGTTTGGACGCGAACCCGGAGCCGGTGCCGCTGTAGTAGCCAGCCAGGTCGGCCACGATGTGCACGGTGCCGCCGCTGCCGTTGTGGAACCGGATGTTGCCGTTGACGAGTGCGATGGTCACCAGGTTGGGTACGGTCTGTCCGGCGGAGAAGTTGAGGTTCGAGGCGGTCGGCAGCTCCTGACCATCGGGGTACACCGTCAAGAAACCACTCGCCGTGGGTTGGGTGACCGTCACGGTGGCCACGACGGCGGTGATGTCCGCCGCGGCTTCCGTGTTGATGGGTCCGATCGGCAGCACCACGTCGGCTCCGGGCGCGACCGGAGTGGTGGTGGGCACGCCGAGGGCGGCCCGGGTGTCCAGAATCCGGGTCGGGCTGACTGGCGTGTACACGGCACCCAACAGCACGCAGTTCGAAATGTAGCTGTCGTACCCTCTACGGAAGCCGTTGGAGCTGAAGTAGACGTGCACGCAACTGGTGCCGGCCTTCGCGAACGTGTGGGTCAGGCTCTGCGCGGTGGTGGTCACCGGGTACGCCTGTCCATCGAACTGGTAGGCGAGTTCGCCGACCGGCCCGGTGGTCGGCCAGTCGGCTTTTGGATGGGAACTGGCGACCACGTCGAGTGTGCTTCCACCGGGCACCTCGTTGAGCGTCACACCGCCGGGGGAGATGGTGCCGAGCTCCTCCAACGCGCCACGGTCCGCATAGCCGAACTCCGTGCCTGTATTGGCGACCGCGGGGTCGTCCGCGCGCGAGTTGCCTAGCAGATCGGTGGCAAGCTCGCCGGGTGCGCCGGCGTTCGCCGAGTCGAGGGCCGGAGAGCTGGTCCTGAAGGCAAACCAACCGTCATCACCGCCGACTTCCGGCCCGACCTGCGGGTCCGCGGCGATGTCATGATGACCCTGACCAGTCGCCGCGGTGAAGGCCGCGAGGTCCGAATAGCCGGTGCTGGCCCACGCGTACAGCGGGCCGCCGCCGATCGGGTCGATCAGGTTGTAGTCAGCCACGGTCTGCGGCAGCGAGTCGGCGGCCACGGAGATCCCCACCGCGTCGCTCGGCGTGGCGCACGGCCTAGGTCCGCCGGCCGAGCGGTACGCCGTCTCGACGACGTTGTTGTACATCAACGTTCCAGCCGCGGCGCCACGCACCGCGATTCCAGTCTTACAGTTACTGATCACGGTGTTGCTGGTGATGACCGTGTCCGGCGCGTCGCTCACCTCGACGGCCGGCCCGGCGGCCTGCGGGCTCCACAACTGGTTGGTGCTCACCAGCGTCCCGGTCACTCCGGCGTCCACCCGCACCGCGGTGTTCGCGTGCACCACCACCCGGCTGACCGTGACGTTGCTCGAGGTACCCGTGATCGCCACACCAGGCCCGCGCGCCTCGCGGATTGCGCCGCCGTCTACCGTCACATCCGACGAGTTGTCGATCTCGACACCCGCGGCCCCACGCGGACTGGCGGCCATGATGACGAAGCCGCGCAGCACGACGTCATGTTGGCTCGATACAACAAACGGGCTGTCGGCAATCAGGGCGGTGACGCCACCCACGCGTACCATGCCCTGTACGGAGGTGACGGCAACGAAGGTGATCGGCGCGGAACTCGTGCCGGAGCGGGTGATGTGTACCGACTCGTTATAAATACCCGGCTCCACCACCACGGTCTGCCCCGGCTGCACGACACTCGCCGCCGCCGAGATGGTGCAGAAGGGCCGGTCCGCCGAACCGTCTGCCGTAGCCGTACAGCGCGAAGCGGCCACCCGCAACTCGGCAGGCATTGTCGCCGCCGAAACCGGCCGCATGGCGCCCGGGACGGTGAGCGGCGCCAATCCGGTCAGCGCCACAACCACCAGCCGCGCCCATCGCGCTCTGCGTTCCATAGCCGTTCATCTCCCCGTCGATACCGCCACACGACGGTAGCGGAGGTGATCACGGGCCGCTACCCCCAATGTGGTGCCTGGTAAATAAGGGTTTCGGGCAAGCGGTGGCGTGGTGGAGATCGACGATCCTGCTCGTGCGCGGCGCCTCGAGCGGACATCAGGAAGGGCTGCTCGTACGGTAGCTCACTGACCCTGCGGGTGCCGGAAATCCTGTCCGGGCAGATCAGGCAGGATGGTCGTATTCGTGGAGGAGGCCGCCGAGGCGATCGTGTCGGCGGACGCGCAAACGGTCGAGTGTCGCGGGATCGGTGATCGGGTCGGGTAGCGGCTGCAGCGGCCGGGCGTTCGCGATGCCCCGGTGCGGACGATGATCGTTGTGGTGGCGCTCGTACTCGCGCAAAGCGTGCAGCAGGTGCGTCTGGTTCCAGATCAGCGTTCGATCGAGCAGTTCCTGGCGGCAGGATTGGATCCATGACTGAGTTCATGCGAGGCATCCGGACGCCGCTGAGCACCACCGTGATCCCCGCGTCGGCGAGGACCCGGTCGAAAACGGCCGGGTATTTCCGCCGCGGTCGCGGATCAGATACTTGACCCGACGGCCGGCGTCGTCGAGGTCCATGACGGATGCCACGGATGCATCCCCATATGCTGCGTCATATTCCTTCGTTACTACTATGCTGGACGCAGGGGATGAACACGTTCAAGCTCCGAGGCTTATTTTCTGAACATGTTCAGGTTGGTTGCAGGCATCGACTGCGATCGGACGCGTAGTGCCAGGTCGGAGCCGCGTTCGAGTTTTCGGCATCCACAGTGCTACGCAACGTGTTCTGGATGTCCGCCTACACCGCGCTACGCACCTGCCCCATCTCCCGCGCCTACTACGACAAGAAAAGCGCCGAAGGCAAACACCACTACCAAGCCCTCGTCGCCCTCGCCCGCCGCCGCGTCGACGTCCTCTGGGTCCTCACCCGCGACCACAAGACGTACACACCGACCCCGACCACCACCGCGCCGACCGACGGCTAACCGACAACCACCGGAAAAGATCAGCCCAGTGGCGCCAGCACCGCTGAGCCGCACAAACCTGCCCGAAGATCGCCAGCTGGGCAGAAGGAAACTCGGCTGCTGTCGGGCGTGCCGCCACCTTGTTGACGACGACGGCCGCCCTGTTTGGGCCGGCGGCGATCTGTCGGTCGGGACGCTGGAGGTGAGCCGGTCAGACGTCGCGTCGTTGCAACAGGCGGGCCGCGAGCAGCATGGTGAAGGCGACGTACAAGCCGAACAATACGAAGCCGGTCCAGGGTGTCAACATGTCGGTCTGTGGGCCGGCTTGCAGCAGCGCGGCCCCGGCGTTGCTCGGCAGGTACCTGGCGATGTCAGTGCCCAGCAGGTCCGGCGGCAGCAGGGATACGAGGGTCGGCAGGACCAACAGGACGCCCGCGACCACCGCTATCGCGGCGGCCGTCGCACGGACGATCGTGGCGACGGCGACAGCGAACAGGGCAACCAGCGTGAGGTAGAGCCCGATTCCGATCACGACGCGTAACGCACCTGGCGTGGACAGCGATGCCGACACGTGGGCGGGTGAGCGGTGCATGATCTCCTCGCCGGCGAAGAAGGCGACGAATGAGGCGGTGGTCATCGTGGCGAGCACGGTGGTTCCGAAGACGGCCGCCTTGGCCCAGAGCATTGGCAGACGGCGAGGCACCGCGGCCAGGCTGGCGCGGATCGTTCCGGAGGAGTACTCGCCGCTGACGATGAGGACGCCGAGGACGCCGATGACCAGTTGGGCAATGATGCCGCCGCGCACCGGGACCGTCACCAGGCCGGCGCCGGCTTGGGAACGGCCATCACTGATCCGGTTGGCGAACGACCAACTCAGCAGCATCCCCAGGCCGACCATCGACACGGCCGCGATCGCGAGCGTCCACCGGGTGGAGCGCAGGGATCGGAGCTTGATCCATTCGGCGGTGAGTACTCGGAGCTGGGTCACGCCGTTCGCCGTGGTCACGACGTCAACCCCATGAATGCCTCCTCCAGGGATGGGTGGTGCACGGACAGCTCGAGAAGCGTGATGGAGTGATGGGTGGCCGCCTGCCCGATCTGGTCGCTGGTCAGTCCACCGACGTCCAGCCGATCATCGGCGAGCTTGACGATTGTCACGCCGGGGCCGGCCAGCAGTTCGCTGAACCGGGCTGCCTGCGGCGTGCGGACCTGCACTCTGGCGGGCGAGGCGCGTTGCAGGAACTCGGCCACCGACGTGTCGGCGATCAACGTGCCGCGGCTGACTACGATGAGCCGCTCGGCGGTCTGGGCCATCTCGCCCAACAGGTGTGATGACACGAATACGGTCCGGCCGGTCGCCGCCATGCCCTTCATCAGGTTGCGGATCCACACGATTCCCTCCGGATCAAGCCCGTTGACCGGCTCGTCGAGCAGCAGCGTCCGGGGGTCCCCCAGCAGCATCGCGGCGATGCCCAGTCGCTGGCCCATGCCGAGGGACAAGCCTCCGGCCCGCCGGTGGGCGACCTCACCCAGGCCGACCTGGTCCAGCACCTCCGCGACCCGGCGGCGGGGGATGCCGTGGGTGGCGGCCAAGGCGTGCAGGTGGTCGAATGCCGAGCGACCGGCGTGGAACGCCGTTGCCTCGAGCAACGCACCGACTTCCCGCAGGGGTGCGCAGTGCTGCGCGTACGGGCGGCCGTTCACCGTCACCGAGCCCGCGGAGGGTCGGTCCAGGCCCAGGATCATCCGCATGGTGGTGGACTTGCCGGCGCCGTTCGGGCCGAGGAAGCCCGTGACTATTCCCGGCCTCACGGTGAAGGTGAGCCCGTCGACGGCGGTCCTACCGCCGTACCGTCGGGTAAGGCCGTGTGCTTCGATCATCGGATCCCCCCGGACGCGAGAAGAATGTGCCAGGAATGTGGCAGGAAATGAAATCTAGGTCGGCCTGACCGACACGGCCCGGAGGCGACCCGATCACCATCCGAGGACGAAGACCGTCCCCATCGGTATGGCCGCGCTGGCTACCTGCAGCACGAGAATGGTCGCCGCGGCTCTTGGTGCGCGGGGCAGCCATTTCGCCGCGAACACGGCAACCGCCAGGACCTGCAGGAGTACCCACAATTGAAAGATATGGGCTGGGGTTCCCTCGTCGCCGGTGGTCACGATGCCGTACATCGCGACATGGCCGAGCACAAACGTCAGGACGGCCAGCGGCAGCACGATCGGCAACCACGCACTCGGCTTCCTGATCATCAAACTCATTCGCATGGTGGCCAGATTTTCTCTGAGAATTCCTATCCCGGTCTCCAGGAACATCCATGAGACGACCGGAAGAGGGCTTCGTTCAGCGGCGACGCGCTCCCCGCAGAGATCACCGAAGAGCTGTTCCATTCCCTCCCCGAAACGCTCACGAAACGGGCGAGGATACAGGCGCAGCAACGCCCCGTACAGCGCCCGGTACCGCCTCATCGCGCGCTTATGCGCCATGTGCCGACGCCCCGGGCAGCAGTCGTGTCTGTTGGGCAATCGCCACGACCTCGCGGTACCGGTCCAGCTCCGCGGCGAGCGCGGCGCGACCGGTCCCAGTGATCTGGTAATAGACCCGCCGCTGGTCGTCCAGGTCGGGATCGGCCCTCTTGTCGCTCTCCCGGATCAGACCGGCGTCGATCATGCGACGCAGCGATCCGTACAGCGTGCCCGGACCCATCTTGACCTTGCGGTGCGAGTCCGCCTCGACCTCCTTCATGATCCCGTAGCCGTGCCGGTCCCCGCCCGCGAGCGCGAGCAGGATGTGAAGCACCGCCGGCGTGAGTGGCCCTTGCGAAGCATCGCCTGACATGCCAGGACACTATATCCGTCACGGATACAGTGTCAACGGGTGCGCGAGGGCGCGCCGCCGCAGGAGGCGTTCTGCGCTCAGAACGGTGCGTGCTTCGCCGGTGGTGGCGACCGCCTTATCACCGCCCGCGCCGCGCATGCTCGCCGAACAATCCTGCAACTCCAGGCCGGCCGGCTGGCTATGACGGTTTCATTTGGCCCCACCAGGACGGTTTGAGCTGGCTCCACACAATTACATAGCACTATAAAATACGTTAGTCAGACGTCCTCTGAGTTGTGCTGGTCATGGGCGCGCCGGTTGGATGTCGTCGACCCGCCAGTGGGAGTTCTCCGGGACCATGACGATGGCCTTCACGCCGTCGTCGGTGTCGACCACGAACTCGATGCGGTCGGGCCGGCTGACCCGGGATCCGATGTCGCCGCGGAGGCTGCCGGCGACCGGCCGCGTAAAGGCGTCGGTGTGGATCCGGTTCTGTAGATCGGACGTCGCCAGCTCAGCGAGTTGTGACCGCCACTCCGTCGTCTCGATATCCTTGCGCACCCAGATGGTCGCGAAGCGAAGGGCGTTGTCGTACGCCTCCCGGTAGTTCGCCACCGGACCCGTATGCGGCGACACCGTCGAGTTGGAGAACTGCAGCTGACCCGGCTCGTTCCGGGCCGCCGACGGCCCGGCACAGGCGCCGGAGAGCCCGATCGCCACGACAGCGAGCGCCACCCTAGTCCTCATCGGACTCCAGCTCCGCGAGCGTCGCGTCCGATACGGGGCCGGTGCGCCACATCTGTACCAGATATTCCTCGTGGCCGTCGCCGGCCTCGCGTCCACGCCACGCGACGCGGGCAGCGTAGGTGCCGGCTCCCGCGGCGAGCGCGTCCTCGAGGTCGATCGCCAGGGCCGAAGGCTGGTCGATGTAGATCGTTCCGCTCGGGCATTCCACCCGCAGGTCGACGTCGCCGTCCCACGCGTCATCGCCGCCGACCGGGGCGTCGCCGAGGTGTTCGAAATGCACGGTGACGGCGGATTCCGACGCCGGGCAGACGATGATCTGGCGCCCGTCGGACGCCGCGATATCGCTTCGGGCCAGCGCCAGTAGGGCGTTCGTCTCGGCGACGCCCGGCTCGCTGATCCAGTCACACACGGCGAAGTACCGGTACGGCAGGATCACTCGAAATGATTTGGGCACGGCGCCCTCTCAGCTCGGGACCTGGGGGTAGGCCCGGCAAAGCCGGACCTACCTGACATTACTACGGGATAATGTCGACGTAAAACGCCTCGTTGTCGAGTATTCGGTTCTGCCAGTAGAAGTCCCTCAGCCGGTTTCCGCCGCCGTCGTTGTTGTCCGCGGCCGGAATAGGGCGGACCGAATAGCGTTTGAACCCGCCGTTGGCTTCGGTTCCGTACTTCGCGCCCTCGTAGGTCGAGGCGAACGGGAACTCGTCACATTCAAGCCCGCCGGTCGCGTAGTCCGGACCCCAGACGTCCTTGCAGGTGGCGATCGACACGGCCCGGTTTTCCTCGATCTTGCCGCTGTCGGTCAACCGGTGCAGGGGTTCGTCCGCGCTCCCGCCCGGAACGGATTTGCCGACCCAGCTCGGGAAGGTGCGCTGCGGCCGATGCAGCGCGTCGTAGATGTGCAGCGCCGACTTGGGATGGGTGTCGCTGCTGAGCCACAGCCGGTAGATGAGCGGCGCCGACGTGAAGACGGAGCCGTAGTTGCGCCCCACCACCGTCTGGCCCGCCGAGTCGAACCGGACCCTCGACTCGAAGACAGACGTCGGCAAGCCGGGAACGATCTCGTCGCCCGGGGCGGGAATCACCTGCACAGTCATCGTGAGGCCCATCGGGACCAGCAGTTCGGCGCCGGCGCCGGTCGCCGGGTCCGACGTGTAGGTCAGGCCACGACTCGGCTTCAGCAGCCAGTTCGCGAATTCGTCGGTCAGGCCGGTCTGATCGGTGCAGGTGACGGTCGGCGATCCTGGGCAGCCCTGAATCGAGAACTGCAGCGTGGTGAGCGGCCAGTTGATCACATAGCCGGGTTCGGTCTTGAACTCGATGTTCTCGGCGCTGACCAAGTAGTCGACCTGACGGACCCCGTTGTTGGCGTAACCGAGCACCCAGAGGTCGTAGTCGGCGTGGCCGGCCTCCTTGCCCGTCTCAAGGTCGATGGCCGTGGTGGTCAGGCTGCCAGTCTTGCAGGCCAGCATCCGATCCCGGAGCCATCCTTCCAGCGTGGCCGACGCCTGCGGCTTGCGCAGCTCACACTCGGCGCGCAGGTCGACCGGGTCGTCCTGCAGTTGGGCCGCAGCCTTGGCCTGACCTCCGACCGCGCCGGTCATCGGCCGCATGGTGGTGACGAACGTCAACTGGTCACCGTCGGCCGCGGAGGCGGCGACCGGGCCTGGTGCCACCGCTGTGAGTATCACGGCGATCGTGGACAGGGCTATTGCCTTGAGCTTCCAGCGATTTCGCATTCCCCGCACCCCTACTTCGAAGCCGTGGTCGGACGGTTGGTGCAGGCGGTTCCGAGGCATGCATCCACCAGGACGCCGGTCGCGGCGTCATAAGCGAGCACGAAGCCGCGGTACGAGCCGGCTGCGGCGCGGCCGTGCTGGAAACCAGACACCATGGCCGTGCCCGAGACGACCAGCAGCGGCTCACCGGGCGCGAGAAGCGACGAGCGCAGGGCGCCGGCCGGTACGGTCTTGACGATCAGCGCGATTTTCGACCCAGGCGGCTTGCCGTTCTGGGTGCGCAGCTCCTTTCTGGCCGCGACCCGGGCCTGCGCCGCGGTCATCGCGGACTGCCGTGTCCGACTGAGTTTCGCCGGGGCTCTTGCGCCGAGGTTGCATTGCAGCCGGGCGGCGACGCAGGCGCCGAGACCCGGCACGATGCGGAGGCAGTCGGTCGGCGTGTTCTGCATGCAGGCGTGCAACTGCTGCTGGTTGACTCCGTTGATCGTTGCCGACGGGATCGACGGGGCGAGCGGGCCGACGGGCGTCGCCGCGGCGGGCTGGGTGAAGCCGATGCTATCCATGTCCGATCCGCTGTTCGGGTTCGCCACGGTTTTGATCGACACGCCGACGCAGTTGGGTGCGGCCGAGGGCAGCGTGGTCGAGGGACCGTCGCACTGCCGGTCGTTGACCACCGTTGCCGCGGCGGGCAGCCGTTGCCACACCCCGTTCGGGTCGAGCGCCTGCACCCGGTGCTCGATCCCGCTCGGCAGGACCGCGGTGCCGTCGTCGCGCTTGGTGACGCCGGTCTCGAGGTAGGAGATACCGGAGCCCTCCGAGTGCGTGGTGGTGCCGACGGTGTCGTAGTCGTACAGGATGTCCACCTTGCCGCCTGGCGAGCTGAGTGCCATGTACGTGTGGTTGCGTCCGTCACCGACGGAGCCTCCGGCTGCGGCGCTCAGGCTGTGGTACTCGGCGAATCCCGGTGCGCTCTCCAGCCAGTACGCCTCGTCCGTGATCGTCGGCGAAGTGGTGCCGTTCCCGGTGGTGTAGGCATTTCCCCAGCCGACCTCGAACCAGTCCGGCACCCGGTCGAAGAACTGGCTGTCGACCGTCTTGCCACCCAGGTATTGCCCGATCTCGGCGTTCTTCCCGCTGGTGAACGAGGCGAGTGACTGCTTCCAATTCCCGAACAACCCGGTCCGCGGCGGGTTGTAGCTCTGGCATGTGGCGGTCACGTCCACCGTGGGGCAGATGCCCACCCCAGGACGGACCCGCCACCGCTCGCCTGACTCGTCACTGGAGTAGCACGAGTCCTGGTTGATACGGCTCGGGTCGGTGCTGGGATGACTGTCGGCGTTCAGGCACTCGCCGGCCCTGCCACTGGCGAACGCCCGCAGCCGGTATCCCGTCGCGGTCGTGGGCGCCGTGTTGGTGTAGAGCCATGAGCCGGAGAGATTGCACGGCTGCAGATACACACCGAAATGCGCGTTGGGCGTCATGCACAAGCCGGACGCCGCGTTGCGCACCAAGAAGATGTAGCCGAGCGTCGTTTTCGTGACGCTTTCGAAGGTCCACCGTTGCAGGCTCGCGTTGGCGTTGGTGTCCGGCACATACGCCGCCATCGTGAGGTAGGACCCGGTCGTCTTCGCGGTAGCGGCCAGAACCACGGAGCGATCGGTCAAGCCGATGACCAGCGGAGCCGAAACCGCCGCGCCGGCCGGCACCTCGCTCAGATAGTTCGTCAGGACCGTTGTCGGCAGGATGAGCAGCATAGCCATGAGCGCAGGTCGTAACCGGCCTCGGAGAACAGATTTGCACCGCAATCGCAAGGCAACGCCTCCAACGAGAAACGTCGGGGGCGAAAGGTCCGGCAACCGGAATACTCCGGCCACGCACACGCACGCAGCGCTGTCGACGGCCGCAGAAATCACCCGCCCCCCGCTGGGGTGTCGCCGCGACCGACGACAGAAATTCGATGTTGGTCTATGCTTCCATGGATCGGCGTGAGTTGTCCACCCTGTTAACAGTGGCCGCTGGTCCTGCTCTGCGCTCGGTAGGGAGGGAGGGAAACCTCAGATTGGCTGGGAACAGCGAGGCTCAGTACTACCGACGAAGCGACCAACGCCGTACCCGATTCCAGCACCGGCCAGCACCAGCGACGCGATCACCGCCCAGCCGAAAACGTTCAGGCGCACGCAGCGAAACGGTCGAGCATAGGTCCGCAGCGAGCGCCACCGACTCGTCGGCCGCTCTATCCGGCGTATCGACGTCGCACGGCACCTCCGCTGACGCAAGCATTGGCTACCCGGCGCACCATCCTGACATGCCGCGAGTCGAGCGCTACTTAGCGTGATGGGTGACCAAGTTGCTCAGGCCGTGCAGATCGCTCGTACCTCAGACGACGACAACCTTCGGCATCGAATGGAGATCCAGTTCGTGCGCGAGGGATGACCACGACCGGTCGACACCATCCGGTTGCGCCGCAGTCCGGATCAGCGGGCCGCGCGCTTACCTGCACGCGGGAATCTGTCCAGAGGTATTTTCGTGTCTGTTTGAAGTGGTTTGAGCAGGGTGGTGGTGTCTCGCCGGGGTGGGCTTGGCGAGTTTCGGGTGTGGGGCGGTGTGCCGGTGTCGCGGCTCCTCGGGGGTTTGGGTTGGTCGCTCGCGTTGCCGTACGGGGTGGTGGCGGGGTGGCAGCCAGACTTACCTACGGCCGTCGGACGCGACGTCGTGTCCGCGACATGATGATTGATCGGGTGGCCCCCTGCCGGGGTGCGGCCGCTCAGTCTCATTAGGCCGTCCGCGGTCATCGACGGTGATGTCGGTGGTGGCGCGGTCTGACAAGTGCGTGCCGGGAGCTGGCCGCGGTTGGTGCCCGTCATCGGTTGATGGTGGACTGGCCGGTTCCTCGCCGGATCCGGTGCCGTACTTGGTTCAGCGGGCGATGGTCGTGGGTGCGGCCGGTTGGGCGACGATGGTGAACGCGTCGTCGCCGAGCCCGGTCAGGATGTGCGCGGTCTGCCGGACGATCCGGCGGGCCTGTGACAGGCAGGCCCGGTTGGCGTCGTAACGATCCTTGACTTGGGTGTAGTAGCTGTAGCCGGGTGCGCACGGGCGGGCGGAGGTCTTGGCGGCCTCGAACAGCAGCCAGCGCAGCACCTCCGGGCCCTGCCAGGAGAGCCGGCCCGGGCTGCGTTTGCCGTCCGAGGAGTGCACGGTGATGTCCAGCCCGACGAACCGGACCGCCTTGCGCGATGAGGAGAACCGGTCGGCGCCGCCGAGCCAGGCGCACAACGCGAGCGAGCTGAGCGGGCCGACGCCGTAGATCTCGTGCATCAGGACCCGGGCGCCTTTGACGCCACGGGCGGTCGACAGCAGCCGGCGGCGCAGCCGGTCGAGGTGGTCGGCGAGCACGTCCATGATGGCCAGGGCGGTGTTGACCTGCAGCCGGCCGGAGACCGACAGTTGCTCGTCGACGATCGTTCGGAGCCGGGCCCGGTCGCCGCGGATGATTCCGGCCTGCCCGGGTGCGGTGGTGCCGTGATGGAAGCAGACCGCTTGGATGCGTTGCGCCCAGGCGGTGTGCTGGGTCCGCAAATCTTGGTGGAGCTCGAGCAGAGCCCGCCATTCGAGGACCTGTTCCGGCGGGATGTAGCACTCGGGCAGCCGGCCCGCTGCGAGCAGCTCGCGCAGCAGTTTCGCGTCGGCCTTATCGGTCTTGGCCCGCCGCTTCGGACCGCGCAACGAGGAAGTCGCTCAGGAGGTACTCGCCGCCCGGCGGTGGCTCACGCTTCCGTCGCCGGCGGTGCGTCGGCCGCGGTGGCCGCGCTGATCCTGCATGGGGCGGAAGCGGTGAACAACCTGACGCTCCGCGGCTGGGCCGAAGCGCACCATCTGTCGCCGGCCGCGAGATTGCTGGCCGCCGGCGTCGTGGTCGCCAGCGTCGTCGGGCGAGTCTCGCTCAGCAGCATGCCTAGTGTTCCGCCGGTGCGGCTCGGCACCATCGCGTTGCTGGCCACGTTCCTTTCCGGTGCCATCCCCGAGGTCAGCTACCTGTTCATTGCCCTCGCCGCGGCCATGCTTCTCGCGGCGCTGACCTCGCAAACAACCGCCGCCCGCTGGTGGGCGCTGTTACCCGGGACAATGCTGCTCGCGTCGCCCTTCCGCCCGCACCGCCCCGCGGATCAGACCTGGCTCGTGCTCAGTCAACTGTTTCTCCTCGCCGGCGCGCTGGCAGCCGTGAGGCCCCGCCCCGGTTACTTGGTGAAGGTGAAGTAGCGGTAGGTGCCGTACGTCGTGTAGTTGAGGGTGTCGCCTGAGGTGGTGGGGAGGTAGGCGGCGCGCACGCGGTACTTGGCGCCGACGGAGTGGGTTCCGGTCAGGGTGTACGTGGACTTGCCCGCGCTGGTGAGCGCCAGCGTGTATGCCTTCCACGCGTGCCAGGCGCCACCGGAGTAGTACTCGAACGAGAGGCGCTGCTTGCGGCCCGAGCCGGGGGTCATCGTCGTGGTGAAGACCGGGTTCGTGGCCTTGCGGAAGTAGTAGTAGCCGGAGGCGGTCCGGTACTGCTTGGTGATCGCGGTGTTGACGTTGACCTTCGTGTAGAGCACCGACTGTTCCACGTGCGGCTGATACCAGTTGTCGCCGGCGAAGGTTGCTGTCACGACGGCGTTGCGGGTGAGCGGCACGGTGATGCTCAGGTTGCCGTTGGCGTCGACCGCGGCCTTGCGCACCAGGTGGTTCGGCTGGTCGTTGCCGGCCGGGTCGAGCCACAGCTCGACGATTCGGCTGTTTCGGGTGGCGCCGAGGTGGGCGGTCACGGTGGTCTTCGTGCCGTACGCGTTCACCGAGCCGTTGCGGGTCAGCGTCAGGTCGGGCCAGTCGCCCTGCACGTCCTCCGGGATCCATCCGGACGAGGGCAGGTGGTCGGCGTCGCCGGCGTAGGTGGCGGTCCAGGTGTTGATGTCGCGGTCGGTCGGCGTGTCGGTGAAGGAGAACTGGCCGTTGGCGTCGGTGGTCACGGTGGCGATCGGCCGCTTCTGCTGTTCGGCGTCGTCGCGGGTGATCGTCAGCGTGGAGCCGGCGGGCACCCCGCCGGACACGACGCCGGTGAAGACGGACTGCTCGTTACGCCAGGCGGCGTGCGGGCCGGTGAACGTGATGCGGGTGGTCACCGGTTCGTACAGCGCCTGGTAGTGGTGGTTGCCCGAGCCGGTGACCAGGAACAGCCGCTTGCCGTCGGGATCCCAGACGACCCCGTTGGGCGTGATCTCGTCGGCGAGGTGGTAGGCGTGCTCGCCGTCGACCTCGCGGGTGACGACGTCGGTCTCGCCCAGAGGCGTACGGCTGGCGATGGCGATCCGGCCGTCGGCGGCGACGTCCATCGCGGTACCGATGGTGGTGGCGTACTGGCCGAGGACGCTCAGGTCGGTGCTGGAGAGCCGGAAAACGCCGCTGGAGCCGCCGGCGATCACCTCGCTGCCGTCGGGGGACAGTTCGATGCTGTTCAGGTAGCCGACGCCGTCGATGGACGACTTCTGCGCGACCAGTCGGTCGGTCCCCGTCGAGACGTCGTAGACGGCGATGCCGTTGCCGAAGGCGACCCGGCCGTCTTCGCCCAACGCGATCAGGTTGGGCGCGCCGGGGACGGCGGCGATCAACGGGGTGTAGTTGGTGAACGGCGGAATCCCGGTGTAGCTGTGCAGCGTGACCGCTTTGCTGTCCAGGTCGACGGAGCCGAAGTTGCCGGGGTAGGTGAACCAGAGCTTCCCGCCCGCCACCACCACGTCGGTGGCGGGCACCCCGGCGGTGTCGTAGCGCGCGTACGCCCGCTGGGTCTCGGTGGAGAACGCGACGATCGCCCGCATGCCGGGCACCGCCGCGTAGAGCGTCGTCGAGTCGGCCGACAGCGCCAGCCCGGACACGCCCGTCAGGCCGGCGGTCGCCCGGCCCGGGTACCCACTGGCGTACGGCGTGAACGACACCGTGCCGTTCTTCGGGTCGGCGGCGATCAACTGGTGGTGGACGCTGTCCACCGCGAGGTCGCCGAGCGAGAGCAGACCGACGTAGAACGGATGACTGGGGTTGGTGACGGGGGCCGGCACCGTGTCCGCCCGGGCAACGGCCGCGCCGGCGGAAACGAGAATGCCGGCGGCCGCGACGGCGGCGAGAACGAGACGCACGCCGAGACGCTACGGCAGAGATCCGCGAACGTTGATCGGCCAAACGGTTGAAACGGAACCGTCACGTCGCGACGTCAACGGTGGTAGGTCAGCTTCGCAGTGTCCTGGGTGTTGCCGGCCCGGTCGTAGGCGCGTACCTGGACGGTGAAGGTCCTGCCGTATTTCGCCGGGTTCAGCGAGAAGCTGTAGGCCGCCGTGGTGTCGGTGGCCACCGCCTTGCCGTTGACCAGCAACTGCAGGCGAGCGATGCCGTTGCGGTCGCCGGCCGTCGCCAGGATGGTGGTGGTCTTGGTCAGCTTCGCGTTGTTCGCGGGGGCCTTGGTGATCCGCAAGGTGGGCCGGGTGTTGTCGACGATGACCTGGCGGGTGTACGTCGTGTAGTTGCCCAGGCGGTCGACCTCCAGCCAGGTGAACCGGCGGAGCCCGTCGGGGCCGCTCTTCAGCGTCGCGGTGGTGAAGCTGCCCGGCTCGGCGTTCACCCAGTCGGCGTCCTGCAAGTTGGAATAGGCGACGCCGTGCGGATCGGTGACCTTGATCGTGGTGGGGAACGTGGTGCCGCGGATCAGCGCGTCTGAGGCGGGGCTGAGCGAGCCGAGCGCTGGCGGCCTGTTGTCGATGTTCGCCACGTACGAACGGGTGGCGAAGTTGCCCACTGCGTCCCAGACCTTGAGCTGGACCGTCGCGGTCGGTGCGGTCATCCCGGTGGTACGCCAGTAGAAGTACTGCCCGGTCGACTTGAGCACGCCGTCGACCCACCACTCGTACCGCAGCGGTGAGGCGTCCTTGATGGCGGCGATCAGCGTCGCCGCGTCGCCGACCCAGCCGGTGCCGTCGTCGAGGATGCTGTCCAGGTACGGCGCCTCGTTGACCACGCTCTGGATGACCGGCGGGTCGTCGTCGACGATGTAGTCGGTGGCCAGCGTCGTCTTGTTGCCGGCCTCGTCGTACAGGTCGAACGATGGTGATTTCGCCCGGTTGACCGCCTGCCACGGGAAGCTCCACGGCGCCGCGGTGAGCTCGGCCCCGTCCGAGGAGACGACCCGGACGACGTCGCTCGACACGTTGGTCAGGGTGATGGTGATCGGCCCGCTGTGCATCGGGGTGCCGCGCGCCGGTGAGACCGTGCCGGTCGGGTTGGCGTTGTTGGCGCGTACTCGCGTGGTGGCCTGGGATTTGTTGCCGGACGGGTCGGCGGCCCGCACGGTGATGTCGATCGGCTCGCCGTCGGCGACGATGGTGCTCGTGAGGACCGCCCGGCAGTGCCACAGCCCGTCGGCCGGGAGCTGGCACGCGCCCTGGATGTTCCCGCGGATCAGCACGACGACCGAGGAGACCCGCACGTCGTCGGTGACGGTGGGAGTGAAGAGGAAGACGGCCGGCGCGAACTGCCCGTCGGTCATCCCGGTGCTGACGATCGTCGGCGGTGTCGTGTCCGGGACGTCGTCGGCCCAGGCCGGCGCACTGCCGGCAAGAACAAGAGACCCAGCGAGTACGGCGGCCGTGAGCCTCCGGCGCAACGATGCCCGTCGCATCGACATCCCCCATGATCGACGTTGCGCTGAGGGTAGCGGAAAAGAGTTCGGATTTTGGTAAACCTTCGGCCCGGGGTGCCGCGTGTAAGTCCCGTGATCCCACCAAGCGAACCGACGGAATCGAGCGACGCCGGGTATGCGGCCTTCGTCGCGGCCGGTTGGAGCCGTTATCTCTGGACGGCGAGCCTGCTGACCGGTGATCGGCAGCACGGCGAGGAGCTTCTGCAGGAGTGCCTCGTCAAGCTCTATACGCGGTGGCGGCGCGTTGCCCGCAACGGTGATCCGCATGCGTATCTGCGCCGCATGCTGGTCAACGGCAACGTCAGCCGATGGCGACGCTGGCGGCGGGAGCAGCCCGTCGCCGAGACGCCCGACCGGCAGGACAGCCGATCGATGCCGGTGGAGCCGCACGACGCTCTGCAGCGAGCCGTGTTGCGACTGCCCCGGCAGCAGCGCGCCGTGATCGTCCTGCGCTATTTCGAGGACCTGACCGAGAAGGACGCGGCCGCCGTCCTCGGCTGCTCGGTCGGCGCACTCAAATCCACCCACTCGCGAGCCCTGGCGAAGTTGCGCGCCGAGTCAGTGCTTCTCGAGACGTACGGCTGATCTCGTCTTTTTTATGAAGGGAAAATCCCTGATGAGCGACCTTTCGACGGCCCTGCACGAATGGGCCGACCGGACGTCGGCCGGCGCGCCTCCCGTCGCCGACCTGATCGCGGCGGGCCAGAAGCGCCGCAACCGCCGCCGGACCCTCGTCGCCGGCGCCGCCACCCTGGCCTTCGCGGCCGTGGCGGTCGGCGTCACGCTCGGCGGGGGCGGCGCGACCAAGCCGTCCACACCGACCGCGGCCGGCACCGAGCAGTCGCCCGCCTTCGAACTGGCGGCGGCGGCGACCTCGACCGAGGGCACCAGCTACAGGTTCGGCATCAAGAGCACGCTGACCCTCCCGGCGTGGCAGATCGACCACGTCACGAGCATCTGCTCGGGCGCGGTCGACCCGGTCGCCCAGACCGGCTACGTCAAGACCAACTCGGTGTTCTCGGTTCGCGTCGTGGACGGCCACCGATACGTTGCCAAGGACACCCACTGGTTCGACCGCGGCCAGGGCGGCGTGACCGGCGTCCTGCTCTGCGGGGACAGCAAGGCGCCCGCGGGCGTCGCCGCCGACCCGACCACGGAGCTGAAGTACCTGCAGAAGGCCGGCACGGTCACCAAGACCGCGAACGGTTACGCCTTCGCCGGCCCGGAGATCCAGGGCACCGCCAAGGTTTCCGGCGGCAAGATCTCCGAGCTGTCCTACACGGTCACTCACCAGAAGACCAAGGACTACCCGGCCTACGTCCGGCAGGTCATCATGCAGCTGTCCGGCTACGGCGAGAAGGTCTCGGTCAGCAAACCCATGTGACGTCCAGCGTGACCTTGCCCGCGTCCGTGCAGAACGGGCGCGGGTGAGTTACCCCCATTGCCTCGGCTCGATGCGCGGCGGAAGAATGACGCACCGTGCGCAACTGGCTACCAGGCTCGTCGTCGTTGAACTTCCTGGCCGGCCTCTTCGCGGGGGCCGGCATCAACATGATCACCTCTGTCGCCACCAGCCCGGACAGCGACGCGCCGGCCCTGACGATCGGACTCGACTCGGCCACCTGGGTCCTCGCGGCCGGCTTCCTGACCTGGGCCGCCCAGGTGTTGCAGAGCAGTGAGCGGGATGCCGACCTGCAGATCGCGCCCGATTTCTCGCCCCGCGAACGGCAACAGGTCCGCGACCTTTATCGGCAGGAATCGCTTCGAGCGGTTCGGATACCGCTCGGGCTCACCCTCATTTCGTTGGTGGCGGCGATCGCGCTGCTACCCGGACTCATCCGGTGGGGCGCACTCTTCTGATCATGAAAGAGCCGGGCCGACGAAAAGTGTCGAATGTACACGTAGCGCGACCGCTTTATACCTCCCGGTGTGCGCGCGGCGACTATGCTTGACTTTTCTCCGGATGACTCGAAGATGAGCTAGCTATGGAGCCAGGCAACGCCCTCCGGTGGAGGGCCCGAACGTGAGCGACACTCTCGAGGTCAAGGTCCCCTCGCACTTCGAGCGCCCGGGCCACCGCGACGCGGTCGCGGCGGGGATCGTGCGCGGTGCGTTGCCGCTGAAGTTCGCCTACGCAGGTAGCGCCGCCCACACCCACGATCGGCTCGCGCACCAGGAGGGGTATCGGTCGGTCACCGGTGCCGTCTCATTCGTTCGCGAGGCGATGCGCCGAGCCGGCCTGGACGAGGTCCCCGCGCTGGCCGAAATCGGCCCCGGAAATGGCGTCAGTTCTCTTGCCCTGCTGGCCCGGTTGCACGATGCGGAAAAGCCGCCGACCACGTTTCTCGGGCTCGACTTCAGCGAGTCCCTGCTCGCGATGGCGCGAAAAAGATTCGAGTCTCGGCGGCCCGATGTCAGTTTCGCTCAGGCCGGCTGGGACGTCGAGGCGGAACCGACCGCCGCGATCGGCGAGTGGCGGACCGGCGAGGCTCCGATCACCGCACTTTTTCTCGGCAACACGATCGGCAATTTCGAGCGCCCCGGCGCGGCGCTGCGCAACATCCAGCGGAGCCTGCGGATCGGGGACACGCTGGTCGTCGGCGCCACCTTACGCACCGGCAACGCCGATCCGGAGGGGATGCTTACGCCGTACCGGAATCAGGTGTTCCGCGCCGCGGCCCTGGAACCGCTGATCGCGATCGGGATCGATTCCGCTGATCTCGACTTCGAGCTCAGCTACGAGAAGGACGAAGTGGTGGGGCATGCCATCCTCACCCGGCCGCTCTTCCTGGACGATCACGAGTTGCCGCCCGGGCACCGGGTCCGCTGCTTCGTCTCCCGGCGTTACCTGCCGAGTGAGATCAATGATCTGGTGAGTTGCGCCGGGCTGCGGCCCTTCGTGTCGAGCGTCGACGAGTCGTCCGACCACCTCGTGGTCATCGCGTTCAAGGACGAGGACGACCAGGCCGCCGCTCCGGCGCTGTCGTGACCCAGGGCCAGGACCGCACGGCGGAGTTGCTGCTCCAGGCACGGTTGGCACTGATCAGCCATCAGGTCGCCGTCTCGGGCACCGACCCCCAGGTCGTCCGGTTGCCGGAGAATGCGCTGCCCGAGCTCATCCGGGCCTTTGCCGGCACCGCCGACACGGTCTACCAGCTCGTGCCGGTCTCCGGGCGTCCCAAGAATCTCGATCTGTTCTCGCTGCTCGTGTGGCGCCGGCACGCCATGAAGGGCCACGACGTCCGGCGGCTCTATCTGGTGCCGTTCGGCAACCCCGACGCCGAGCGCATCCTGCTCCAGGTCGAGGACGACAATGCCAGCCGCATCATCGCGCACCGCCTCTATGCCGGGGCGAGCTCGCGGGATCGGCAGGCGCGGGATCCCGCCGGCGGGAGTGTCGACGCGGCAGTTCCGATGACCAACATGTGGATCGTGGACAACCGGGTCGTGGTCTACGAGGAGTACGGCGACAACGGCCCGCCCAGCTGGGTGGTCAGCGCCCGCAAGGAGGAGGTGCGCACCGCCCGGGCACGGTGGGACCAGCTGTGGGAGAAGCGCAGCGAGCTCGAGCACGAGGCGCCGCGCGTGCCGGAGCCCCTGCTCGAGTCGGCCGACATGGTGCACTCGATCGCGCAGTACGCGTGCACCGGCGATCACGTCGACGCGGACGGCTGCGCCTGGTACCACGGCTCCTGGCAGTACCTGCGGCTGTTCAATCTGGTCAGCAGCCCGAATTGGCACGCCCGGTTCTACGAGGAGCACCTCCGCCTCGAGTTGCACGCCCACGCACGACCCCGGGTGCTGATCACCGGAGCCGCCGACTACGGGATGCTCGCCTATGTGCTGGCCGCCGCGGACCGGCCGGAAAACCTGGACGTCCACGTGGCCGACCTGTGCCATACCCCGTTACTGGCCAATCGCTGGCTGGGCCGTCGGCACGGTGTCGACGTGGCGATCCACGCGGTCGATTTCCTCGATCGGGGCGAAGAATTCGCTGCCGATCTCGGCCCGGTCGACCTGGTGGTGTCCGACGCCTTCCTGACCCGATTCGAGCGGGTTGAGGCCGAGCGCGTGGTCGAGAACTGGCGCCGTGTGCTGCGGCCGGGCGGCTGCGTGGTCACCACCGTGCGACTGCATGACCTCGAAAGATCGGTCGAGGATCAGTCTCGCGCCGAGACCGAATATTTGCTACGTCTGTATGAGCGGGCCAAGAGTTCGCACTGGCTACTTGAGATCGACTTCGACGATCTGCACGATGCGGCGCGTGAGTACGTGCGCAGGATGCGGAGTAGGCCGATCGGAGGGCAGAGCGAGATCGAGTCGATTTTCGTCCAACACGGATTCCGTATTACGAAAGCCGAGGTCGGGCACGTTGACGGCGAGCTTCAACCCGCCACGTATTTGCGGATCGTCGCTCACGCCTGACATGTGCCGTCCTCCGTCGCGATGCCGGGGGTTGCGATGTGGAACAGCCTTCTGGGCGCGGTGAGCATCGGCGATCGGCTCGAAGCGGCCTGGAAGGAGATCCATGCCGAGCGCCGGAAGGCCTTGGACGGCGAGGAGCCGAGCCTGATCCTCACCCATCGGATCGACGTGGCGGGTCAACGGCTGACGATCGACGTCGGCACCGATGCGCGCAGGGACGCCCGGCAGATCTCCGTCGATCTGCCGCTCATCGAGCGGGCGGTCAACCGGCGCTTCAGCCCGCTGCGACTGGTGGCGCTCCGCCTGGTCGAGGACGTGCTGGAGCGCCGGCGGGACGACTTTCCGGAGATCGACCGGTCGAGCCGGCCGGGCATCGACGAGCTCGGCGCTCCCGACCAGACCGTCGAGCGGGTGTATCAGTCACTGTCCCAGATGCCGGACGTGGTCCTGGTGGGCGGCCCGGGTACCCAGAAGACGATCAGCGCCGCGATCGTGGCCTACCAGTTCGAACGCGAGGGCCATGCCTGCGCGTGGCTGGATGTCCGGGACGGTCGCGCGGGTGCCGAGACGATCGCCTGGGAGCTGCTGCGGCTGCCGCGGCACGACGACATCCTGGTCGTGGTCAACCAGGTTCAGGACCGGATGTCCGAAGTGGGGCCGGCGTTCGCCCTCACCCAGAAGCTCCGTACGGACTTCCGCCTGCCCGCCCGCGTGCTCGCCACCGGCCGGCCGGCCATTGTCGACCGGGATCCGCTGTTCCAGTCGTTCCGGCGGGTGCCGACCCCGGCGCCCGACCACCTGCCCGCGACCGTGCCGGAGAGGGAGATCGTCTACTGGTTCGCCTGCCTGAAGTTGCTGGAGATCCGGCCGCCGACGGCGATCGTGCGCCGGCGCTTCCCCGAGGACCTCATCCACCGCCTCAGCAGGGGCCCGGACTCGTTCCTGAGCCACAACAGCGCCCACTACTCGCTGGCTTCCGGCCGGGACGCGCCCACCCTCATCCGGCGGCTGCGGTCCACGACCCCACCGGGCGACGTCATCTGGGAGTACCTGAAGCTGATCGGCCGCTCCGCCGGCAGCGACCTGCTGCACCGGCTGGACCAGGGCGACTTCCGCGGCGGCGCCACCGGCGGCCGTTCGTACCTCCGGCCGGCCTGGAATCTGTTGTTCGATCTCGGCACGCAGCTCGACGACCACTGCGCGCGCGACCCGGGCTGGGGCGAGAACGTCGGCGCCGCGGTCTTCGCCGCCGAAGCCCTTGCCGAACTGGGGCATCACTCGCAGTGGCAGGAGGTCGCGCGGTTCGTCCGCGGCCGCTGGCGGTACGACCAGCCACGGGTGCTCCCCGAGCCGGCCGACCAGTCGACCAGGGAGTCCGAGGACTTCGTCGAGATCGCCCGGTACATGGACCTGGAGGACGCCTATCTGAGCGTGCCGGACCTCGGCCTCGGCCCGGCGAACACCGATCAGATCGACTTCGAGCGCTTCTACCGGACCTGGATGCTCGGGGTGCTGCTGGGCTTCGAGGCGACCGCCCTGCACAAGGCGGACGATCTCCGTCGCTCGCTGGTGCGGACGGCCGAGGCGCAGTGCCAGCCGGAGGGCTTCTTCTACCCGAGCCGGGTGCCGTGGGTGACGGCGCGAGTGGTGCTGGGCCTGTGCCGGGCCGGGGAGACCTATCAGAACAGCACCACGGTCCGGCGGGCGTGCGAGTGGCTGAAGCGCCCCCGGGACAAGGGCGGCCCGTACGGCGGCTGGTGGAAGGGTGGCACCGGATCGTGGAACCGGGACGAGGCGACCACGGCGATGTGCGTCGCCGCCCTGATCCGGGCCGGTGACGGCGACGCGCCCGAGGTGCACACGGCGTTGGCCTGGCTGCGGGCGCGCGACGGCGAGTGGACGAAGACCGACCGGGAGATCGACCTGGCGCTGGTCCTGGAGGCCACGTTGCTCGGCGCGGCGGACTGGCGGTCCTCGTACGGACGCATCCTCAACCTGCTGCACTGGGCGACCGCCGAGATCCACCGCAAGACGATCCGCCAGCCCGAGCCCCGGTTCGTCCCGGAGAACGCGTTGCGTGCACCGTTCGCGGCGGCCCAACTCGCGATCCTGGTACGGGTGTCGGTCGCCCGGGAGTGCGAGGCCCTCCTGGGACAGACGGCCGTCCGGCGCCTGCCCCGGCAGCGCCCGGTGTACGCGCCTCCGCCGTCGGCGGGCACCTCGCCGTCCGGTGGTCTGCTGCTCCTGCCGAACGAGCAACGGTGGAAGCGCGCGGCCAGGGCCATCGCGGAAACACTCGAGAATCGGATCAAGGATCGCTCCGCGGTGCTGGAACGGGACAGCCTGCGCCGGGCCAGCGACATCTGGCAGCAGGTGGAGGGGGACAAGCAGCGGCTCGCCCGTTGCCTCGAACTGGAGGACCGGCTCAAGGCGCCGGTCAATCCGGATGATCTTGAAGCGCTGATCGAGCTGGGCCGCGCCGTCCGGGGCGCGGCGTGGGACGAGGGGTTGACCTACAAGGGGCGACCGGCACGAGCGTGAGGCTTCTACCCTCCCGGCATGGTGATCACGCCCGTGGCCGGGCTGCTGCTGGGGTTCCTCGACTTCGTCTGGATCAAGTACGTGCCGTTCCCGTTCGGCGGGCTCGGCAACTCCCCGGCGGTGTGGGCGGTGGCGGCGTTCCTGCTGACCTGGCGGGCCCGGTGGCGGGTGTGGCCGAGCGCCGCGGCCGGGGCGGCGATGCTGGTGATCGCGGTGCCGGCCTACTACGTGGCGGCCTACCTGATCCAGCACGACGAGCTGGGGAACGCGTACAACGCGACGGCGCTGGTCTGGATGGCGCTGGGCGTCGCGGTCGGCGCGGTCTTCGGGGCCGGGGGCTATTTCGCACGTACGCCGGGAAGGTCTCGGATCGTCGCGATCTTCCTGCCGGGCGGGGTGCTGCTGGCCGAGGCGGCGGTCGTGGCCACGCGTGCCGGGCAGCGGTCGTACGCCGTCCTGCTCGTCGTTCTTGCCCTGGTGGTGACGGTTCTGGTGCGCCGGCGAGCTGTGCGGGAGTGAGAGTTCTGGCCTCTGGAAGGTCTCGTTTTGCCAAGTTACCGTCCGGTAACCAGGCAGGCGGAGCCCCCTTGGAGGCCGGACATGTCCCTGCGCACCCGCATCCCCGTCGCCCTGCTCGCCGCCGCGGTCGTGGCGAGCTTCTCCCCGCTTCCGGCGCACGCCACGGTCACCTCCCGCGGCGTCACCATCCCCGATTTCTACACGCCGCCGGCGACCCTGCCGACGGCCGACGGCTCGCTGATCCGCAGCGAGCCCCTGCCGCTCGCGCTGTCCCTGCCGGGCCTTGGCTCGACCCTGCCGGGCAAGGCGACCCGGATCATGTACAAGTCCACCGACTCGAACGGCAACCCGGTCGCGGTGACCGGCGCCTACATCGAGCCGGCCGCCTCCTGGTCCGGGCCGCGGCCGCTGGTGGTGCTCGCGCCCGGCACGATGGGCCAGGGCGACCAGTGCTCCACCTCGCTCGCCCTGCAGCGCGGCCTGATCATCGGGACCGAGGGGAATCAGACCACCCTCTCCGTCGGCTACGAGATCCTGGCCATGTACCGCCTGCTCGCCAAGGGCATCGCCGTCGTGGAGACCGACTACGTGGGCCTCGGCACGACGGACCGGCTGCACACGTACGTCAATCGGGTTGACGAGGGTCATGCCGTGCTGGACGCGGCCCGCGCGGTCAAGGCGCTCCCGGACACGTCGCTCACCGCGAAGTCCGCGGTCGGCCTGTACGGCTACAGCCAGGGCGGCGGCGCGGTCGCCTCGGCCGCCGAACTCCAGGCGTCCTACGCCCCGGACGTCAGCCTGACGGCCACCTACGCCGGCGCCCCACCGGCCGACCTCGCCGCGGTCACCGCCGCGATCGACGGCTCCGAGCTGGTCGGCGCGCTGGCCTGGGCGGTCAACGGTTTCGCCCAGTCCGAGCCGGAGCTGGAGCCGCTGCTCGACAAGTACCTCAGCGACGCCGGCCGGGCCGCGCTCAAGGACCTGTCCACCATGTGCGTCGGCGACGCGATCCTCGGCTACCTCGACCAGCACAGCTCCTCGTGGACGACGACCGGCCAGTCGCTCGCCGACATCATCAGGTCCGAGCCCAGCCTCAAGGCGTACGTGGCCGAGCAGTTGATCGGCACGAGGAAGCCGACCGGCGTCGTCCGGGTCGCCACCGGCATCAGCGACAACCTGGTGCCGCACGCCCAGGCCCGCACGATGGCGGCCGACTGGTGCAAGCTCGGCGCCAAGGTCGTGTACGCCCCGGTCCTCCTGCCGAGCGTGGGCAGCCCGCTGCTGAACCACGTCGGGCCGCTGCTCGCCGACCAGGGCACGGCCGTGGACTGGCTCGGGCAGCGGCTGGCCGGCGTGCCGGCGATCTCCACGTGCGGGATCCTGCCGATCCAGCCGTGACGCGCCGATCTTTGGAGACCACCCTTAGGTTGACGTAAGGTTAACGACTGGTGTACGGGGTATGCGGCTCCGTCACGAGTCGGAGAGGCAACCGGGTGAAGACGGGATTCTGGCAGCCTGACCCGCTGCGGACCCTGGCACGCCAGGCCGACCAGGTCGAGCTCAAGCTGGTCGTGCCGGTCCGCGACGGCCGCTCGCTCGGCCTCGACCGGGCGACCGGCTCGGCCCGGCGCGTCTACTTCCTCGACACCCCCGCCCTCGACCTCTACCGGCGCGGCGTGATCATCCGGTTCCGGGACCGGGCGGGCCGCCGGGACGACGCCGTGGTGAAGCTCCGGCCGGTCGTGCCCGGCCGGGTGCCGCGCTGGCTGCGGCAGGCCGACCGGTTCCAGATGGAGATCGACGCGCTGCCCGGGCACGCGGTCTGCTCGGGCGCGCTGAAGGAGCGGCTCGCCCGGGGCGCCGTGGCCAAGGCGATCGCCGCGGGCCGGCCGCTGACCCGGCTGCTCTCGCCGGGCCAGCGCAAACTCCTCGATCGGTACGCGCCGGCGGTGGACCTCGGCGATCTCGTCGTCTTCGGGCCGATCGACGTACGGTGCCAGAGCGTCAAGCTGCGCGGCCTCGACCACGGCGTCCGCGCCGAACGCTGGGACTACCCGGACGGCTCGTACCTGCTGGAGCTCTCCGCCCGCTGCCCGGTGGACGAGGCCGCCGCGGTGGCCCGGCGCGTCTCCACGGCGCTGCGCGCGTACGGCGTCGCCCCGGCCGACGAGCAGTGCCTCAAGACCGACATGGCCCTGCAGGCGGCGTAGCGCTCGTCAGCGGTCGGCGAGCCGGTCGGTCAGGCGCTGGGCGGCCTGGGTGCCGGAGACCAGTCCCTCGTGGATCACGGTGAGGTCCTCGACGGCGCAGGCCGGCGGGGTGTGCTCGACCGCGTCGGCCAGCGCCGGGTACCGGCGCGCCCAGGCGGTCAGCGTCTCGCCCAGCTCGGCCTCCGCCTCGTCCGCCGGCAGCAGCGCCAGCCTGGGCAGCAGCCGTTGCCGGTACGGCCAGAACGACCACACCTTCGTCTCGTCGATGAGCTGCTCGACCGGGTCGGACCGCAGGTAGCGCAGCGCGATCTGGATCGAGTCGCAGCCGCCGTCGTTGATCAGCTCGTCGACCATCCGGTGCCGCGCGTGCGAGCCGGCGACCTCGTAGAACGTGCTGCGGCAGCCCTTGGGGCCGGCCGCGGTGACGATGCTGCGCCAGTTCAGCGGCGCGCCGGTCGGGGCCGCGAGCACGTCGGCGGCGGCCCGGTAGTAGATCAGTTTGGTCTGCCAGTGGTTGCGGCGCGGCGACGTGTTCTCGGAGAGCCGCCTCATCCATCCAGCCACGACGGTGTGCTGGAAGCGTTCCGAAGCAGTCGGTGCGGTCGGTGCCGTCGTCATCGCCATCCCTAACGTTTGTCCCCTTTGGTGCCCTGACAGAGCGTGTCTGGACGGTGGCATCCCGCGCATCACGTGTTCACGTGGTCCTGGGTTGGATGTCCCGACGCGGGGCCGCCGAGCGCGCGTATCAGCGCCTCCCGTTCGAGCACCGCGCACGGCCGCCGCTCGCCCTCGTAGCTGTCCAGCAGTCCGATCTCGCCGCGGCCGGTCAGCACGGCCGCCAGCTTCGCGCCCAGGTCGGCCGCGTCCCGCACGGAGAGCTCGGCCGAGCGCGACGGCGGGTGGAAGCGGTGCGCCGACTCACCGACCAGGAAGGACGTACCCCTTCGGTAGGTGCGGGCGATGCCCAGCGCCCCGTCCCACGGCGTCGCCTCGAGGAGCCGGGAAACGTCGACCGGCAGCGCGTCCTCGAGAACAACATCAAGGCTTCGGCGTACGGTGCTCTGCCCGCCGTCGCAGCCCGCCAGATACTCCGCCTCGACGACGTGCCGGGCGCGCGTCCCCCGGTCGATCACGGTCGCCACCGTGCGGTCCGCCTCCAGCCGCAGGCCGGTGAAGGTCCAGCCCTCCCGCAGGTCGATCAGCGGATGGTCGCGCGCGGCGGCGCGCAGCACGGCCAGCTCGGGGCGCCCCGGCGGGCGGGAGGCCCGCTCCAGCAGCACGCACGGCACGCCGTTACGGGCCAGCTCCAGGGCCAGCACACAGCCGGACTGGCCGGCCCCGACCACGAGCACCCGCGTACGAAAATCCGGCATGACGCCATGCTCGGGCGGCGCGGGCCGCTCGCGGTATCACGTGACTCCGGGATTGTGGTGACACTCCCGGGCGACCACCGCGGCCAGCTCGACCCGGCTGTGCAGATCCAGCTTCATGAAGATCTTGCGGAGGTGGCTGTCCACTGTGTGCGGGGACAGGTGCAGCTGACGGCCCACCCCGATGTTGGTCAGGCCCTGCCCGACCAGCATCGCGACCGCCCGCTCGGCCCGGGACAGCTGCGGCAGGCAGGGCGCGGTCTCGTCGACCGGGGCCGGGGCGGGCGCCATGCCGCGCCAGGCGCCGAGGCCCTCCTGCAGCTGCCGGATCGCGCCGTGCGCCCCGGCCGCGGTGAGCAACCGCATCGCCTCGTCGTACCACGCCCGTACGGTCGAACGATCGGTTTGGTCGCGGCCCAGCAGCGCCGAATCCTCCAGCGCCGAGGCCAGCGCGAGCGGGCGGCCGGCCCGGCGGAACTCGGCCACCGCGGTGCACAGCTGCCGCGGGTCCCGATACAGGATCCCGGCGGCGTGCGCGGCCGCGCCGGCCGCCGCGTGCAGGCCCGGATTGCGCTGGGCCAGCCGGGCGGTCGCCTCGACCACCGCGGCGGCCTTGTGCTGGGCGCCGACCTGCACGGCCAGCCCGACCAGCGTGGCGGCGGCCCGCGGCTCCTGCACGATCAAAGTCGGCCGCTCGTACACCGGGCTGAGCAGCTCGAAGGCGTCGCCCAGCGCGCCCTCGGCGATCAGCAGCCGGGCTCGCGGCCACTCGACGTCCTCCGGCGGCGCGGTGATCCCGCCGGCGAGCAGCTCGGTCATCCGGCCGACGCACCAGCGCGCCTGGTCGAGGTCGCCGCGCAGCACGGCCAGCTTGGCCTGGATGCCGAGCAAAGGCACGGTCAGCGCGTACGCGGTGACCTGCTCCGAAATGGCCACCCCGGCGTCCGCCTCGGCCACCGCCTCGTCCAGCCGGCCGCGCACGGTCAGCAGCGCGGCCGAGAAGTAGTGCAGCAGCGGGCGGGCCCAGCCGGTGCCCAGGCCCTCGGCCTCCCGGCGGCCGCGGCGCAGCGTCCGTTCCGCCTCGTCGAAGCGGTCCAGCGAGGTCAGCGCGTTGGCCAGCCAGATCCGCGGATGCCGGTGCAGCGCCGCGCCGCCGGCCGTGTCGGCCAGGTCGGTGGCGGCGGCCGCGTGCGTGAACGCGTCGGTGATCCGGCCTTCGGCCTGCGCGACCAGGCTGCGCGCGGTGAGCCCGAAGACGGCCGCGCCGGGGTCGTGCACGCGGCCGATCCGATCCGCTTCCGCGCCGGAGGTGTCGGCGGCCGGGTAGTCGTCCAGATAGAACGTGGCGTGCGCGCGGATCGCGTGCAGCCGGGCCTGGGTGGTCATCGCCACGGCGGGTTCGCTCAGGCCGTCGTCGGCGTACTCGGCGGCCTTGGCGTTCTGGCCAGCGTGCTTGGACGCCTCGGCCAGGCCGAGCTGCAGCGCCGTGCGGGTCTCCGGGGCGAGGCCGTTGCGCAGCGCCTCCTCGCCCAGCTCCTGGGCCAGCGAGACGCGGGCGGCCGAGGCGAGCAGGCCGACCGCCTCGGCCACCATCGCGGGCCGGGCCGGATCGTGCTCGCCGACCGCGTGCAGCGCCTGCAGCATCAGGTCGGCCGCGGCGCCCGGGGCGGTGAGCGCGACCGAGGCGGCGGTGTCGCGGAGCATGTCCACTGCTGCGCGGGTGCCGGCCGGGCCCGTACGCAAGAGGTGTTCGGCGATCTCGGCGGGTGGGAGGCCCTGCTCGCGGGCCATCGTGGCGGCCTCCTGATGCAGGTGGCGGGCCACCGAACCGGACAGTGTGCTGCGCACCGCCTGGTGCACGAGGTCGTGCTGGAAGACCAGGCCGTCCTGGTCCTCGACCAGCAGGCCGGCGGCGGTGACCTGGTCGATCGCGTCGAACAGGGCGACCGGCTCGCGGCCCATCAGCCGGGCCGCGTTCTCGATGGTGAACGGCCGGTCCAGCACCGAGGTCGCGCGCAGCAGCCACTGAGCCTCCGGCGGGAGGGAGCCCATGATCTCGCGTACGGTCGCGACGAAGCTCGACGGCAGGTCCTCGCCGACCACTGTCGCGATCCCGTCGGCGACCATGATCTGATCGGTGCTGAGCAGGGCGGACAGCAGCTTCTCCAGGCGCAGCGGGTGCCCGCCGCAGCCGGCCGCCAGGGCCAGCACGGTGTCGTCCACCTCGGCGCCGAGCACGTCCGCGCACAGCTGGGCGGTGGCCGCGTCGTCGAGCACGTCCAGGTGGATCGTGGTCGCCCGCTCGGCCAGCCAGTCCAGGGTCTGCCGGCCCGGGGCGTCGAGTTCGGCCGGCTGCGACCGGCCGGCCAGCAGCCAGCGAACCGGCGAAGAAGCAAGAGCAGGGACCAATTCCCGTACGGCGAGGGCACTGAGCTCGTCCATCCAGTGCGCGTCGTCGATCACCACCAGCAGCGGCTGCCGGTTCGAGTACCGCTCCAGGCAGTCCCGCAGCCGGTCGATCTTCGCGTAGTTGCCCCCCGACGCGTCCGGATCGGACAGCCAGCCGAACTCGCTGGCCGGCGGGCTGCACGCACGCAACGCCCCGGCCAGCGTGACCAGCGGCGCGGTGTGGTCGTGCCGGAACGCCTCTCGGGCGGCGACCGCGATGTCCCGCTCGTCCGCGTAGTCGCCGGCCGCGCGCAACAGCCGCGACTTGCCGATACCCGGCGGTCCGGTGACGACGAGGCAGCCCCCTGCCCCGGCGTCGGTGTCCTGCAAAGCCTTACGGATGACCGCGAGCTCCCGATCGCGGCCGACGATATGGTCTCTCACCCGCGCTCCACCGTCCCTCTCACAAGACGGGCCGTGATCCGCCGGCCGTGGCCGCCGGAGGTGATCAAATTAAGACTGAGGGTTATTCACGACCTACCTCGAGTTGCAGGTTTGCCGCAGCTCATGCAAGTGGCCTTGGCCGTCGTGAATAATCCTCATTGTTCCGGGCTCCGCCCGACCGCCGTTACGGCATGGTTTTCAACCGGTTGACCATTGAGTACGGAACGTGTCGGTGCGACACCCTGCCGTACTCGGCGGCCGGAGTCCAATCGATCAATGGATGGCGATGCCTTCGGTTTGTGTGCTTGGCTGTCTCGTTAGTACAACCGAGTTACCGGGCCGGGCGTTATCGGTTGCCCGGCACTTGGCATCGAGCAGCCTCAGCGCACGGGCCTTGCAGCGGCGTGCCGTCCATGCATGCGCAGATGGCCTCGGGGGACAAGCCCGTCCAACGCGCGAAGCGCCACCGGCGGCCACTTCCATGTCCCCTTCCAGGCACCCGATCACAGCCGGCGGCCGATACCCCGAACCGGCACCGGCCCGACCATGGCGCCGTCACCAGCCGGATAAGCGGACCCGGATCCGTGCCCCGCGCGAGCCGATGGGCGCGAGGTTTGATCCACGGCAGCCGCGACCTCGGCCACGGTCAGCTACACCTCCGCGGTGGTGCGGTCGGCCATCGGAGGAGGGTAGTGCCTGCTGGCGGACGTCAGGCGGTGGCCTTGACGGCCCGCAGCGCCTCGCGGAACTCCTCGGCACCGGGCTCGCCCGGGTACCGGTCGTGCAGCTCGTTGTCCAACCCACCCCGACCATCAGTAGCTGTGGTAGGCACTTCCGGCGGCTACCGACGACGTATCGGCCGTAGCGCCCACCCGCGCCGGCGATGCATTTGAGCGGATCAACGGTAGATCGTGGACAGTCGGTCGGGTATCGAGCGCAAGTGGGCAGCTCAGCCCGGAAGCGGCGGCAAAGGCGCAACCAACGACGGCGCCGGCCGGGAAGGTGGGGGCTCGTGCTCGCCTCGTACTTTCGCAGGGTTTTGATCTTTGGGAAGTAGGGGCGCGAAGCGGCTCCCGGGCGATGCCGGGAGCCAACTTCCAGCGACCTTCTCAGCTGCAGAGGGCGGTGTCGACCACGTGGAGGACGTCGTTCGCTTTCTGCTCGGTGTCGGGCAGCGAGGTGATGGCGACCGTCGCGGCGCGGCCGTCGGCGGTGACCTCGGTGCGGGTCTCGTAGCCGGGGATGTCGCCGCCGTGGCCCCAGGCGACGCCGCCGCAGCTCAGGGGGGAGCTGATCAGGCCCAGGCCGTAGCGGGCGCCGGGCCAGAGGTCGGCGGGCACCGTGGTGCGCATCTCGGCGAGTTGGGCCGCGGGCAGCAGCTTGCCGGCGATCAGCTCGGCGAAGAACTTGTTCAGGTCGGAGGGGGTCGACACCATTTCGCCGGCGGCCCAGGCCCAGGACGGGTCGAGGACGGTGATGTCGAACGGCGCGCCGTTCGCGTCGGGGGTGTAGCCGTGCGGGTGCCGCTCGCGGATGCCGAACTCGCCGTTGCCCGGGAAGTAGGTGTCCCGCAGGCCGGCCTTGCGGATCACCCGGTCGGTGATCTGCTGGGCGAGCGGCCGGCCGGTGACCTTCTCGATGATCAGCCCGGCGACGATGTAGTTGGTGTTGCTGTACTCCCACTTCGTGCCGGGTGCGAAGTCGGCCGGATGGGCCAGGGCGACGTCGACCAGGTCCTGCGGCTGGAAGTGGCGGAAGCGCAGCGAGAGGTCGTCCACGCCGAGGAACTCGGTGTAGTTCGGCAGACCGCTGGTGTGCTGCAGCAGCTGCCGTACGGTGATCCGCCGCCCGTCGATGCCGTCGCCGCGCAGCAGGCCGGGCAGGTACGTGTCGACCGGCGCGTCCAGCCGCACCCGGTGCTCGGCGACCAGCTGCAGCATCACCACGGCGACGAAGGTCTTGGTGTTGCTGCCGATCCGGACCTGGCCGTCGACGGGGACCGGGCGGTTGGTGCCGAGCACGGCGACTCCGGCGGTCGGCTGGCGGATCCGGCCCCGGCGGTCGGTCACCGAGGCGAGCGCGCCGGGGAACCCGTCGGTGTCGACCAGCGCGGTCAACTCGGTGCGGACCGGATCGTGCGTCGGCAGGGCGGCGGTCGCCGCGACCGCCGGCTGGGCGACTGCGGCGGTCAACAGGGCGGCGGCTACGGCGGTGGCGAGCGCCTTGCGAGTGAGCATCGAAAAGCTCCTTTTAGGAATCGATCAACGACTCTTTTGATGCTTCTCGATGGCGGTGCCCGTTCCGATCCCGGCAACCCGACAAAACGGGGTAGGGGTAGCCCCACCCCGATCACGTGCCACAGGTCGGGACCATGGCCCTACTGTTGCCGGTCGCCTGGAAGCCGAACTCGGTGTAGCCACCGGCCGGGACCTGCCCGTTGTAGGCGACGTTGCTGAACTGGACCGCGCCGCTGTTGCCGCTTCGGTCGGCGTTCCAGGCGTTGGTGATCGTCGCGCCGGTCGGCGCGCGGCGCGATCATGCCGACCACCTCGTGCGTGTCCACCGGCAGCCGGGTCGGCGCGCCGGTGAACGAGCCGAACGCGTCGCCGAGCGACGGCTGCTCCCCGTAGACGAACTTCTCGGACAGCTTCTTGATCTCCTCCCGCCGACAGGTCCAGTCGGCGGGGCTGGCGGTCCGGGTGCCGTCCAGCTTCTTGAACGGATCGGGCAGCTTGGCGTTAGCGGGCAGCGCGCCGGCGTCCGGGAGTGGCGGCACGGCCCGAAACTTCCGAAAGATCAAAACCTTCCGAAAGTACGAGGCGAACACCGGTCCCCGCCTTCCCGGCCGGCGCCGTCGTTGGTTGCGCCTTTGCCGCCGCTTCCGGGCTGAGCTGCCTACTCGCGCTCGCCGCGCGCCCGTCTTGCGCTAACCGGCCGGTTCGGCGGCTACACCACTGCACGGACTCCCATGCCGAGGCCGACCAGGACGACGAGGGCAGCCGTCGCTGTCGGGGCGCCGGCCGAAACGCGACTGGTCACCCGGCTCACCAGGCCGCCGAAGTGGGCCGCGCGGCCGCCTCTGGCGATCAGCCCGCCCAGCCTGCGCTGGGCGACGACCAGCAGGAGCCCGACCGCGGTGAGGGTGCCGGCCATGCCGATCCCGTAGGCCAGCACCAGCAGGACGCCCAGTCCGGCGCGGCCCAGCCCGATCGCTCCGAGCAGCACGACCAGCGCGGAGGGGCTGGGGACAAGGCCGCCGGCGAGTCCGATCCCGGCCAGGCCGAGCCGGCCGCCCGGTCGGTGGTGACGATGCCCGTGTTCGTGTCCGTGCGCCTGGCCATCGCTGTGGCTGTGATCGTCGTGGGCGTGGCTGTGATCGTCATGGGCGTGGCTGTGGTCGCTGTGGGCGTGGGCGTGCTGGGTGGGGTGGCGGCGGGCTTTGCGGGCGGAGATCAGCATGGCGATGCCGACGGCCGCTACCAGGATGCCGCTGACGGCGCCGAGCCAGGCCAGTAGTTGCTCCCCGACCAGGGCTGTTGACGTGCTCAGCAGTAGGCCCACCGCCAGCACGCCGCCGGTGTGGGCCAGGGTGACCGTGCCGCCTACCGCCAGCGCGTCGCGGATTCGGCCGTGGCGGCCGGCGAAGTAGGCCGCCATCACCGTCTTGCCGTGGCCGGGCAGGGCCGCGTGGCCCGCACCTAGCAGCAGGGCCAGCACGAACGCCAGGCCGAGCACCAGCGGCGTCAACCGGCCGCCGACCACCGACTCGACCCGGCTCTGCGCGGACGTCAGCCAGCTCGGGCCGCTCGCGGCGAGCCGGGCCGGGGTGCCCGCCGCGCCGCCACCCGCCGCGCCGCCGCCCGCCGCGCCGCCGCCCGCCGCGCCGCCGGCGGCGTCGCCGACCCGGATCGTCGCGGTGTGCACGTCGGGGGCCGAGGTCAGCAGCTCGCGCGGATACGTGGTGAGCCGGGCGCTCACGCTCTGGGCCGGCAGGGGGCTGTCGATGCGTACGCCATCGCCGTGGGCAGTGAGCTCACGCCAACCCACCCGGCCGGGCCGATAGCGGTTGTCGACCCGCAGGGTCGTGGCCCTGGCCGGCACGTCAAAGGGGGCCGGCACGGCGAAGAGGGCCGGCGCGGCGAAGGAGCAGGACAGCCGGCCGGTGGAGAGGCCACCCGCCCCGGGCGCGAGGCGATAGCCGGGATCGGTGACCGTCCACGTCAGAGGCTTGCCGTCGGCGGTGACGGCGAACGCGTCCGCGAACCGCCGGCACTCCGCGGTGGCGTAGGCGGCCCGCTCGGCGTCCGACAGTCGGCCGTCCCCGTCGGTGTCGATCAGGGGCTTCTCCTGCAAGGTCGGGATCTCCGCGATGTCCGAGAGCGCGAGCACGTCGACGCGGTCGGCGTGGACGGTGAGCTCCTCGTACTGGTTGATCGAGAAGTTGCCCATCGGGTGCGCCTGGGCGGGTGCGGCCGGGACGAGCAGGCCGGCCAGGACGGCGGCGGCCAGCACGAGCAGCGGGCGGGCGAGTCGGCTCATCGGGCGTCTCCGAGGGCGGACAGGGCGCGGCGGGCGTTCGGCCCGTCGACCGGGGAGAAGTACGGGTTGGTGGCCAGTGCGCGGGCGAGTTCGGCGCGCGCCTCGGCGCGGTGGCCGAGGGACAGGTGGATCAGGCCGAGGTGGTACGCGTATGTGGCCGGATGCGCCCCGCCCGCGATCGCCGTCCGCGCGTAGGCCAATGCCTCGGCGTCCCGGCCCGCCAGGTGCAGCGACCAGGCCAGCGTGTCCGCGACGTCCGGATGGTGCCGCCGGGCCCACTCGGCGCTCGCCGCCTTGACCGCGTCGGCGGGCCGGCCCTCGGCCAGCGCCAGCTGCGCGGTGGCCAGGTCGTCCCGGCCGCCGTTCGCGGTGAAGAGCCGCTGGGCGGCCGCCGCCAGCGCCAGTTGCCCGTCGGCTTCCGAGGGCTGGGCGGCGACGTTGAGCAGCTCGGCGTACTCGATCAGGTAGGACGGTCCGGGCAGCCGGGCGGTCAGGTCGGCATAGTCGGCCAGCGCGCCGGAGAGATCGCCCTGAGCGGCCCGGACCCGGGCGTGACCGCGCTGGGCCGCGACCGAGGCCGGGTCGGCGGCGCGGGCGGCCGCGTACTCGTCGCCGGCCGTACGCAGGTCGCCGCGGCCGAAGGCGAGATCGCCGAGCTGGGTATGGCAGAAGGCGGCGTCGTGCGGGTCGACCGCGTCGTTCAGCGCCCGGCGCATGAGCCCGGTGGCGTCGGCGATCCGGCCGCGCAGCTCGAGGTCGTAGGAGGCGCGCGCGTAGGCGGCCAGGCCGGGCCGGGTGTCGAGCATCCGCTGCACCGCGCCGGTCGCGCCCTGCGCGTCGCCGAGCTGGGTGAGCGCGTCGGCGAGCACGCCGTACGCGTCGGCGTCGGCGCTGTCGATCCGCAGCGCGGCCTCGGCCTGGTCGCGGGCGGCGGCGAAGTCGTGCCGGGCGTTGGCCAGCGCGCCGAGCACGACCAGCGCGCCGCCGTTGCCGTCCCGGCGCAGCGCCAGCGACTTGCGGGCGGCCCGCTCGGCCTGCGGGTAGAGGGCCGAGTCGGCGGTGACCCGGGCCTGTTCGAGGTAGGTGGCGCCGAGAGCGGCCCAGCCACCCCAGTCGCCGGGCACGTCGCGCAGGTGCTGCTGGGCGCGGGCGACCCGGTCGGCCAGGACGTCGACGGGCTGGGCTTGGGCGACGGAACGGGGCGGCGCGGTGTGCGGCCGGAACGCGATGCCGGCAACCGCTAGGACGGCGGCGGCGAGCGCGAGGCTGGTCAGAATGCGGCGCATCGGGATCCTCCAAAGGGGACAGCGGGATGGGCGCGCCCACCAGAGCGCGCCCACCCGGCGGTCACATCCGCATCGTCTGGTCAGGGTCGAAGGCGCTGGTTGCCGGCTGCGTCGGGCGGCGCCGGCGCAGAAAGGTGAACAGTCCGGCGGCCAGGATCAGCGCGCCGACGCTGGTCGCGCCGGTCGCGTACGCCACCGGCTTGGTCATCCACGTCCTGCCCGGCGTGGTCTCGTCGGCGGGAGCGGCGACCGCGCCGGACGACTGCTCCACGTCAGGAGTGCCGGACCCGGCACTTTGGGGCTGGGCCGCCGTCATGCCACCGGTGGTGTTGACGCTCGCGGTGTTGGGCAGGGCGACGTACGGGAACTTCGCCCCGAACGGCTGGTTGTTCGCGTCCACCTTGTCGCCCGCGGCCAGCGCGTCGACCAGCTTGCCGGTCTGCGCCGCGCCCTCCAGGGCCTGCAACTCGATGTCGACCACGTCGTCGGTGAGCCGCCGCCCGTTCGGGAAGCCCTGCAGGTCGCCGCCGAGCACGCCGAGCCGGTTCGGCTGGGCGCTGACCGGTACCGACAGGTTCAGCCGCAACTGTTCCGACGGGGTGAACCGGCCCGCCGCCACGTCCGCGTTGTCGAGCTGCGAGTTCAGGTCCGCCTTGATCGGGCCGCCGGCCTTCGTGGTGATGCCGGTCAGGAAGATCTCGACCAGGTCGTTGCGCGGCGTCGCGGGCGCCGGCACCTGGTAGATCTTCTGGATCAGCTGCGGCACCTCCGGGTTGGTGACCCGCCTGACCAGCGCCGGGATCTTCGCGTCCCGGTCGGGCGGGGTCGCGTTGAAGGTGTCCTTCAGCCCGGCCGGCACGACCACCTCGTTGACCAGCGGATTGCCGAGGCGGGACACCTGCACCCGGCCGCCGGACGAGGTGCCGTCGGCCACCCGTACGCGATCTCGTTCGGTGGTGGTCCAAATGCCGATGTTCGGGTTCCGTTTCGCATCCCCGCGCAGCGCGACGTCCTTGAACGGCACCTGGATGGCGATGGTGTTCACGTTGTAGCCGGCCAGCGTGTCCTGCCCGGTCTCGCTCAGGTTCCCGCCGTACAGCAGGTCGAAGACCCGCAGGTCGAGGAAGAACGGGTCGTCGGCCTGGCCGGCGAAGATCTTCCAGCCGCCGGGCAGGGTGCGGGTCGCCTGCGAGCGCAGCGTGCCGTAGTCGGGCATCGACGCCGGGCCGACCCGGGACGGCGCCACCGGCACGTCCTGCGCGCGTACCTTGAACGGCTCGCCGTGGAACGACGACTCCAGCGTGTAGGTCTGCCGGAAGAGCAGGTTCTCGTCGTCGATCGAGGTGACCGGGCCGTTGTTGTAGAGGAAGGTGTTGTTCCCGCGCTTGTCGATGTTGTGGAACGTCCAGCGGAACGTCGCGTCGGGCTTGGCGTCGCCGTCGCTGTCGACCTTGATGAGGTACGTGGCGTCGGTGGCGAACGGGTAGAAGTTGGGGCCGCCGTTGGGCTCCTCGAACGGCTGCCAGTTGGCGATGAAGGTGACGTAGCCCGGGCGTTCCGGGCTGGCGAACGCGTACAGGTCGGTGTTGTCGATCGCCGGGTCGGCGGCGACCAGCGGCGCCTCCCGGTGACTCGAGGCCGAGGCGGTGCCGGGGCCCAGCCCGTACACCGTGCCGACGAGCAGCGCGCTCACGCCGAGCGCGGCCGCCACACGTTTGACGGTCATGATGGTCTGTCCTCCCGTGCCGGAGCAGTGACTTCTCGGCACGGATTCGCCCCCGCCGGCGTGGCGGCTAGGTGCGTGTGAGATTCCCGTCCGCGACCCATCCGGGCCGCTCGTGGCGACGAACCTGAGGGCCTTGCGGTAAAAGCGTGGCCCGGCCGATCCCGGCCGGGCCACGCCTTCGTTCAGTTGACGGTCAGGCGGAGACGACGATGGTCTTCATGATCTTGTCGGCGAAGGTCTGCCGCTTGGCGTCCCAGAGCGGGAACAGCCAGCCGACGTAGCAGGCGAGCGAGTCGAGGGCGTGGCACAGGTCGCGGACGAACGCCATGCCGGCGCCGATCGGCTGACCGGTTTCCTCGCTCACCATGCGGATGCCGAGCGCCTTGCGGCCCCACGTCTGGCCGGTCTTTCCGCCGAGGAACCAGCGGTTGTAGAACACGGCGACGATGCCGGCCAGGTAGACGATGATGGCGATGATGTTGGCGATGGTGCCGTGGCCGGCCAGAACCGCAGCGACGATGTAGACCGGCAGGAGCACCACGCCGTCGATGAGGTAACCGCCGACGCGCTGCGCCCAGCTGGCGTAGTTGACGGCCGCGACGCCGTAGCCGCCGGGCGTGCCGTACTGCTGCCCGTACTGCGCGGGCTGCTGGCCGTACTGCTGCTGCCCGTACTGTGCGGGCTGCTGGCCGTACTGCGGCTGCTGCCCGTACTGCGGCTGTTGCGGTTGGCCGTACACCGGCGGTTGGGGCTGCCCGTACTGCGGGGGCTGCTGCCCGTACGGCGGGGGCTGCTGCCCGTACTGAGGATCGTTGCTGGGTGGGTAAGTCATCTCGGCATTCCTTTACGAGGCCCGGCCGATCCCGAGCCGATGCAGTTGGAAGAGCCAGCTCGCGAACACGAGCGGCCAGACGAGCCGTTGCGCCCACCGTCGCCGAGCAGCCGGCCACGGTTCCGGTGGTTCCAGTACACCCGTGGCGCGCAACACCACGAGCGGGACGGCGGCGACGGCCAGCGTCGCCAGCCCGAAGATCATGGGGTTGGCCGAGAAGGCCGCCGCGGCCTGGCCGCGGACCAGCGCCACCGCCGCGGTCGTCAGGCCGCACACCGGGCAGGGCACGCCGGTCAGCGTCCGCAGCGGGCACGGCAGCCCGACGCCCGTGTGCTGGGTGAACGCCGGCCAGAGCGCAGCGCCGAACCCGACGAGCAGGCCGAAACCGCCGACTCGTTCCGGGACGGAGAAGGTGCGCAGACTGGCCCCCGGGGTGATCGTTTGATGAGCTGAGAACGCGATAGTAATTGCCGGATTCGGCGCGGCGCGAGTACCAAAAGCGCAGGTAACGCCGCGAGTAGTGCCAACTTTAAGACAGTTTGCGCGCGAGCAGGGCCAGCAACAGGGCGGCCCGGTCCTGGGCGGAGTCGAGGTCGAGGCCGGTCAGCTCGGCCACCCGGGCCATCCGGTGCCGCAGCGTGTGCCGGTGCACGCCGAGCGCCCGCGACGCCGTCTCCCACACCCCGTTGTGCTGCAGAAAGACGTCGAGCGACCGGCACAGCAGCGGCTGGTCGGCGAGCGGGGCGAGCAGGTCGTCGGCGAGGTGGCCGACCGCGCTGCGTACCGCCTCCTGGGCCAGCAGGGTGGGCAGCCGCTGGTCACCGAAGCGGGCCACCCGCCGGCGCGCCGCGCGCGCGCCGGTCGCGGCCTGCACCGCCGTCCGCAACGCCGCCGGCAGGCCGCCCGCGGTGGTGGCGCCGCTGACCCCGAGCGTGACGTCGGCCGCCCCGAGCGTCGCGAGCACGGCCGCCTCGTCCTCGGCGCGTACCACCACGACCACTCCGTCCGCCCGGGCCGCGAGCAGGTAGGGGCGGCCGGGCAGGCCCTCGAGGCAAGGCTCGACGTGCGGGCTCGCCGGCTGCGCCAGCACCACCACCAGCCGGTCGGCGGGGGCGAAGCCGAAGAAGCGCAGCGGCCGGCGCGCCACCTCGGCCGGCAGGTCGCCGTCGAGCAGCAGGCCGAGCACCGCCGAGCGCAGGCCGCGGTGCGCCTCGACCAGCTCGCGGGGGCGTTCCAGCTCCAGCGAGAGCAGCGACGCCGCGTGGGTGAGCAGCAGCTGCTCGGGGTGGTGCAGGTCGCGGTGGGTGGCGACGGCGAGCAGGCCCTGCCGGGTGCCGCCGACGCCGAGCGACTGGACCATCAGGTGCTCGTCGCCGGCCGAGACGCTGAGCCCGAGCGGGGTGCCGGAGCGGGCCTCGGCGCCCAGCTCGGCGGTGGCCCGGCCGAGGAGGCCGGCGCCGTCGCCGGGGGAGGCGGCCAGGATCAGGTGGTGCGCGTCGGTCACCACCACCTCGGCGTCCAGGGCCCGGGCGAGGCTGCGCACGATGCCGGCCACCCCGGCGTTCAGCGCGGCCCGGGCCATCCGCTGCTGGTGTTCGAGCGTACGGCGGACGGCGGCGCCCGCCTGCCGGGCGAGCAGGCCGGCGACGGCCTCGCTGATCGCCAGGAACGGGGTGGGCAGCGGCACCTCGACCAGCAGCAGGCCGCGGGCCGTGCACTGGCGGGCGACCGCCGGCGGGATGCGGTCGTGACCCAGCCCGACGCCGAAGCCGAGGCCGGTGACGTGCGCGTCGGCGAGCCGGTCGACGTACTGCCGCTGGCCGGCGGCCGACCGCGGCAGCCGCAGCCCGATGGTCAGCACCAGCTCGCCGCCGGCCAGCCAGGGCGCCGGGTCGAGCAGCTCGGCCGAGTGCGCCCAGCGGATCGTCGCGGCGGGGTCGCCGGTCACCAGGCGCAGCCCGAGGGCCGGCATGGCGAGCAACTCCGCGGCGGTAACCGGCATGGACGGATTGTAGTGTCCGGTGGGCTGGGATTCGACATTCCGGCAGGTCGGGGTCGACAGCCGACGAACCTAGCATGACTCCATGACGGATATCGAGCAGCGGCGCATCCTGCACACCGAGATCCCCGGGCCGCTCTCCCGGGAGCGGCACGCCCGGCGGCAGCGGGAGGTGCCGTCCGGCTTCGGCGTCACGCTGCCGATCTTCGTCGAGCGGGCCGGCGGCGGCATCGTCGTCGACGTCGACGGCAACCACCTGGTCGACCTGGGCTGCGGGATCGCGGTGACCAGCGTGGGCGCGTCCGACCCGGGGGTGGTCGAGCGGGTCCGCGAGCAGGCCGGGAGGTTCACCCATACGTGCTTCATGGTCACCGAGTACGACGGGTTCGTCGAGGTGGCGGCGGCCCTCAACCGGCTCACCCCCGGCGACCACGAGAAGCGGACGGCGCTGTTCACCACGGGGGCCGAGGCGGTGGAGAACGCCGTCAAGATCTCCCGGGCGTACACCGGGCGGCCCGCGGTGGTGGTCTTCGATCACGCCTACCACGGGCGTACGTCGCTGACCATGGCGATGACCGCGAAGCAGATGCCGTACAAGCACTCGTTCGGCCCGTTCTCGCCGGAGATCTACCGGGTGCCGACCGCCGACCCGTTCCGCGGCGCGCCCGCCGAGGAGGCGTACGCCCGGTTCGCGGACGTGCTGCGGACCCAGATCGGGGTGGACCGGGTCGCCGCCGTGGTGGCCGAGCCGATCGCCGGCGAGGGCGGTTTCGTCGTGCCGGCCGAGGGCTTCCTGCCGCGGGTGGCCGAGTTCTGCCGGGCGAACGGGATCGTCTTCGTGGCCGACGAGGTGCAGACCGGGCTGGCCCGGACCGGCAGGATGTTCGCGGTCGAGCACGAGGGCATCGTCCCCGACCTGGTCTGCACGGCGAAGGCGCTCGGCGGCGGGCTGCCGCTCTCCGCGGTGACCGGCCGCGCCGAGATCATGGACTCCGTGCACGTGGGCGGGCTGGGCGGCACGTACGCCGGAAACCCGATCGCCTGCGCGGCCGCGCTCGGCGCGCTGGAGTCGATCGAGCGGCAGGACCTGGCCGGCCGGGCCGCCGAGATCGGCGCGCGGGTGCTACCGAGGCTGCGCGAGCTCGCCGGATCGGTCCCGGCGGTCGGCGACGTCCGCGGCCGGGGCGCGATGCTGGCCCTGGAGTTCGTGGAGCCCGGCGGCAAGACACCGTCGCCGACCACGGCCGCGGCGGTGGCCAAGTACTGCCACGAGCGCGGCGTGCTGGTGCTGACCTGCGGCACCTACTCGAACGTGGTCCGGCTGCTGCCGCCGCTGGTGATCGACTTCGAGCTGCTCGACGACGCGGTCGACGTGCTGGCCGAGGCCGTCCGCAAGGTGGCGGGCTGAGCCCGTACGACCGGGGTGTCGCCGAAGGTGACCTCGACGTGCAGGCCGCCGGCCGGGCCGGGGCGTGCCTCGACAGTCGCGTCGTGGGCGGCGGCGATGGCTCGCACGATGGACAGGCCGAGGCCGTGGTGCCCGGCCCGGCCCCGCCGTGCGGTCCAGCCGCTGGAACGGCTCGAACAGGTCGTCGACCCGGTCGGGCGGGATCGGCTCGCCGGTGTTGGCGACGGTGAGTACGGCTCGGCCGTCGCGCACGCCGGTGGTCACCGTCACCGAGCCGTTCGGCACGTTGTACGCCAGCGCGTTGTCCACCAGGTTGGCCACCAACCGCTCGACCAGGGCCGGATCGCCGCTGGTCCACGCCGTTTCGATGCTTGCCGCCAGGCGTACGCCCGCAAGCGGAGCGCCCACCCGGTAAGCCGCCACCGTCCGGCCGGCGATCTCGGAGAGATCGACGTGTTCGTGCCGGGCCAGGCCGCGCTTGCTGCCGCGCCTGTCTGATTTATCGGATAAATCGTCGTTGAGCCTCGCCGATGCGGTCGTCCTCCCCGGGCCGGTCCGGATCTCCACCCGCACCGCGCAACTCGGCGGCCGGGCCGCGCCCGGCAGCCCGTTCGGGACCGCCGAGACCACCCGCCGAGAGGTCGTAGTGCAGCTCAACGCGTCACAGCAGGCCCAGGTCAAGGTCGGCAACAAGGCGCAGATCACGCTGCCGGACAACCGGGTCACCGGCGGCCGGATCAGCCGGATCGGCACGGTCGCCACCCAGGGCAAGGACGGCAGCGCGACCGTCCCGGTCTACCTGAGCCTGGACAAGCCGGCGGACGCCGGGACGCTCGGCGCCGCGCCGGTCCGGGTGCAGATCACCACGGCCGGGGTGAAGAACGCGCTGATCGTGCCGGTGACCTCGCTGATCGGGGCGGGCGCCGGATACGCGGTCGAGCGGGTCGGGGCCGGCGGGCGGGAGACCGTGCCGGTAAAGCTCGGCCTCTTCGACGACGCGGCCGGGATGGTGCAGGTGACCGGCGATCTCCGGGCCGGCGACCGAGTGGTAGTGCCGTCGACATGACCGAACCCGTTCTCGAGCTGGCCGAGGTGACCAAGGCGTACGGCGACGTGACCGTGCTGCACGGCATCGACCTGCGCGGCCATCGACGACGCGAAGGTCTACCGCAGCCCGCTGATCCCGGCGATCAGCACCAACGCGCTGACCGTACGGGCCGCGAGCCTCAACCTTCCGGCGGTGCGGCGACCGGCATCGCCCAGGGCCGCTGGCTCAACGAGGCGACCGCCACCCAGCCGGTGGCGGTGCTCGGCGCGGTCGCGGCGCAGCGGCTCGGCTTCGACCGGGTCACCCCCGGCCGGCGGGTCTGGCTCGGCGGCCAGTGGTTCTACGTGGCCGGTATTCTGCAGCCCGCGCTGCTCGCCACCGAGCTGGACAGCAGTGTCCTGATCGGATACCCGGCGGCCGAGCACTACCTGGACTACGTCGAGATCGAGCACGGCCGGGCGGTCGCCGGGCCGCCGAGCAAGCTGTACGTGCGGGCCGACACCGACCGGGTCGCGCAGGTGCAGGCGGTGCTGGCCCAGACGGCGAACCCGGAGTCGCCGAGCGAGGTCGACATCAGCCAGCCGTCCGACGCGCTGACCGCCCGGGCCGCGGCCGAGGGCGCGTTCGACAGCCTGTTCCTCGGGCTCGGCGTGGTGGCGCTGATCGTCGGCGCGGTCGGCGTCGCCAACATCATGATCATCTCGGTACTGGAGCGGCGCTCGGAGATCGGCCTGCGGCGGGCGCTGGGCGCGACCCGCCGGCAGGTCCGCGGGCAGTTCCTGGCCGAGGCGGTGCTGCTCACCGTGCTCGGCGGCGCGGCCGGGGTGGCCGCCGGGATCGTCGCCACCGTGGTCTACGCCCGCGGCAAGGGCTGGCAGGTGGTGGTGCCGGTGGAGGCGTGGGCCGGCGGGATCGCGGCCGCCGTCGTGATCGGTGCGATCGCCGGGCTGGTGCCGGCGCTGCGGGCCGCGCGGCTCTCGCCGACCGAGGCGTTGCGCACGGTTTGAGGTCCGCTCGGTGGACGACGCTCAGTAGACGCTGCCGGTCGCGTACGCGCGGCCGACCAGCGTCGTCCACCGGTACACCGCGTCCTCGTTCGGGGCGAGCGGGCCCGGCCGGAAGTGCGGGGAGCCGGCCCCGCGCTGGACCGACTCGCACGCCGCCCAGTCCTGCCGGTTGGTGAGGTCCCAGAAGTCCACCGCGTACGCCGGATCGGTGATCTCCTCGGGGAAGTACCACCGGCACTCGACCTCGGTCACGCCCGGCGACACCGGCCACAATCGGTGCGTCATCACGTAGTCGGGGTGGGCGGAGACCAGCAGGTTCGGGAAGAGCGCGACGTAGCGGACGGTACCTGGCGGGGCGCCGTCGATGAACACCCCGGCGCCGCGCCCGTCGACCGACATCGTCTCCGCGTGCTCCCGCAGGTCCATCGAGCCGCCCACCCACGCGCCCGGCAGATCCCAGTTGTTGCCCGAGTTCGGCGGGGAGACCCGGCACAGCTCGGGATGGATCTGCGGGCAGTGGTAGCACTCCTGGTAGTTCTCGACGATCACCTTCCAGTTGGCGGCCACCCGGTAGTCGTGCGCCGCGCGCAGCCGCAGTTCGGCCGGCCGGTACGGGCGCAGCAGCCCGTCCAGCTCGCCCAGATGCTCGGCGAACGGCGGCGCCTCGCCGGTCGCGTTGACGAACAGCCAGCCCTCCCACACCACCGCGGGCAGCTCGACCAGCCCGTGCGCGCCCGGGTCGAAGTCGCTCACCTCGCGCATCGCGGTGGCGGTGCTGAGCGTCCCGTCGAGGCGGTAGGCCCAGCCGTGGTACGGGCACACCACGGCGATCCGGTCGGCCGCCCCGCCCTCCGGCAGCAGTTCGTGCCCGCGATGCCGGCACACGTTGGCGAACGCCCGGACGGCGCTCTCGTGGAAGGTGAGCAGCACGCCGATGCCGCCCACCGAGAAGGCGCGCTGGCTCTGCTCGCGCCGGACCTCGTCGGCGCGGCCCAGGCAGGTCCAGGCGCCGGCGAACAGGTGGCGGAGCTCCCAGTCGAGAACTTTCTGGTCGGTGTAGGCGGCGGCGGGCAGCGTGCGGGACCGCCCGAACGGCCGCAACACGGCATCGAGAGAGTCGGCGTCGATCGGCGCGGCGGGGGTGTGCTGGGTCATGGGGCCAGTATCTCCAGCCCGTCGTTTCTTTAAAGCCCGCTGTTCATGCGCTGTGCGTCGGCTGTGTACGCAAAGCCGCCACGTTATAGGGCGCGCGATCCAAACGATCTTTTCCTCGAGGAGCGACCGGCCCCGTGGCTGCTGCGCGTTTTCGGATGCTCCGACACCGCTTGGACGGGTCGATGTCCTGGCGACTCCTCGCCACCAACAACCGTGACCTGGCCAGGGCCCCGATCGCCTATGCCGACCCCGATTCCTGCCGTACGGCGGTCCGCTGGCTCCAGCTCAACGTCGCCGACCTGCGGATCACCATCGTGCGCGCCGGCCCGTCCTCCTGGTCCTGGCGCATCCTGGCCGGCGACGTGGTGGTGGCGCTGTCGAGCCGCGACTATCAGCGCCGCATCCAGGCCGATCAGGCTGCAACGATAGCCCTCGATCTGATCCCGGCCGCCGAACTCGTCGACCTCGATCCCCGCCGGTGAGCGTTGCGGGCCGTCTCGCCCGTTACGGCGCCAAACCATGGGCGGCATTCGTCCGTCGTTCACATAACCCCGGCCTTACGTAAAGCCAACATCGTTTCGCTGAGCGCGCACGGTGTTACTTAAGAGTCACGTAAGGCGGGACAGGTATGACGAGCGCGCCGCTCGAGCAGCGACGCCGGCTCCGGCCGTCCGGCGGGCAGGATCGGGTGTTCCGCATCATCCTGCGCTGTGCCGGCGCGGCCGTGCTGGTGCTGATGGTGCTGGTCGGCGCCTTCCTGTTCAGCAAGGCGATCGGGGCGCTGCGGATCGCCGGCTGGTCGTTCCTGACCACCGAGGAGTGGGAGCCCGACTCCCACCATTTCGGCATCGCCGCCGTGCTCACCGGCACGATCCTGATCGCCGGCGTGGCGATCAGCATCGCCGTCCCGCTGGCCACCGGCATGGCCCTGTACGTCTCCGAGTACGCCCCGGCCCGCGTGCGCCGGCTGCTGATCAACATGGTCGACCTGATGGCGGCCGTCCCGAGCGTCGTCTACGGACTGTGGGGCTTCGCCTTCCTGCAGGGCAACGTGATCGGCCTGGCCCGCTGGCTGTCCACCTACTTCGCCTGGTTCCCGCTGTTCAAGGTGACCGGCTCCGACCCGCGCGACCCGCTGGCCACCGAGACGGTCTACACCTCATCGACGTTCATCGCCGGCATGGTGGTGGCGCTGATGGTGACCCCGGTGATCTGCTCGATCATGCGGGAGGCGTTCTCCCAGGCCCCGATCGGCGAGCGGGAGGGTGCGTACGCGCTGGGCGCCACCCGCTGGGGCATGATCCGCTCGGTGGTCATCCCGTTCGGCCGGGGCGGCATGATCGGCGGCACGATGCTCGGCCTGGGCCGGGCGCTCGGCGAGACCATCGCGGTCTACCTGATCATCTCGCCGGTCTTCGTGATCCAGCCGCACGTGCTGCAGAACGGCGCCAACTCGGTCTCCGCGCTGATCGCCCTGCGGTACGGCGAGTCCGGCCCGGTCGCCCTCTCCGCGCTGATGGCCGCCGGCGTCGCGCTGTTCGTCCTCACCCTGATCGTGAACTTCGCGGCCGGCTCGATCGTGGCCCGCAGCCGCTCGGGCGCCGAGAGCGAGGCCTGATGACCACCGTTCCGCATCTGGTGCCTGGGGTTCAGCCGGAACCGAGCGAGCCGGAGGAGCGCCGGGTCACCGCGACCGTCTCCGGCGCCGACGTCACGGTCGCGCTGGGCGCCCTGATCGCCGGGATCAGCGCCACCGCGTTGATCTACTACTGGCTGGCCCCGTTCTCCGGCTTGCTCGGCTTCGTGGTCGTCTCGTTCGTCATGTTCCTGGTCTTCTACGCCGCGCTGGTCTGGCTGGACGCCGACGGCCCGGCGGTCCGCGACCGGCTGGTCGGCGCGGTCGTGCACGGGCTGGCCGCGCTGCTGCTCCTGGCCCTGGTCTGCGTCGTGAGCTTCACGGTGTGGAAGGGCTACCGGGCGCTGGTCCACTGGAACTTCTTCACCCAGGACCTGCAACTGGCCGGGCCGCTGCAGCCGCTGACCGTCGGCGGCGCGCTGCACGCGGTGGTCGGCACGCTCGAGCAGATCGGCCTCGCGCTGGTCATCACGGTGCCGCTGGGCCTGCTCTGCGCGCTGTTCCTCGCCGAGCTGCGCGGCGGCTTCACCCGCTTCGTGCGGACCGTGGTGGAGGCGATGACCGCGCTGCCGTCCATCGTGGCCGGTCTGTTCATCTACGCCGCCGTGCTGCTGATCCACGACGAGCAGCAGCGTCTCGGCCTGAACCTGCACTTCGACAAGTCCGGCCTCGCGGCGTCGCTGGCGATCACCGTGATGATGCTGCCGATCATGATCCGGGCCGCCGACGTGGTGCTGCGCCTGGTGCCGGGCAACCTCAAGGAGGCGTCGCTCGCGCTGGGCGCCAGCCGCTGGAAGACGGTACGCACGGTGGTGCTGCCGACCGCCCGGCCCGGCCTGGCCACCGCGATCATCCTGGCCACCGCGCGCGGCGTCGGGGAGACCTCGCCGGTGCTGCTGACCGCCGGGTACACGGCGGCGCTGAACGCCGACCCGTTCCACGGGCCACAGGTGTCGCTGCCGCTGGCCACCTTCACCCTGATCAAGTCGCCGCAACCGAACGTGGTGGCCCGTGGCTTCGGCACCGCGGCGCTGCTGCTCGCGCTGGTCCTGATCCTGTTCCTCATCGCCCGGCTGGCCGGCGGTCGCGCCCCGCAGGATCTGTCGCCGCGGCAGCAGCGGGCGCGCGCCCGGCAGTCGGCCCGCGACGTGTCCCGCTTCGCCCGCCGTATGCGCACCACCAGAAAAGAGGAACAGTGACCATGCTCAGGCGCGTGTTCGCGGTGGCGGCAGCCGTGGCGCTCACGCTCTTGCTGACCGGCCAACTGCCGGCCGCGGCCGCGGCGTACGTCCCGATCAACGGCGCCGGCTCGACCTGGAGCCAGAATGCGATCCAGCAGTGGGCGTCCAACGTCCAGCAGTACGGCATGCGCATCGACTACGCCGGCACCGGCTCGACCGACGGCCGGAACCAGTTCGCCAGCGGCCTCACCGACTTCGGGGTCAGCGAGATCCCGTACGGCAAGGACGACAACGCGGGCTCCGAGGCGAAGCCGAAGTTCCCGTACGCGTACATGCCGATCGTCGCCGGCGGCACCGCGTTCATGTACAACCTGACGATCGGCAAGAACCGGGTGACCAACCTCCGGCTCTCCGGCGACACGCTCGTCAAGATCTTCACGAACGTGATCACCAAGTGGAACGACCCGGCGATCCTCCAGGACAACCCGGGGCTCGCGCTGCCGGCCCGGCAGATCGTCCCGGTGGTCCGGTCGGACGGCTCCGGCACCACGGCCCAGTTCTCCACCTGGATGGCCAGCCAGTACCCGGCGCTGTGGAACGCGTACTGCGCCAAGGCGGGCCGCAAGTCGCCGTGCGGGGTCACCTCGATCTACCCGCTGATCCCGGGCACGTCGACCACGGCCCAATCGAGCTCGACCGGCGTGGCCGGGTACGTCGCCCAGGACGCCAGCGTCGGCGCGATCACCTATGTCGAATACTCGTACGCGCTGAACCTGCACTTCCCGGTCGCGAAGATCCGCAACCACGCCGACTACTACATCGAGCCGACCGCCCAGTCGGTGGCGGTGGGGCTGCTGGCCGCGAAGATCAACCAGGACAAGTCCTCGCCCGACTACCTCACCCAGGATCTGCGCGGGGTCTACACCAACCCGGACCGGCGCACGTACCCGCTGTCCAGCTACAGCTACATGATCATTCCGGTGGACAAGGAGAACGACCGGTTCAAGGCGGCCAAGGGCAAGACGCTCGGCGACTTCTCCTACTACTTCCTCTGCGAGGGCCAGCAACAGGCGGACAGCCTCGGCTACTCGCCACTGCCGATCAACCTGGTGCAGGCCGGTCTCGAGCAGGTGCGCCGGATCCCGGGCGTGGACGCGAAGGCCATCGACATCAAGAAGTGCAACAACCCGACGTTCTCCACCGACGGGTCGAACACGCTGGCGAAGAACGCGCCCAATCCGCAGTCCTGTGACCACGTCGGCGCCACCCAGTGCACCGGCGGCACCGCGGGCGCGAAGGGCGACACCCCGACCACGGGCAACGGTGGCAAGAACAACACCCCCGGGGGTACGAAGACCGGGGCGAACCCGAGTGCATCGGCGACCGCCGCGGCCGGCACGACACCGGGCGGCGTGCCGAGCGCGGGCGCGGTGATCGACCCCGATACCGGGCAAGTCGTCGGGGGCGCCGGGGGCGGCGCGGACAGCGTCTCGGCCATCCCGGTCTCGCTCTCCAACCAGCTCGACCCCACGCTCAAGCTCGTCCTGATCATCGTCTCGTGCGCCCTGCTGCTCGGCCTCACGGTCGGCCCGCCGCTCGCCGCGCGCCTGCTGCGGGGTGGTCGGCGATGACCCGCAAATGGTCGGCGGCCCTGGTCGCCGTCGTGCTGGCCGCGCTCACCGCGCTGGTCTACCCGCAGTCCGCGGCGTCGGCCGACGACGACTCGTCCGTCACCGTCTCCGGCACCGGCGAGTTCGCCAACCTCAAGGTCACGGTCAGCCAGACCACGAACCTGATCAACCAGGTCGTGAACGTCACCTGGACCGGCGGCACACCCACCGTGGACACCAGCGTCTTCCGCGACTACCTGCAGATCATGCAGTGCTGGGGCGACCCGGCCACCGGCCCGGACCGTACGCAGTGCCAGTTCGGCGCCCTCTACACCGACAACCGCGGCGGCGGCTGGACCGGCAGCCGGCAGGTGACCTACGGCAACCTGTTCGGCGCCGGCTGGACCGACCCGAAGGAGACGATCAAGTCGACGAGCGGCGAGCCCGAGTACGTGCCGTTCGCGTCGGCCACCGGCAAGACGGTCCCGATCACCGGGCTCGGCGAGTTCTACGACGCCACCACCACCAACGAGATCCCGTACGGCCGGACCCTCGCGGACGGCACCGGCGAGGAGTTCTTCGAGGTGCAGACCGCCACCGAGGCGCCCGGCCTGGGCTGCGGCGAGGCGCTGGCCGACGGCAGCCCCCGGGAGTGCTTCCTGGTGGTCGTGCCGCGCGGCGACAAGGAGATCAACGGCAGCACCGGCGATGCCCGGCCGCACAACTGGCTGGACTCGTCGCCGCTGGAGATGACCAACTGGGCCAACCACATCACCATCCCGCTGAAGTTCCAGAAGATCGGCCAGCCCTGCCCGCTCGGCACGGCCGAGCAGCGCACGCTGGGCGCCGAGCCGATGACCGAGGCGATCCTGCGCTGGCAGCCGGCGCTGTGCGCGAACGGCGGGCGGGTGTTCGGCTACTCCCAGGTCACCGACGACCTGGCTCGGCTGAACCTGGCCGGCACCGCGCCCAACCTGGTCTTCCTGGACGAGCCCGCGACACCCGACCCGACCAGACCACAGGTGTACGCGCCGGTCGCCGTCTCCGGCCTGGCGATCGCCCTGAACATCGAGTGGCAGTCCGGCGTCGACGCGTCCGATCAGGACCGATTGCGCGAGGGCCGACGCGTCGGCAGCCTGAAGCTCACCCCGCGCCTGGTCGCCAAGCTGCTCACCCAGTCGTACCGGGCGGGTGCCGACATCTCCCGGGAGACGGTCAAGAACAACCCGATCTCGATCGGCTCGGACCCGGAGTTCACGAAGCTCAACCCGGACTTCACCAAGCAGCTGACCCTCGGGATCGGCGACATGCTGCTGCCCACCGGCCAGACCGACCTCGCCACCCGGCTGTGGAACTGGATCATGGCCGACCCGGACGGGAAGGCGTTCATGACCGGCAGCCCCGACCCGTGGGGCATGAAGGTCAATCCGGTCTACTCGGCGCAGACCTGGCCCAAGGACAACTTCCCGAAGAGCGACCTGTACTGCATCCAGCAGCGCGCGGACGACGGCCAGTTCCATCCGTACTGCACGCTCGACATGCACCCGTACGCCACCAACATGCACGACGCGGCGCGCTTCGACGCCCGCGGCGACACGCTCGTGCACAACGCCACCTCGCGGAACTCCAGCGGCGACGTGATCGGCTGGAAGAAGGGGCCGCCGCAGGCCCCGGGCAAGCGGGCGGTCCTGGCCGTCACCGACGTGGCGACCGCCGCGCGGTACGGCCTGCCGATGGCCCAGCTGCAGAACCACGCCGGGCAGTTCGTGGCGCCGACCACGGCCTCGCTGACCGCCGGGGTGGCCTCGATGACCTCGTCGAAGACCGTGCCGAACGTGCTGGAACCGAATCCGGCCAGCGCCAACCCCTCGGCGTACCCGCTGACCACCGTGGTGTACGCGGCCACCGTCCCGTCCGCGGTCAAGCAGGACGCCGGCGCCGACTACGCGAAGCTGCTCCGGTACGCCGCGAACGACGGCCAGACCCCGGGCGTCCAGCCGGGCACCCTGCCGTTCGGCTACGCCCCGCTCCCGGAGGCGCTGCGCGCGCTGACCCTGCGGGCCGCCGACACCATCGAGAAGACCGCGGGCCAGCCGGTCCCGGTCGTCACCACCCCGGCCCCGGCGCCGGCCGGCGGCGGCACCGCCACCGGCGTGCCGGCCAGCCCGAAGCCGACCAGGACCGGGCCGGCCGCCGGTGTCGCGCCGAGTCTCGCCGCGCAGGCGCCGACCCCGGCCGGCCACGGCTCGCCGGTGCCGGTCGCCCAGACCAATCCGACACCCGGGCACCCCGTCGGGAACCTGCGGTACGCCCTGATCGTCGCGCTGGCCGTCGGCCTGGTCGCGGCGTTCGTCGGGCCGATCTTCCTGCTGCGGGCCCGGAGAGGGGGTCGGTAAGTCCGACTGAAGACGTCTGTGGCCAGGAGTTGGCGCTCCTGGCCACAGCACCGGCAGCCGGCAGCTGCCGGGATCGCGGCCGGGCATCAGCCCGACGCGCATTCGCACAGAAAAGGATAGCCGCAGTGCAGAACAAACGGTTCCTGGCTGTGGTCGGGGTCGGGCTGGTGGGGGCACTCGCCTTCACGGCCTCCCCGGCGCAGGCCGACCCGAGCGGGTCGCCCACCTTCCGCACCCTCGCCGGCGTCGGCTCGGACACCACCGAGGGCGTCATGAACGGCCTGTCCAACGTCGTGACCATCGGCGGCACGAAGGTGATCGCGTCGTACGACGCGTTCGGCACCGCCCAGATCCAGACCAAGGACAACGCCGCCTGCGTCATCAACCGGCCCGCCGGTTCCGGTGCCGGCGTGACCGCCCTGGTCGCCTCGCTCGACGCCGCCAACGGCTGCCTCGACTTCGCCCGCTCGTCGAGCAACAACTCGGCGTCGTACCCGGGCAAGAACCTGACCTACATCCCGTTCGGGGTGGACGCGGTCACCTACGCCGTGCGCTCGGACAGCAGCATCTCCCGCACGCTGACCAAGGCGAACCTGACCACGATCTACAACTGCGGCGCCGGCGCCAACTACAAGCCGATGCTCCCGCAGTTCGGATCCGGCACGCGTTCCTTCTTCCTCAAGTCGCTCGGCTTCACCGACGCGGCCGACTTCACCTCGCAGGCGAACCACACCTGCATCGGGCAGACCGACGCTACCGGTAACCCGCTGCAGGAGAACAACGGCACGCTGATCACCGACCCGAAGCAGGTCGTGCCCTACTCGATCGCCCAGTACCTGTCGCAGACCACCGCGGTGGTCCCGGACGTGCACGGCAAGATCGTGCTCGCTCAGCTGGACGGCACCGCGCCGACCGTGCTGAACACCTCCTCGACGATGGTCCGCGACGTCTACAACGTCGTTCCGACCGCGAAGCTGACCGACTCGAACTACGCGAGCGTCTTCGTCGGCCCGACCTCCCAGGTCTGCGCCAACAGCAACACGATCAAGAAGTACGGCTTCGCGCCCCACGCGTCGTGTGGCGACACCACCCTCCGCACGCCGTAATCGACTCGAAGGCGAGTAGATAGCCATGCGTATCAAGTCTCGGATCGCGGTGGCCTCGGTGGCCACCGCGGCGACCGCGGCCGCCGTCCTCGGCGTCACCGGCGGCGCCGCGCTGGCCGCCCCGCCGGCCGGCACCCTCGGCACGCTCACCAACAACCCGGCCACCGGCACCGACCTGACCGCGCCGAAGGTGCACACCTCGGCCGGCTGCTCGACCGACTCGGACTCGTACCGGGCCGTGCTGACCGGCCCGGGCGCGTTCGCCCCCGGCGTGCAGGTCACCCAGCCGCAGTCGGTCAACTTCTCCACCACGGACCCGTTCGACGTCCAGGTCGAGAACAGCTTCAAGGACGTCGCCACGGACCTCGGTACCACGATCGTGGCCGGCGAGTACGACCTGACCGTCCAGTGCCTGGACGCGTTCTCGCAGGACGTGAAGGGCACCTTCACCGGCGCCTTCTACTTCACCTCGGCGACCGCGTACCAGTCCACCGACCCGAACGCGTCGACGCCGTCGAGCACCTCGCTCGACGTCACGCCGGCCGGCCCGGTCAACGTCGGTGACACCGTCACCCTGAAGGCGACCGTCGCCCCGGCGACGGCCACCGGCTCGGTGCAGTTCAAGGACGGCGCGAACAACCTGGGCAGCGCGGTGGCGGTCAGCGGCGGCGTCGCCTCGCTGGCGACCGCGGCGCTGGCCTCGGGCACGCACGCGATCACCGCGGTGTTCACCAGCACCTCGCCGGGGGTCAACGGCTCCGCCTCGGCCGCGACGAACCTGGTCGTGAACGCGGCGGCGGCCACCGCGACCACCACCGCGCTGGTCGTCAACCCGAGCGGCTCGGTCGAGAAGTTCTCGCCGATCACCCTCAGCGCCTCGGTCAGCCCGAGCGGTGCCGCGGGCAAGATCCAGTTCCTGGATGCCGGTGCGAACCTGGGCGCGGCCGTGACCGTGGCCAACGGCACCGCCACCCTCACCACCAGCAGCCTGGCCGAGGGTGACCACTCGCTGGCCGCCCGCTTCGTGCCGGCCGACTCGGGCGCGTACGCCGCCTCCGAGTCCCCGGCCGTGGCCGTGACCGTCACGCCGTTCAAGGGCGGCACCGCGTCGCAAACGATCTCCACCACCGTGGCGAGCGGCGCGCTGACGATCAGCGTCGGCAGCACCGACCCGGTCGTGCTCCCGGACCCGGCGCTCGCGTCGGACGCGTCCAAGCTGACCACCGCGGGCAACCTGAACTCGCTCACCGTGACCGACACCCGGGCCGGCAACCTCGGCTGGAACGTGTCCGGCCAGGTGTCCGACTTCTCCGACGGCAAGAGCCACTCGATCAACGCGGCCAACCTCGGTTGGACCCCGAAGGTCGTCGACAAGTCGCCGTCGCAGACCGTCACCGCCGGTGCGCAGGTCAACCCGGCCGATGCGATCGCGCCCGGCGCGGCCGCCCCGTCCGGCGTCGGCCTGGCCAGCAGCCGCACCCTCGCCGCCGCCGCGGCCGGCGCGGGCATGGGCACGGCGCACGTGAGCGCCTCGGTGGCCCTGCAGGCCCCGACCACCACGGTGGCGGGCACCTACTCGGCCACGCTCACCATCACCGCCATCTGATCCACCTGTTTTCGTGCGGGGCGGGTCACCGCCCGCCCCGCACACCCCCTTTGCTTGAAGGACGGTCCTCATGCGGCGAGCGATTGCTGCCACGGCACTGCTGGGTGTCCTGCTCGGTCTCGTCTCCGGGGCGCCCGCCACGGCCGCGCCCGGCGACGCCAACAGCGGCGGACGGGCGACCTTCGGCGTCCGCCCGACCGGCAGGAACGGCCCGGACGACCGGCCCACCTTCGCGTACGCGGCGACCCCCGGCGGCGTCTTCAGCGACCAGGTGGAGATCTCCAACGCCGGCACCAGGCCGCTCACCCTCAAGGTGTACGCGAGCGACGCCTTCACCCCGCGTACCGGCGGTTTCGACCTGCTCGCCGCCGGCCGGACCTCGGACGACGCCGGCACCTGGGTGTCGCTCTCCAAGTCCTCGGTGACGGTGCCCGCCCGCGCCCGGGTGGTCCTCCCGTTCACGCTGAAGGTCCCGACCGGCGCGACGCCCGGCGACCACAGCGCCGGCATCGTCGCCTCGCTCACCTCGATCGGCAACGACGCCAAGGGCAACAAGGTCGCCGTCGACCAGCGCGTGGGCGCCCGGGTCTACCTGCGGGTCAGCGGCGAGCTCACGCCGCGGCTCACGGTCGAGGGGCTGACCGCCACCTACCACCCGACCGCCAACCCGTTCGCCGGCGGCAGGACCACGCTGACCTACCGGGTGCGCAACACCGGCAACGTACGCCTGGGCGCACACCAGAAGGTCACGGTCGGCACGCTGTGGGGCTCGCACACGACCGCCGACGGCATCGCCGACGTCCCGGAGATCCTGCCCGGCGACGCGGTCGACATGATCGCCGTGGTGAAGACCGGCTTCCCGGCGTTCTGGCTGACCGGCTCGGTGACCGCCGACCCGATGGCCCAGGCCGGCGACGAGAAGCTGCCGCTCTACACGGTCAGCCGGGACCACGGCTACTGGGCCGTCTCGTGGGGGCTGCTCGCGGTCATCGGCGGGATCATGCTGCTGGCCGGCGCCTGGTGCGGCGCCCGTTACCTGCGCCGCCGCCGGGGTGCCGATGCGACCGCGTGACCTGATCCGCGCCGCCGGCCTGGCGACTGCCGCGCTGCTGCTCGCGACCCCCGTTCCGGCGGGCGCCACGCCGAGCGGCACGCTGAGCTTCTTCCCGTCGAACAGCATCGCCGAGGCGGCGATCAAGGCGCGTACCTCGGCCGGCTGCCCCAGCCAGGCGGACAGCTACCTGGCGGTGGCGAAGGGGCACGGCTTCCCGGCCGCCGGCCAGATCATCACCACGCCGACCGCGGCCGGGATGTCGCACACCGACCCCTTCGACGTCTACTTCGCCGAGACGATGAAGGATTTCGCGGCCGACAACCGCACCACGCTCCAGGGCCGGTACGACGTCGCCGTCTACTGTGTCGACTCCTTCCAGGGCACCAAGTTCGCGCAGTTCACCGGCGCCCTGACGTTCACCTCGCCGACCCGGTACAAGGCGTCCGGCCCGAACACGATGAGCTCGCCGCCGGCCGCGGCCCCGACCACGGCGCCGGCGGCGACCCAGGAGCAGCCCGAGACGGCCGTGCCGAGCGCCACCCGGCTCGTGTCCGCGCCCCAGGCCACGTCTCGCGGCGGGCTCCCGGTCGGCTGGATCGCCGCCGGGGGCGCCGCCGTCCTGCTGGCCTTCGAGACCGGGCGCCGCTTCGGCCGCCGGTCCGCCACCCACCACTGAGGAGGAACCGACCGTGAAGCGATCAATCCGCACGTGGGCGGCGTCGATCGGCGTCGTCCTGATGGCCGCCGGCGGGGTGGCGCTGATGGCCGCGGCGCCGGCGCAGGCGGCGGTGGCGCCCAACCAGCTCACCTTCAACCCGGCCACCGGCACCGACCAGTCGGCGCCGACCGTGCTGACCGCCGGCCCGTGCCCGAAGGCGGCCGACGGTTACCGGGCCACGGTCACCGGCCCCGGCGTCTTCCAGCCCGGACTCCAGATCACCAACCCGCAGAGCGTCAACCTCTCCACCACCGACCCGTTCCCGGTGCAGCTCGAGAACAGCATGCTGGACGTGGCCAAGGACGCCGGCGCCACCCAGGTCGACCCGGGCTACTATCTGGTCACCGTCGAGTGCCGGACGCTCTTCCCGGGTGATGTCGTCGGCACCTTCACCGGGTGGATGCACTTCACCAGTTCCACCGCGTACGTCACCGGCGCCAACGTCTTCCCGGACAGCACCGGCGAGCCGTCGGCCGGCGCATCCAGCTCGGCGTCGGCATCCGCCTCGGCGACGCCGTCCGCCACGGCCACCACCGAGCCGACGACGGAGCCGCCGACCACCGAACCGACCACCTCGTCGACCACGACGGCGCCGACCACCCCGGCCACCACCGCGACGACCACCGCCGCGGCCACCACCGGCACCCTGCCGAAGACCGGGCCGCCGGCCGCCGGGCTGTTCGCCCTCGGTGTCGCGCTGCTCATCGCCGGCGGCTGCATCGTGCTCGGCACGATGCGGTTCGACCGGCCCCAACCGGCTCGGTGGTGAGCACCATCAGCGCCCCGGTCACCAGCGCGGCGGAGACCCCGAACCCGGCCGCGCCGGTCAGCCCGGCCCCGCCGATCGCGCCGCCCCCGCCGTCGCCGCCCGCCTCCCGCCCCGAGCCGCAGCGCCGCACCCCGCCCGCGCCCCGGCGGTCGCGCCTCTCCGGGCCGCCGCTGGCCGGGGCGGCGCTGACCATCCTGGCCGCGGTCGCCCTCGGCTTCGTCGCGCAGATGACCGTGCTCGGGTCGCTCTCGCACGCGCGGGCGCAGCAGGTCGCATACGCCGACTTCCGCGCCGAACTCGCCAAGGCCACCGCCCCGGTGAACCACTTCGACGACTCCGGCAAGGACGCGCTGCCCGCGGGCGAGGCGGTCGCGCTGCTGGTCATCCCCCGGATCGGCGTCAAGGAGGTGGTCTTCGAGGGCACCGACTCGGGCGTGCTCACCCGCGGGCCGGGCCACCGCCGCGACACGGTCTTCCCCGGCCAGCAGGGGGCCAGCGTGATCATGGGCCGCCGGGCCGCGTTCGGCGGGCCGTTCGCCCGGCTCGGCGAGCTGCAGGGTGGCGATCCGATCACCGTGATCACCGGGCAGGGCCGGCACACGTACGTGGTCATGGGTGTTCGCCGGACCGGCGAACCGCAACCACCCGCCCTCGCGGCCGGCGAAGGGCGGCTGACCCTGGTCACCGCCGACGGCCCGGCCTACGAGCCCAGCGACGTGCTGCGGGTCGACGCCAAGCTCACCTCGCCGGCCCAGGACACCCCACGGCTCGCGATCAGCTCGGCGATCCTGCCGCACAAGGACGCGGTCATGGAGATCGACGTGATGGCGCTCGTCCCGCTCGTCCTCTGGGGACAGTTGCTGGTGGCCGCGGCCCTCGCCCTGACCTGGGTGCGGCACCGCCTCGGCCCCTGGCACGCCTGGCTGATCGGCCTGCCCGTCGTCGCCCTGCTCGGCGTCCTGGTCGCCGGCCAGTGCGCCCAGCTCGTGCCCAACCTGATCTGATCGAGGAGCTACCGTGACCGAAACCCAAGTCATGCCGGCGGTGTCCGCCTATGACGCCGTGGCGCTCGACGCGCACTCGATCTCCGCCTGGTTCGGCCAGCACAAGGTCCTCGACCGGGTGTCGCTGAGCATGCCGGCCCGGATGGTGACCGCGCTGATCGGCCCGTCCGGCTGCGGCAAGTCGACCTTCCTGCGCATCCTCAACCGGATGCACGAGCTGATCCCGACCGCGTCGCTGGCCGGCGAGGTGTGGCTGGACGGGCAGGACATCTACGACCCGAGCGTCAAGGTCACCGAGGCGCGCAAGAGGATCGGGATGGTCTTCCAGAAGCCGAACCCGTTCCCGGCGATGTCGATCTACGACAACGTGCTGGCCGGTCTCAAGCTGACCGGCACCCGGGCGTCCCGCGGCGACAAGGACGGCCTGGTCGAGGAGTGTCTCACCAAGGCGGGGCTCTGGCGCGAGGTGCGGGAACGGCTGCGGCAGCCGGGCGGCGCGCTCTCCGGCGGGCAGCAGCAGCGGCTGTGCATCGCGCGCTCCCTGGCCGTACGCCCGCAGGTGTTGTTGATGGACGAACCGTGCTCGGCGCTCGACCCCACCTCGACCCGCCGGATCGAGGAGACGATCGGGGAGCTGGCCCACGAGGTGACCATCGTGATCGTCACGCACAACATGCAGCAGGCCGCGCGGGTCTCCCAGCAGTGCGCGTTCTTCCTGGCCGAGCAGGGCACGCCCGGGCACATCGTGGAGCACGGCCCGACCGACAAGATGTTCAACGAGCCGATCGACCCCCGCACCGCCGACTACGTCAACGGCCGCTTCGGGTAATTGCTCGCGCTTATGACAAAGGCTCCGGCCGGGTCAATCCCGGCCGGAGCCTTTTTGTCAAGCGATCAGATCAGCGGGTGCCGTGGATTCCGTTTACCGCCGTCCCGCTCCGGCTGGCGCCGGAGGTCGACTGGACTTTGGCCTGCGCCTGCCGCTGGCCTGCGGTGCTCGCCGCGGCCGTCGGGAAGAGGCTCTGGAAGGTACCGACGACATCCACGAGTACGTTGGTCGAGCCGCCGGCGTTGTAGATGCTGAACGCCTTGTTCGTGCCGAGCCCGACGATTGCGGCGTTCGCAACGGTCTGGCCGGCGGCGGGGTTGAGGTTGCTGACCGTGGGCTGGGCGATACCAGCCGGCCAGAGGGTCAGGTAGGTGCTGGCGGTCGGGTTGACCGCGGTGACGTTGAAGGCGAGTGCGGACGCCTGCGAGACACTGGCGGGCGCCGTCACGGTGCCCGAGACGCCCGGTCCGAACGCCGTCGGGTATCCCAGGCCGCTGCGGGTGTCGGTGATCCGCTGCGGAGTGATCGGGTGGAACCGAAGGCTGTCCGCGGCCCCGGGCGTCGCGTTGTCGTACACACCGACGATGTCGACGATGAGATGGGTCGCCGCGCCCCCCGACGTCGTGTTGATGACGCCGATCATGGGAATCCCGCTGGCGTTGCACCACGTCTCATTGCAGGGCGAGGTCGGCACGATGGCCATGTTGGGAACGTTCTTGCCGGTCGTGTAGTTGAGCGTCGACGTCGTCGGGAACGCGCTGGAGTTGCCGTTCCACGCCGACAGGTACCCGTTGCCGGTCGGGCTGACCGCGGTGATGTTCACCGCGACCGCCCGGACGTACGGGTTGAAGGCACCGAAGTCCCAGCCCAGCTGGTAGTAATCGCCGTTGCCGAGCCGGCCCGCGTTGCCGTCGGCCCGGGTGTCGATCCAGCGCTTGGGCGTCAACGGGTAGAAGTCCGCATCGGTGTTTCCGGCCGAGGGAATGACGGTGCTGTCGGCCGCGTAGAACCCGACCACGTCGGCGATCACGTGCGTGGCGCCGTACTGGTTGTAGATCCGCACCTTGCCGCCATCGCCGACGCCGATGGTCACCGAGTTGGCGCCGGTCCAGCCCTTGGCGAAGTTGATGGACGACGCGGTGGGCCGGTCCGCGCCGGTCGGGTAGACCGTCAGGAAGCTTCCCGCGGTGCTGCCGGTCACGGTGACGTTCAGGACTACCGCGGACACGCCGACGGACGGCACGCCGCCACGGCCGGTCACCTGCAGGTCGAGGGACTGCTGAGCGCCGAGCATCGCGGCGGGCGCGCCCACGCCGCTACGCGTGTCGAGCACCCGGGCCGGCGTGACCGCGTAGTACGCGCCCTTCGCGCCGACGCTTCCGGTGAGCGACAGCGGAACGGTCTTGGTGGAGGTGCCGGTGTCCGACACGGTCAGCGTCGCCGTCTGCGAGCCGACCTTCGTGGCGTTCGGCACCACTCCGATCTGACACGTCTGATTCTGCGCCAACGTCGCGCCGGAACAGGTGTCGGTCTTCTTGGTGAATGCCTGGGCGTCGGTGCCGGTGATGGTCGCCGTACCCAACGTGAGCGCCGTGGCGCTGGTCGACGTGACCGTTACCAGGCTTTCGGCTCCCGGCTCCCCCACCTTCTGGTCGCCGAACGACAACGAGCCCGGTGAGGTGGTCACTGGCAGATCATCCGCAGCGAAAGCAGGTGTGGCGGCCAAAGTGGACGCCATGACTACAGCTCCGACAATTGCGGCATGCAGACTTCGCACGCGTTACCCCCGTTTAGGTGGTCGTGGATGAGCAGACGCACGTTAGCACGATGGCGCTGAATGCGAATGGCCCGAAAAGATGGTTCGGCAGGTCGAAGTTCATCACGATCCGGCCACGCCCGGCAGCCCTGTATTCGGGTCAGCGGGAGCTTCGGTCGGACGGGTCGCTTTGCCATACATCGGGCGCCTGGTGGGTGGAGCGCATCTCCGTGAAAACCCGGGTGTGCATGGCCCAATAGCGGAAGGCGGTCGCCAGGCCCAGGCCGACGATGTTGGCGGAGATGTTGTCCGCCAGTGGACTGCGCAGCCCCAGGGCATAGTGCGAGATCGCGAGCGGCGCCAAGGAGATCCCCAGGCCGATCAGCGACACCACGACGAACTCGACGAATTCGCGGTGAACCGCGAAGCGCCGATTCTCCCGGAAGGTCCAATAGCGGTGACCGAGCCAGGCCACGACGACGCCCATCGCGGTCGAGATGGCCTTCGCGGCCAACGGCATCTCATAGAGCGGGCCGTGTCCGCCGGCGAAGCGGAGCAGGTTGAAACCGCCCACGTCGGCGACGAAGCCGACGATCCCGACCAGGCCGTACTTCATCAGGCGCAGGCTGTGCCGACGCAGCCCGTCGTACCAGCGACGGAGCGGGGCCACCCTGATTCCTCCGTTACTTCGGGAATTCGTAGACATCCACGCCTGGACTCTGGAATCGAAGTGTCGCGTACGGCTCGAGCGTCGCCGCGTACGGCCGGGTGTGATCGACGAAGATCCACCGCACGCCCCGCCGTCGCAGCTCCTGAGCGGCGTTCTCGGTGGGATCGGCGATGAAGCCGTCATTGAGTCGCAGCAGGTCCGGCTTCCAATAGTTGACGGTGATGGAGTCTCGGCCCTTGGGCCCGAGCTTCGCGGACATCGGCGTCGCGGTCCAGCCCTCCAGCAGGACCTGCCGCTCGCTGAAGGCCGCGACCGTCCAGTGGCGGCTGTCGCAGTTGACCGGCTCCATCGGCGTCGTGCAATGGCGGTTCGTCATGACCACGTCATCGACGTCGGAGTGGTCGCGGATCCACCGGGCCGCGTCGATCTGCCCGCGGCTTGCCGTCAGGAGGCCGTTGACCGACGCGGTCCGCACGGGCGTGCCCGAGATCGCCTGGGTTATCTGTGAGACCGGCGTCTGCCCGGGCGCTGGGAACATGAGGTCCCAGACCGAAATCAGCACTCCGCCGGCCAGCACGGTCAGCACCATGGCGGCGCCGGCCAGCCGCAGCCGGTTCACCCGGCCACGAGTCCACACCGCGCCGGCGGCGCCGGCGGCCACCACCACGGCCAGACCGACGGCGATCATGGACACGGCCAGGCTCCACCGACCTGGCCGCAAGGGTCCCAGGACGGCGGGTCCGAGCCAGACGAGAGCGACGCCGGCGGGGACGCTCACGATCAGTGCTCGCGTGAACCGCCGCGGACCCAGCACGCCGGCCAGGGCGGCCAGGCCCATCGCCGAGCCGATGACGAGCAGCGGAATCGCGGTACGTGCGAAATACCACTGGCTCCCCCCGGGATGGGCGAACGCCGCGGCCGCCCCGGCGCCCGCCAACCCCGCACCGATGAGCAGCCACGGCATGGGGCTGCGGCGCTCGGTGCGGGAGAAGGGCAGCACGAAAACCCCGGCGGTGCGGGCGAGGATCCCGGCGACACTGATCGCCAGGAGCAGCGCCGTCTGCACCGGCGTGTGCGGGTTGCCCAGCCATTTCGCCGCGGGTACCTGCTCGGCGGCGTCCGACAGACTGAGGTGCAGGCCCTCACCCGAGCCGTGGAAGACGACCACGAGCGTGAAGAGAAGGCAGCCGACCACCACGGCGAGGTCGCCGGCGACGGTCAGGACGCGGGAACGGTCGAAGACAAGCATCGCGACCAGGGCGAGACCGAGTCCCGCGACGACAAGCGGAAGTGTCGACCCCTTCGTACCCGACGCGCCGAGGCAGAGCACCACTAGCAGGGGCAGGCCAGCGCCCCGGGACATCGATTTGTTCCACCGAAGGGCGAGGACGCTGGCGGCGGCCACCAGCATGGGGATCGCGAGTCCGAGGCTCGGCGACAGCGGGGCGACCGGGGTGCCGCTCGCGTGTGGTTCGCCGAGCACATTGAGATCGCCACCGGCGAAGGCCAGCAGGCCCGCGAGCGGACCTGCCCAGGCGCGGCCGGTCAGCCGTACGGCTGCCGTCGCGATGGCGAACACCACCACGATCGGCATGAGGACCGCCATGAACCGGAACAGCACCTCGTCGAGCGGGACGCCGGACGCCACCGAGACCTGAGCCACCCAGGCATGGCTGAACCAGTGGTACGCGAGGGACTCGCTCTGAACCCAGGGGAAGGTCGTGGGCCCGCGGTTGGCGAGCTGAGCGGCGAGCGCCAGATGAAGGTACGCGTCGACGTCGATCGCCCGGGCGCCGCTGGCCCAGTGCAGCGGTACGCCGCGGAAGTAGGAGCGTATCTGCGGCAGCGTGACCAGGGCCACCAGGGCGACCGAGGACGCCCACCACCACGGCAGCGGACCGGTTCGCGCGGTGCGCAGCCGGTTTCGCGTCCCCGGCACGAGAACGAGGACCACCGCGACGGCGATCGGGCTGAAGGCGACCCACCGCTGTTCGGTGAGCCCGGCCACGACCTGAGCTCCGATGGCAAGGACCGAACCGATCGCGAAGCCCATCGCCAGGTCTTCGAGAAGCCAGCCGTCCCGAGGCCGCGCCACCCGCCAGGCCAGCGCTCCCGGCAGCAGCTGCGTCACGAGCACGACGAGAATCGCCACGAGTACGTGCGGCACGGGCATCCCACCCACCACCGCGCACGCCAGCAGCCCGCCAACCAGGAGCACGGCGACCGCGGCACCGAGGACCCGCGGGATCGCCGAGGACCTTGTCGGCGCAGCGGGTACCGGCGTCACGGGTGTCGGCGACGGCTCGATGTCAGCTTTGGGCTGTGCCACACACGCTCCTACCTCGGGCGGCTCGGATCCGGAGGGAGTATAGACAGCACGCGACCGATGATCTGTACCTCCGCGGACTTCAAAGAGTGCAGGTCGAGACGCTAAGGTTCTGCCCCGTGCCGCAAACCGACCCTGAGCCCTCCGACGTTCCGGTCCAAACCGGACTCGAGGGCGACAATCGTGCTGACGCCGACACCGACACCGGCGTTTATGTCAGTGGCTACTTCGAGACCAGGCTCACGCATGACGAAAACCGGGCAAAGGTGTGGAAACACCTTTGCGAGTACCTCGCGCGCTGGATAACGCCGGATGCGGAGGTCCTCGAGCTCGGAGCCGGCTGGTGCGACTTCGCCAACAACGTGCGGGCGCGGCGGGTCGTGGCGATGGATCTTGACGCGACTGTCAAGCGTGCGGCGGCGAGCCATGTGACGCCCGTAGTCGGTGACTGCACGGACCTCAGCGCCTTCGAGAACGGCAGCTTCGACCTCGTCTTCGCCTCGAACCTCCTGGAGCACCTGGACCGCGAGCACGCGTCCCGGCTTCTCGGGGAGGCCCGCCGGGTGTTGCGGCCGGGCGGCCGGCTGATTCTCCTGCAGCCCAACTTCCGGCTGAACCCGGGTCGGTACTTCGACGACTTCACCCACGTCGCGATCTTCACGGATCAGTCACTCCAGGACTATCTGGTCTCCGAGGGCTTCACCGTCGAAAAGGTGTTGCCGCGCTTCCTGCCGCTCACCATGAAGTCCCGCGGCTCCAAGCTCACTTTTCTCGTCCCGTGGTACCTGCGATCGCCCGTCAAGCCGTTCGCGGGTCAGATGCTGCTCGTCGCGGCCCGCTAGTCAGTCCATCGCATCCGACGGAGGTAAGCCCCGATGTGGAACGGCAAGTCGCTGTCGGTCGTACTCCCGACGTACAACGAGAAGGACAGCATCGCCGAGGTCGTCAACCAGTTCGCGGCCCTGGGACTCGTCGACGAGATCATCGTGGTCAACAACAATGCCGCCGAGGGTACGTCGGACGAGGTCGCCAAGACCGTGGCCCGGGAGGTCATCGAGACGCGACAGGGCTACGGTGCGGCGATCAAGCGAGGGCTGCGCGAGGCGAACACCGACCTCATCGCGATCTGTGAGCCGGATGGCACGTTCAAGCCCGCCGACCTGCACAAGCTGCTCGCCTTCCAGTCCGAGTGCGACTACGTGATCGGGTCCCGTACGGTCTCCAACTTCATCTGGGAGGGCGCCAACATGGGCTGGTTCCTCCAGTGGGGGAACTGGGCCGTCGCCAAGATGGTCGAGGTGCTGTACAACACCTCGTACCTGAGCGACGTCGGCTGCACTTTCCGGGTGATGAGCCGGGAGCAGGCGGACATGATCCTCGACAAGTCCCGGCTGGACGGGTCGGCGTACGGCCTCGAGATGTTGCTGCTGGCCGTCATCATGCGGTCCAAGCTCGTCCAGGTCCCGGTCAACTACCAGCAGCGGGTCGGAGTGTCGTCGGTCACCGGCGACCTCGGCAAGACGCTCAAGCTCGGTTTCGAGATGATCGGACTGGTGTTCCGGATGAGGTTCACCCGACGGCGGATCCGGCGGGGGTACCAGCCTGGCGAGGCCCGCCCGCGCGTGAAGGTCGGTGGCTAGGCCACGTACAGCTTGCGGATCGGGGAGGTGACCTCCCAGGTGGTCGCGGTGCCGGCGGTCAGCCTGACCAGATCGCCGGGCCCGACCGCCACCGACGAGCCGGACGCCGAGATGACCGCCGAGCCGGCCAGCACGACGAAGACCTCGTCCACCTCGACGTCCCGGACCGTGCCCACGCTCATCTCCCAGACGCCGATCTCCACCCCGGTGTCGCCGAGCGTGGTGACCAGGGTGGTGCCGAGCGTCGGCTCGCCCGACACCACGTCCCCGGGGTCGGCGGGCGCGTGCTTGACCACCACGTCGGCCAGGCGGAACACCGAAACTCCATCCATGCCCGAACGATAGCCGGAACGGATCAAGAAGACCGCAGCCGGCCGATCGCGGACGAGATGTCACCCACCCGATCGGCGAGCAGGCCGACCGCGCCGACCGCCCGGGCGACCGGGTCCTCGCCGCTGCCGCCCAGCGCTTTCGCCCGCAGGTAGGCCGCCTTCACCTCGGCCCACCGGGTCACCTGCGCGGGGGTCATCCGTCCGCGCAGCTCGGCCAGCTTCAGCAGGTTCGCCTCGGCGCCGAGGCCAGCGTCTGCGCCTCGCCGGCGTAGTGGTCGTCGAGCACCGCCTCGACCTCGTCGTCGTTCATGGCCGGCACGATCCGCTCGGCGAGCTCGGCCGCCCCGATCTGCCGCGCCAGGTTGTCCCCGATCAGCAGGCGATCGGGGTGGCGACCTCCTTGCGGATCACGTTGTAGGGGAGCAGCAGGTAGCGGCCGGTCTGGCGGGCGTGGAAGACGTAGAGCACGTCCTCGCCGTTGACCGACCGCACCACCCGCTCGTATTCGAGATCCGCGGTCTCCGCGTCGAACGTCCGGGCCACGCCGGTGGCCAGGCAGTACCCGCCGGGAAAGATGATCCCCTGGTCCTCGGGCAGTCGCCGGCACGCCTGCCCGATCCCGTCCGGCCGCCGCACGTCCCGGGTCCGCGTGTTGAAAACCAGGTACCGCCGCCGGGTCTCCTGGTGGCAGCACGACGGCCCCGGTGAAGGTGACGTCCACCCGCCGAACCTTGGAGATGATCAGCGCCTTGCCCTGCTCGACTTTGCGGAAGAGGCGGCTCAGGAAGAAGAGCCCGCCGAGAGCGACGAGGACGACGACAATCAGGATGGCACGACCGGTGGAGACAGCGTCCATCAATAGCCTTTCATGGCGATGTCGAAGGGAATGACCCAGAAGAATTCGCCCGCCGGGTCGTATTCGTAAAGCAGGGCGACGACGCCCGCGTGCAGGTCGTCCGCGCCGACCTGGCGGACCTGCACGATGGCGGAGGAGCCGTCCTCGGCGTGCACCTCGGCCTGGCCGAAGGTGCCGGTCACCCGCCCGGTGCGGATGACGCAGGTGCGGCCGACGAAGTCGGCGCGGGATTCGGCGGCGGCCGGCCGCAACAGTCCGATGAGGACATCGAGCCATTTCACCGACCGGTGACGCCCGTTTCGTCCGAGCCGAAGGCCAGGGTGACAGCTATGGTCAAGTCGATCGAAATACCATGGGCCGCCGGATCGCGCCGGGCGTTCGGAAATCTTCCCGCCGGACGCGTCATCGTCGAGTCAATGCCCGATTTCGACCTATCTGATTGCTAATGTCCTCGGCGATGGCAGGGACGACAACCGAGGTACGCCCGGTCGCGATTCGCGCGGCCGGGCCCGCGGTCCCCTTCCGTCCGGACATCGAGGGGCTGCGCGCGATCGCGATCGCCGCGGTCGTCCTCTACGACGCCGGCCTGCCCGGCCTGGGGGGCGGCTACCTCGGGATCGACGTCTTCTTCGTCATCTCCGGGTTCCTCATCACTTCCTTGCTCCTGCGCGAGATGGCCGCGACCGGTCGCCTCGCGCTCCTACGTTTCTACGGCCGCCGCGCCCGGCGCATCCTCCCGGCTTCGAGCGTCGTGCTGGTCACCGTGACCCTGGCCGGCTACCACTGGCTCGGTTCGCTCCGCGGCGACGAGATCGCCTCGGACGGCCGGTGGGCCGCGCTGTTCGCGTCCAACTTCAACTTCGCCGCTCAGGGCGTCGACTACCTGGAGTCGCCGGGCGCGCCCTCGCCGCTCCAGCACTTCTGGTCGCTCGCGGTCGAGGAGCAGTTCTATTTCGTCTGGCCGGCGCTGCTGGCCCTGCTGATCTGGCTGGGCCTGCGGCACGCCATACCGGTCGTGCTCGCGCTCGCCTTCGTCGCGTCGCTGGCCGGCTCGGCGTATTTCTCCCCGGCGTACTTCTCGCCGGCCGGCCGGGCGTGGGAGGTGGGGGCCGGCTGCCTGCTCGCGCTGGTGGCCGGCCGCCTCGATCGCATACCGGCCGGCGTGTCCGCCGCGCTGGCGGGGACGGGTCTGGCCGGCATCGTCGTGGCGGCGCTCGCCTTCGACGACGGCACGCCGTACCCCGGGCCGGCCGCGGTGCTGGCGGTGGTGGCCACCGTGCTGGTGCTGGCCGGGCGCGGGGACGCGATCCTCGGGGTGGCGCCGCTGCGCTGGCTGGGCCGCATCTCGTACTCGCTCGGTCTCTGGCACTGGCCGGTGCTGACCATCGCGGCCGAGGCCTTCGGGCCGCTCACCGGGCTCACCCGGGCCGGGCTCGTGCTGCTCAGCGTGGTGCTGGCGATTCTCACGTACGCCCTGGTGGAGGACCCGCTCCGGAGCGTTACTTCCCGACCTCGCTGACCTCGGCGAACGGCTTATCGGTGAACCAGGTCACGTGGATGATGAAGCTGTGGTTCGTCTCGTTGAAGTAGACGGCCAGGTTGTCCTTCGTGTTCTGCACCTTCTCCACGGCGAAACCGTCGGCCGGGGTGGCCGTGATCAGCGAGACCACGGAGTCGGAGGTCACCTTGATCACCGCCTGGCCGCCCGCGCACTGGAACGACCGCACATAGGTGCGCAGCCCGTCGTCCGCGGTGGTCACCGTCCAGCCGTCCTCGGTCGTGGTCGGCGGCGCGGTGGCCTTGGTCGCCGGCTTGGTCGTCGGCTTCAGCGTGGCCGCGCTGGTCCGCGGCCGGTGGCTGGTCGGTGACGCGCCCGGTTTTGTCTCGGGCGTGGTCACACTCGGCAAGGGAGCCGGGAAACTCGTCGCCGCCGCCGGGAGCTGGGCGAGGGCGGAGTCCTGCGGCTCGCTCGCCCGCAGCACCGGCAGGATGGCCGCGCTGGCCAGCACGATGCTGGTCGCGGTGGCGGCCGCCCACCCCGCGATCGGAGTCCACCGGGAAGATCCCACGTAACCATGGTCTCAGATGCCCCTATGGTGTACGCCATGGCGTTGATCCTGCTGGTCGAGGACGACCGCATCATCACGGCCGCGCTCTCCCGCGCGCTGACCGATGCGGGGCACGTCGTGCGGCCGGTCGGCCGCGCCGCGGAAGCGCTGAAGATCGTCACCGAGCAGCGGCCCGACCTGGTCATCCTCGACCTCGGGCTGCCCGACATCGACGGCACCGACGCGCTGCGGATGATGCGCTCGGTCTCCGACGTGCCGGTCATCGTGGCCACCGCGCGCCGCTCCGAGTCCGACATCATCAGCCTGCTCAGCGCCGGCGCCGACGACTACGTGACCAAGCCGTTCTCCGGCGGGCACATCCTGGCCCGGATCGCGGCGGTGCTGCGCCGGGCGCGCACCGCGCCGGAGCCGATCCAGCAGGAGATCGTCGTCGGCGAGCTGGTCATCCACCCCCGGCAGCGCCGGGCCGAGCTGCGCGGGCAGCCGCTGCAGCTGACCCGCCGCGAGTTCGACGTGCTGGCCTACCTGGCCGAGCGGGTCGGCCAGGTGATCAGCCGGCGGGAACTGATGAACGAGGTGTGGAACCAGGCCCGGATCGGCGAGGAGCAGACCATCGACGTACACATCTCGTGGTTGCGCCGGAAGCTCGGGGAGACGGCGGCGCAGCCCCGGTTCCTGCACACCGTGCGCGGCGTCGGCGTGATGATGGTCGATCCCCGATGAGATGGGCTCTGAACCGGCTCGCGCTGGCCATCACCTCGATGGTGGCGCTCGCGTTTCTCGTGCCCCTGGCGGTGGCGACCCGGCAGATCGCGCACGACCGGGCGGTCAGCGACGCCCGGCAACAGGCCACCTCGCTGGTCACCGTGCTCGGGGTGGACGCCGATCCGACGCTGCTGACCAACGCGGTGGCGAGCACGGCCGCGGGTAGTGCGGGGCGGCTCGCCGTACACCTGCCGGATGTCTCTCCGATCGGCGTCTCGCACACCGACCAGGCGCAGATCTCGCTGGCCGCGCAGGACCGCCGCTCGGTGCTGGCGCCGGCGCCCGGCGGGGTCGCCTACCTGCAGCCGACCGTGCTGACCGACGGCCGGACCGTGGTGGTCGAGGTCTACGTGCCGGACGCCGAGATGCGCCGCGGCGTGTGGACGGCCTGGTTCATCCTCGGCGGCCTGGCGATCGTGCTGGTCGCCGGCTCGACGCTGCTCGCCGACCGGCTCGGCGGCCAGCTCGTGCGGGCCACCCGGCAGCTGGCCAGCTCCACCCGCCGGCTCGGCGCCGGCGACCTGGCCACCCGGGTCGAGCCGATCGGGCCGCGCGAGCTGCGCGACGCCGCGAACGCCTTCAACACCATGGCCGACGACCTGCGCAGCCTCCTGGACAAGGAACGAGAGCTGGCCGCGGACCTTTCCCACCGCTTGCGTACGCCGTTGACCGCGCTGCGCCTGGACGCCGAGGCCATGCCACCGGGCCCGGTGGCCGACCGGATGCGACAGGCCTGCGACCTGCTCGACGAGGAGCTCGAGGCGATCATCACCGGCGCCCGGCTCGGCGTCGAGGCCCGCGGGCAGGAGCGCACCGACCTGGTCGAGGTGCTGGCCGACCGGCTGGCCTTCTGGTCGGTGCTGGCCGAAGATCAGGAACGCCCGTGGGAGGTGGTCGGCGGCGACGTGCCGGTGATGCTGCCGCTCCCGCGCAGCGAGCTGATCCTGGTCGTCGACGCGATGCTCGGTAACGTCTTCTCGCACACCCCCGAACGCACCGCCTTCCGGGTGAGCATCTCCCCGGCCGGCCTGCTGGTCGACGACGCCGGCCCCGGCATCCCCGACCCGTCCCGGGCGGTGCAGCGCGGCTTCAGCGGCGCTGGCTCCACCGGCCTGGGCCTGGACATCGTCCGCCGCGCCGCTTCCTCCGCCGCCGGCCGGCTGGTGATCGCCCGCAGTCCCCTCGGCGGCGCCCGGGTCGGCATCATGTTCGGCCCCCAACTGGTTTCATGATGCCTTTCGGATCCGTTAAGGCTCCTTTATGACGGCCCGCCCTAGGGTCAGTCGCGCTGGTGAGAGACGGAGGGCGGCCCGTCTCGGGGAACTTTCGGGCCGCCTTCCGCCGTTTCCGCACGTCAGCACCCCTTTGGGACGTACGGTCGCGCCGTGCGTACACCATCCTTGGTCTGGCTTTTGATCTTGACGCTCGGCTTCCCGGGGCCGGCCCGCGCGGCCACTCCCGCCGAATGGCCGCACCCCGGCTACGACGCCGAGGACAGCTACTACAACCCGCACGAGTCGGCGATCACCCTGGGCACGATCGCCCACCTGAAGCGCAGCTGGACCGTCCAGCTCCGCAAACAGGCCGCCTGCGCCGGCTTCTCGGCCCCGCTGGTCGCCGCCGGCCGCGTGATCGCCACCGACCAGTACGGCATTTCCGCCTACAACGCCGCTTCCGGCGCCCCGTCCTGGCACTTCAACTGGCCCGACCCGGTCGGCACCGAAACGCCCGCCATGGCCGTCGACGGCACCAGCCTGATCCTCGGCACCAGCGACTGCTTCTCCCAGAGCGACCCGAACGGCCTGGTCGTCGCTCTGGACGTGAGCACCGGCCACGTCCGCTGGAAAGTGAAGACCGACATCCCGGTGTACTCCCTGGCCGTCGACAAGGGAATGGCCGTCATCTCCGGCAATTCCCCGTCGGATGCGCAGGCCACCATCGCGTACCACATCGGGGACGGGAAGGTGGCTTGGCGCAAGGCCGGCTTCCAGGCCACGAACGTCTCCGCCAACGGCCGCCTCCTCCTGACGGATACGCACCACACCTCAGCGGTGGCCATTACGACGGGCGCTCTCCTGTGGACAAAGCCAGGCTTCTGGCTAGCCAAGGCGGCGACCCCTACGAGCGACCGCTTCCTGGTCACCAACGGCGGCTCGTTGTCGGCAATCAGCGCCGCAACCGGGGCCGTGCTGTGGAGCGCGCGCGGCGCCTCCAACGACTTGCTGGCCACGGACGGCTGGCGAGTCTTCCGCGTGGTCGGCGGCGTGGTCGAGGCCTTGAGCGTGCCCAGCGGCCGCAGCCTGTGGTCCCGCACCCTGCCCAAGCCCCTCTCCCAGCCGGTCCGCGCAGCCGACCTCCTCTACCTGGGCGGCCCCATCCTCAACCCGGTCACCGGCGTCGCCATAGCCCCCACCTACCGCGGCAACGACGTCGTCGCGGGCGGCCGCCTGGTAGTCGTCAACCAGGGCGTCCTGTTAAGCTACGCACCCTGAGCCCGGGAAAGAGCATGGTGTTTTCGGTGGTACTCCACGTAGGTGCGGTTGATTTTGTGTCGGCCATGACGCCGTAGTTCGCGAATCGGCTGGTCGTTCGCGCTGTCCCAGACCATCCAAACCTCGTCGATGTAGATAGCGCCGGCGTCAAACATGACGTGGTGGTTGGGGCACAGACACAGGATATTGCTCTCTTCGTCCGGTCCGTTGTGTGGTTTGCCGAGAGCCTTGATGTGCGCCGCCTCGGCGTAGTCGCCGGTCGGCGTGCTGATGGCGAGGTCGCACACCTGGCACTGGTGGCGGTGGATCAGCTTGACGCGCTGCGCTTTAGCCGTGCTGCGCACGATGCGCTGGATGGTCGTCGCTCGACGAGCGGTCGGGGTTGGCCGTCCCGGCTCGGTCCGATCGAGGCCCTGCTCGTCCTCCGCGACCAGCCGGAAGCGCCAAATGCGGCGCCTATTGCGGGTCTCATGCCAGAAGTCCACAACCCGATAGAGGCCGTCGTAACGCAAGCCTTTCGCGGGCGAGTAGGAGGTGTCGCCGCCTTCGCCGCGGATGACCCGCACCGGATAGCCCTCGATGGCACTTCGCGCTAGCCCGATGTTTCCCGACTTAAGCTCCTGGTCCTTGACCTGCTTTCTACCCTTCAGGCCGCCTTGCCCGGTGTAGATCAGTTCGTCGCCGAAATCCTCGTCGTCGGGGTATCCGCCGGACACGACGATGGATTCGGCGCCGTCCCGACCTCCGCAAATACCGGCCTGGAGGGGCCGATGCACGCCGGTTGCGGCGAGATCTTCGCGACTGGTGAACGTGGAGCCAGGTGGGAATCCATCGATCTCCCCGTAAGTCCGTTCAGGCATGGTCCCGATGGAACCTTGATCGTCCGTAGCCCCATGCCTAGAACCTTTTGATCAACTTCCTAGGCAACCGCAGCAGCAAAGGCGGCAAACAGGTCACCGGAGAGTGGCGTATGCAGTCGCCACGTCACCGCCATCGGCCGCTCGCCCTCGTGGCTCACATACGTAGCCGGCCCGAGGAACCAGAACGCCCGATCGTCGGTGCTCGCCCGTGCGAACAGCAGAATCGAGCGATCCATCTTGACGTGCTCCCGATAACGACGCCCGGTCGGACTGTCCGCCGAGGTGGTCGACTGACTTTCCCAATGGATCAGCTCCGGGCTGATGGCGTAGTCGCGATAGCGGGTAGTCGGCGAAAAGTCGCCACTGGTCTTGTCGAGCGTGAAGGCCAGCAGGTCGGCTCGCACCGCGGACGCGTCATAGACGCCCTCGCGCCACTCCGGAGTCTTGGCGCGGGTCTCCTCACCGACCGCGGCCAGCATCTCCAACCGGGTGTACCGGCTGTGCACTTGCAGCGGGATCCCGTCGAGGGCGGCGTGCTGCAGATGGTTCGGGGCGTCGTGCAGCGTCGTCACGAGCTCGCGAAGCTCGGAGATCACTTGCGGATGCGCCCACACCATGTCGGCGCCGCGTTGGAGGGAAGCGTCCTTCAGCCCATTCTTGTCGGTCAATACCTGATCGCCGAGGTTAGCCACCAGCATCCGCAGCAGCCGCCGCTCGGTTCTACTCATCGATTCGGTGTCCGGTTTTCCGCCGTCGAGCAGCGCGCGGTATCCGTCGAGGCGCTGGCGGTCGTCAATGTGCTGGAGGCGCCCGACCGCTCGACGCAGTGGCTGCTCATACCTGCCGGCCGGCGCCACCGGCACCCCGGCCGCCTCCAGCATCTCCGACCACGTGCGGTTGTTGGCGTAGATGTCGGCGAGCTCAAGCCCGGTCTCGTCCAGGTATTCGGTGAGCGACACGGCACTGCGATCACGATGAAGCGTCCGCAACTCCTCGACCTTGACCCGCCACGTCGACGGAACCGCCTCCCGGATGCTGCGCAGCACAATCTCCTGGGCGACTCGGTCCAACTCCATGTGGCAGCCGGCCGGCAGGAACGGGAAGCCGTTCTCGATCGCTCGCTCCAACTCGCGGCGGCTACCACCAAGCAGCGCGCGGTAGCGGCGATCGAACCGGAACTCCCGACGATGCGTGCCCACGAAGTCGAGGACCGTGCACGCCGACTTGTCTCGAGCCTGCCGCAGCCCACGGCCGAGCTGTTGAAGGAAGAGTGTGGCGCTCTCGGTCGGGCGCAGCATCAGCAGCGTGTCCACGGTGGGGATGTCGACGCCCTCGTTGAATAGGTCAACCGAGAAGACCACCTGAACGCGGCCGGCCGCCAAGTCGGCCAACGCCTTTTCACGCTCCCGATCCGAGGATTTGCCCGAGACGGCGACTGCCTTGACTCCCAGCTCCACGAACCGATCAGCCATGTAGTGGGCATGCGCGACGCTGACGCAGAACCCTAGGCACCGAATCGTGGCTATGTCGTCGACGTGGTCGGCGAGCTGCGCAAAGACGAGTCGGGCCCAGCCGTCGTTCTCGGTGTACTTGTCGGTCAGCGCCTCGACGTCGTAGCCCTGACCCCGTCGCCACGGCACGTCGCTCAGGTCAGTGCCGTCATGGATGCCGTAGTAGAGAAAGGGCGAGAGCCGATGCTGCTCGATCGCGTCCCAAAGCCGTAGCTCGGCCGCGATGCGGTCGCCGAACCAATGGAGGATCGGCAACCCGTCGGTCCGTTCCGGCGTCGCCGTCAACCCGAGCAACTCGCGAGGCGCTAGCCGGGTGAGTAGCGTTTCATAGGACGGCGCGGCCGCGTGGTGGAACTCGTCGATGATGACCACATCGAAGTGATCGGCCGCGAGCCGGTCGAGGTTGGCGTGCGTCAGGCTCTGCACGGAGGCGAAGACGTGGTCGAAGTCCTGTGGGCGGGAGCCGTCCACCCACATCTCGCCAAACGCATGATCGCGCAGGGTCTGCCGGAACGTTGCCCGACTCTTTTCCAGGATCTCGCGGCGATGTGCCACGAAGAGGAGACGCGCCCGCGGCAGCTTCGCTCGCAGTCGGGCGTAGAAAACGGCCGCCATCACGGTCTTTCCGGTGCCGGTCGCGGAGACCAGCAGATTGCGGTGACGCCCCTTGAGCCGCGATACCTCGATCAACTCAAGCAGACGCTCCTGGAAGGGTTCCGGGCGAATCTCGACCGGGCTGAGGACGGCCGCTTCGCGCTTGTCGGAGCGGCGCATTCGATCGAGCGATTCCTCGAACTCGTCCTTGACGTACTCGACGAAGTCGACGCTTTCCCAGTAGGTGTTGAAGACGGCCTCGATCTTGTCGATCACGTCGAGGTTACGGGCCGCGGATACCCGGACATTCCACTCCATGCCGGCGTTCTGCGCCGAATGGGTCAGGTTGGACGAGCCCACGTACGCCGTGCTGAACGCGCTGTGCCGATGGAAGAGCCACGCCTTGGCGTGCAGCCGGGTCGTGGAAATGTCGTAGGAAACCCGCACCCGGGCGCCCATGCCGACGAGCTCGTCCAACGCGGCGGCCTCCGTGGAACCGGTGTACGTGGTGGTGAGCAGCCGGAGTGGCTTGCCCTTCTCGAGGTGCCGCCGGAGTGCGTCGCGGAGGGGCCGCAGGCCGCTCCGGCGAACGAACGCCATCACGATGTCGATGGCGTCCGCCGACTCGATCTCCTGAAGCACCTGGCTGCCGACCCGCGGCTCGCCGGGCGCGTTGGTCAGTAGGGTTGTGTCCAGCAGCGGGATGAGCGGACGGCCGGGGAACCGGACGGAGTTGTCCGCCTGCCACTCGCCGATCGCGTCCAGCACTTCGCCCGGCGCCGTGGGCCGATCGTTCCCCACGTTGACCTTAGGAAGCCGAGCGGCCAGCGTGTCGGTCAGCAACTGGGCGACCTCGATGCCGACAGCGACCCGGTCGCTCTGTGGCACGGCCTCGAGCGCTCGAATGACCTGCCGGGCCAGCAGTTGAGCGATGCGGTCGGGCGCCTCGGCGTCGCGCAACCGGACCCGCCGAACCAGCGAGGCGTCGACCGCCTCGAGCTGTGCCTCGAGCGCCTCGGTCATCACCGTTTCGTACAGGCCCGCCACCAGGTCGTCACTCACCGCGTCAGTCTGCCCCATTGATCTACGGGCGCCGTCTGTCTAGCTCCGGTGGGTCGGATAGCGTAAGGCTGGCAAACGGGCGAGTGTCGCGAAGGGGAGCACGTGGAGCTGTTGCACTCGGGCAAGGTCCGTGACATCTACACCGACGGCGCTGACCTCCTCCTGGTCGCCTCCGATCGGATCTCGATCTATGACGTCATCCTGCCCACGCCCATCCCCGACAAGGGCAAGATCCTCACCCAGCTCTCCCTCTGGTGGTTCGACCAGCTCAGCGACGTCATCCCCAACCACGTCATCTCCGCCACCGACGTGCCGGGTGAATGGCAAGGGCGGGCCATCCGCTGCGAGCGCCTCGACATGGTCATGGTCGAGTGCATCGCCCGTGGCTACCTGGCCGGCTCCGGCCTCAAGGAGTACGAGCGCGACGGCGCCATCTCCGGCGTCAGCCTGCCGCCTGGCTTGATCGAGGCCTCCCAGCTCCCCGAGCCGATCTACACGCCGACGACCAAAGCCCCCGTCGGCGAGGGGCACGACGAGTTCATGACCTACGCCGATGTGGAGGCCGAGGTAGGCAAGGCCCGCGCCGCCGAGCTCAGGCGGATCACCCTGGAGGTCTACCGCCGCGGCCAGGAGGTGGCGCAGAAGAGCGGCATCATCATCGCCGACACCAAGATCGAGCTGGGCCTGGCCGAGGACGGCGCCCTGAAGCTGGCCGACGAGCTCCTGACGCCCGACTCGTCCCGATTCTGGGCCGCCGACGAGTGGAAACCGGGCGGCACCCAGCGCTACCTCGACAAGCAGTTCCTCCGCGACTGGTCCGGCGGCCTCGACTGGGACCGCACCGACCCGGGCCCGGCGATTCCCGATGAGGTGGTCGAGGCCACGCGTAACCGGTACATCGAGGTATATGAGCGGCTGACCGGGTCTAGCTGGAGCTAGTCCTGGGACGGCGGGCGGACGAGCCCAACATCTGACCCCCGCCGCCACCCCGCTTGATCCAGAGGTGTCCGCCATACGCGGCGCCCACGATCGCCATGAAAACGCCGGTCCAGCCGCCGTAGAAGATGCTGAACGGTGCCATCGTCCACAGCAGAATGGCCATCGTCTGGTAGAAGCGTCGACGAGGCCGGCACATCCGGTCGACCTTCTGCGAAAACTTGGGATCATCCGCGCGCAGCCGGCAGACCATGCCGTCAAACGCCGCCTTCTCGTTGGGCTCGAGCACGGGGGACCACCTCCGCCCCACCGGCTACCCGGCGCCCCGCCCGCGAAACGCCCGGTTTCGCCATCTGCCCAGACAGATCAAGAGCAGACTGCTTTTACCGTACGCGCGACAACGCCCCACCCGCAGCGGCCGCCGAACCGCACTTCTCGCCAACGCCTCGCCCCCGACTTTCCAGCGAACCCGGCGAAAGCCACCAGAGGCCGCCCCGTAGCCCCGGCAAAGCCCCCGAACGCCCCCGCCAAGGTCGAAAAGCCCGACGAACCGCAACATTGATCAGGCAAGCTGCGATCATGAGCTCCGAACGCCACAGCTCTGAGCACCGACTCCGCCGGTGGGAACGCGCGACCGCCTATCCCCTCACCATGCTCTCGGTGCTGTTCATCGCCGTATACGCCTGGCCGATCCTGGACCCGGCCATGCACCCGGTCGCGCGCCGCGCCTGCGAGTTCGCCGACGTCGGGCTCTGGGCCATCTTCTGCGTCGAGTACCTGATCCGCCTGCGGCTGGCGATCGACAAGTCCTGGTTCATCCGGTCGCACTGGTTCGACCTGGCCATCCTGGTCCTGCCCGTGCTCCGCCCGCTGCGCGCCCTGCGCCTGCTCAACGCCCTCCGGGTGATCAACCGGCACGCCGCCCACTGGACGCGGGGCCGCCTGGCCGTCTACGTCATCGCCGGCACCGTGCTGATCGTGCTGGTGGCCGGCCTGGCCGTGCTGGAGGCCGAGCGCGGCCACCCGGGCAGCACCATCGAGAGCTACCCGGAGGCCCTGTGGTGGGCGGTCTGCACGATCACCACGGTCGGGTACGGCGACCTCTACCCGCAGACGGTCGAGGGCCGCCTGGTCGCGCTCGCCCTGATGGTCGGAGGCCTGGGCTTGATTGGTTTCACCACCGGCTCCCTGGCCAGCTGGATCGTCGACCGGGTCTCGGACAACGAGCGTCCGGGCGGCGCCGCCACCCGGGCCGACATCGCCCTCCTGCTGCGCGAGATCCGCAAGCTCCAGGCCGAGGTCGCCGAGTTGAAGTCCCGCAGCAAGGACCCGGACCCGCGCCCCTGAGCGGAACGGCGGCGGACGAGACCACGGCGTATTCGCACTGATCGGAAAACCTCTCGGTGGCCGCATTCACCGCATCTAAGTCGAGATTGGACGCCCTTTTCCGGGATTTGCCCCTCTTCCGCGAACCGGACGAGCACCCCAAACGGCTCGGAGAGGCGCCGCCACCTGCGACTTTGCCGCCGTTGAGGCCTCAAGAGGGAGTAGGACTTGTTCCGTCACAACTTCAATTTCGACCCATTGGGTGATTAGCCGGCAGCGATTCTCGGCCCATGCTCACTGTCCGTAGTCGGCTGGCGGCAGCATTTCACCCGTTCCGGGGAAACGCAAAGAGCCGGCGCGAGTGCGCCGGCTCTGTCTTTCTCTCTTACTCAGTGCTGTTGCGTCGTCGAGGCGAGCGAACGCTTGGGCCACGCCGCCCCCGATCCGCACCCCTCACAGGCGAGCTGGTTGCCACAGGCCGGGCACCAGTCGTTGGACCGCCGCAGATACCACCCCAGGGCCACCCCGCTCAGCAGGCTGAGCAGGCCCACCAGGGCCGCGACCGCCACGGCCCCGGTCATGCCGCCGAGCCCCGCAGCGGGAGGCCGGCCGGGGTGATCCGCCGGCCGCGATCGCGCTTGTCCAGCGCGTCCTCCGAGGAGCGGGCCGTCACGTACGGGGCGGTGAAGGTGTCGACGCCGGTGCCACGGTGGGCGCCGGGGCGATACGTCACGGTCACGGCGCGGGGGGAAGCCGCCTCGATGATCCCGGCGCGCCAGCCGTCGCGGTAGACCCAGACCGGGTCGGCGGGGTGGTAGCTGTCGGCGGGGGCCACATCGGCCGGGTCGCGCTGGGGTGGGGCGATCGTCGGCGTGACAGGTGTCGTCGGCGTGGCGTGCGGAGGCGGGGACGGTGCCATGGACATCGAGATGACCCTCCAAATCTCGGGGACTCGGTCGTCAGGGTGACTTTGATAGCCATCCATCCGGTACGCGTCGGCCGAGAAGCCGAACTGTGTGGCACGCCTCGCCAGCCAGCACGGTGTGTCAACGGGCGGAGCGTTTCTGTCAGCTATCATCCTCGCCATGCGGTGCGTCCGCAAGGCCGTCTGCACGTGCATCCGCACCGGGCGAATGCTTCGAGCGTCACGCTCCGGAGATACGCTGGTGCTGTTTCGTTGCGGACGATCTCCCCTTTAGGATGCGTAGGGACTGCGGCCGGCAGCCCTGGACAGCGATGACGAGGAGTCAGGTGAGCGCGGGTTCGCAGGAGGAGGCACCGGGCAGCGGCCCGACAGTGCTGCGCATCCTGCTCGGTGCCCAGCTCCGCCGTCTGCGGGAAACCAAAGCGATCACCCGGGAAGATGCCGGGTGGGAGATCCGTGCCTCGGGCTCGAAGATCAGCCGGATGGAGCTCGGCCGAGTCAGCTTCAAGGAACGCGACGTCGCCGACCTGCTGACGCTCTACGGCGTGAACGATCCGGACGAGCGCGAGGCGCTGCTCGTCCTGGCCCGCCAGGCGAACAACCCCGGCTGGTGGCAGCAGTACGGCGACATCCTGCCCAGCTGGTTCCAGTCGTACCTGGGGCTCGAGGCGGCCGCGTCGCTGATCCGTACGTATGAGATCCAGTTCGTCCCCGGCCTGCTGCAGACCCCGGAATACTCCCGGGCGGTCATCATGCTCGGCCACGCCGGCGTGACGCCTGAGCAGATGGATCGCCGGGTCGAGCTGCGCCGGCAGCGCCAGCAGGTCCTCGACCGGCCGGATGCGCCGCAGCTGTGGGCGGTCATCGACGAGGCCGTGCTGCGCCGCCCGATCGGTGGCGTCGAGGTGATGCGGGCGCAGATCGAGGCCCTGATCGAGGCGGCGAAGAAGCCGAACGTACGGCTGCAGATCATTCCGTTCAACGCGGGCGGGCATGCCGCCGCTGGCGGGCCGTTCGCGATCCTGCGCTTCCCCGAGCCGGAACTGCCCGACGTCGTCTACGTCGAGCAGCTGACCAGCGCGATCTACCTGGACAAGCGCGAGGACGTCGACCAGTACGCGATGGCGATGGAGCGGGTCTGCATCGACGCCGAGCCGCCGAACCACACGCCCGAGATCCTCGGCAAGCTCCTGCACGAGGTCGGCCGGCCGGCCTGACGGCGTACGCCAGAAGGAAATCAAAGCGAGGGCCGCGGGGTGACGCGGCCCTTCGTCGTTCGCGCGGCCAGGCGTTTGGCGGGGGGCCTTGGGCCGCGTGTCGAAGGATTGTCGGATTCGGCCCGGGCGTGACGCGGCTATGAGCGCGTCACGCCCGGCGCCCTTCGCTTGGCTGCTCAGTGAGCGAGATCAGAGCAGGTTGTCGAAGTCGCCGTCACGAACGCCCAGGATGAAGGCCTCGATCTCGGCCGGCGTGTAGATCAGCGCCGGCCCCTCGGGGTCCCGGGAGTTGCGCACGGCGACCTCGCCGGTGGGCAGCACGGCGCACTCGACGCAGTTGCCGCTGGGGTTGCTGCGCCGGCTCTTCTGCCAGGTGACACCGTCCAACTGGCCGGCGGGGATGCCGTTAACCGCGTGCGTCATTCGAAGCTCCCTTGGTTTGCTCCGCCCGGGGATCGGCCGGAGGTGGTCTCTCGTGGCAACCGCCGCATCACACGTTGTGCAAATGCACGTGCATTTGGCCTTGCGTACTCACGTGATTGTGAGCATGATAACGCACGTACGGAACTCTATGGGTGTCACTAAGGGTGACATCTTTAAGTGACGGCTCGGTCGCGGAAACGGCGTCTGCGGCCTCGGCGATGGGCTCCCTGGCGGGGGCGTCCGAGCGAGAGGTGACGAGATGTCCATACCCAACATCGGCCCCGAACATGTTGACCCGGGCGACCCCGATGGGGCGGAAACGCCGCGTCGGGGCAACCCGCCGCTCGTCTACCGAGACGAGCCACCGACCGATGACGTGCTCGCCGCGACGACCCGAGCCGCCGTGGTGACCCACCGATTTGGCGGCGTCAGGTATGCCCTGAGCCGCCCCGATGCCACGTCGGCCGCTCCTCGGCCGCCGGCCGAGGAGGGTGATTCCGACGCGCGCGAGTGATCTGCTGCGTTGCGCGCGGGGCCGACGCGCCGGGCAGCTGCCCGGCCCGCCGGTGCCCGTCCCGACGGCGCTCATCTTCCGCGGCGGCCGCCTCGAGCCGCGCCTGCCCCGCTGGCCCGCGCACGAGTTCGCGGAGTCGGACTATCGTCATGGCAGCGGTACGCTTCGGTTACGCATTGTGCACGTCGCCTGGGAAAGATCGGTCATCCGCGACGGCGCCACCTGGCTCCAGGCGGAGGCCGTCGAGCTCAACGAGGCCGGCCTGTGGGCCGGCCGCCGCCACATACTGATACGAGCGGAGTGCCTTCCGGCCCCGCTGGCGCGGAAGAGGCCGCGATTGCGGGTGTAACGCCGAAGCACCCGCAAGCGCCCTTTAAGGGCGCGCCCGACGCCGGTCGGGCGGTCTGGTTCCCCCGTGCCTGGCCGCCCGACCGGTCCACCCGCTGCCGAGTAACTCACGCCTGCTCGGTGGATCAGGGGGTACTGGCCGGGGACCGCTACCCAAGGGCGGTTCCCGGTCCGCCCCCGGCAATGTTCGTCAGGCCGCCGAGGCTCGGCCCAGCCGGGCGCCGGACCACACCACGCGATCGCGTCCGCCGTGCTTGGCGGCGTACAGGTGCTGGTCCGCAATGGACAAAAGCGCAGCTTGAGTCGGTTTCGCGGCGTCCGCGACGCCGGCCACGCCGATGCTCACCGTGACCGGAACGCCCGCGGTGAGCGACTCCCAGGCGAAGCCCCGGAGCGTACGCCGGAGCCCGTCCAGCCGATCGACGGCCCGGGCGACCGGCGTCTCCGGCAGCACCAGCACGAACTCCTCGCCGCCCAGGCGCACCACGAATCCGTCCGGCGCGATCGCGGCCAGCTCGGTCTCCAGCAGCTTGGCCGCCTGCACCAGCACCTGGTCGCCGACGTCGTGCGAGAGCTCGTCGTTGATCCGCTTGAAGTGGTCGATGTCGACGATCGCCACGGTCAGGCCGGGGTCGGTCGCGATCAGCCCGGGCAGCTGCTCGTTGAGGTAGCGCCGGTTGCGCAGGCCGGTCAGCGGGTCACGGCGGGCCTGCTCGCGGAACCGCTCGGCCTCCTGCCGGGCCTCGGCGGTCTCGAACATCACCTGCCTGGTCCGCGCCTGCGCCTCCCGCTGCAGCGAATACTGCCGCTGGTGGGCCTCGAAGAACAGCTTGTGCGTCGCGTACGCCTCGGCGAACTGGCCCTGGGCGGCGTGCAGCTCGGCCTGCTCCTGGTGCACCCGGACCAGCACGTTTCCGAGCTCGCGCTCCGCACAGAGCCGGCGGGACGCCGCCAGGCTGCGCTGGGCCCGGCCGTACGCGCCGAGGCCGCGCTGCGCCCGGGCCAGGGTCAGCAGGTATTCCGGCAGCGCGTCGGCGTCGTCCTGGTTGCCGTCGTTGTGCCAGTCGATGCAGGCGAGCAGGGTCTTCTCGGCCTCGGCGTGCTGCCCGTTCTCGATCTGGATGGCGCCGATCGTGTCCAGCAGCGAGGCGTCGAGCTCGAAGCCGTGCCGCTCGGCGACCTCCTGCAGCCGGGCGGCGAGCCGCTGGGCCGCCTCGTGCTGGCCGGCCGCGAACTCGGCGTACGCGTGATTGTTCAGGACGGCGAGCAGAAGATCCGGACGGCCCAGGCGGATCGCCAGGTCGGCGGCCTGGCGGTAGCGCAGCCGGGCGGCGTCCATCGACCCGCTGAGGCTGAGCGCGTCGCCGAGCTTGGCCCGATGCCAGATCCGCATGTGGTCGGTCGCGGTCTCGTCGAGCAGCTCGACGCTGAGCACCGAATGCTCCAGGCACTGCGCGGCATCGCCGAGGTGCCGGTGGATGTTGGCCCAGACCAGGTGCGTACGCGCGGTCAGCCGGCGGGCGTCGTGCTCGATCGCCCACTGGTGCACCTTCCAGATGCGCTGGGCCGCCTCGGCCACGTCGCCGGCCCGCATGTGCAGGTTGGCCTGGGCGAGCCGGGCTCGGGCGACGAGCAGCTCGTCGCCGAGGGCGCGCGCCTCCCGCTCGAGGTGGACGGCCCGCTCGAGCATCGCCGCGGCGTCCCAGTTGATCTCATCCTCGAGCTCCAGGAGAGCAGCGGATAATCGCTCCTCGTCCACCCGGTCCACCCCTCCCAACAGCACTCCGCTTACAAAGGCTAGCTCTCGGTAAGCGCAAGATCTTCGGCGCGCCCACGTGATCCATCTCGCGCCACGCCGGGTGAATCACCGGCGGGCTCCTCCGTGGGCTGGACGGCATCGACCGTCGAGCGCAGCGCCGTGGGCTTCATCAGCAGCGCCGCGATCACGCCGACCACCGCGATGGCCGCCGAGATCAGGAAGATGTGCCCGGTGGCGTCGCCGTACGCGACCCGGACCAGGTGCTGGATCGCGGCCGGCAGCGCGGAGAGGTTCAGCGTGCTCGAGGCGGACGCGCCACTCGCCGGAACACCGGCGGCCGCGAGCTCGTGGGTCAGGTTGTCGGTGACCCGGTGGGCCAGCACGGCACCCAGCACCGAGACGCCGATCGTGCCGCCGAGCGACCGGAAGAACGCCACCGTCGAGCTGGCCGCGCCGATGTCCTTCAGTGCCACCGTGTTCTGCACCGCGAGCACGAGGTTCTGCATCGTCATGCCGACGCCGATGCCGACCAGCGCCATGGCGCCGCCGACGTACCAAAGGCTGGTGTCGTGGTCGAGCAGCGAGAGCCCGGCGAAACCGCCGACCAGGATCAAGGTCCCGGCGACGAGGTACGGCTTGATCCGGCCGCTGATGCTGATCAGGCGTCCGGCGACGGTCGAGGAGACCAGCACGCCGGCCATCATCGGGATGGTCAGCAGGCCCGCCTCGGTCGGGCTGTAGCCGCGGCCGATCTGGAAGTACTGGCCGAGGAAGACCGAGCCGCCGAACATGGCCATGCCGACCGCGAGGCTCGCGATGATCGACAGAGCCGTCGTGGGCTGCTTGACGATCTGGATCGGGACCACCGGCTCGGCGACCCGGGTCTCCACCCGGACGGCGAGGGCGAGGATCGCCAGGCCGGCGCCGACCATCGCGTACGTCTGCCAGGAAAGCCAGGCGAACGAGCTGTCCACGAATGACACCCAGACGAGCAGCGTGCTCACGCCGAGGGCGATCAGCGTGGCGCCGACGTAGTCGACCTTGACGTTCTCGCGCTTGATGACCGCGAGGTTCAGGGTCTTCTGGAGGACCACCAGCGCGATCACCGCGATCGGCACGCCGATGTAGAAGCACCAGCGCCAGCCCAGCCAGCTGGTGTCGACGATCAGGCCGCCGAGCAGCGGGCCGCCGACGGTGGCCACGGCCATCACGCCGCCGAGGTAGCCGTTGTATCGGCCGCGTTCCCGCGGCGGGATCATCGCGGCGATCGCGATCTGCACGAGCGCCTGCACACCGCCCATGCCCAGGCCCTGGAAGGCGCGGGCCGCGATCAACTGGCCGGCGGTCTGGCTCATGCCGGCCACCATTGAGCCGAGCACGAACACCACGATCGAGATCTGGACCAGCAGCTTCTTGCTGTAGAGGTCGGCCAGCTTGCCCCAGATCGGGGTCGAGGCGGTGGCGGTCAACAGGCTGGCGGTGACCACCCAGGTGTACTGGGTCTGCGACCCGTCGAGCGCACCGATGATCCTCGGGAGCGCGGTGGAGACGATGGTCGAGCTGGCCATCGCCACGAAGAGGACCAGCAGGAGGCCGGAGAGGGCCTCCATGATCTGGCGGTGCGTCATGGGTTTCGTACTCATGTTCTTCAGCAACAACCGGCGAAGCTTGCGCATTGCGCAATCTTTCTCATTGAGAAGCAAGTCACACGCCGGTACGCTTCGTCCATGAGCACGACGGCGGAGCCGGGGCTGCGCGAACGGAAGAAGGCCGCCACCCGGCAGGCCCTGCACGATGCCGCGGTCCGGCTGGCGACCGAGCACGGCCTGGATCGGATCACCGTGGAGGCGATCGCCGACGAGGCCGGCGTCTCCCGGCGTACGTTCTCGAACTACTTCGGGAGCAAAGAGGAAGCGCTGATGTACGGCGACTCCCGCCGGATCCGGGGTTTGATCGAGGCGGTGCGGGCGCGGCCCACCGCCGAGTCGCCGTGGGCGGCACTCACCGCGGCCGCCGCCACGTTCAACGGCGAGCTGGGTGAGCTCGACGCCCGGCGGGTGGCGCAGAGCCGGCTGCTGCGGAGCCATCCGACGCTGATCGCCGCGCAGGTGCAGACGTTCGCCGGGGTCGAACGCGAGCTGGCCGCCGAGGTGGCCGGCCGGATGGCCGAGGCGGACCCGCGAGGGATACGCGCGCGGATGACCGCCGCGGCCTTCCTGGCGGCGCTGCGGGTCTCGTTCAACATGTGGCTCGACGCCCCGGTCGGGACCTCGCTGTGGGAGATCGCGGAGGAAGCGCTGGCCAACGCGGGCCGCGGCTTCGCCTAGCCATAGAAAGAGCGCGGCTCCGGGTGGGGGCCCGGAGCCGCGCTCCCCCTCCCTACTGGGGATGAGAGGAATGCTTCCTAGCCGGTGAAGCCGGCGAAGATCTTGCTGAACTCGAACGGGGCCTGGCTCACGTTGGTGCACTGGAAGAGGGCGCCCGTGCAGGCGTTCTTGTCCCGGTTCAGCTCCCAGAACGAGAGGAACCCGAGGTGGTTGGCGTTGGCGAAGCCGACCAGGTCCTTGGCGTCGCTCTGCAGGAACTTCCCGCCGTCGTCGTTCTGGCCGAGCATCGGGGTGACGCCGAGCATCTTGAAGGCGGCGGCGTCGCTGTTGCCGTAGATCGACTTGATCTGGTCCTTGGTCGACTTCGCGGCCTGGATGGCAAGATCGCCGTAGTCCTGGCCGGAGCGGCCGTAGTCCATCGCCATGATGTTGACCAGGTCCAGGTCCACGCCGGCGTCCTTGGCCGACTTGACCACGTTGAGGCCGTCGGCGGTGAGGCCCTCGGGCAGCACCGGCAGGGTCAGCGAGATCTTCAGGCCCGGGTTGGCCTTCTGCAGGGCGGCCAGGGCGCTCGAGCGGCGGGCGATCGTGGTCGGGTCGGCCACCGCCGCGCCCTCGATGTCCAGGTCGATGTACCTGAGCCCGTACGCCGAGACGACCGCCTGGTACTCGGCCTGCAGCGCGGAGACGCTGGTGCAGGCCTGGGCGAGCTCGATGCCGGTCGCGCCGCCGAAGGACACCTTCACGTCACCGCCGGCCGCGCGTACCGCCGCGATCTGGTCGGCGAACTGCTTCTGCCGCGGGTCGAAGGCGTTGAACCAGCTCGCCTTGCAGCCGGCGCTGGTCACGAAGGCCAGGCTGAAGGACTTGAGGTTCCCGCTGCTGCCCAGCTGGGCGAGGGAGGTAGTGCCATTCGAGAGCAAACCCATGTCCACGTACGGGGCGACCAGCACCTTCCCGCCACTGGGCGGCGTGGTGGCCGGCGGCGTGGTGGTGGGTGCCGTGGTCGGCGGCTTGGTGGTCGGCGTCGCCGTCGGTTTCGTGGTCGGCGGGGTCGTGGTCGGCTTGGTCGTCGGCGCCGTGGTCGGCGTCGCGCCGCCCGAGCAGGACGCGCCGTTGATCGTGCAGCTGGTCGGCGCGCCGCTGCCGGCCACGACGAAGCCGAACGAGGCCGTGCCGCCGGCCGGGATCGAGGTCTCCCAGCTCGGGTTCTTGGCGGTCGAGACGCCGCCCGAGGTGGTGATCGTGGCGTCCCAGAAACTGCCCAGCTTCGCGGTCGACGGCAGCCCGAAGGCCAGTTGCCAGCCGTTCACGGCCGCCCCGGTGCCGTTCGTGATCGTGTATTTCGCCTGGTAGCCCGTGCTCCAGTCGCTGTCCTTGCTGAAGGTAGCGGTGAGCACGCCCGCGGCCTTGGTGGTCGGGGTGGTGGCCGCGACGGCCGCGCCGACGCCCCCGCCGACGGCGACCACGGCCGCCGAGGCGTAGATGGCGAGACGCAGACGGCTGCGTTGCATGGGATGACTCCGATCGCAGGGATTGACGATGGGAGTCGATTCTTCGGTCCGGGGCGTTTAAACGACCTTGTATGGACCTTAAACATCCTTAAATGACCGCTGGTAGCGGGCGAGTCACCGGCTCGCGAGGCCGTCCAGCAGCAGCACGAGCTGGCGTCTCCAGGCGTCCGGCTCGAGCGACGCGCGCACCACGCCGGCATTCGCGCGCATCAGCAGGCCGAAATCCCGCCGGGTGAAATCGGCCCGCAGGACGCCGGCCTGCTGGGCCCGGGCGATCACCTCGCTGGCCCCGCGCTGGGCGGCCGTGCGCAGCGCCGAGAGCCGCTCGTCGTCGTCGAAGCCGGTCGAGACCAGTAACTCGGCCAGCCCGCGGTCGGCGGCCTGCAGCTCGAAGAGCCGGGTGAGGTAGCCGACGAACGCGTCCCACGGGTCGGGCTCGTGCAGCGCGAGCTCGGCCAGCTCGACGTACTCGGTCATCTGGCCGGCGAAGACCTCGGCGATCAGGTCGCGGCGGGTGGGGAAGCGGCGGTAGAGCGTGGCGTTGCCCACGCCCGCCCGCCGGGCTATCTCGTCGAGCGAGGCGTCCAGCCCCTGCTCGCCGAAGACCTCCCGGGCCGCGGCCAGCAACGCGGCGCGGTTGCGCTCGGCGTCGGCGCGGAGTCGAGTGGCCATGGGGGACAGGGTACCGATCGGACCGGGGATGCCTCCCCGGTTGGTGCTAGGTTGCCCATGATCAAAGGAGATGCGGAGATGCAGATGACAGCCGTGCAGATTCCGACCGCGGACGGCGCGGCGGACGCGTACCTGGTCAAGCCGGATGGCGACGGCCCGTTCCCGGGCGTGCTGATGTTCATGGACGCCTTCGGGCTGCGGCCACGGCTGCAGGAGATGGCCGAGCGGATCGCCGAGCGCGGCTACGCCGTGCTGGTGCCCAACCTCCTCTACCGCAGCGCCCGGCCGCCGCTGGTCAGCGCCGAGGAGCTGACCGACCCGGAGAAGCGCGGCGCCGCCTTCGGCCGGCTGATGCCGATGATGCACCTGCTCACGCCGGCCCGGGTCGGCGCGGACACCGATGCCTACCTCGACTTCCTCGCCGCCCAGCCGGGCGTCGCCGCCGGGCCGGTGGTGGCCGTGGGCTACTGCATGGGCGGGCGCAACGCGCTGCGCGCGATGGAGCAGCGCCCCGACCGGATCAAGGCGATGGCCGGCTACCACGCCGGCGGGATCGTCACCGACGAGCCGGACAGCGCACACCTCGCGGTCGGCAGCATCACCGGCGAGGTCTACTTCGGCTTCGCCGACCACGACCGGTCGATGTCGGCCGAGCAGATCAAGATTTTCGAGGCGGCACTGGCCGACGCCGGCGTCACGTACACCTCCGAGGTCTACGAGGGCGCGCCGCACGGCTTCACCATGAGCGACACCGCAATGTACGACGCGGCCGCCGAACAGCGGCACTGGACCACCCTCTTCGCCCTGCTCGACCGCGTGTCGCCGGTCAGCTGACCTCAGCTGATGCAGAACTCGTTGCCCTCGATGTCGGCCATCGTGTGCCACGAATGCGGGCCCTGCGACTGCGAGTAGAGGTAGGTGGCGCCGCGGGCGACCAACGCGTCGCGCGCGGCGTCCCGCTGGTCGGCGCCCACCCACACGTCGAGGTGCAGGCGGTTCTTCACCGTCTTCGCCTCCGGCACGTGTTGGAACAGCACGCGCCGGGGCTTGCCGCCCGGAAACGGCTCGGGGTGCCGGATCGCCGCCCCGGTTCGCCAGACCAGCCGGCCCCGGTGCGTCATAGTCTCGTCGTCGGTCGCGAAGCCGCGGGCGACCATGTCCTTGATGACGGACTCGTCCTGCTCCTCGACCGGCCACTCGAGCGTCTCGGCCCACCAGTCGGCCAGTGTGTGCGGGTCGGCGCTGTCGACAACTACCTGGAAGTCGTAAGGCATGGAGGGACGGTAGCCCCGGGGTACGACATTTCAGTTCTCGTAGAGACCCGGGAAGTAGCGGTCGAGCAGCGTCACGTCGTAGACCTGGCGCACCTCGGTGACCCGGCCGTCGACGACCGCGAGGAACTCCACCATCCGGGCCGTGCCGAACGGCGCGACCAGGTCATACACCAGCGTCGCCCCGTCGTCGGCGAGCGTCTCGCCGGCCACCGTGACGGTCTCGGCGAACGCCGCGATCCGGTGCTGCACCTGCAGCAGCTCCTCGTCGTCGACCGGCGCGTCGAGGTTCCACTCCACCTCGACGTCCGGCGCGAGCAGCTTGCGGACGGCGGTGCTGTCGTCGCTGGTCCACGACCGGGTCCAGAACCCGATAACGTCCATGGTCGTCTCCTGGCTCTCAGTGGTGCACGCCGGCCTGCGACCGGGCGGGCATCGGGTCGGGGAACTGGCCGTGGCCTAGTAGCGCGGCGGTGGCCTGGGCGATCCGGGCGGCGGCGTGACCATCGCCGTACGGGGTGCCGGCGACGCCCATCGAGTCCCGGCGGACCCGGCTCTCCAGCAGTTCGGCCATCGCCGCCACGATCGCGCCGGCCTCGGCGTCGACCTGCCGGGCGCTGCCCCCGTGGATCGCCTCGGTCAGGCCGCCACCGTCGCCCGGCACCAGCACCGGACGGCCGGCCGCAAGCGCCTCCTCGGCCAGGTCCGCGTCGTCGGTGAGCACCACCTCGGCGGCCGCCACCAGCCGGGACCGCTCCGGGTACGGCATCGTCAGCCCGCCGAACACGTCCAGGTCGGGCTGGTTCGCGGTGATCGCGAGGAGCGCCGCCCGCACCGGCTCCTCGAACTCGGCGCTGACCCCGGCCACCACGACGCGGTTGGCCTGCGGTTCGATCGGGCGTCCGGTGCGCTCGGCCAGCAGCCGGGCCGCCTGGACGCGGTTGGCCCGCGGCACGAGCGGCTCCCGGGTGCGCTCGGCGAGCAGCCGGGCCGCCTCGACCGCGGTGCCGCCGGTGAGCAGCACGTCCCCGGCGACCACCCGCTCGTCGAGCAGGTTCATCGCGGCGAGCGGCGCGGGGGCCAGGTGCACGGTGGCGATCTGGGCGAGCAGCCGGCGGTCGCCGTCCGCGTCGTCGGCGACCAGCGAGCCGGAGCGACGCCCGGCGTCCATGTGCATGACCGGCACGCGGCGCCAGTACGCGGCCAGCGCCGCGCCGAGGTTGTCGCCGCGCACGACGACGGCGGCCGGGGTGCGTACCGCCCACAGCTGGTCGTACCGCCGGAGCGCCGTCGCGAGGTCGGCCGAGGCCGGCAGGGTGACGTCGGCGGCGAGCCCGCCGGCGATGTAGGTCTTGGCCACGGCGGTCGGCTCCGGCCCGCCGGCGAGCAGGACCGGGGTGACAAGGCCCTGCTCACGCATGGCGATCGCGACCGGCACGAGCCGGAGCGCCTCGGCGCACGTGCCACCGGCGAGGTGGACTTCGGGCAGCGACATGTTCTCTCCGGGGACTGCGGGGGTCAGCGGCGATTCAGGACGCTATGCAGTCACACAGCGTGACGCAAGCCGTCGCCACTCATTGTGGCCGAACGGCCCAACCCAGACATCCCAGACACGAACAAACCGGGCGAACTCTCGGTTCCCCAGTTACTCAACGCAATGTCGACCGGCGGACGATTACCCTTGGTGGCCGTTGTTGAGCAGCGACGGGTCGTCGCGCAGCAGGGCGGCGAGCCGACGGGCGGCCATCTCGGTCTCCTCCGGGCGCTCCACCTGCAGCGGGATCGGCTTCGGCAGCGGTGAGGGCATGGAGTCGCCCCGCTGCGGCTGCGGCGCCAGGCGCTCGGTGACCAGCCGCTCGGTGACCAGGCGCTCGGTGGCCTCGTTCTCGGCCGGGTCGTGGTAGCGGTCGGCCCGGATCCGGTGGGTGGCCTGCGGGTCCTGGTACCTCGAGGTCTGCGGCGGCACGGGCGGCGGCGGGGTGGCCGCGTACGGGTGCGGCGGGTACTCCGGAGCCGACGGCGCGGGGAACCCGGGGTCGCGCGAGGCCATGCCCAGGTCACGCATGCGGGCCCCGAGGTCGCGCGAGGTCTCGCCGGGGTCCGGCGACGGGTAGCGGTCGTCGGCCGGCGGGTTGTCGAACGACCCGTACCGGCGCTCGGCCGTGTCCGACTCGGCGTAGTACGGCGTCTCGGCGTACCCGTAACTGGCCGGTCCGTAGCGATCCTGGTCGTCGTGGCTGAAGCGGCGCGGGTCGGCGGCCGGCGACGGCGGCGCGGAATACGGCTCCGGCTCCAGGTCGATCTCGACGACGTCGGCGTGCCGGGCGGCCGGCACCTCGGGCTGCACCGGATTGTCCGCGCTGACCTGCACCTGGCCCTCGGCGAAGAAGAAATGCAGCAGCACGGGCTCGCCCGAGCCCTCCGCACCCACGGTCACACCGAGTTCGGGATGGCGTGCCACGACTCCAGCGATCGCCTCGACCAGCTCGGTCACGGCCGGTGAGGTCCCGGTGGCCTCTCCGGCGGCGCGCCTGCGCAGCTCATCACGGCGCGCGAGCTTGTCGAGCGCGTCGTCCAGTCCGCCTCGCACGTCACCATCCTTCCTAGTGCGGGTGGGTCCCATCCACTCTGCCCGCTGGAAGGCCGATTTGAAAACCTCGATCTGTGCTACGCAGCGCACACCCTACGTGGACCTGGCTCGAATCGCCTTGTCCAGAGCCTGGTCGAGGACCACCAGGAGGGCGTCGCGGACCGAGGCGCGGAAGCGCGCGTCGAATGAGAGAACCGGCACATCGTCACGCACCGCAAGCGCCCAGCGGACCTCCTCGAGGCTGTAATTCATCTGCCCGTTGAACGTGTTCACGCCGACCACGAACGGCAGACCGGCCCGCTCGAAGTAGTCGACCGCGGGGTAGCAGTCGTCGATCCGAGCCGTGTCCACCACTACTAATGCGCCGAGCGCGCCCTTGATCAGGTCGTCCCACATGAAGGCGAAGCGGGACTGGCCGGGCGTACCGAAGATGTAGAGCTTCAGCGTCTGATCGATGGTCAGCACGCCGAAGTCCATCGCGATCGTGGTCGTGGTCTTCATGGTCGCCTGGCCGGGATTGTCGATGCCGACCGACTCCGAGGTCATCTCCGCCTCGGTGGTGAGCGGAGAGATCTCCGAGATCGCGCCCACAGTTGTCGTCTTTCCGACACCGAAGCCACCCGCCACGATGATCTTCACCGGGACCGGCGCCTTCTTCGGCGCGCCGCGGCCGCCGACACGCGCGGTGCCGACGAAATGGTCAGGTGATTGCTCGAAGTCCACGGATCACTCGCATGATGGTTTCGGGGTCGGGGGTCTCGTTGTCCAGCACATGGACGTCCAGCTGGCCCGCGGCGCGCAGGTCACCGACGAGGATCCGGGTGACGCCGAGGTGCAGGCGCAGCCGAGCGGATATCTCGGCCACGGACAGAGGATCTCCACAGAGCGCAACGATGGCGCGCATCTCCGGCGAAAGCCGCATGGGCGTCGCGGCGTGGTTGACGGTCACCTGGGTCTCCATCCCAATCTCGGGATCGGCGCCGTCGGTGCGTCCGGACGTGATGACGAACGGGCGCAGGGTCGTGGCCTGGTCGTCGGCCGGCGGTTCCCCGCTGGGGGTGGGGCGGTAGCCGCCGACCGACGACGGGCCAGACTGCAGGAAGGGTCGGACGCTCGGCCGAGCCGGGGGCGCCGGGTCGTCGGGGTCCGAATAGGTCATTGCTGGACGGCGTTCTTCAATTCCGCGATCAGACGCGGGCTGAGAGCGCCGCCGGCCCGGGTGGCGAAGAGGGTCATCTCGTACGCGAGGGTGCCCAGGTTCGCCGTACGGTCCGCGATGACGCCGAGCACCGAGCCCGCGCTGATGGCCGTGACCAGCAGGTAGCCGTCGGCCATGTCGATGATGACCCGGTTCAGCGCGCCCAGCCGGTACCAGCTGGCGGCGCCGCCGGCCAGGCTGGTCAGACCCGAGACCACCGCGGCGAGCCGCTCGGCGTTCGGCCGGTCCTTGATCGCGGACATCGCCATGAGCAGGCCGTCGGAGGAGACGGCGATGGCCTCGATCACACCCGCGGTGCCGGAGGTGAACGAGTCGAGAAGCCAATTGAAGGTCTTCGCCTCGGCGCTCAGCTGGGCCTGGCCGTAGTGGCCATTGCCGGTTTCCGTGGAGTAGGGGCTAGTCATCGCGGTTGTCCCTCGGGTTGAGTTTCGTTCAGTGCGAGTGCGACGCCGTACTCGAACTGTTCCATCAGTGCTCGTGCGGCATCCGGATCGAGCGGAGGTGCCGGAGCGGGCGGAGGCGGCGTGTTCTGCACGTCCGCCGGAAGGGTGGCGCCCGGTACCCGCCGGGCGAGGGGGGTGTGACCGGCCGATGGCGGCGCCGTCATCTCGGTCTCGGCGGCGTCCCACTGGGCACGGCTGACGCCGGCCTCGAAGGCGTCGAACGCGGCCCGGGCCGCGACCGCGTCGTCCTGGGAGGGCGGAGCGGTGGGCAGCCGGGTGCCGGTTTCCTGCGGCAACTGGCTGCCGGGCACCCGGCGGCGAAGCGGCGCGCCGGCGCCGCGCTCCGGTTCGGGCTGGACCTCCGGGTACGGCCGGACCTCCGGGCGAGGCTGGGGGTACGGCTGGGCCTGGGGGTACGGCTGGGCCTGGGGGTACGGGTGGGCTTCGGGGTACGGGTGGGCGTATGCCTCCGGAACCGGCGGCGTGCCGTACCGCTGGTCCTCGTCGGTCCGCTGGTGCGGGATGACCGGCGTGGGTGGGGCGGCCGGCTCCAGCTCCGGGCTGTTCCACGTCGGCGGCGCGATCTCCGGCTGCGGCGTGCTCCAGGTCGGCTGCGACGTCTCGAGCGGCTGCGGCACGCTCCACGCGGTCTCGGACGGTCGCGGCGCGTTCCAGGTCGGCTGGGGCGCCTCGATCGGGTGCTGGTTCCACGCCGAGGGGCCGGCCGCCGGCAGCTCCGGCAGCGAGGCCGGCACCCGGCCGGCCACCGGCACGCCCAGGTCGGGCCCGACCGGCGGCTGGTAGATCTGCGCGGGCGAGTAGACCGGCTCGGCGTCGTAGACCGGTTCCGCGTCGTAGATCGGGCCGTCGATGACCGGGCCGTCGATGGCCGGAGCGTCGACGGCCGGGGCGGCGTCGGCCCGGACCGGCGCCTGGAACGCGTTCCACGAGTGCCCCGACTCGAGCGTACGGGTCGCCCGCTCAAGCACGTTCGCGTCGAACGGCAGCTGGCTGCCGGGCACCGAGGCGCGGGCCTGGGAACCGGCGATCACCTGGGCGAACTCGGCCGTGTGGTGGGTCGGCATGTTGGTCGCCGGGGCCGCGAACGACGGCACGCCCATCGACGTGGTGGCGAGCACCCGGGAGACCAGGTGCGACGGGTTGAGGTCGAGCCAGACCGTGATGCCACCGCCGGGAGTGTCGGTCAGCGTGACCTCGATGCCGTGCCGGCGGGCGAGGCGGCCGACCACGAAGAGGCCGAGCACCTCACTGGGCACCAGGTCGAGGCGCTCGCGGTGGGTGAGCCGGGAATTCTCCTCGGCGAGCCGCTCGGGCGACATGCCCAGGCCGTTGTCGACGATCGCCAGGCGGGCGCCGCCGCGCAGTTCGGTCGCCGAGATCAGCACCCGGGTGTGCGGCGGGGAGAAGGCGGTCGCGTTCTCCATCAGCTCGGCGAGCATCAGGGTCAGGTCGGCGAGGACGGCCGGCACGACCACGATCTCCTCGGGCACGTCGACGTCGATGCGGGTGTAGTCCTCGATCTCACCGAGGGCGAGACGCACCACATCGGACAGCGCCAGCGGCGCCATGTGCTCGTTCGCACCGGCCCCACCGGAGAGCACGACCAGCGAGGACGCGTTCCGGCGCAGACGCGACGACATGTGGTCGAGCCGGTAGAGCTCGCGGAGCCGATCGCTGTCGGTCTCCCTGCGCTCCAGGTTGTCGATCAGGGCCAGCTGGCGGCCGACCAGGTTCTGGGTACGCCGTCCGACGTGCCCGAACATCTGGGCGACGTTGCGCCGGCCGAGCACCTGGCGCTCCACCAGCCGGGCGGCGGTGGTCTGCACCCGGTCGAACGCCCGGGCCAGGTCGCCGATCTCGTCCTGGGCCTCGACGTCGACCGGGTCGAGGCGGATCGGGCGTACCGCCTCCGCCTCGTCGTCGGCGACCCGCTCGAGCTCGGCCTCGGCGGCGCGGGCGATCCGGTCGGCGGAGCCGGTGAGGCGCTGCAGCGGCCGGGCGACCGCGCGGGCCATGAAGATGCTCAGCGCGATCACCAGGAGCAGCAGGAGCAGCGAGCCGCCACCGATGAGGAAGGCGTCCCGCAGCGCCGTGTCCCGGTTGTTCGTCACGATCGTCTGCACGTCCGCGGCGACCCGCTTCTCCACGAAGCCACCGAGAACGAGCACCGAGCGCAGCGACGGGAACAGCGTCTTGATGTTCAGCGAGGCGACCGCGGTGTTCGGGTTGATCGCGGCCTGGGTCAGGAAGTCCGAGCCGACCCGGGACGAGAACGCGTCCTGGGCGCCGATGTAGAGCTTGTACTGGGCGTCGGTGAAGAACGCCTGCGCGTTCTTGATCACCTGTTGCAGTTGCACCAGCGTCGAGTAGAAGAGACTGACGAAGCCGGGGTTCCTGGTGATCGTGGCGACGACCAGGTAGCCGGACGCCTGGCTGATCATGTCGTCGGTGCGCAGCGCCTGGTCGAGGGCGAAGACCTGCCGGCCGACGCCGGTCTTCAGATCGGCGGAAGCGGACAGCTGCAAACCGTCGATCAGCGGCGTGATGCTCTCGGTGAACTCGGTGACCAGGGTGTCCGGGCGGATGGCCCGGTTGATCACGTTCTGCCGGGTGTTGTCCAATCGGGACACGTTGCGGATCGCGCGCCGCAGATCCTTGTTGAGCGGCTGGCCGCCGTCGTCGATGCGGGCCACGGCATCGGTCGCGTTGGCGCTCTGCACGACCAGTTCGGGCTCCTGGATCAGGCCGAACATGAAGCCGATCGAGAGCAGGCGCTCCTCCTGCAACTGCTGCACCGCGGTGCTGACCTTGGTGGCCAGCTCGATGTTGTCGGACGTCGTCTGCGCGTCCCGGGCGTCGTTGATGCGCGTGACGATGATCGGGATGCTCAGCGCCACGACGCCGAGCAGCGGGACGAGCACGAGCAGGGCGAGTTTGCCCAGGATGCGGAACTTACCGAAGAGCACCGGACCGCTCCCGCCGTGTCGGGTCGATGTCGCCGTACGCCGGGGCCACGTCGTACTGGCCGCCGTAGCTGCCGGGCGCCGCGACGGCGGCGGACGGGATGTCCCGCGTGGACTCGCCGACCGGGCGGCCGACCGGCTGAGCGTCGCGGCGCCGGCCGAGCGCCGGCAGGATCAGCGCGGCGAGCACCAGCAGGACCGCGAGCAGGCCCATGGCCACGGCCTCGGCCCGCTTGTACGCCAGCGAGTCGGACCGGTCGTCGAGCAGCTTGGCCATCTCCCGGAGGGTGACGGTGGCCAACTGGCCCAGCGCGCTCTGCAGAGCGGTCTCGGCGGTGGACATGGTGGCGACGTTCGGGGTGCTGCCCTGGTTGGCGCCGCGGGTCATCGACTCGAAGCCGCGGCGGAACGAGTCGAGCGTGGTGACCAGCGACCCGCTCAGCGTCGGGCTGGTGGTGTCGTCCACGGCGGCCTGCAGGTCATCGGTGAGGGCGTTCACCGCGTCCTGTGCGGCGGCTAGTTCCGCGCCGAACTGCACCGCGATCGTGCCGCGGGTGGCGGCGGTCGCGGTCTGCGCGATGTTCGCGAAGTCGCCCGCCCGGCTCACCAGCGTGACGGTCTTCGGCATGTCGATCGCCACCGCCTGCTGCAGGTTGTTCATGTCACTGGCCGGGTCGCGGCTCAGCTGCGAGTTGCGGCGGACAGCGCCGTACAGCGCGAGCGCGAGGTCGGACACCTCGATGTGTGCCTGCAGGACGGCCAGCGGACCGCCGGAAGCCTTGGGCAGCTTGGCGATCTTGGTGGTGAGATCGGCCCAGCGCTCCTTGGTCTTCAGATCGTCGCCGAGCTTGGCGTCGGCGGCCGCGACCTTGGCGACGGCCGCGTTGAGTGAGTCGGGCGGCGCGGTCACGCCCTGGATCGCCGAGGTCTGCGACTCGGTCAGGGCGCTGATCAGCGGGGTCAGGGCGGCGATGTACTCGATGCCCTTCTTCTCCAGGTCGGTCTGCGTGGTCTGGCGTGAGTTCTCCTGCCAAACCCGGCCGAACAGGACCGCACTGGGTACCAGCACCAAAACCGTCAAAATCACCGCGAGCGCGGAGCGTAAACGGGTTCGCCGGCTGTTCATTGCTTTCGTCCTCCGCCATGCAACACGCGATGAGCCGATGGTGACCGGCTACTGTCCGTAGCCAGTTGGGCGCACGGATCCGGGCCAATCTACTCCGAGAAATCCTCAGAAACGCCCTCGCCAAGGGCCAGATTTCTCTCGGCTGATCGGGGGATGCCAGGCCCGTCCGACGGTCGTTGTCGGTGCGCGTCTCGACCCCGTCAGGTTGGGCTCAGCCGCAGCGCACACCGGTTCCGGAGCCGGTTGGCTACCGCGAGGATGGTAACCGGAAGGCCGTCTAACGAAAAGCTACAAGATTCGCAATAGATAACGATTATGACTCGGCGTCTAATTGACGCAGCGTAGTCGTCTGATTGCGCAGCGGAATGAGAATTGCGCTTAGTAATGTCGGCCGCAGTGCAAAACGGGCTTTTCCCCGGCACACACCGGGGAAAAGCCGAAAAAGGTCACAGGCGGGCGAGTGCCTTACGCAACGGATCAAGGCCGAGCGAGCCCAAGTTCAATGCGTCACGGTGGAACGCCTTGAGGTCGAAATCGGCGCCCTTGCGCTGTTTCGTCTCTTCTCGGGCCTGCATCCAGATCCGCTCGCCCACCTTGTACGACGGGGCCTGCCCCGGCCAGCCGAGGTACCGCTTCCACTCGAAGCGCAGCACCTCGTCGGCCACCCGGGTGTGCGCCCGGAGGAACTCCCAGCCCAGCTGCGGGGTCCAGCGCTCGCCCGGGTGGAAGCCGAACGGGTTGTCCCGGGGAATCTCGTACTCCAGGTGCATGCCGATATCGACGATCACCCGGGCCGCGCGCAGCGCCTGGCCGTCGAGCATGCCGAGCCGGTCGCCCGGGTCCTCCAGGTAGCCCAGCTCGTCCATCAGGCGCTCGGCGTACAGGGCCCAGCCCTCGCCGTGGCCCGAGCACCAGCAGAGCAGGCGGCGCCAGCGGTTGAGCAGGTCGGCGCGCAGCATGGTCTGGCTGATCTGGAGGTGATGGCCGGGCGCGCCCTCGTGGTACACCGTCGTGACCTCGCGCCAGGTGGAGAACTCGGTGATGCCCTCGGGCACCGCCCACCACATCCGGCCGGGCCGGGAGAAGTCCTCGCTCGGGCCGGTGTAGTAGATACCGCCGTCGCTGGTCGGGGTGAGGCAGCATTCGATCTTGCGGGCCGGCGGCTCGATGTCGAAATGCGTCCCGTCGAGCTCGCTGATCGCCTTGTCGGCCAGTTGCTGCATCCAGTCGCGGAAGGCCTCCTTGCCCGGAATGCGCTTGGCCGGGTCGGTGTCGAGGGTCGCCACCGCCTGGTCGACCGTGGCGCCCGAGCCGGCGATCGCCGCGGAGACGACGGCCATCTCGCGCTCGAGCCGGTGCAGCTCGGCGAAGCCCCAGAGATACGTATCGTGCAGGTCGACCTTGGCGCCGAGGAAGTACTGGGAGGCCAGCGAATACCTCTCCTCGCCGACTGCCTCCTTCGCCCGGCCGACCGGGGCCATCTCGTCGCGCAGGAACGCGGCGAAGTCGGCGGTGGCGGCGGTGGCCGCGGTGGCCCCGCGGTCGAGCTCGCCGGCCAGCGCACCGCTCGCCGAGAGCCGGCGGGTCAGCCCGTGGAAGAAGTCGTCGCGGCCCGGGTCGCTCCACGCGTCGCACTGCTCGGCGACGGCCAGCAGCTGGGCGCGGGCGCTGACCCGGCCGGCCGCGGCCTCGTCCCGCAGGGTCGTCTTGTACTGCTCCAGCGCCGGGGCGAAGCCGTTGAGCCGGGCCGCGATGTTGGCGACCGCCTGCTCGCCCTCGGTGGGCATGATGTCGAAGACCCCGCGCAGCCCGTGCAGGGCACTGGAGATCACGCTGACCGCGCTCTTGGCGTAGCCGGCGTCATACGTCGCCAGCTCCAGCCCGAGCCGCTCCATCATCGCGTCCTTGGCCACCTGCTCGGTCTCGTGCTCGGGCTCGGTGATGTCGAGCTCGTTGAGCGTGCGGCGGGCCAGCTCGGCCTGGGCGGTATAGCCGGCCGGGGAAAGGTCGTCAATCTTGTCGTCGTGGCCGGCAATGCCGACATGGGTGGCGCCGAGGGGGCTCAGCTCGGCCCACTCGGCGACATAGCGGTCGGCGAGGTCGTCAATTCGTCCCACGTCGCGACCCTACGGGACGACCCGGGCCGTACGCCGCCCTGTATCACTTGTGTCCGGCGGTCCACTCCCGTAGCCGCTCGATCGGCCAGGTGTTTACCACGCGCTCGGCCGGCACCCCGCAGAGCGCGGCGCGTTCGCAGCCGTTGCGCAGCCAGTCGAGCTGGCCGGGCGCGTGCGCATCGGTGTCGATGCTGAACAGGCACCCGGCCTCGACCGCCACGGTCAGCATCCGCTTGGGCGGGTCGAGCCGGTCCGGCCGCGAGTTGATCTCGATGGCCTTGCCGTGCTCGAGACACGCCTCGATCACCTTCTCCAGGTCGAACGTGCTCGGCGGGCGGGTACGCCCGGCCCGGTGCCCCTTGTCGCCCTCGCCGGCCGCGGCGACCTTGCGGCCGGTCATGTGGCCGAGGATGTCCAGGTGCGGGTTGGCGATCGCGGCCAGCATCCGCCGGGTCATCCGCGGCGATTCGTCACGCAGCTTGCTGTGCACCGAGCCGACCACCACGTCGAGCCGGGCCAGCAGCTCGTCCTCCTGGTCGAGCGCGCCGTCCTCGAGGATGTCCACCTCTATCCCGGTGAGCACCTGGAAGCCCTCCGGCAGCGCGTCGTTGAGCGCGGCGACCCGGTCGAGCTGCCGGCGCAGGCGGGCCGGGGACAGCCCGTTGGCGACGGTCAGCCGGGGCGAGTGGTCGGTGAGCACCAGGTACTCGTGGCCCAGCTCGACCGCGGCGAGGGCCATCTCCTCGATCGGCGAGCCGCCGTCCGACCAGTCCGAATGGGAGTGGCAGTCGCCGCGCAGCGCCGCCCGCAGCGCGGCCGCGGCGACCGGCAGGTCGGTGCCCTCGGTCGAACGCACCCGGCGCAGGTAGACCGGCTCCTCGCCGGCCAGCGACTCGGCGATGCAGCGGGCGGTGACCTCGCCGACCCCGGGCAGCTCGGCCAGCGTGCCGGCGGCGGCGCGCTCGGCCAGCTCATCGGCCGGCAGCTTGGCGATCGCGGCGGCGGCCGAGCGGAACGCACGCACCCGGTAGGTCGCCTCGTTGGCCCGCTCCAGGTAGAAGGCGATGCGCCGCAGATCGTCGACCGGATCACGAGTTGGCATTGCGCAAGCCTAAGACGATTACGCTCGGCCTGTGCGGACGATCGACTGGGTGGACGGGGCCGTCGAGATCATCGATCAGACGGTGCTCCCCAAGGAGGTACGTGTCCTGCGGCTGCACACGGTGCCCGAGCTGGTCGCCGCGATCCAGTCGCTGGCGGTGCGCGGTGCCCCGGCCCTCGGGGTGGCGGGCGCGTTCGGCGTGGCGCTGGCCGCGCGGGTGCACGGCGACGATCCGCGGGCGCTGGCCGCCGCGGTGCACCGGCTGGAGCACGCCCGGCCGACCGCGGTCAACCTGGCCCGCGGCGTCCACCGGGCGGCCGGGCTGCTGTCCCGCGGGCCGGAGGCCGTGCTGGCCGAGGCCTGTGCGATCCGCGACGAGGAGGTGGCGGCCTCGCAGGCGATGGCGTCGCTCGGCGCCGACCTGATGATCGACCTGTGCGGCCCGCGGCTCCGGCTGCTCACCCACTGCAACACCGGCGGGCTGGCCACGGTCACCCTCGGCACCGCGCTGGGCGTGGTCTACGAGCTGCACCGCCGGGGCGCGCTGACCGGGGTGATCGCCAGCGAGACCCGGCCGCTGTTGCAGGGCGCCCGGCTGACCGCCTGGGAGCTGTCCCAGTGGGGCGTGCCGCACCGGGTGGCGGTCGACTCGGCCGGCCCGTTCCTGATGGCCCGCGGCGAGGTGGATGGCGTGATCCTCGGCGCCGACCGGATCTGCGCGAACGGCGACGTGATCAACAAGATCGGCACGTACGCGCACGCCCTCGGCGCGCGCCGAGCCGGCCTGCCATTCGTGGTGGTCGCCCCGGAGTCGACTGTGGACGTGAGCACCCCGGGCGGCGACGCGGTCCCGATCGAGGACCGCGGCGCCGCCGAGGTCACTCCCTGGTCCGACGCGGTGAACCCGGCCTTCGACGTGACACCGCGCGACCTGGTCACCGCGATCGTCACCGACCAGCGGGTGATCCGGCTGGACCGGGGAGACAGAGTCTGATGGCTCCGCTTCGCTCCGCGTCTAGCTCTCCTTCTTCCAGGGCTTGAGCCAGGAGGTCGCCGGCCAGCCCTCGGCCGCGGCCATCAACCCGATGGCCGTGCCGCCGTCCACCGACTCGCGAATGATGTCGGCGTGGCCGGTGTGCCGGGCGACTTCCTCGATCAGGTGCAGGAGGATCCACCGTACGGTCCAGTGGGTCAGGTCCTTGCGGTCCCACGGCGCGTGGTGGTCGATGTCGATCCGGTAGTCGAGGTCGCCGATCTCGTTGACCGTCTTCTCCAGCTCCCCGGCGACCCGGTCGTAGCGGGCGAAGACCTCCTCGATCGTCTCGCCGTCGGCCAGCTTGAAATTCGCCGCGTACCTCTCGTAGTCCATCGACGGTGGTTCGCGACGGATGGTGGCGAGCCAGTTCTCCTCGGTCGAGGCGCAGTGCTTGATGATGCCGCCGACGCTGAGCGCGCTGGCCGTGGGAGTGGCGCGCAGCTGTTCCTCGGTGAGGCCGTAGGCGGTCAACCGGACCACGTACCGCATCTGGGCGAGGTAGGCGAGCAGGCCCTCCTGCTCGTTGTTCACCGGGCCGACCTGACCGGGCATGGTATGTCTCCTAAGTCCGGGTGCTTTCTCCGTCACCCATGACCCTAAGAATCATTGCGGTCAGTTTCCGGCCGGATTGTCGTGACGCTGACACGACTTTCGGCGACCGCGATGACCCAGCCGCCGCCGCGACCCAGATCGAGCAGCCCGTCGGCGTCGGCCGGCAGCTCGGCCGGGGTGCCGCCGCGGGCCGGCCAGTGGCGGCGCAGCTCCGAGCCGGCCGCGACCAACGGGGTGAGGAAGCGGACCGGGTCGGTGGCGAGCGCCGCGTCCATCCGCTCCAGGCCGTCGAGCAGGCCGCGCAGCACCTCGCGGACGGCGGTCGCGTTGCCGCCGCACATCGCCACGATCAGCTCGGCGCGGGTGGCGGCGACCCGGGTGCCGTCCCGGAACGAGCCGGCCCCGAGAGTGCCGGCCAGCGGGTTGCCCTCGAGCTGGCGGGCCAGCGCGCTGGCGAACAGGTGCGGCACGTGACTGATCTGGGCGACCGCCCGGTCGTGCTCGGCCGCGGTGACCGGGACGACGCGGGCGCCCATCGCGGTGAACAGGGCGGCCAGGGTCAGCCAATCGGCGAGGTCGGTCTCGCCCGGCTCCAGGCAGAGCACCCAGGCGCAGCCGTCGAACAGCCCCGGCTCGGCCGCCGCGAAGCCGGAGGTCTCCTTGCCGGCCATCGGGTGCCCGCCGACGAAGCGCCGCGGGCCGTGCTTGGCGGCCAACTCGCGCACCGGGCCTTTGACCGAGGTGACGTCGGTGACCAGGCCGTCGTACGCCGTCAGCTCGGCGAGGACTTCGGGCAGGACCGGCAGCGGTACGGCGAGGGCCGCGACCTCGGCACCGGCGATCGCCTCGGCGACCGACCCGGCCACCGTCCAGCCCTCGGCGCGGGCCAGCTCACAGGTCGCCGGATCGGCGTCGTAGCCGATCGCCCGGTGCCCGGCCGCGGCGAGCGCTTGCAGCAGGGACCCGCCGATGAGCCCGAGACCGATGACCGCCACGTCCACCCCGGAACTCTCCCACACTTGCCAAGATCAGCCGTTCGGACAGGTCGGGCATCCCCCGTCTCACCTGCGCTTTCTGCCCGTTTTGCGCCTGGCTGAGGTGATCTACCGCGGCTTATGGTTCATATGTGATCTTCCGGCGGAAAGTGGACTTTCTTCCGAGATCCACGGCGACAGGCTTTTCTCCCGGCAGTGCGGGGCCGCATCCCTTGGGCGAGGGTGCGGCCCCGCGCGTATGTCCGCCCGCTCGGCCGCTCGTTCCGGGAAGCGCTCGCTAGGCTTGCGGGGAGCAGTCGTGGCACGCGGAGGAGGGGCAGTGACCGACAGGCAGCCGTCCTGGCCGGCGACACCGCCGACCGCAGTGCCCGGGCCGCCCGGCCAACCCGCCGTTCCGGCCCCGCCCGGCCATCCCGCCGTGCCCGCGCCGTCCGGCCCTTTCGCCGTGCCTGCGCCGCCCGGCCCTTTCGCCGCTCCCCCTCAGTTCGGTCACTCCTCAGTCGCGCCTTCGCCGTTCGGTCAGTCCTCGGTCGCGCCGACGCCGTTCGGGCAGCCATCTGGCGCGCCGATGGCGTTCGGGCAGTCGTCGCTCGCGGCGCAGCAGCCCGGCGGGCCCGCGTCGTTCGGGCAGTCGTCGGGCGGCCCCGCGCCGTTCGGGCAGTCGTCGGGCGCGCCGGTGCCCGGTTCGCCGTCCTATGGGCTCGGCGGGCACGGCCGGCCGCCGTCGGGGCTCTTTCCGGGCCACTCCCACCCGATCTACCGGGAACCGCACCCGATCCTCGCGGCGCCCGTGCTGTCCGGGTTCGGGGCGACGCTGCTGTGGCTCGCGCTCTTCGGCGGCCTCGCCCACGACCTCGCCTCGTACGCGTGGTGGACGATCGTGGCATCAATCACCGCGTGGGCGATGACGATCGTGCTGACCGTGCTCGGCGACCGGGGGGTCGCGGTCGGGATCGCCCTGGCCAGTGGGCTCGGGCTGTCGATCGCGGTGGCCTTCGTCGGGGCCCGCTGGATCGACACGTACAACTGGCCTTTGTGGTGAATCACTCGGGTTTTGCGGCGACCGGATGTGCCGTCCTCGTCGCGGTCCGCACGGGGACTTGACGTGTGACGCGGCGGTAGGCAATCTCGGCTGCATGGCCTCCTCAACGCCACGGCTCGACCCCGATCGTCGCCGTCGCCGTTTGGAATTGCTAGCGGCACTCGCCGATGCGAAGGCCCGCGAGGCCGCCCAGCCGCAACGGCTGCGCGGGGCGCGTCTCCGGGAGCTCATCGCCGTTCGCCGTCGCCTGGCGAACTGACTTCCTACCCATTTGGGGGCGTGGCGCGCCGCGCCCGCCGTTCTTCCGGCTACCGTCACTCGCTGAAGACAAAAGTCGCGTTGGGGGAGATCTTGTCGACTTTCGCTGCCGCCGCCGCACGGGGCAAGAACGGGTGGACGGCGTCCGAGCTGGACCTGACCGGCCTCGCCGACATCGACGAGGTGGTGGACGCGCTTCGCGACGTCGAGCCGGACGCCGATTTGGCGCTGCTCTTCGTCGAGAGCGACGATCAGTATTTGGCGGTCCTGCGCCTGGACGAGGGCGAGGACCTGCGGGTGTTCGGTTCCGACTCGGCGTTCGTCGAGGAGTCGCGGATCGGGCAGGTGCTGCTCGGTGAGATCGAGGCGCCGGCGCTCGAGATCGACGAGCTGACCGCCGGCTCGGGCGACGACGAGGACGGCGACCGGCCGTCGACGGATCCGGACGCCGACCCGGTCGGCGACGCGGAGTTGCTGGCCGACCTCGGGATCAGCGCGCACCGGCTGCTGGCCCTCTGCGGCCAGGAGGGCATGCTGCCCTCCGACGTGACCGCCGAGATCTGCCAGCGGATCGGCTGCGGCGACGAGGTGGAAGAGCTGCGCGAGGCGTGAGCGAGCGCACCGACCGCGAGTGGGCCGCCGCGCGTGACTCCGTCGCGAGGGCCACGAGTCCACGCCCGGGCCGGCTCAGCGTGGGCGAGCGCACCGACCGCGAGTGGGCCGCCGCGCGTGACTCCGTCGCGAGGGTCACGAGTCCACGCCCGGGCCGGCTCAGCGTGGGCGAGCGCACCGACCGCGAGTGGGCCGCCGCGCGTGACTCCGTCGCGAGGGCCACGAGTCCACGCCCGGCCGGCTCAGCGTGAGCCTCGCTCCCGTTCCACAACACGAAGTCTGGATGCGGCGGGCGATCGAGGTCGCCTCGGCGTATCCGGAGGACGTGCCCGTGGGGGCGGTCGTCTACGGCCCGGACGGGGTCGAGCTGGCCGCCGCCGGCAACGAGCGGGAGGCGACCGGGGATCCGACCGGGCACGCCGAGATCCTGGCGCTGCGCCGGGCCGCGGTCATCGCCGGGAGCTGGCGGCTCGAGGGCTGCACGCTGGTGGTCACGCTGGAGCCCTGCACGATGTGCGCCGGGGCGCTCGTGCTGGCCCGAGTGTCGACGCTCGTCTTCGGGGCGTGGGAGCCCAAGACCGGCGCGGTCGGGTCGCTCTGGGACGTGGTGCGCGACCGCCGGCTCAATCATCGGCCGGCGGTCTACTCCGGGGTGCTCGAGGCGGAGTGCTCGGCGCTCGTGCGGGACTTCTTCCGGTAGACCAGTCTTCAGTCCGGTCAAGGGCGGTGGCGGGGTGGTCGGACGGGGGAGTACCTCGGTCGGTGTCGCCGTTGCGGTTGGCGCAGAAGTCACTCGTACGGCCAAGGCGGCCGCGGCGTCGCGGAGAGTGACGCCGCGGCAGCCTGCTCAGGACGCGCCGGAGATTGCGGTCTCGAGCCCGATCCGCACCATGTCGCCGAAGCCCTGCTCCCGCTGGGCCGAGTCCATCTTCTCGCCGGTCTTGATGTGATCGCTCACGGTGAGGATGGTCAGCGCCTTGGCGCCGTAACGCGCCGCGATCGTGTAGATGGCCGCGGACTCCATCTCGACCGCGAGGACGCCGTAGTCGGCCAGCGCGTCGTAGAGATCGGGCCGATCGGTGTAGAACGCGTCGGCGGCCAGGATCGGGCCCACCCGCATCGCCGTGCCGCGCCGCTCGGCCACCTCGACCGCGGTACGCAGCAGGCCGAAATCGGCGACCGGGGCGTAGTCGACCAGGCCGTCGAAGCGGGTCCGGTTCATGTTGGAGTCGGTCGCCGAGCCGATCGCCGCGATCACGTCGCCGAGTCGCAGGTCCATCGCCAGCGCGCCGCACGATCCGATCCGGATCACCGACCGTACGCCGTACTCGTTGATCAGCTCGTGGGTGTAGATCGACGCCGACGGCATGCCCATGCCGGAGCCCTGCACCGACACGCGGACGCCCTGGTAGGTGCCGGTGAAGCCGAGCATGCCGCGGACCTGGGTGTAGCACTTCGCGTCCTGCAGGAAGGTCTCGGCGATCCATTTCGCCCGCATCGGGTCGCCGGGGAGCAGAACCCGCTCGGCGATGTCGCCCGGCTGCCCGCCGATGTGCACGCTCATGCTTCGTGCTCCTCTGCTCGCTTGGTCATGCCGTCGATCCTGCCAGGTCAGGGCGGTACGGCGGGGCAATGGGTGACCCGGCGGCGGGGCCGGTCGAGCGTCCGGTAACCTTCTTCGCGGTGGTGTGTCCGAGCGGCCTAAGGAGCACGCCTCGAAAGCGTGTGAGGGTGCAAGCCCTCCAAGGGTTCAAATCCCTTCACCACCGCCATCAAGCCCGGCGGCTCCAGACGGAGTCGCCGGGCCTTTTTAGTGGCCACTGAGCGGTCGCTTTGTCCGTGCTTTCAGTTACTGGCAAGAGTTACGCTCCGTGCGGAAAGAGCGGTCGTCCGTACGTCGCTCCGGGCCTCCGCCGTTCGGGTGTTCTCCATGATCAGATGTCCTGCACGTAACGATCCCGTTTCGCCGTCCGATGGGCCAACTGGCTAGCTGGGCCGATTACCCGCAGTCACGGATGGGGGACGGACCTAATACCGTCGCTGTCGCGCAAGTCACGCAGGCAAAAACCACCGGATCAGACAATGCGCTCCAACCGGCTGGTGAGAACTTTTCGCAAGATTGCCCTAGGCCAATGTCCGGGAACTGTCCTAGATTTGACATGTGAGAGTTGAGCATCACTGGTGGAATGGTGACGTCCGGCTTGCGCGCCGCGACGTCTTCGTACGCACCGATGGCAGCGTCTGGGAAGTCGAAGCTCAGATGGGCGGCCCGGAAGGCAAGTCAAAGGTGCAGAACTGTCCAGGACGCGCTTCCGCGATGATCCTGGCGGACGCGTGGCGCGGGCCACGCTGGCAGTGGCGCGAGATCTAGAGCGCCTTGGGCCGGCTGCGCCGCCTGCTTGACCTCATCGGCCAGCCGATTTTTCTACGGGCCGGATCCCCTCGGGGGTCCGGCCCGTACGCGTAAGGCTGGCAAATCGGACCGCTTGTCCGGCGGCAAGCAACGGTCCGGATTTAACGTTTCACCCCATGCAGGCCACAGTCACCGACCACCGCTGCGACATCGCGGTGCTGCATCTCAAGGGTGAGCTCGACGCCGACACCGCCGGCGCCCTCCGAGCGACCCTGGCCGATCTGCTGGAACGCCCGGTCCCGCGGATCGTCGTCGACCTCACCGACCTCAAGTTCTGCGACTCGGTCGGGCTGAGCGCCTTCATCACGAGCAAGCAGGTGATCACCGCGCGCGGCGGCTGGCTGAGTTTCGCCGGTGCCAACCCGTTCCTGCAGCGCCTGCTGGAGACGGTGGGGCTGAGCAAGTACTTCGCGATCTTCCCCGAGGTGGACGACGCGATCGCCGCAGCTCTGAAACGTCAGGGCCGGACCCGCGTGGGGGTCCGGCCCTGATCGATCGGCTGGCGGAGGATACGAGATTCGAACTCGTGAGGGTGTTAACCCAACACGCTTTCCAAGTCTGCGGGCCCACGTTCGTGATCACCCGGTACCATCCGCGACCTGCCCGTCTGCGGCCCCAAGGATGATCAGCAACGCTGCCGGACTGAGACGAACGAGACGGAAACTGAGACGGTTCCGAGAACCGCATCGACAAAGTTGACCATGGTGCCTACCGTGCTCGAATGATCACTACGGGCGCGCAGGAGCCGCGAGGCTTGGCGAGGATCAAGGCCCGGTATGAGCGCTGGGAGCGCCGTAGAGCCGCCCGATTTGCTCACTGGTCGGTCGGTCGCCGGTACGCGACGTTCGTGCTTCTACCGACGTTCCTGCTGTGCTGCGGGGGCGGAGTGGTGGGCGTTCCGGTCGCGTGGGTCCTGCGGGAGACGATCGAGGCGAGCAAGGGCGCGCCGTCGCCGGACGCGGCGGCCGATGAGTACCTGTCGGCCCTCGGCTACAACAACGACCAGGGCCTCTTGCCGGTTCTGGACAACGACCATCAGGACACGCTGTTGGCAGGGTGGCGCGCCTATCGCAAGGCGATGGATGGCACGACGCCGCCGCCGTCCAAGCTCGAATACGGGGCGCTGACCGTCGCCCCGGTCGTCAACGGCCGCGCCGAGGTGACCACGGACGTCTCCGCGACCTGGTGGGGCACTCAAGGTGGCGGAGGGGGCTATCGCAGTCAGGCGCGTACGTGGCGGTTCCAGACCCGTGAAGACAACGGGTGGCAGGTCGTGGCCGTCGACGCGCCGACCTGGTGCGGCGGCTACGTCCGGTTGGACGCCTGCACCTCGAAGTAGGCCCAGCTCACCGTGACCGCTGCCGGGTTGACGCGCCGAGCAGCTTCTCCAGCTCCGCGCCGTGCGTGCCTCGGCAGACCCTGCACGGGAAGTCGATGGCGTCTGGCGGGAGCGGCCACCTGCCGGATCGGTCCGGGACGTAGGTGTGTGGTCCGTAGTCCGGCGTCTCCCACGTGACCATCGGGACGATGCCGATCCTTGCGATCTCCGCAATCGGCTTGTCCACCCACTCCAGGGGGAAGCAGAAGTGCAGCCGGTAATTGGGCAGCGACTCGGCTACGGACCCGATGGGGAGCGCGGGTAGCTCTTGCCCTTCGACGCAGTGCGGGACGTGGATGATCGCTGCTTCTGGGTAGTGGCGTCGCTCGGCCATCTCGATCAGTGCTCCCTCGGGTGAAACGGCTAGCTCGGCTTGCGGGCGACCCCGCCCCACATCGACACCTCGCGCGGTCCGGGAATCACTTCGTTGGACGTGCGTAGCCCTGGACCCCAGTCGCTGATGATGCCCGGGAGCCGTGTTCCGCCGTCGCTGCCGGTGTCGTCCAGGTCGAGCAACTCCCAGCCCTCGAAAAACCGGGAGACCTCATCTCCGGTACGCGGGAAGAAGTCGTCGCGGCCGGGATAGGTCTCATGAGTGAGCCGCCAGGCGATGTCAGGCGGGATGAGGTCGTAGCTGCCGTGTGAGAGCACGAGCAGGCTCCCCGGCGCCAACTCGGCCGTCAGACGGCGCACGACCTTGTAGGCCTGGTCCAGGTCGGGGAGGAAGTGCAGTACGGCGAGCAGCATCAACGCCACCGGTCGGCCGAGGTCGAGGGTCTGCCTCGCGTGTTCAAGGATCCGGTCCGGGTCGCGTAGATCGGCTTCCACGTACGCCGTTTGGCCTTCTGGCCGGCTGGTGAGCAGAGCCCGAGCGTGGACCAGCACAAGGGGATCGTTGTCGACGTAGACGACCCGGGCTTCGGGTGCGATCTGCTGGGCTACCTCGTGGGTGTTCTCGACGGCGGGCATGCCGGTCCCGATGTCCAGGAACTGCCGGATGCCCCGCTCTTTCGCGGCGTAGCGGACCGCACGCCCGAGGAACAGCCGATTTTCCCGGACCGCCGTGACGATGCCCGGCCAGCGCTTCCTGACCTCTTCGCCGGAAGTACGGTCAGCGGCGAAGTTGTCTTTCCCGCCCAGCCAGTGGTCATACCGTCGAGCCGCATTCGGAACGGATTCGTCAAGCGGATCCCGCACGCTCGTAGCCCCCTGGTGGCTTCCGGCCAACCTGGCGTCGATACCGATTGCCACGTCTTGCATCAGTGCCTCCGGTCGCTCCCAGGTTTCATGGCTTCCTATCTAGTCCTCACTCCAACACGTCGCCCGGGACGTCTCCCTCACTCTGCGGGCCGTGTGAGGGACCTTTCGGAGCCCGCAGAACGTCACCGGACGGACTTGAAACGTCCCCGCGCATCCCTGTCAAATGGTTGGTGTGAACGAGCGGTTACGAACGACGATGCTCCGCCGGGGCGTCTCTACCGATCAACTAGCCGTTGAATGTGGCGTCGACGCCAAGAGCGTTGAACGTTGGATCAGCCTCGACCGCGTTCCGCATCGGAAGCATCGGTGGATCGCTGCGAGGCTGCTCGACGCTGACGAAACGTTCTTGTGGCCGCGCGTTCTCACCCGTTCGCCGTCGCGGCGCGCCGGTGCGTCTCAGGCTGAACTGGTCGAGCTGTATCCAGATCGGGCCAGCGTTCCGCGTGAAACCTGGCTCGGATTGTTGACGAACTCGCAACAGGCTATCGATGTCTTGATTCACAGCGGCACTTTCTTTGCACAGACCCAACCGCGGGTCGCTGCGATGCTTACTGAGCGGGCATCTCACAATGTCCGTATTCGCCTTTGCTTCGGCAATCCAAAGTCGGAGGCTGTGGCTATTCGGGATCGCGAAGAGCGCTTGGGGGGCACGCTAGCAGCAAAGATTCGGGCCAGCCTTACCTACTATCTGCCGCTAATCGACGTTGAAGGCTGTGAGATCCGGCTACACGACGCCACTCTGTACACAAGCATGTTCCGATACGATGACGATCTGTTGGCGAATACTCACGCGTACGGAGCGCCAGCCAGCCTGAATCCGACCTATCATTTCCGCCGCACAGATGGCGGGACGATATTCGACCACTACATGCAGAGCTTCGAGAGCACGTGGAATTCCGCCCTCCCGTGGATAGGGGCTGAGGTCTGAGTTATGGGACGCGTCGAGTACTGGTTTCAAGAAGCTGCGCCTACCGCTAACACTTTAGTACCCGCCTGCGGGGCGCTTGTCGTCGACGATACCGGCCGGATCCTGATGCAGAAGCGACGAGACACAGGGCAATGGGCTCTGCCGATGGGAAAGATGGAGTTGGGCGAAACCCCTACCGAGTGCGCCATCAGGGAAACCGAGGAAGAGACCGGAATCCGGGTGGAAATCTTGTCACTTGTCGGCATCTTCTCCGAGCCGAACCACATCGTCGCGTATACCGATGGCGAGATTCGGCAGGAGTTCGAGATAACGTATCTCGCCCGGCCTGTCCGTGGGGAACCCACCTCGAACGACGAAGCCAGCGATGTTAGATGGTTCAGTTTAGACGCGTTGGGAACGCTGGACGTTCATCCCAGCATGCGGCGGCAGATAGCTGCCTACGTAGACGATAAGATGCCCTATCTTCAATAAGAGCACCCTGCTTCGCCGGTTCCACGGGTCAGAGATACTCGTTCATTTCTCGATCTTTGAGCGCTCGATCTACCCGGAACTCGCGGACGGCCTCTCCAGGTTCAGGTGCCGAGTTGTGGTCGATTGCGAGCTTCAGCCTTCGTGCAGCGTGTGCCCTCTGGAGTGCCATCCGGCGGCCTGATTCGCTCTTGCTGCGCCATTCGTCTGTGCGGGTCGCCTGACCGGAGTGCTGTCGATATAGCCAGCTGATCGCCGGATGGTTGTAGCCGTCGGACACCTCCGACAGTGCTGCGAAAAGGATAAGGTCTTCGTCGGTGATCGAGGCCGCCCAGCCTCCTAGGGCACGTACCGTTTCGGTTCGCGCCGTCAACCCGGCGCAGTGGATAGGCCAGTTTCCGCCGTTCTCTATCGCGTAGTCGTTTACGGCCCCCGCCTTAACGAGCCCGGTCGGAATCAACGGATCCCATGAGATACGCCGACCGTCGGTCATTAGGTCATCGGCTTGGCCCACCGCCCAATGAATCCGGTTGTCTGTGAAGTAGGGAATCAGGTCAGCAGCCGCACCGGGTAATAGTAGGTCGTCAACATCGAGCACCCGCAAAAGGCTTCCCGAGGCCCTTTCCAAGGCGAGGTTGCGCGTGCCGCCAATGCCTAACCGCGTCCTGTTGGCCGCGTACCGCACGCCGGGTAGGTCGGTGAAGTGCCGGCCGAGCACTGGCGTGTCTCCGTCTTCCTGGACGATCCACTCAACGTCCCAGCCAGGCGGCATCTCCAGACTCGCCACGCTGGCTATCGTCTCGGGCAGGAATCCGGCACTCGGGGCATATGCGGCTGTGAGTATCGACAATGTTGGCACGTTGGCCTCTTTCTGTCTGCAATGGAGGTGGAATTGGTGGAGGCGGTTACCACTTCTTTAGTGGAGTCGTGAAGCTTAGTTCGGTGCGGTCGGCTGGGAAGTCGGCGTCGGTGATCTCAACGACGCGATCGTCAGTGTCGTACGAGATACGACGAACTTGAATCATCGGAACGCCGTCATCCAGCCGCCATTCGTGGGCAGTGGCGGTAGTTGGCATTGACGATGAGACCAGATCAGTCACTCGGATAATCTCCACGCCGACCGTGTACAACTGGTGCATCGTTCCGCCCGGCCACGGCTCATTCGCCGGATCGAGAAGTTCCTTGTTCGCCGAAATGATGGACATCGGCAGGTAGGAAACGCTCCACGACAGGAGCCGACCGTCTTTCCGGTCGCGCATCTCGTAGATCCGCTGCAAGACCTCGGCATCTCGCGTGATTCCAAAGTCATGCGCCAAGGCGGGCGGCGGCACGACGACGTCGTATTCGGTGTTGAACGTGACTTCGTCGATAGCTGTGCTCATGTCCATCTCGGCTAGGCCAGTTGCGGCACGAACCGACTCCGGCTCGCGTACCAGGTCCTTCTCCGCCTGGTGACGGTCCGAGGAGCGGCACACGCGCGGCACTGGCTTGCGGACCGTGGGAGCCTTGCCGCGCCCGCCACTGATCAAGCCCTGCTGCTTCAGCAGGACGATCGCGGCGCGTGCCGAGTTCATCGAGCAGTTCCAGTCAGCGCAGATGTCCTGCAAGGTCGGCAGAGGATCGCCCGGCACCAGGTCGCCGCGCTCGATCTTCATGCGCAAGTCGTCGGCTATGCGGAGCTGGATCGGGGCGACAACGCCCGTGGGCTGCGGCTTCATGCCTCCACCGTACAGCAGTTTGAGGGTTTGTGGGCAAACCTCTTGCGTGATCGACACACGTCCCCTACGTTGATCTCAACGCAAGTTTGTGGGCAAACCCGCAAACTTGCGAACGTCGGATTGGGGCACGCCCGCATGGGAAGGCCCGGTCGTGACTTGTCTCGTGACAACTGAATCGGGCCGCACCTCCCAGATCAAGAAAAGGTCGCCGCCGCACGGCTGAGGTCACCGTGCATCTCCCAACCCCTTGTTTCTGCTGGTCGGCACGGCTACTGCCGTGCCGACCCCACGTCTGGAGGACATCCCGTGAGCACCCTTCACCACTTCACCGGCGAGCCCTCGGCCGCCGAGCTGGCCGCGATCGAGGCCGAGTGGCCGGCCATCCAGGCCGACATCGACGCCTTGGCCGACCCCGACCTCATTGACGCCCTGGTCGACGAGATTTACGCGCTGGAGCGCTTGGCCATGACCGAGCTGAACCGACGCCGCCAGCGCCGAACCACCTCCCGCATCACCCGCCAGGTCGAAGCCGCTACCCGCCCGGCCATCCGGAAGGCAGTTGCCTGATGAACCCCGACCTCCACCGTCTCAAGCGGCTCGGATGGGCCATCCGAGCCGTATTCACCCTCGGAATCGCCGCGTCGCTGGCCGGAAACGTCCTGCACGCCGAGAACAACGCCATCAGCCAGGCGATCTCGGCATGGTCGCCGCTGTCGCTGCTGCTCGCGGTCGAGCTGATCTCCCGAGTCCCGGTCAGTCGGGGCGCGTCGTCGTTCGCCCGGCTCGTCGCAACGGCCGTGATCGCCGGTATCGCGGCGTGGGTGTCGTACTGGCACATGGTCGGCGTGGCCCAGCGCTATGGCGAGTCCGGCCCGTCGCCGTATCTGATCCCGTTCAGTGTGGATGGCCTGATCGTGATCGCGTCGATCTCCCTGGTCGAGATCGGCGGCCGGATCCGACGCCTGACCGTCCCGGCCGCGCCGGTCACCGCCCCCGTGACCGCCCCGCCGGTCGCCGTCCCGGAGGTAGCCCCGCCGGTCGAGCCGGTCAGCGAGCCGGAGCCGATCGTCCCACCGGCCGAGCCGACGCCGGTTGCCGCAGCGGTTGCCAAGCAGCGTCCGAAGCGCGTCACGCCGCGTCCCGCGTCGGCGGACAAGGTCGCCAAGGTCGCCGCCCGGATGCCCGGTGCGTCGACCGCCGCGATTGCTCAGAAGGCGGGGGTTTCCCCGTCGACCGTGCGGCGTCACCTGGCCGCGCTGCGCGTCACCGACGCGCCACCATCCGCCCCGGCACCTGCCGAAACTCCCGCTCTTGTTGCTGCCTGATCCGACCGCTGAAAGGAACCGCCTGATGGACACCGACCGCCTGTACCCGATGCCCGCACCGGATGACGACCCGCGTTTCAGCTTCGGTCTGCTCGCGGACGTGGTGACCGTGCTGGAGCGGCACGGCTACCCCCGGCCGACGCACGGCCGAGACCTGATCGACCTGCACGGAGCGCTCTTCCGCTTCCTGTACGCCCAGCCCACCGAGACCGCTGCGCACTGACTTCGCCCGGCGGCACGGCTCAACCGACCAAAGCAGCGCCGTGCCGCCGGTCCCTCCGCAAGCCTCGACGACCCACAGGAGAGAACCTGATGGTCCCGCAGAACCCAACCCCTGACGAGCACTTCGATTGGACCGCCGCTGAGGCCGACGTCGCTGAGGTCGTTGACCTGGGCGAGGCCCGGACTCGCCGTACGAGCGTGGCGGGAGATACCCACTTTGAGGTGACCCTCGACGAGTCACCGACCCCTGGCGGCATGCCCGTCGACCCGCCGCAGTCCGGGGCGGCCGGGCGGGTGCCGATCGTGCCGGTCGGCTGGTCGACGTGGCCGAACATCAAGCACAGTGTCCGGCAGACCCTCGCGGTGTTCGGCTACCGGTGCGGCTTCCACGCGCTGCGCTCGCCGAAGTACGCCATTCTCGCCGCGTTCTGGGCCACCGTCGGGGTGTTCCGGCTGACCGGTCGGCAGCTCAAATGGTGGTGGGTCACCGAGCAATACGCCCTTCGGCAGGGCACCGCCGACGCCAACGACCCCGCGATGTGGCTCAAGCTGCACCGGGAGGTCAAGGCCACCCGCATGTGGCGGTTCCTCGTGCTGACCGCCGAAGCGCTGACCGTGGTGATCGGCGGTCCGGTCCTGTACGCGACGGCCCCGTGGTGGGCACGCGCCCTGGTCGTCACCGCCGTGGTGGCGTTCCTGGCGCACTTCGGCCGCCCGGACGACCGGCCGATCATCACCCCCGCCACCGTCGCCGGACGATTCCGCAGGGTGAACCCGGACATCATCCTCCGCGCCTACTACGCGGCCGGTCTGGGCCACCCGGACAAGCCTCACCAGCAGATCAGCTTCGGCTCGACGATGGCCCGCGACCCCTCCGGGACCGGTTCCCAGGTCAGCATCGATCTGCCGTACGGCAAGACGTTCGACGAGGCGGTCAAGGCACGCGGCGCGATCGCCTCGGGCCTGGACGTGGCGATCTCCCAGGTGTTCATCAGCCGGGACTTCAGCTCGCACCGTCGGCACACCCTGTGGGTGGCCGACCGGGACCCGCTGTCGGCGGGGGCCGGCCGAACGCCGTTGCTGCGGTGCAAGGCCACCGACGTGTGGCAGCCTGCCCCGTTCGGCCTGGACGAGCGCGGTAACAAGGTCAGCGTTGACCTGCTGTGGAACTCGATCCTGATCGGCGCCCAACCCCGGCAGGGCAAGACCTTCGCCGCCCGGCTGCTCGCGCTGTACGCGGCGCTGGACCCGTACGTGAAGCTCACCGTGCTCGACGGGGGCGGCAAGCCGGACTGGCGCAAGTTCTCCCTGGTCGCTGACCGGTGCGCGTTCGGTCTGGCGATGACCCGCGACGGCGACCCCGCCGAGATCGTCTTGGAAGCCCTCCGGGAGATCAAGGCCGACGTGCAGGACCGGTACGAGCGGCTCTCGAAACTGCCGGTCGACGTCTGCCCGGAGGGCAAGCTGACCCGGGAGATCGCCCGGGATCCGAAGTACAAGATGCCGGTCCGACTGGTGTTCCTGGACGAGTTCCAGGAGTACTTCGACCTCGGCGACATCAGCAAGGAGATCGCGTCCCTGCTGGTGTACCTGGTCAAGGTCGCCCCGGCCGCCGGAGTCGGGTTCGTCGACGCCACCCAGCGCCCGTCCGGGATCGGCTCGGGGCAGGTCGCCCAGCAGTTCGTGTCCTTCCGCGACAACCACCAGGTGCGCTTCAGCCTGCGGACCGGCTCGTGGCAGGTGTCCGACCTGGTGATGGGATCGGGTGCCTACTCCGAGGGACACGACAGCTCGACCCTGCTGCCCTCCTACAAGGGCGTGGGGATCCTGCGGGGCGCGTCCGACGCCACCCCGACGGTGCGGACCTACCTCGCCGACGCCGACGACGCCGAGAAGATCCTGACCGCCGCGCGGGCACTACGGGAAGCCGCGGGAACCCTGTCCGGGATGGCGGCCGGTGAGGACGTCGCCCGGGTCGCCCGGGACGTGCTCGCCGACGTGCGCTCGGTGATCGAGCGCGGCGAGACCGGCGCGCAGTGGGAGGAGATCGCCTCCCGGCTCGGCGAGCGGCTCCCGGAGGCGTACGCCGACGTGACGGCCGAGTCGATCTCGGCTCAGGTCCGGGCGTTCGGTGTACGCAGCGTAGATGTGAAGCGCAACGGCAAGGCGCTCAAGGGTGCCAAGTCCGACGACATCGACGCGGCGATCACCCGCCGGAAGGCTGCCTGACGGTCGCGGACGACCCGCGACCGGTCGCGTTCACGCGACTCGACCCGCGACCGGCCTGGTCAGGCCATACATCGGCCGGTCGCGGGTCGCTCCCATCCCAGCTCAGCCCGTAAATCTGCCCCTGGAGGCTTTCCGTGGCCACCCTCGCCGCGACCGCAACCCCTTCCGCCGGTCTGTCCGGCCTGTTCTTCGTCATTCTCGTGATCGTTACCTTCTGTTACGGCGTCGGCTGCTGGATCTGGCCCTTCGGAGCCTGCCGACGCTGCAAGGGATCCGGCAAGCGCCGGTCGCCGTTCGGCCGCGCGTTCGGGATGTGCCGCCGATGCGGCGGCGACGGACGACGCCTGCGGGTCGGCCGCCGGATCATCAACAGCCTGCGGGAACTGCACGACAAGGGCACCCGATGAAGACCCGCACAATGGCCCGCATCCAGCGCACCGAGACCCCGCACACGACCTGGTGCGCCCGCGATCACCGCTGCGGGGTGGCCGAGCACCGGTCGGCCGACCTGACCGCCGACGAGATCGGCGGCCGGGCGTGGCTCACTCGCGTTCGCGCCGGGGATGTCGAGTACATCGAGATCCGTGCCCGGATTCCGTTGCACAGCAACGAAAACGTAGCCCGTCGGCAGCTTTCGACAGCCCTCAACCTGATGCGCGAACTCCTCGCCCTGGTCGCTCCGGGGCTGGCACGGCTTCCCGGTCGTGACCAGCGTCGCGCGATTGGCCGACCTGCCGCCTGACCCTGCCGTTTGATCCGAGAGGAGTTGACTGGTGACTCAAGCCGGGTACGACCTGGCCGCCGAGCAGGCCGTCATCGGTGCCGCCCTGCTCGCCCCGAACCTGATGACCGACCTCGCCGTCACCTTGGCCCCGGGCGACTTCGGCCGCCCGGCCCACGGCCTGCTGTGGGAGGCCATGTGCGGCATGCATGCGGCTGGGACGCCGACCGACACGCTGACCGTGGCCGCGCACCTGGCCGAGACCGGGAACATAGGCAAGGTCGGCGGGGTGCCCTACCTACACACCCTTATCGCCGAAGTCCCCACCGTGGCCAACGCCGGGCATTACGCGGGCATCGTCGCCGACCTGGCAAAGCGGCGGAAGGTCGCCGACCTCGGCGCGCAGCTCGCCCAGCTCGCCGCCTCGGGAGCGGACGCGGCCGATATGGTGGCCGCTGGGCGGGCGATGCTCGATGACGTCGATGTGCCGGGCGGCTGGTCGCCGCTGATTCCCCTCGGCAAGGGCCGACACCTTCCCTCGTTCCCTGCCGAGTTGCTGCCCGGCTGGGTGGCCGAGCAGGCGTTCGCGGTCGCCGAGTTCACCCAAACCCCGATCGACGCCGCCGCAACCATCGCCCTCGCGTGTCTGTCGACGGCGGCGGGCGGCCGGGCCGAGGTGGAGGTACGCGGATCCTGGCGGGAACCGACGAACCTGTTCACGGTCGTCGTGCTCCCGCCAGGCTCCCGCAAGTCGGCCGTATTCGCGGCCATGGTCGGCCCGATCCTGATGGCGGAAAAGGCCCTGGTCGAGCGGACCGCACCCGCGATCATCGAAGCCGGGCTCATGGCCAAGGTCGCGGGCAAGGCATCCGAGAAAGCCGCGCTCGCCGCCGCCAACGCCGACGCGGCCGGGCGGGACACCCTGATCGCGGAAGCGACCGCCGCCGCGATGAACGCCGAAGCCATCACGATCCCGGTCGAACCGCAGTTGGTCGCCGACGACGTGACCAGCGAAACCGCACAAAAGATCCTCGCCGAGCAAGGCGGCCGGATCGCCGTGCTCTCTCCGGAGGGCGGGATCTTCGCCACCATGGCCGGCCGCTACTCCGGCACCCCCAATCTCGAGGTTTTCCTCAAAGGACACGCCGGGGACATGATGCGCGTCGACCGGCTCTCGCGCGACGGCGGACACGTCGACAAACCCGCCCTCACGATGGGGTTGGCCGTGCAGCCGGAAATCCTGCGCGACATCGCGGGAATGCCCGGCTTCCGGGGCTTGGGTCTGCTGGCCCGGATCCTGTTCGCTGTCCCGGAGAACACTGTCGGACGCCGCAAGGTCGGGGCCGACCCGATCCCTACAGCGGTAGCAGCTAAGTATCACGCCAACCTTCACGCCCTGGTCCTCACGCTCGCCGAGTGGACCGATCCGGCCGTGCTGGTCCTGACGCCCGAGGCCAACGAGGCCGTGTTGGACATCGAGCGGCAGGTCGAGCCTCGGCTTGCCCCCGGCGGCGCGTGGTCGCACATCGTCGATTGGGGCAGTAAGTACACCGGGGCGGTCGTGCGGATCGCTGGGCTGATCCACCTCGCCGAGCACCTGCACGACGGATGGGGCAAACGGATCGAGGCCGACACCATCGAGCGGGCCGCGCGGATCGGCGAGTACTACGCCGCACACGCCTTGGGCGCGTTCGACGACATGGGCTCCGACGTCGCGACCCGCAACGCCCGAACGGTCCTGGCGTGGATCGAGCGCACGAACACCCGCGCGTTCACCAAACGGGAAGTGTTCCGGGCGCTCAAGTCGTCGCAGCTTCCCACCGCTGGCGACTTCGACGGGCCGCTGTCCGTGCTGGAAGCCCATGGCTACCTCCGGCAGCTCGACCCGCCTGCACCGAAGCGGGCGGGTGGACGGCCCCCGTCGCCGAGCTTCGTGGTCAACCCCGAAGTACACCAACCGGTAGCGACCGTGCACCCGATCGCCGCCCGCCAAGCCGCGTAACCCGTGTGCCAGAACTGCCACAACCGCCACAACCCCCAACCCAGAGAGGTTCTGGCAGTTGTGGCAGTTCTGGCACGCGACTTCGGCCGCCCTGCGATCCCGCGCGGCGGCCGGGGCCGACCCGCTGAGAGCCACACAGAGACATCGGCGCATCCGTTAACCCACCCCTGCCCGAGATCATGCCTCTACGACGCTCTCAGCGGGCCGTGCTAACCCCCCTGTAGCAACCGCGCGACGCACCTACGTCTTGACGCTCCGACCGTCTGCCGGAGCCTCAGCGACCCGCGTGAAGGCACTGAACACCCCTCGCTACGTCGACCCAGGAGCGAACCTCAATGGCCACCGACGCCACCCCCCTTGTCCTCACGATCGAGCAGGCAGCGCAGCGACTCGGCATCGGCCGGACGCTCATGTACGCGCTCGTTTCCAGCGGCGAAATCGAGTCCGTCACCATCGGCCGACTGCGCCGCATTCCCGCTGACTGCTTGGCCGAATACGTCAGCCGTCTCCGTCACCAGAACATTCAGCTTCCGGCCGCTGCCTGAAAGGGGGAATCATGAAGCGCAATCCGAATGGTGCTTCCAGCATCTACGAGGGCAAAGACGGCAAATGGCACGGCCGAGTCACGATGGGGGTCCGCGACGACGGGAAACCGGACCGGCGGCATGTCGAGCGCAAGACCGAAGCGGAGGTGATATTCGCCGTCCGCAAACTGGAAAAGGAACGCGATTCAGGCCGCGTGCGAAAGGCTGGCTCGTCGTGGACCGTCGAGAAATGGCTGACGTACTGGGTCGAGGACATCGCCGCTCCGTCGGTCAAGGCCAACACGGCGGCTGGCTACCGCGTTGCGGTCTACGTCCACCTCAACCCCGGTATCGGAGCGCATCGACTTGAGAAGCTCACGCCCGAGCACATCGAGAAGATGACTCGCAAGATGCAGGAAAAGGGCAGCAAACCCGCGACCGCTCATCAGGCGTTCCGGACGCTGCGGACCGCACTGAACGAGGCGATGCGGCGGGGGCATCTCACCCAGAATCCCGCGAGCCTCGCCAAGTCTCCCCGCCTCACCGTCGTCGAGGTCGAGCCGTATTCGGTGGCGGAGGTTCAGTGCATTCTTGAGGCGGCAGGAGAGCGCCGGAACCGCGCCCGATGGGCAATCGCGCTGGCGCTTGGTCTGCGCCAGGGAGAAGCTCTCGGGCTTAAGTGGGATCACCTCGACCTCGATAAGCAGGCGCTGCGTGTTCGCCGCAATCGGCTCCGCCCGAAATACGAGCACGGATGCGGCGGCAAGCCGTGCGACAAGAAGGCCGGTTACTGCCCTGAGCGAAAGCAGACGAACGAGGACACCGACGACACGAAGTCGGCGGCCGGTCGCCGCGTGATCGGCCTTCCGGCGAGCGTGGTTCAGCTCCTGCGGGAGCACAAGGAGGTGCAGGAGAAGGAACGGCGTAAAGCTGCCCAGCTCTGGAACGAGAGTGGCTGGGTGTTCACCTCGCCGACCGGCCGCCCGCTCAACCCGAACACCGACTACCACGAGTGGAAGAAGCTCCTGAAGGAGGCAGGCGTCCGGGACGGTCGCCTTCACGACGCGCGGCACACGGCGGCAACCGTGCTGATGGTCCTCGGCGTCCAGGAGCGCGCAGCCATGGACGTGATGGGTTGGGCCACGACCGGCATGGCCGCGCGCTACCAACACGTCACCGACCCTGTGCGGGCCGACATCGCGAAGCGCGTCGGTGGCCTGATCTGGAAGGGCCAAGAGCCCCCCGGAAGCGAGACGGAGGAGCGGCCGGAGGGCCGGAGCAGGTCGGTAGTGAGACGGAAACTGAGACGGAGGTAGACAAAAGGCCGGACCTTCGGGTCCGGCCTTTTCGTGTTTGCCCTGCTCAGAGTGGCGGAGGATACGAGATTCGAACTCGTGAGGGTGTTAACCCAACACGCTTTCCAAGCGTGCGCCCTAGGCCTCTAGGCGAATCCTCCGTCGGCCAGGATACAGACATCCGTGCCGGGACGTACGTGTGGGTCGCCGCTTGCCGGATGGCGGGGCCGGGTAGGCTCTTGGGCAGCCCCTCGTGCGGCGTGTATCTCGTGAACCTCCCCAGGGCCGGAAGGCAGCAAGGATAAGCGGGCTCTGACGGGTGCACGGGGGGTCCCTTGTTTTTGGTTCTTGTCATACCCCTGACGGACAATGGCGCGGTCGTTGAGGAGGGGTAGTGGCACTCGCTCTGTACCGCAAGTACCGGCCGCGGACCTTCGCCGAGGTCATCGGCCAGGAGCACGTCACCGAGCCGCTGTCGCAGGCGCTGCGCAGCGGGCGGCTGCACCACGCGTATCTCTTCTCCGGCCCGCGCGGCTGCGGCAAGACGTCCAGCGCCCGCATCCTGGCCCGCTCGCTCAACTGTGAGCAGGGCCCCACCCCCGAGCCGTGCGGGGTCTGCGCCTCCTGCCGCTCGCTGGCCAACGACGGCGCCGGCTCGATCGACGTCATCGAGATCGACGCGGCCAGCCACGGCGGCGTCGACGACGCCCGCGACCTTCGGGAAAAGGCGTTCTTCGCCCCCGCCAGCAGCCGCTACAAGATCTACGTGATCGACGAGGCGCACATGGTCTCGTCGGCCGGCTTCAACGCGCTGCTCAAGCTGGTCGAGGAGCCGCCGGAGTACGTGAAGTTCATCTTCGCGACCACCGAGCCGGAAAAGGTGCTCGGCACGATCCGCTCGCGTACCCACCACTACCCGTTCCGGCTGATCCCGCCGGCGGTCCTCCGGCCCTACCTGCAGCAGCTCACCGACGCCGAGGGCATCCACGTCGAGCCGGCGGTCTTCCCGCTGGTGGTGCGGGCCGGCGGCGGCAGCGCGCGAGACACCCTGTCGGTGCTCGACCAGCTGATCGCCGGCGCGGGGCCGGAGGGGGTGTCGTATGCGAGGGCCGTCGCCCTGCTCGGCGTCACCGACGTCACCCTGATCGACGAGATGTGCGACGCGATTGCGGCCGGTGACGGGGCCGCGGCCTATTCGACGATCGACCGGGTGGCCGAGGCCGGGCACGACCCGCGCCGGTTCGCGTCCGATCTGCTGGAGCGGTTCCGCGACCTGATCGTCCTGCAGCAGGTGCCCGACGCGGTGGCCAAGGGCCTGATCGACGGCCCGGCCGACCAGCTGGCGGCGATGAGCGCGCAGGCCGGCCGGCTGGGCCCGGCGACGCTGTCCCGCTGCGCCGACATCGTGCACAACGGCCTGGTCGAGATGCGCGGCACGACGGCGCCCCGCCTCCTGCTCGAGCTGATCACGGCCCGCATGCTGCTGCCGGGCGCCGAGGATTCGACGGGTGCGCTGCTGCAGCGGTTGGAGCGCATGGAGCGGCGGCTCACGCTGAGTGGTGACAATTCGGCCGTACGTGAGGAGAGCGGTGGAGCGCCTCCCGCGGCGACGCCGGTCGCCGCCGCGGGTCCGGTGGTCACGAGCGAGCCTGCCGTCGGTGGCGGGGCGTCTGGTAGCGGTGGGGGCGCGCTTGGCGGCGGTGGCGCGCCTGCCATCGGCGCGGGCGCGTCTGGGGGCGGTTTGTCGGCGGCTCGGGCGGCTGCGGCTGCGGCAGCCGCGAGTCGGCGGTCGGCGGGGCCGGCGGCGGGGCGGCGGGCGGCGGCGTCCGGTTCGGAGCCGTCGGCGGATCAGCCTGTCGCGGCCGAGGCGGTTGGGCCTCCGCCTGCTGTGCCTTCGGGCGCTGGTTCTACGGGCGGCGCGCCTTCGGGCGTTGGGTCTTCGCCTGGCGTGCCTTCTTCGGGCGCTGCGGCTGGGGTTCCCGAGTCGGCGGCTGCGGCCCCGTCTGTGGCTGCGGCCCCGTCTGTGGCTGCGGCCCCGTCTGTGGCTGCGGCCCCGTCTGTGGCTGCGGCCCCGTCTGTGGCTGCGGCCCCGTCTGTGGCCGCCCGACTACGAGCCCGCCGCCGAGCAGTCCCGACCGGTTCCGGCGGCGCGCCCGGCCGAGCCCGCCGGTCTTCTGCCGGACGCACCCGAGGAGCCGGCGGCCGCGGCGGTGGCCGACACCCCCGGCCAGCTGACCGTGTCGGGTGTGCGCGAGGTGTGGCCGGAGGTCGTCGCCGAGGTGCGGAAGCAGCCGCGCGGCAAGGTCATCGGCCCGATGGTCGCGGATGCCGTGGTCCGGTCGCTGGAGGGTGACACGGTCGTCCTGGTGCACCAGCATGATTGGGCCGCCGCCCGGATCACACAGGAGTCGGCGCTCGTCACCAACGCGCTCTACGAGACGTTGGGCGGCCGCTGGCAGATCCGCTGCGAGGTCGGCAGCGTCGAGAGCGGCAACGGCGGCGGCCCGTCGCGCGGTCCCGGCCGCCGGGAGGCTCCGTCGAGCGCCGGTCGCGCCGTGGCCCGCGAGCCCGGCCCGCGCGCTCCGATGTCCACCGCTCCGCGGGCGGCGTCCGGGGCGCAGCAGGCGCAGGCCGCGTCGGCCCGTCCGCCGCAGGCCCGGCGGCAGGAGACGGAGTCCGCGGGTTCCTCCGACGACGACTGGCCAGAGCCGGTCAAACCCGGCGGCTTGAGCGTCGCCCAGCCGGCGGTCGAAGAGGAGGAAGAGGACTGGCCGGAGGTCCGCCCCATCGGCCCGGCCGGCGGTGCGTTCTCCGAAGCCGGCGGCCCGCCCCGGGATGACACCGACGCCGTGCCGGATGCGGCAAGCGCACGGTCGAACGGCGCTCCCGATGGCGTCGCCGGTGGCCTAGCCCGGCCGTCAGACGGTTTCCCGGCCGCCGAGGTCACCTCCTCCGACCACGACCGCACCTGGAACGGCAACGAGCGACCTGTCGCCCCGTCGCCCACATCCGTCGCGCCTGGCGTCGACGTGTCAGCCGCCGGGCCGGGGGGCGCCGGTGTCGGCTCAACAGCCGGGCGTGCCTCAGTGGGTGGCGGTCCGTCCGGCGACATGCCAGACCCGCGCGGTGTCACCCCAACCTCTGGCGCCCCGGCCGGCGGCCCGACCCCGATTGGCGGTGCGGCTCCCCGCGGTGGTGTGACCGCGGCCGGCGGTGTGCCTCGCGCCGGTGGTGGGGCTCCTGCCGGTGGTGCGATGCCCGGCGGTGCTGGAGCTCCTGGCGGTGGTGCGGTGCCAGGCGTTGGCGTTGGCGCGGCTCCAAGCAGCGGTGCGGCTCCAAGCAGCGGTGCGGCTCCAAGCAGCGGCACGGCTCCAAGCAGCGGCGCGCCCCGGGCTGGTGGTCCGGCTTCCGCTCCCGCGGCCGGGAGTGCCGGTGCGGCCGCCGCGGCGCGGGCTGCTCGCAACGCCGGCCCCGGCAGCGGCCTGGCGGCTGCGAGGGCCGCCGCGGCCGGCGCCCGGGCTGCCGCGACCGCTCGGCAGGGGGCCGTTCGCCCGGCCACCCCGCCGGCGCCTCCGACCGCCGCGTCCTCGTCGGCCTGGTCCGATGGGTCGCCGGCGGAGGAAGCGCCGTACGACCCCGAGTACGACGGGCCGCCGCGTGGCGGGGGGTCCGGTTATGACGGCTTTGACCCGGGGGACGAGCCGCTCGACGACGTGATCGACGAGAAGACGGCGCGGGAGAGCAGCGAGCAGCAGGCCATGCGCTTGCTGCAGGAGGTCCTGGGAGCCGAGAAGATCGGGGAGAGCTGACCTGTGCCCTGGGATCGGCCGGCCGCGCGGGCCCGGGCCCGAGTTGGCCACCTCTCTCCCGCGACCGTGGTCGCCAGGTGGGAGCGGCGTGGGTGGCGTGTGGCGGGATTGTTTCGGGTGGCGACTACGCTGGGCGGCGATTGACGTGGTCGGCCGGGTGGGTATCGACGGCGCTCAGGACGTGGTGACCTTCTAGTGAGGAGCGGTGGCATGCGCCCCGGTGGACAGCCGAACATGCAGCAGATCATGAAGCAGGCGCAGAAGATGCAGCAGCAGGTCGCGCAGGCGCAGGCCGAGCTGGCCGCCGCCGAGGTGACCGGCACTGCCGGCGGGGGCCTGGTGTCCGTGGTGATGACCGGGCTCGGTGAGGTCAAGTCGGTGCGGATCGATCCCAAGGCGGTCGACCCCGACGATGTCGAGTCGCTGGAAGACCTGGTGCTCGCCGCCATCCGGAACGCGGCCGAGGCGCAGCGCGAGCTCACCGAGGCGAAGATGGGGCCGGCCACCGGCGGTCTCGGCGGCCTCGGCATCCCCGGGTTCTGAGCACGTGTACGAAGGCGCCATCCAGGACCTGATCGACGAGCTGGGGCGGCTCCCGGGTGTCGGACCCAAGAGCGCCCAGCGGATCGCCTTCCACGTCCTCTCCGCCGATCCGGCCGACGTCAACCGGCTCGCCACCGCGCTGCGCAAAGTGAAGGAGCTGGTTCGCTTCTGCACGACCTGCTTCAACGTGGCCGAGTCCGAACAGTGCCGGGTGTGCCGCGACCCGCGGCGTTCCAACGAGGTGCTCTGCGTCGTGGAGGAGCCGAAGGACGTCGTCGCGATCGAGCGGACCGGCGAGTTCCGCGGCCGGTACCACGTCCTCGGCGGCGCGATCAATCCGCTCGAGGGCGTCGGCCCGGATCAGCTGCGCATCCGTGAGCTGTTGCTGCGGCTGGGCACGGGCGAGGTGCAGGAGCTGATCCTGGCCACCGATCCGAATACCGAGGGTGAGGCCACCGCCACTTATCTGGCGATCATGGTCAAACCGATGGGTATAAAGGTCACCCGTTTGGCCAGTGGTCTTCCGGTGGGCGGGGACCTCGAGTACGCCGACGAGATCACGCTCGGCCGCGCATTCGAGGGCCGTCGAGCTATTTAGATCTACGTCGCGTAATCTCCCTGTAACACCGCGCTAGTGAATTCGTCCGGATTGGCTAGATCCGTTGCTTCTGGCGAGGTAGTTTCCGTTTGGTCGGTGTCTTAGGTCACAGCCTGATAACGGGGGAGACACGGAACCGTCCGAGTGCGGTCCGTGAACTTGACCGAGGCACCACATTAGGTGAATGTTCCTTGCGATGGCGGCACCACCGCCGTCGAGTGCCTTCGTGGCGCGGACTCATCTGACCGTGCAACGAGGGTCGGCACTCGAGGCATGAGACAACCGATCGGTTGCCGGACGCTGCGGGAGCCATCGCCTTCGGCCCGCCGCTAATTCGGTGTGCCGCCGGCTGTGAGCGCCCCGCGTCGTCCCGGTTACCCGGGAGAGGACCGGCGCTAGATGTCGCTTGGCCCGGAGGCGTCGATCTCCGACGAGATCACGACGCCCACCGACGACGCGGCTGTGGAACGGAATGCCGGCGAGACTGCGATCGCCGGTCGGTCCCTGAAACAGATCGCTTGGCGTCGCCTCAAGAAAGACCGGGTCGCGGTCGGCGGCGGCATCGTCATCATCGTCCTGATCGTCATGGCGATCCTTGCCCCGTTGCTGATCAAGCTGCTCGGGCACCCGTACGACGAATATCACAACGACGCGATCGATCCCACTCTCGGTTTGCCGAAGGGCAGTCTCGGCGGCATCTCGAAGGAGTTCATCCTCGGTGTCGAGCCGGTCAACGGGCGGGACATCTTCAGCCGGATCGTCTACGGCGCGCAGACCACGCTGACGGTCGCGTTCCTCTCCGCCTTCCTATCCACGATCCTCGGCGTGCTGTTCGGCATGACCGCCGGCTTCGTCGGCGGCTGGGTCGACTCGATCATCAGCCGCATCATGGACTTCCTGCTCGCGTTCCCGCAGCTGCTCTTCTCGATCGCGCTGGTCTCGGTGCTGCCGCCCACCTCGTTCGGGCTGGGTCCACGCTGGTCCCGGGTGGTCGTGCTGGTCATCGTGATCGGGTTCTTCGGCTGGCCGTACATCGGGCGCATCGTCCGCGGGCAGACGCTCTCCCTGCGGGAGCGCGAGTTCGTCGAGGCGTCGCGGAGCCTGGGCGCGCGGTCGCCGCGCATCCTGTTCCGCGAGATGCTGCCCAACCTGGCGGCGCCGATCCTCGTGTACACGACGCTGATCATCCCGACCAACATCCTGACCGAGGCCGCGTTGAGCTTCCTCGGCGTCGGTATCCCGCCGCCGTACCCCTCCTGGGGCGGCATGCTCTCGGACGCCGTCGCGACGTACCGCTACGACGCCATGTTCATGATCATTCCCGGCGCGATGATCTTCATCACCGTGCTGGCCTTCAACCTGTTCGGCGATGGCCTTCGCGACGCATTGGACCCGAAGGCGCATTGACGAAGAGCAGGATCCGAAGCGGTTTCATCGCATGAATCTCGGCGACACCCCGCAGGGTCGCCGTTCTAGGAGGTAGGAGTTTTGGTGGCAGGAAAGACGAAAGTGATGGTGGCCGGTGCGGCCGCCCTCACGTTGGGGCTGACCGCCGCATGCGGTGGCGGCTCGGACAAGAACAGCAGCACCACTACCAACGGGGGCTCGACCAGCACCTTCAACGCGTCGACGACCCAGATCGTCAACCCGAGTGACAAGACGGGCGGCACGCTCAACCTGTGGAGCCCGCAGGCGCCCGACTCGCTCGACCCGGCGATCGCGTACTACGCCTGGACGATCAACTTCAGTCGGCTGTACTCCCGGACGCTGATGACCTACGCGCCGAAGCCCGGCAAGGACGGCCTGACGCTGGTTCCGGACCTGGCCCAGGCGGCCCCGACGATCAGCGCGGACGGCAAGACCTACACGTACAAGCTGAAGAGCGGCGTCAAGTTCGACGACGGTTCCGTGATCACCTCGAAGGACATCAAGTACGGCATCGAGCGCACCTTCGCTCAGGACGTTCTGCCGAACGGCCCGCTGTACGCGATCCAGGACCTTGACCAGGGCCAGCACTACCCCGGCCCGTACAAGGACAAGGACCCGAACAAGATGGGTCTGAAGACCGTCGAGACGCCGGACGACTCGACGATCATCTTCCACCTGGCGAAGCCGAACGCGAACTTCCCGTACGAGATCACGATGCCGATCGGCGCCCCGGTGCCGCAGAAGCGGGACACCGGCGAGAAGTACGCGCTCGCGCCGGCCTCCTCCGGCCCGTACAAGTTCGAGAGCATCAACCCGGACACGGGCGCGACGCTGGTCAAGAACCCCAACTGGGACCCGTCCACCGACTCGGTCCGTAAGCAGCTCCCGGACAAGATCGTTCTGACGGTCACCACGAACGCGGACGACATGGACGCCCGGCTGATCGCCGGCACCGCCGACCTGGACGCGAGCCAGAGCGGTGTGTCGACCCAGGCGCGTACCCAGATCCTGACGAACGACAAGCTCAAGGCCAACGCGGCCAACCCGAACAACGGCTTCATCCGGTACGCGGCTCTCGCCCAGACGGTCGCTCCGCTGGACAACGTCGACTGCCGCAAGGCGATCATCTACGCGTCCGACCCGACGACGCTGCAGACCGCTCGCGGTGGCCCGATCGCCGGTGGCGACATCGCCACGAACATGCTGCCGCCGAACATCCTCGGCTCGGACGTGAAGTACGACCCGTACAACCGCGCCCAGGGCAAGCCGCAGCTCGACCTGGCCAAGCAGGAACTGCAGAAGTGCGGCCACCCCAACGGTTTCAGCACCACGATCGCGGTCCGGAACAACAAGCCGGCCGAGATCGCGACCGCGACCGCCCTCCAGGCGGCGCTGAAGCCGGCCGGCATCAACGCGTCGATCTTCCAGTACGACGGCAAGCTGATCGGCTCGATCGCCGGCTCGCCGGCCACGGTGAAGGCCAAGAACCTGGGCATCATCATCGCGGGCTGGGGCGCCGACTTCGCGACGGGTTACGGCTACCTCGCGCCGATCGCGATGGGCTCGTTCATCGCCCAGTCCGGTAACTTCAACTTCCCGGAGATCAACGACCCGGCGATCAACGCGGCGTTCACCAAGGGCCTCAGCGAGCAGGACCCGGCCGCGGCGGCGCAGGACTACGCGAACGCCAACCACCTCGTCATGGAAGGCGCGTACTACCTGCCGTTCGTCTTCGACAAGGCGCTCAACTACTACAACCCGCGGCTGACCAACGTGTACTTCAACCAGGCCCTGGCCATGGTTGATTTCTCGCAGCTCGGCGTCAGCGACGGCAAGTAATCAGTACCCGGTAGTTGTAGCAACCACGGGTAGAACGAAGGGCAGGTGAAGGCCGCCCCCTCCGGGCGGGGGCCGAGTTCGCGAGAATTCGGCGCCCGCCCGGCACTCGGCCGAGAGTCGTGCTGGCATATATCATCCGGCGGCTGATCAACGCCGTCGTGACGCTGATCGTGGTCACCTTCGTGACCTTCTGCGTCTTCTTCCTGGTGCCCAAGCTGACCGGGAGCGATCCCGCGCTGCTCTACGTCGGGAAGCAGGCCGACCCCGTGGCGCTCGCGGGCATCCGCGAGAAATTCGGCTTCAACGACCCGCTGATCGTGCAGTACGGCAAGTTCCTGAAGGGAATCGTGGCCGGCCGCGACTACGTCACCGGCGCGGACGTGACGCACTGTTCGGCACCCTGCCTGGGCTATTCGTTCAAGAACAGCCAGGAGGTGTGGCCGCTGCTGATCCACGCCCTTCCGGTCACCTTCTCGCTCGCCCTCGGCGCCGCCGTCCTGTGGGTGCTGATGGGTGTCTTCTTCGGTGTCGTCTCCGCGCTCCGGCGCGGCTCGATCTGGGACCGGTCGGCGATGACGGTGGCTCTGGCCGGCGTCTCGCTCCCGATCTACTTCACCGGTCTGCTGTCGCTGAGCATCTTCGTGTACTGGCTGGGCTTCGCCAATCCGGGTTACACGCCGTTCTTCGACAATCCCTGGCAATGGTTCACCGGCCTGCTGCTGCCCTGGATCACCCTCGCCTTCCTGTTCGCCGCGACGTACGCCCGGCTCACCCGGGCCAACATGCTGGAGACCCTGGGCGAGGACTACATCCGGACCGCCCGGGCCAAGGGCCTGCGCGAGCGCACCGTGATCGGCAAGCACGGTCTGCGTTCCGGCCTGACCCCCCTCGTCACCGTCTTCGGCCTGGACCTCGGCGCGCTGCTCGGCGGCGCCATCCTCACCGAGGCGGTCTACAACCTGCGCGGCCTGGGCTACTTCGCGCTCAACAGCATCCGCAGCAGCGACCTGCCGATCATCCTCGGTGTGACGCTGTTCGCCGCGGGCTTCATCGTCATCATGAATCTGATCGTCGACCTCTTGTACGGCGTCATCGACCCGCGCGTGCGGTTGGGCTGAGGAGCGTCCCAAATGTCCATCAGCTCGGCGTCCATTGGCGCTTCAATTCAACGTCCGTTCTTCGAAGTCAAAGACCTAAATGTCCGTTTCGAGACGGATGACGGCATCGTTCAGGCGGTCACCGGCTCGACCTTCTCGCTGGAGAAGGGCAAGACGCTCGGCATCGTCGGCGAGTCCGGCTCCGGCAAGAGCGTCACCTCGCTGGCGGTGCTCGGCCTGCACCGCACCCGCAGCAACGCCAAGGTCACCGGCGAGATCTGGCTGGACGACCAGGAACTGGTCACCGCCACCGACGAGCAGGTACGCAAGCTGCGCGGCGGCAAGATGGCCATGATCTTCCAGGACCCGCTGAGCGCCATGCACCCGTACTTCACGGTCGGGTCGCAGATCGTCGAGGCGTACTCGGTCCACCACCCCGGCGTGAGCAAGAAGGTGGCCCGGGAGCGGGCCATCGACATGCTCGCCCGGGTCGGCATCCCGCAGCCGGAGCGCCGGTTCAACGACTACGCCCACCAGTTCTCCGGCGGCATGCGGCAGCGCGCGATGATCGCGATGGCGCTGGTCAACGACCCGGCGCTGCTGATCGCGGACGAGCCGACCACCGCGCTGGACGTGACGGTGCAGGCGCAGATCCTCGACCTGATCCGCGACCTGCAGGAGGAGTTCGGCTCGGCGGTCATCATGATCACCCACGACCTGGGTGTGGTGGCCGAACTCGCCGACGACGTGCTGGTCATGTACGGCGGCAAGGTCATCGAGAAGGGCTCGGCGCTGGACGTCTTCCGGACGCCGCAGCACCCGTACACCTGGGGTCTGCTCGGTTCGATGCCCCGCCTCGACCGGGACGTGCGCGACCGGCTCACCCCGGTCAAGGGCACCCCGCCCAGCCTGATCAACCTGCCTGACGGCTGCGCCTTCAACCCGCGCTGCCCGTACGCCGGGCGCAACGGCAGGCGGTCCTTCACCGAGGTGCCGGTGCTGCGCGACGGCGGCCCCGGTACCGGAGCCGGCCACCTGGTCGCCTGCCACCTTCCCGCGGAGGATCGCACCAAGATCTTCCAGCAGGAAGTGCTACCGAACCTCTGAGCGGAGTTGATGAAGATGAGCGAGAACCTGCTCGAGGTGTCGGGGCTGGAGAAGCACTTCCCGATCACGAGGGGTCTGTTCAAGCGTACGGTCGGACACGTGCGCGCGGTCGACGGCGTCGACCTTCAGGTCCGCGCCGGCGAGACGCTCGGCCTGGTCGGCGAGTCCGGCTGCGGCAAGTCGACCACGGGCCGGCTGTTCAGCCGGATCCTCGAGCCGACCGGCGGCAAGATCATCTTTGAGGGTCAGGACATCTCGCACAAGTCCATGGGCCAGATGCGGCCGCTGCGCCGCGACGTCCAGATGATCTTCCAGGACCCGTACTCGTCGCTGAACCCGCGGCACACGGTCGGCTCGATCATCTCGGCGCCCCTGCAGATCCAGAACATCCCCACCCCGCAGGGCCTGAAGAAGGCCGTGCAGGAACTGCTCGAGCTGGTCGGGCTCAACCCCGAGCACTACAACCGGTACCCGCACGAGTTCTCCGGCGGCCAGCGCCAGCGCATCGGCATCGCCCGCGCGCTCGCCCTGCGGCCCAAGATGATCATTGCGGACGAGCCGGTGTCGGCGCTCGACGTGTCGATCCAGGCGCAGGTGGTGAACCTGCTGGACGACCTGCAGAGCGAATTCGACCTCACGTACGTCTTCATCGCGCACGACCTGTCGGTGGTCCGGCACATCTCGAACCGGGTCGCGGTCATGTACCTCGGCAAGGTGGTGGAGCTCGCCGATCGGGACGACCTCTACAAGAACCCGCGCCACCCGTACACGGTCGCCCTGATGTCGGCGGTCCCGGTGCCCGACCCGGCCCGGCGTGATCGCGCGCAGCGCGAGCGCGTGCTGCTCACCGGCGACGTGCCCAGCCCGATCAACCCGCCGTCCGGCTGCCGCTTCCGCACCCGCTGCTGGAAGGCGCAGGACATCTGCGCGACGGAGGAGCCGCCGCTGATCACGCGGCTGCAGGACCCGCAGACGCACCTCACCGCCTGCCACTTCCCGGTGGTCGACGACGAGGTCGTGGCCGGCCGCAAGCCGGCGGCGACGCCGGTCTGAGCTATCGAGGGGCGTGGCCGCCGGAGCGGCCGCGCCCGCTCAGCCCTCGGGGCGATTGAGGATGCCCACCGCGACCTGGTGAACGGCTGCGGCGTCGGCCGGATCCTTCAGCTTCGCCTTGCCGCCGGTGACCGTGTACCACTCGTCGGCCTCCTTGTACTGCACGCGGACGGTCGCGGCATCGCCGGCGACCTCGGTGTGCAGCGTCAGGTCGCCCGTGACGACGCCGACCTCATCGGTCATCACGCCGCCCGGACCGGCGACGATGTCGGTGGTCAGATCCGTGGACATCAGCATTTCCCCAGCATGTCGGCGAGTGCGGATTTCTCGGCCGTGGTGACCGTGAGTTTCCAGTGGGTCTTCACGGCTACCCAGTCTTCCGCATACGTACACCAGCTGGCGGGGTCCGCCGGTTTCCAGGTGGACGGGTCCTGGTCGCCCTTCGAGCGGTTGGCCGACGCGGACACCGCGACCAGCTGCGGATCGTCCAGGTCGTTGGCGAAGTCCTCGCGCTGGGCGGTGGTCCACGCCGACGCGCCCGAGCGCCACGCGTTGGCCAGCGGCACCAGGTGGTCGATATCCACCTGGCTCGGCGCGGTCAGCGTCTTGCCGTCGTAGATGCTCTTCCAGGTGCCGGCCACCACGTTGCAGCCGGACAGCTTGACCTTGGTGCCGTCCCGCTTCAGCACCGAGTCGCGGACGTCGCAGTTGCTGCCGGTGCTGCGCCAATGCGGGAACTTCTCCCGGCTGTAGCCCTTCATCGAGCCGGGCGCGGCCACGGTCAGCTTGGCGAGCTGGGCGCCGGCCGTGCCGGGCGCGACGGCCGCCGTGGACGGGCCGTAATCGATGATCGAGGTGTTGTCACAGGCGGTGGTCAGGCTGACCGCGGCGGCGACGAGGAGCAGTGTCCATTGACGAGTACGAAGGGGCACGGCTCCAGCGTAAGTGCGGCGTGCCCGTTGTGCCCGGGTCGGTCGCCCGTGAGTGGATCATCCCGCGCGCCGCACCGGGGCGGCGCGCGGGGACCGATCGGTCAGCGGGCGCGGTTCATCGCGCTGGTCACGGCCTTGATCGAGGCGCTCACGATGTTGGCGTCGATGCCCACACCCCAGACCACCTTGTCGCCGACCTCGACCTCCACGTACGCCGCGGCTTGCGCGTCGCCGCCGGCGGTGAGCGCGTGCTCGTTGTAGTCCAGGACCCGGGCCTGGATGCCCAGCGGCTGGACGGCCTGCACGAACGCGTCGATCGGGCCGTTGCCCAGGCCGACCAGCGGACGGCGGACGCCGCGGTGGAAGACCTCGACGTCGATCTCGACCTTGCCGTCCACCGTGGCCGTGCTGTAGCCCTCGATCTTGAACGCGGTGGAGAGCTGGTGGTCGATCAGGTACTCGGCCGCGAAGATGTCCCACATCTGCTGCGGGGAGACCTCGCCGCCCTCCTCGTCGGTGTGGTGCTGCACCACGCCGGAGAACTCGATCTGCAGCCGTCGCGGCAGGTCGAGGTTGTGCTCCTCCTTCATGATGTACGCCACGCCGCCCTTGCCGGACTGCGAGTTGACCCGGATGACCGCCTCGTAGCTGCGGCCCACGTCCTTCGGGTCGATCGGCAGGTAGGGCACGCCCCAGGTGAACTTGTCCACCTCGACGCCGGCCTCGTCCGCATCGGCCTTCAGCCAGGCGAAGCCCTTGTTGATCGCGTCCTGGTGCGAGCCGGAGAACGAGGTGTAGACCAGATCGCCCACGTACGGGTGCCGCTCGTGCACCGGCAGCTGGTTGCAGTACTCGACGGTCCGCTTGATCTCGTCGATCTGGGCAAAATTGATCATCGGGTCGATGCCCTGGGAGAACATGTTCAGCCCCAGGGTGACCAGGTCGACGTTGCCGGTGCGCTCGCCGTTGCCGAACAGGCAGCCCTCGATGCGGTCGGCGCCGGCCAGCAGGCCCAGCTCGGCGGCGGCCACGCCGGTGCCGCGGTCGTTGTGCGGGTGCAGCGACAGCACCACCGAATCGCGGCGGGGCAGGTGGCGGTGCATCCACTCGATGGAGTCCGCGTACACGTTGGGGGTGGCCATCTCGACCGTGGCCGGCAGGTTGATGATCAGCGGCCGGGTCGGGGTCGGGTCGATCACGTCGATCACCGCCGAGCAGACCTCCAGCGCGTACTCCAGCTCGGTGCCGGTGTACGACTCGGGGGAGTACTCGTAGAAGATCTCGGTGTCCGGGGTGTGGATCTCCGCGTACTTCTGGCAGAACCGGGCGCCGCTGGTGGCGATGTCGGTGATGCCGTCCTTGTCCAGGCCGAAGACCACCCGGCGCTGCAGCACCGAGGTCGAGTTGTAGAAGTGCACGATCGCCCGCTTGGCGCCGCGCAGCGACTCGAAGGTGCGCTCGATCAAGTGCTCCCGGCACTGCGTCAGCACCTGGACGGTGACGTCGTCGGGAATCAGGTCCTGCTCGATCAGCTGTCGGATGAAGTCGTAGTCGGTCTGCGAGGCGGCCGGGAAGCCGACCTCGATCTCCTTGTACCCCATCTGGACCAGCAGCATGAACATGCGCCGCTTGCGCTCGGGGGACATCGGGTCGATCAGGGCCTGGTTGCCGTCCCGCAGGTCGACCGCGCACCAGCGCGGGGCTACCTCGACATGCCGGGTGGGCCACTGGCGGTCGGGCAGATCAACGACGAATTGCTTGCCGTACGGCGTGTATCGCTCGAACGGCATCGCGCTCGGGCGCTGCGTGGCGAAGGGGTTGTTGACGGTGGACATGTGGCTGCTCCAGAGGAAGGCGAGGCGAGGAGGCGGCGCCGCGATCTCAGAGAACGCAGAAACTCCGCGACGAGGTGCCGGCCTGGGATGGGGCCTCGTCGCGGCAGCGAAGGAGGAGTGCGTGCCACATGTCGGAATCACCCTACGTGATCAACTCGGACGCGCCTAACTCTACGCCCGGATCGTGGGATACCGGAGTCAGGCGGGTGAGGCTCCCCCGGTCGGTTCGACGGGAGTCGAGTCGCCCGGCGACGGGACCACGGCCGGCGCGCTGTCCGTGGTCATCGCCGGGCCGGGCCCGACCGGGCCGGGCAGCGGCACGGTGGCCGGCCCGGCGACCTGGTTGACCAGCTTGAGCTGACCGAAGTCGACCCGGGCCGCGGTCAGCACGCCGTCCTGGGCGTAGCAGTAGATGCCGATGTCGACCGGCGCCTTGATCGAGGCGGCGATCGAGTCGATCGAGAAGCAGGTGCCCTGGGCGCCGTCGATCGGGTCCACCTCGGTCACCGCGAGCGCCGACTGGCGATCGGTGAAGACCGGCAGCCACTGCCGGAACAGCCGCTCGACCTGCGGCGAGTAGTCCTTCGGCACCTTCTTGCCGGGGTCCGCCACGCGTACGCACGAAGGGGCCGAGACGGTGCACTGGAAGACGCCGGCGGCGGTCGAGACGATCGAGACGTCGGCCGTCTCGCCCAGCATCGCGTGGCTGACGTCGACCCGCCAGGTGCCGTCGGCGCCGATGGTGGCCACCACGTTGTGCTGCCGCCCGTTGCCGCTCTCGGTCAGCGTGTAGAGCGCCGCGTACGCCTTGTCCTGCGCCAGCGTGGCCCGCGCGATCAGGTCGGAGCGCGAGTCCGGGGTGTCGTCGCCGCCGGCCGAGGGCGTCGGGGTGGGCTGCGGATCGGGCGCGCCGCCGCAGCCCGCCGTGACCGCCAGCGCGAGCAGCGCGGCGGCCGGCGCGAACCGGGTCCTCAGGCGTGGGCGCACCGAGACATTCTCGCCTCCGCGGCCCGAACCGGTCGTTCTCCGCCCTGGCGTGTCGCGTCCCCCGGCCGGATTTTGGGATCGCCTGTCGGCCCCGACGTGGGTCGCGGCTAGGGTAGTTGGGATTTGTCGTTGTAGCGCCGAAGGAATGGTTACCCGTGGCACTGGTGGTGCAGAAATACGGTGGTTCGTCCGTCGCGACCGCCGAGCGCATCAAGCGGGTGGCGGAGCGCATCGTGGCCGCCCGCAAGGCCGGCGACGACGTGGTCGTCGTGGTGTCCGCGATGGGCGACACCACCGACGAGCTGCTCGACCTGGCCAACCAGGTGAGCCCGCTGCCGCCGGGCCGTGAGCTGGACATGCTGCTCACCGCCGGCGAGCGCATCTCGATGGCGCTGCTCGCGATGGCGATCCACAACCTGGGGTACGAGGCCCGGTCGTACACCGGCTCGCAGGCCGGCGTGCTCACCACCTCGACGCACGGCAAGGCCCGGATCATCGACGTCACCCCCGGCCGCCTGCGCTCGGCGCTGGACGAGGGCGCGATCGCGATCGTGGCCGGCTTCCAGGGCGTCTCGCAGGACACCAAGGACATCACCACGCTGGGCCGCGGCGGCTCGGACACCACGGCGGTGGCCCTCGCGGCCGCGCTGCACGCCGACGTCTGCGAGATCTACACGGATGTGGACGGCGTCTTCACCGCCGACCCGCGGATCGTGCCGGACGCCAAGCACATCAAGAAGATCACGTACGAGGAGATGCTCGAGCTCGCCGCCGGCGGGGCGAAGGTGCTGATGTTGCGATGCGTGGAGTACGCGCGCCGCTTCAAGGTGCCGATCCACGTACGCTCTTCGTACTCGCACAAAGAAGGCACGCTCGTCACCGGATCTATGGAGGACCCTGACGTGGAGCAAGCACTGATCACCGGGGTCGCGCACGAGCGCAGCGAGGCCAAGATCACGATCGTCGGCGTGCCCGACGAGCCGGGCGCGGCCGGCCACATCTTCAACACGGTGGCCCAGTCCGAGATCAACATCGACATGATCGTGCAGAACGTCTCCACCGAGGGCACCGGCCGCACCGACATCTCGTTCACGCTGCCCAAAGCCGACGGCCCGACCGCGATGACGGCCCTCGACAAGATCAAAGAGCAGATCAAGTTCAAGAGCCTGCTCTTCGACGACCACGTCGGCAAGGTCTCGCTGATCGGCGCCGGCATGCGGTCGCACCCGGGCGTCGCCGCCTCGTTCTTCGCCTGCATCGGCGAGGCCGGCGTCAACATCGAGATGATCTCCACGTCGGAGATCCGGGTCTCGGTGGTCTGCCGGGACACCGACCTCGACACCGCCGTCCGCGCCGTGCACGACCAGTTCGAGCTGGGTGGTGGCGAGCAGGCGGTGGTGTACGGCGGGACCGGCCGGTAGGCCGTCCCATGGCGCAGCCCACGCTCGCCGTCGTCGGGGCCACCGGCTCCGTCGGGACAGTCATGCTCGAGCTGCTCTCCTCCCGGCGCAACGTCTGGGGGGAGATCAGGCTGCTGGCCAGCGCCCGCTCGGACGGCAAACAGCTCTCCTGCCGCGGTGAGCAGCTGACCGTGCGCGAGCTGACGCCCGAAGCGTTCGACGGCGTCGACATCGCGCTGTTCGACCTGCCCGACGCCGTCTCGCGGGAGTGGGCGCCGGTCGCCACCGCCCGCGGGGTGACCGTGGTGGACAATTCGGCGGCCTTCCGGATGGAGCCGGACGTGCCGCTGGTGGTCCCCGAGGTCAACCAGGAGGCGATGCGCGAGCGCCCGCGCGGCATAGTCGCCAACGCCAACTGCACGGTGATGGCGATGATCATGGCGATCGCGCCGCTGCACCGCGAGTACGGCCTGCGCGAGCTGGTGCTGGCGTCGTACCAGGCGGCGTCCGGGGCCGGTCAGATCGGCGTCGACACCCTGCACGACCAGCTCAGCAAGGTGGCCGGCGATCGGCTGCTCGGCTCCCGCCCGGGCAACGTGCGCCAGGCGATCGGCGACGACCTCGGGCCGTTCACTGCGCCGCTGGCGCTCAACGTGGTGCCCTGGTCGGGCGAGATCGCCCCGCTCGGGTGGTCGTCCGAGGAGCTCAAGCTGCGCAACGAGTCCCGCAAGATCCTCGGCATCGCGGCCCTGAAGGTCTCCGCCACCTGCGTCCGGGTGCCGGTGGTGACCGGGCACTCGATCGCTGTGCACGCGGTCTTCGGGTCGGAGGTCGACGCCGACGGCGCCCGGCAGGTCCTGCGCAATGCGCCGGGCGTGATCCTGGTCGACGACCCGGAGTCGGGCGAGTTCCCGATGCCGATCGACGCGGTCGGCACCGACCCATCATGGGTGGGCCGCATCCGCCGGGCGATGGACGACCCGAGAGCCCTCGACCTCTTCATCACCGGCGACAACATGCGCAAGGGCGCGGCGCTCAACACGGTCCAGATCGCCGAACTGCTCGCCGCCGAGTCCCGCTGAGCTGAGCTGGCTGGCTCCGCGCTGAGCTGGCTGGCTCCGCGCTGAGCTGGCTGGCTCCGCGCTGAGCTGGCTGGCTCCGCGCTGAGCTGGCTGGGTCCTCGGTCTCGGATACGGGGCACCCCGCAGATACGACGTCGTGTCGCGTCGCCTGGCGCGTCGTGTCGCGTCGCCCGGGCCGTGCCGTGTCGCGTTGCCTGGCCAGCATCGTGTCGCGTTGCCTGGCCAGCGTCGTGTCGCCCGGCCCGCGTCGTGTCGCGTTGTCCGGCCTGGCCCGCGTCGTGTCGCGTCGCCCGGGCCGTGCCGTGTCGCGTTGCCTGGCCAGCGTCGTGTCGCCCGGCCCGCGTCGTGTCGCGTTGTCCGGCCTGGCCCGCGTCGTGTCGCGTTGTCCGGCCTGGCCCGCGTCGTGTCGCGTTGCCCGGGCCGTGCCGTGTCGCGTTGCCTGGCCAGCGTCGCGTCGCCCGGCCCGCGTCGTGTCGCGTTGTCCGGCCTGGCCCGCGTCGTGTCGCGTCGCCCGGGCCGTGCCGTGTCGCGTCGCCCGGGCCGTGCCGTGTCGCGTTGCCCGGGCCGTGCCGTGTCGCGTTGCCCGGGCCGCGTCGTGTCGCGCTGCCCGGGCCGCGTCGTGTCGCGCTGCCCGGGCCGCGTCGTGTCGCGCTGCTCGGCCGCGCCGTGTCGCATCGCCGTCTCGCGCTGGACCGGGCCCTCCCACGCCGTGTCGCGCTGGCCGCCCCGCTCGTGCCGTCCCGCTCCGCGAATCATGAAGGCGTGCTGTTTGCTTCGCGCGCGAAGTCTTCGCTCTCGGGCGGGCCGCTCGCGACCTTGATGAGCACGGGTTCGAGGCGAACGGGAACTCTTCGGTGTCGCGGCGGCTGCCACGGATCTTGCAGCGTTGGTGTTCGGGAGCTTGAGCGGGTGCGGCGCGACCGGCGGGGGCACGGCGGGCGGGTTCGGCTTGCCGGCCGGGACAGCCCGGCGGCCGCGCGCGGAGGGTGACCACCCACCCAGCGAGGCGCTGCACCGGGGACTGTGCTCACGCGTACGCGAAAGGGGTTGTCGCCCTTGAAGGTAATAAGCCGCTACCGAGCGTGGCGCCTTGTCAGGGCGGACAAGGACGCCGCGCGGCGGGAATCAGGACAGGTCTTCGCGGGTCAGCAGGGCGCGCAGGGTGATGCCGTCGGCCGCCAGTGCCGCCGCGCCACCCTCCTGGCGGTCGATCACGCAGAGGGCGTGGTCGACGTGGGCGCCCAGCTTGCGCAGCTCGCCGGTGGAGATGACCACCTGGCCGCCCGAGGTCACCACGTCCTCGACCACCAGCACCCGCCGGCCGGCCACCTCGGCGCCCTCGGCCAGCCGGGCCGTGCCGTACTGCTTGGCCTGCTTGCGGACGAACGCGGTGGGCAGCTTGGCGTGCCGGGCCAGCGCGGTCACCACGGCGATCCCGCCCATCTCGAGGCCGGCCAGCACTTCGGTGCCCTCCGGGATCAGCACGGCCATCCGCTCGGCCAGCTGGTCGAGCAGCTCGGGGTCGGCCTCGAACTGGTACTTGTCGAAATACTCCGTGGCGGTCCGGCCCGATCGCAGGACGAACTCGCCGGTCAGGCGGCTCACGTCGCGGACGCGCCGCGCGAGGTCTTCAGAGGCAGTCACAAGGTCTTAGCCTGTCAGGCCCGCCGGAGACAACCGACGGCACCCCGGACGCAACCACTCAGCAACCGACAAACCGTGCCGATCAGAGGATCATGCAGACCAACCCGCACCGCTGGTTCGGCGCCGGGCAGAGCAGTGCCGCCGACGCGGCGAAGGCCGGTGCCGAGGCCGCCGCGGAGGCGATCGGCGGCCGGTCGGCGAAGGCCGTCTTCGTCTTCTGCTCGGTGGCGTATGACCTGCCGGAACTGCTTGCGGCCGTACGGGCGGAGGCCGGCCCGCACGCGAGCATCGTGGGCGGCACCACCATGGGCGAGCTGGGCAACGCCGGGATGACCGTCGGCGGGCTGGCGGTGGCCGCACTGGGCGGGGACGGCTTCACCGTGCACGTCCGGGCGGCGGCGATCGACCCGCACGAGCCACGCGCGGCCGGGGCGCAGGTGGCCGAGGCGCTGCGCGGGCTGCACGACCCGAACCGGGTGCTGATCCTGTTCTGCGACGGGATGTCCGGCCGGCCGAACGAGATCGTGCGGGGCGCGTACTCGACGATCGGCGCGGCCTGGCCGATGGTCGGCGGATTCGCCGCGGACGACCGGCACTTCGAGCGGACCTTCCAGTTCTGCGACGACGAGGTGCGCACCGGGTCGGTGGTCGGGCTCGCGCTCGGCTCGGACGGGCCGATCGGCATCGGCATGGCGCACGGTTGGCGGCGCACCGAGCCCCCGATGGTCGTGACCAAGAGCCAGGGCCCGCACGTCTACCTGCTCGACGGCGAGCCGGCGCTGGACGTGCTGCTGCGCCGCAACAACTTCGACGGGACCGCCGACGAGTTCTTCGAGCGCGGCCGGGCGTTGCAGCCGCTCGGGCTGTCCCGGCGCAACGGCGAGGACATCCGGGTGATCCACGGCGGGGACGACGAGGAACGCTCGGTCTGGGGCGCCGCGGACGTGCCGCAGGGCGCGCTGGTCTGGCTCATGGAGGCCGACCGGCAGGCGCTGCTCGACGGCGCCACCTGGTCGTGCACCGAGGCGATCGCCGGGCTGGACGGGCTGGCCCCGCTCGGCGTCCTCGCCTTCGACTGCGGCGGGCGGCGGGCCGGCCTGGTGGAGGGCGGCATGCAGGAGGAGATCGACACGATGCGTACGGCGTTGAACGACGCCCCGTTCGCCGGCTTCTACACCACCGGCGAGATAGCCCGGGTGGACGGCGGGAGCGGGCTGCACCATCTCACCCTGGTCACCCTCGCCCTGGCCTGAGCCGATGCTGACCTGGTCGACGCACCTGCTCACGGAGTATTTCACGGCGGTGAACGCCGCCGAGGACGAGGAGACGGCGATCGCCAGCGCCGTGGAACGGGCCACCGAGATGGTCGAGGCCGAGACCGGAGCGGTGGTACGTGAGGGACGCGTGCTCGGCGCGTACGGCTTCGGCGGCACCGTCCCGGAGGCCGGCCTGCTCGCCGTCGCGGCCGGCGAGTCCCTGCTCGACGTGCCGCAGGTGGGCGAGTTGCACGCGGTCGCCAACCCGCTCGGCGGGGAGAACGCGGACGCGCTGATCGTCTGCCGGGACGGCGAGGCGTTCGGCGCCGAGGAGCGGCAGATGCTCCAGGGCATGGCCCAGGTGCTCGGCCTGGCACTGCGCAGCATCCGGGTGCTGGCCGCCGAGCGGCACCTGCGCGCCGAGAAGGAGCGGCAGGCGACCACCGCGCAGACCCGGCAGCGGCTGGTGGAGTCGCTGCTCACCATCCAGCGGGCGATCTCCGCCCGGCGGCCGCTGCCGGAGATCCTGGACGCGGTCACCGGCGGCGCGGCCGAACTGCTGCACGGCGACGCCACGGTGGCGCTGCTGCTCGCCGAGGGCGGCCCGGATAGGCGGCTGAGCGTGGCCTCCACCTGCGGCCGGACCGAGGGCGGGCCGGTGCACGAGGCGGCGGCGCGGGCCGCGATGACCGGCGGCTCGGCGCTGATCAGCACGGACGGTGTCGGCACGGTGATCGCCGCGCCGGTCCGGGTGACCGGCGAGATGGCCGGCAGCCTGGTCGCCCAGCTCCCGGGCGACGCCGACCAGTACGCCGAGCAGCGCGATCACCTGGACGCGTTCGCCCAGCAGGTGAGCCTGGCGCTGACCGACGCCCGGACCGTGGAGGCGGTCCGCGAGGCGCACCACGACCCGGTCACCGGGCTGCCCAACCGCGCGCTGTTCCTGAAGATCCTCAACCGGGTGCTCGCCTCGCGCGGCACCGAGACCGACCCGACCAGCGTGCTCTTCATCGACCTGGACCGGTTCAAGGCGGTCAACGACAGCCTCGGCCACGAGGCCGGGGACCAGCTGCTCGCCCTGGTCGCGCGGCGGCTGCGCAGTTGCGTACGGGCCAGCGACACCACCGCCCGGCTCGGCGGCGACGAGTTCGCGGCGCTGCTGCACGACTCCCCGGTCGAGGCGGCCACGGTCGTCGGCGGGCGGATCGTCGCCTCGATCAAGGAGCCGTTCCGGGTCGCCGGCCGGGAGGTCTTCATCGGCGCGAGCGTCGGCATCGCCACCTCCCGCGAGCCGGTCGAGCGGTCCGAGGCGCTGCTCGACAACGCGGACGTGGCGATGTACCGCGCGAAGAAGGAGGGGCCGGGCCGGGTACTGGTCTACGAGCCGTACATGCACACCGAGGCGCTCGACCATCTGAGCCTTCGCGGCGACCTGCAGCGGGCGCTGCGCGAGGGCGAGTTCCGCGTGCAGTACCAGCCGCTGATCCGGCTTGCGGACGGGGCGCCGACCGGGGTGGAGGCGCTGATCCGCTGGCACAGCCCGACGCGGGGGTTCGTCTCGCCGGTCGACTTCATCCCGATCGCCGAGGAGTTCGGGCTGATCGTCGACATCGGGCAGTGGGTGCTGGAGACCAGCGCGGCGCAGGTGGCCCGCTGGCGGCGGCACTTCCCCGACCTCGGGCTCAACGTCAACGTGTCGGGACATCAGCTGGTGCATCCGCGGTTCGCCGACAACGTGATGCGGGCGCTGGCGATCGCCGGCCTGCCGTCCAGCGCGGTGACCCTCGAGCTGACCGAGTCGGTGCTGATGAGCGAGCCGGATCTGGGCAAGGCGGCGCTGCATGTGCTGCGCGGCCTCGGCGTACAGCTGTCCATTGACGATTTTGGAACGGGGTACTCGTCGCTGGCGTATCTGCGCGAACTGCCGGTCGACGAGCTGAAGATCGATCGCGCGTTCATCGCCCGGGCCGAGCTGACCGGGGAGGATCTCGCGCTGGTGCGCACGATCGTCGAACTGGCGCAGATCCTCGGCCTGCGCACGGTGGCCGAGGGGATCGAGAACGCCGCGCAGCTGACCGCGTTGCGGCGGCTGGGCTGCGCGTACGGGCAGGGCTATCACCTGTACCGCCCGGCCGACCCGGGTGACCTGCCCGCCCGGCTCGCCGCTCGCCTGGTCGAGGACCCGGTGGGGTAGACATTCACCCATCCGCGTACTTGATCTCCGCGCTACCGCATGCGAGATCCTTTTGGGGTACTTTTCGCCTAATTGGTGCTAATTACTCGGAAGGAACATTCCGTGACACCCTTCGCATTGTTCTTCCTTCTCGCATTGGCCGGATCCTCCTGCTTCGCGCTCGGCCGGGCACTCGGCCGCGGCGAGCGATACGAGAAGGGCTACCGGGAGGGCTTCCGCGACGGCGAGACCGGCTCCCTGGCCCGCGCGGCGCGGCTCATCCAGCTCGACGCGCGGCCGGCCATCGCGCCCGCGGTCGAATCGATGCTCGGGCCGTACGCGGTGCCGCAGCAACTCCCGGGGCGCAGCGTCGGTCCGGCCGTGGCGGCGGTGCCGGTCCGTCCACAGTTGGCGCTCTGAGCTGGCTGGAGTGGCCTTCGGCGCCGCGGGCGATCGCCCCTGGGAAGCTGATGAGGAGAGGCCGGTTTTCGACACCGCAAACCCCGCGATGCCGAAAACCGGCCTCTCCTCATCAGCGGGGCGATCGCGGGCCGTTCTCTGATACGGGGCACCCCGCAGATACGAGGTCATGGTGCGTCGCGATGTGCGGGGCAGCGGGCGGGGCCGGTCCAAGTCAGCGGTGGATCGAGCGGCACGCCACGGTGAGCCAGACAGTCGTCTCGCCGTTCAAGCCGGTTACCGGGGAGGCCGCTGCGGTTGGGGCGGTGTCACGCGTACGTCGAAGTGGTTTTGAAATGCAGTGTGGTTTTGAGATGCAGTGACGCCGGGCCCGACAGCCCGGCGTCACTGAAGCGGTCGTTCTGTTACAGCTCGGGCTGGATCACCGTGCCATCGTCGAACTTGTTGTTGGACCACTCGTTGCCGGTGCGGGTCTTGTCGAAGCCGGTGATCGGGCCGTAGGTGCCGCACTTGCCGTCGGAGCCCTTTTGCCAGACGTTGCCGGTGAACTTGATGTAGGTCGCGTTCGTCGGGTCGCTGGAGAACGGCTTGCCGTTGGTGGCACCGCCGTAGGCGCAGAAGCCGGTGCCGGTCGGGTTGGCCATGAAGAGGTTGTTCGAGATCGTGTTGTGCGTGATCGGGGCGAAGTCGGGATAGCCCGTCATGTCCGCCGAGCAGCCGATCTCGGAGTCGGTCAGCGCCGTCCAGTCACACTGCATGGTGTTGTGGATGATCGTCGAGTGCTGCTCGACCCGGATCGCCGAGGCATGCTGGGTGGCGAGCAGGCTCGTGCCGTGGATCCAGGAGTCCTGGACGGTGCAGTTCAGCCGGCAGTAGATGCCGCGGTTGCCGCCCTTGACCTCGACCCGCAGCGCGGTGAAGTTGTCCGAGCCGATGCACTGGCAGGCCGCCCGGGCCGGGTTGATGACCTCGGAGTCCTGGATCGTGAAGCTGGTCTTCTTGCCCTCGCCGTCATTGACCTCGCCGTTGATCCGCGAGTTCTTGATCATGACGCCGGTGGTGTTGATGCCCAGGTCGCAGTTGACGATCTTGCTGTCGATGACCGTGTTGGGGGTATTGATCTCGCACGGCCCGCTGTAGGTGGTCAGCACGGTACCGGACGGGACGCCGGTGTTGCCGGCGTTCGGGAAGTCACCGGTCGGCCCGCTCGGCGCCGGGCTCGACGACGAGGTGCTGGGCGCCGGCGCCGGGTCGGTCGGCTTAGTCGTCGGGCTCGACGTGCTCGGCTGCGGGGCCGGTCCGCCGCCGCTCGCCGGCACCACGGTGAAGGTCTGCCGCACGCCGAGGTTCTTCCAAACCCCATCATTTCCCATGTACGCGACGGAATAGGTGTACGTACCGGCCTTGCCGAACGAGCGCTTCGAGGTGAACTCCTGCTGGCTCGTGCCGATCTTGACGTTCGCCGCCCGCGGGAAGTCCTGAATGTCACCGGACGAGTCGCGAACCGCGATCACCAGGTACTTGACCGTCGTCGGGCGCTCGGCCACCAGCTTGGCGCCGGCGGTGATGGTCTCGCCGGTCTTCGCCGAGGTCAGGTCGACGCCCAGGGCCTGCAGAGAAATCGGCGCGGTGACCTTGTAGTTGATCGGCCGGGTGGTGGAACCGTTCGCGACATTGGCCGCCAATGCCCCGACAATGCCGACAACGGGGATCAGGGTCAAAAACCATTTCCGGTTGAGACGAGAGCGCCGGGCGTGCCGCCGCGGTTCTTTCTCCAGCTGGCCGATTTGTACGTCATGGCGCGGTTCGGCCTGCCGACGTAGGGAGCGCACGTCGAGATACCTCTCATGGTCGATGGGTCGAACCCGGCAACCCAACCGCCCCCACGGTGATCAAAGATCCAGTTCAGGCGCGCCGTTCGGGGCGCGGCCTGAACTCGCGCTGCCGAGCACGACGTTCGCACCGACCATAGGCATGCCCCGGTCGCCGGGGTGGCCGACTTAAGACTCACCTAAGACAGAATTGGGACCGTGGACAGGCTATCCACGCTATAGGGCGGCAATTCGTGCATAGCTCCGATTGCCTGCTTGCCTACGCGTTCACGACATTACCCGATCACTCCATCGGGTGATGTAAATGAATGGCCACGAAATCGATCGCGAAAACACCTGAAGATCAAGATAGCGGGGGTACGGCGTGGGCCGCGCCCCCGGATCTTGAATTCTTAGAGCAGGCTCAGCCGCACGACGATCGGCGGAAAGAGCAGGGAAAGGGCGGCCAGGACGAAGGCGATGATGCTGAGGCGGTTGGACGGCTGCCGGAGGACCCGGGTCTGCTGCGTTGGGGGGCCGCCGTAGAACTGCACGGTTGGCTGCCCTGCTCTGTCATAGCCGGGCTGGCTGTAAGGCGCGGCCAGTTGTCGCTCGCGCAGAAGGGCAACAGCCTCGAACCTGGCGGTCGATCGACACGCCGAACCCCACCCCGGAGCCTGGCGCCAGCACGGTTCACCCGGACTGGCGATAATCGCGGTCATGAGCCCTGGCCTTCGGGAGGAGAAGCTTGGCGACGTGGTCCTCGGGTTGATCAGAACCCGGGCAGACCTGCACCGGTGGGGTGCCGCCAACGCCCACGGCAGGCAGATGCACGAGGCCGTGGCCCAGCTGCGGGAGGCGGCCGAGGCGATGGATCCCGCCACGCTGCTGCCGCTGACGGAGAAGGCGATCGCTTCCGCCGTACGGGTGATCCTGCGCGCCGACGACTCCAGCGGGATCATCGGTGACGCGATCCGCGACATGCTCGAACTGCATGCCAAGGTCGTGGCGAAAGCCCGGCCGCCGGCGTCGAAGCTGGTTCTCTGGATGATCAAGTTTCAGTTCGACGGCAGTCAGGACTTCTTCACCATCGATGTCGCCGACTACGCCGAGGCGCTGGGACCGGACGGATCGGCGTTCTACCGGGCAAAGCTGGCCGAGATCGCCGACGGGCTCGGGTCGGAGCCGGTGGAGCCGGCACGATTCGCCGACCCCAAAATATTGCAACAAGCTGCGCAGGACGGCCACGCCCGGCTCCTGCTGGAATACAACGCCCGCAGGCTCGCGGTGGTCGACCGCGACGTCGAGGCGATCATCGCCACCCACACCCGGGACCGGAAGGTGGCCGCCTGGCTACAAGACACCGCGCAGGCTCTCGCTGAGATCGGCGAGGTAGACCTGGCCATCGACTGGGCCAGGCAGGCCGCCGACTTCGACGGCGGGCACCAGTCGCTCAGCGCCGCCCAGTACTGGTGCGAGCTGCTCGCGAAGCACCGGCCTGACGCCGAAATCGCGACGCGCCTCGAGGTGTTCCGCCGCTGGCCGTCCTCCTCGACCGCGCAGCAGTTACGCCGGGCAGCCGACCAGGCATGGCCCGATCACCGCGACGAGGTGCTCGACACTCTTGCCCGTTCACCGTACGACGCGGTCGTCTTCGCCCTGCATCACCTCGAAGATCCGGAACTGGCCTGGACGCTGGCGCACGACCTCAAGCTGACCGACGCCCGCACCTGGAGCGATCTGGCCGACGCCTACGAGCCTGTCGATCCGCTCGGCACGCTGCCGGTGCTGCGCAAACTCGTCCTTACCGACCTGCGTGACGCTGACGCCCGCGCGTACAAGAACGCAGCTCGCCGTCTGGGCCGAATGCGGGCGCTGGCCGTTGGGACAGACCAGGCGGCAGAGGTCGACGAGCTCATCAAGGCCTTGCGCGAGGAGCATCGCCGCCGGCCCCGGCTCCAGCGCGAGTTCGACCAGGCTGGCCTCCCGTGACGTACGCGGCCGCTGCGCCAACAAGGGGCGAAGACCTGATTCATCACCCGGGTGGGAGTCGGCGACGCGCGCCGACCGGGAAGGTCATGCCGGTCAGCTCCCCGGTTCGGACGCTCGACCGGCTGTTGCGAGTGAGCGGGGAGCGATCCAGCAAGATCTTCTTCCAGATATTCCCCGAGGGCCTGGTGAAGCAGTCAGGGCCGGTCTCCCTGATCGGAAGACCGGCCCTGAACTGGTGTTTCGTTGGTCGGGGTGGCCGGATTTGAACCGACGGCCTCTTCGTCCCGAATGAGGTACGGATGCCGGCGAGATGCATCGCCAAGCTATAAAGGTGCAGCTCAGGCCGTTGGTTCAGGTTGGTTTGCGTTGCTTGGTCAAGGCCTCACTGGCTGACTCCTCCAGAATTTCTCCGACAACTGGATCAGCGAGGCGCCGGTCCGCCAGGGCAGAAGGGATGGGACCACATTTGTCGTAATAACTGGCTAATGCACGCATCGAGACGAAGCCATGCCACGGATTCGACCGTCGCGACTACGCGACAAGCGCCGACCGCCTCCAGGTTCATCAGCAGGATCTCTCCAAAGCGGGGCTTGCAGAAGCAAAGTCAGGGCCGGCCCGGAAAGGCCAAGCCCCAAGCCGACCTTTCGTCGGCCGGCGTGGTCGGATTCGATTCTGTCGAGGCCTCTTCATCCCGAACGAGTTGCCCAATCTCGACACCAATACGAAGCCCCAGGTCAATACCCTGGTCACCATCCGTCTACGCCGCTTGATCGCAGTGCAGTCGACCGCGCCTTCGCCAGGATTTCTCAAAGCCAGCGTCAGAACCGGCACCAGCGCCTCACCTTCCCGAAGATCTACAACGAGGGTTCCGGTTGTTGCATCCCAGCCGACTCTGCGAGCGTGACGCTCTTCGTCCTCATACACAACCGGCCGCGCCAGTTGAGATCGATTGGCGCCGCCCGGGCTGCCATGCCCCAACGCGCTTTCCAAGTCTGCGCGATGACGTGTGGTGTCGTTCTCTAACGTCCTGACCAGGGATCGGGCAGTCGGCGGACGTTCGCGGTCAGGCTCAAGCTTGGCTGACCGACGCGGAAACCGATGCGGTGCGGGGTCTCAGCGTCGCCCGCCCAAGCTTCCTACGACACGGCCGTATTGCACCGTGGACCGCTTCTCCCTTGGGAAAGGTCATCGGCGCCTCCTGGTCGGCTGGCTTGGGAAATCCGTCAGATACCACGGCTGCGCGGCCCTCCCCTGCAGACGCGCCGCTCCTTACGTAGGGTAGACGGTTGCTTACTCTGTGATTATCATGACTGGACCGTTACTTTCCCGGAGAAGGGCGGGTCGATGCTTAGTCGCCTGGAGACGCAGGTTCTCTACTGCTCCGACAATCTTCCAAAACTGCGTCAATTTCCGGCCGACTGCATTGACCTCATCTATTTGGATCCGCCATTCTTTTCAAACCGGCGGTATGAAGTGATATGGGGCGACGAGGCTGAGGTTAGATCGTTCGAGGATCGCTGGGCGGGCGGAATCGAGGTATACATCGATTGGATGAGGAAGCGGATACTTGAGCTACGCCGAGTCCTTACGGCAAGGGGGTCGATTTATCTCCACTGCGATCCACACGCCAGCCACTACCTCAAGATTCTGATGGATCAGGTATTCGGCCAGGACTGGTTTCGAAGTGAAATAGTGTGGAAACGCACCGGGGCGCACGGATCAACCAAAGGGTATGCACCAGTCCATGACTGCATCCTCTACTATGCGGGCCCGGGACATACGTGGAATCCGCAACACCATGGCTATCGAGATGAATACCTCGCCTCCAAGTACAAATACCATGACGAACGGGGAAGATACACGCTGATAACCTTGATGCCGCCGGGTATTCGAAGTGGTGAGACCGGGGAACCGTGGCGAGGAATCGACCCTACGGCCAAAGGCGCACATTGGCAAAACCCGCCATCGAAGTTGGAGGAGCTTGATCGTGCCGGAATGATTTACTGGGCCAGGAACGGTAAAGGGCTACCTCGGCTCAAACGATACCTGGATAACAATGCAGGCGTGCCCGTGCAGGATCTATGGACCGATATCGCTGCGATCAACTCGCAAGCGCGGGAGCGACTCGGATATCCAACCCAGAAGCCAGAGTCGCTCCTCGAACGAATCATCGCGGCCAGCTCGCACGAAGACGATGTCGTGTTGGATCCCTTTTGCGGGTGTGGCACTACAGTGTCGGTAGCCGAGCGACTGAATAGAAGGTGGATTGGCATCGACATTAGTCCCACGGCCGTCAATTTGATGGTCAGGAGGCTCAAGAAATACAATCCGAGACTCCAGTTCCTCACGGAAGGGCTGCCCGTCACTGAGAATGACCTACGCCGACTAAGGCCCTTTGAGTTTCAGAACTGGGTGATTCAGAAGTTCAACGGCACCCACTCGACTCGAAATCAGGGGACTTGGGAATTGATGGTTACAGCTTCATGCTAAACGAGCCTATTCAAGTCAAGCAATCAGATCATGTGGGTCGCAACGTAGTGGACAATTTTGAGACGGCCGTAAGGCGTGCGGGCGAGACCGCCGGGTACATCGTTGCCTTCAGCTTCGCTCGGGGATCTCACGAGGAAGCCGCACGGGCGCGCCGAGCTGACGGACTTGACATTCGGCTCGTTACCATTAAGCAGCTATTGAGTCCGGACGCATCGACGGTAGCGGCAGGTTTGGCAACGGTGACCGACCTTCCACTTCCCCCCTCTCGTCGCGCAAATGAACGTCCGCGTGCTGACGAGTTGGTCAGGAGTGACAGACGCAACACGGCGTAGTCCATCGCGCGACCCATAACATCATCCGGATCGCGTTGCAGCTCTACGTTCACGCCCAGGTCGTCGGCGATCTGCGCGATCGTCGCGCCCGGTCGAAACCGATACAGCGCCACCGCATCGGCGTTGAACTTGGCCGGATAGTGCTTGTTCACCATGATGTTTCAGGACTCCTGATCTCCAGGACAGTCAAGTTCCCAGATTCAAGTGTCCAAGATCAAGGTGCAACTACGACCGACGGCTGCGAGAAGTATCTGCCGCGTGGCGTTACGGACATCGGCCTCATCCTTACCCTGCAATTGTTTGGTTGGCATAGCCCAGGAGGAGACCTGCCCAAGCGGCAGAGCTAGCACTCCGGCTGCTGCAAGTGCGGTCAGGGGCACCCACAGCGCAGGCAGTTTCGCCGCTCGCCGGGCCGCCTTGAGTGAATGGCGTGACATCTCTTGAGTAGATACGGTGAGAGCAACAACGGGCTCCGCACCTACCCCGCCCGCGCATTGCCTGCAGCTCGTTTTCCAGGGGCCGCGTGCCGGGTCGGCCACATCGCCCGGCATGCAGTGCACGCGGCAGCCACGTCAGTCCGCAGCCAACCGCGAGGATGCAAGGGCGTTCAGAGAGACTCCCTGCTCGGCGGCGCGGATTGCGAGTCGACGATGAACTTCTTCGGGAACACGAACCTGGAACTTCCCGGAGTAATGTTTGTCGGCGATCGCAGCGGGCGGTTCCTCACCAGACGCCAGCATCTCCGCGACGATCTCCTCAACGACCCGCTGGATACCGACGAACGCCTCCGTACGTTCCTCAGCCAGCCATGAAACCGACGGCAGTTCCGCTACAGTCCCGACGTACTCCCCGTCCTCCGCCGACCAGTGAACTCGGTAGGTGTAGTGATCCGCCACGCTCACGATCGTTCCTCCAGCTTCTTGATCGCGGCCAGGACCTGCTTGACCTGGTACGGCTTCGCCTTGCCACCCTTGTCCTGGATATTGACCCTGGGGTCGCCGGGCCAGGGCATCTTGAAGACGTAATGCGACGTGCCCTGCGACCGCGGCTCTCCGAAGTAGTGCCGACACACGAACAGCAGGTCGGCGAACCGGACATTGTTAGGGTTCCGGCGCATCTCCGCCAGGATCTTCGCCAGCTTGTCCGCCACGCTCCCAGGATACCTCGCTCAGTATCATCGGCGATACTACTTGCTAGGCGCCGCGGTTCGCCTCGGACGTCGGCACAGCCCTGCTTTGATTGGGGTGCACGGAGTCCCGGGGGCAAGATCTTCTTCAGAAGCAGGCTGGAAAAGTGTTCAGGGCCGGTCTCCCTGAGCGGAAGACCGGCCCTGACCTGCAACTACCTTGGTCGGGGTGGCCGGATTTGAACCGACGGCCTCTTCGTCCCGAACGAAGCGCGCTACCAAGCTGCGCCACACCCCGAGCTGCCTGGAAATACTATCCGACGCCGGGGCGGACGCGAAATCGGTATCCCCCTAACCGCAAAATCGCAGGTCAGCGAGGTATCAAGGTGAGTACCGAGGCCTCCGGGCGGCAGGCGAAGCGGATCGGGGCGGTGGGGTGGGTGCCGAGGCCGGCCGAGACGTGTAGCCAGGCGTCTGAGTCGGGCCAGCGGTGCAGGCCCTTGGCCATGTTGTGCGGGAGGTCGCAGTTGGTGGTCAGGGCGCCGTAGCCGGGCACGCAGACCTGGCCGCCGTGGGTGTGGCCGGCCAGCAGGAGGGCGAAGCCGTCGGCCGCCATTGCGTCGAGGACGCGGGAGGCGGGGGTGTGCGTGACGCCGATGTGCAGGTCGGCGCCGCCCGCGATGGGGCCCGCGACGGACGGGTAGTCGTCCTGGTCGATGTGCGGGTCGTCGACGCCGACCAGTTCGATCGAGCGGCCGCCGGCCTTGATGACCGTGCGGGCGTTGTTGAGGTCGGACCAGCCGGCGTCCACGAAGGCGGCGCGCAGGTCCTCGTACGGCAGGCCGGTGCCCCGCACGTACTCGCGCTCGCCGGGCAGGATGTAGCGCAACGGGTTGCCCCAGACCGGGCCGGTGTAGTCGTTCGAGCCGAAGACGAAGGCGCCGGGCAGCGACAGGAACGGGTCGAGGGCGCGCAGCACGCCGGGCAGCGCCGCCGGGTCGGCCATGTTGTCGCCGGTCACCACGACCAGGTCGGGGTCGGTGCCGGCCAGCGCCGCCACCCACGCCTGCTTGCGCCGCTGGTCGGGCATCATGTGCAGGTCCGAGATGTGCAGGATGCGCAGCGGCTCGGCATCCGGCTCGAGGACCGGCACGTCGAAGCGGCGCAGGGTGAAAAGGTTCCGCTCGATCAGCGACGAATAGGCGAAGGTGGCCGCTCCGGCCGCCGCCACACCGGCGGCCAAGGCAATAAGGGGACGCTTACGCATGACGGCAAGAGTAGTTTCTCCGTCCATGGGAACGCTGAAAGACCGCCTGAACGATGACCTGCACACCGCCATGAAGGCGCGCGACGAGCTGACCACCGCGACGCTGCGGATGACCCTGGCCGCCGTCCGCAACGCCGAGGTGGCCGGCAGCGAGGCGCGCGACCTCTCCGACGACGAGGTGCTGGCGGTCCTCACCAAGGAGTCGAAGAAGCGCCGCGAGGCGGCCACCGCCTTCGCCGACGCGGACCGGCCCGAGCAGGCGGCCAAGGAGCGCTCCGAGGGCGAGGTGATCGACCGCTACCTGCCCAAACAGCTCACCGACGAGGAGATCGCCGAGCTGGTCGCCGAGGCACTGGCGGCCGGCGGTTTCACCGGCCGCGCCCACATGGGCCCGGCGATGAAGGCGGCTCAGGCCGCGGTGGCCGGCCGCGCGGAGGGCGGCCGAGTGGCCGCCGAGGTCCGGCGTCAGCTGGGTGCCTGACCTCACGCCGCTTTTGCCGTACGGCGTGAAGCCGCCCCACCCGCAGCAGCGGGTCGGGCGGCTTTCCGATCTGTGGGTCAGCGTCCTGGTCTGGTGGGGCGGATGGTGGGGGTGGGGAAGGTCGGGTTGGTCGAGGGGTTGGTTCGGGTCTGGGCGCCCTGGCCGTTGCTCACCTCGATGACCACGACGCCGCCCTTGATGGTGCGGCCGCTCGGGTTGGTGTCGGCGGCGGTGCCGGCCGGGCAGGTGGAGTCGACCGTGTTGCCGACCGAGACGTCGAAGCCGGCGCCCTCGAGGCGGTCCTTGGCGTCGCCGATCGAGTCGCAGGAGACGTCGGGGATGGAGCGCTGATCGCCGTACGCAATCTTCTCGTTGTCCGGGGTTTTGAATTGGACCTTGGGTTTGCCGTCCATGAAGTCGGCCAGCGTGTTCCAGACGGCCGGGTTCACGATCTGGTGGGACATCCGGTCGGGGTGGTCCTGGTAGTCGGGGTTGACCAGGTAGCCGGCCACGACCAGGGAGGTGGTGCCGGCGATCAGGGCGGCCGTCTTGTCGCGGTCGGTGGTGCCGGTCTTGCCGAAGACCGGGTGCTTCACGACGCCGTGGGTCTGGCCGGCCGTGGTGCCTCGGCACTGGCCCAGCTGGGCCGAGTCGCCGACCGGGCAGCGGGCCGCATCCAGCGCCGCGCGCGCCACGTCCTTGCTGGTCGCGCGGATGCAGTGGGACTTGCCGACGTCGAGCTTCTCGTTGGTCTGGGTGGTGATCTGCTCGATCGGGGTGGGCTCGCAGTACATGCCGTCGCCGGCCAGCGTTGCGTACGCGTTCGCCATGTCCAGCGGCGTCGACGCGGACACGCCCAGGGTGAACGCGCCCCACTGGTTGGCGCTGCCGGGGCTGGCCAGGTCGGCGTCCTGCTTCACCCGGAACTGGACGCCGAAGCGCTTGGCGACGGCCACTACGTTCTCCGCGCCGACGGTCTGCTCGAGCGGGACGAAGTACGTGTTCACCGAGTTACCGAAGCCGGTCCACATGTTGTAGACGCCCGCTTCACCCTCGCCCGCGTTGCCGGGGCACCAGAAGTGCGTGCCCGCACAGGCGGACGGGCTGCTCGGGTCGATGATGTAGTTCGACCGGAACTGCTTGGGCGCGTTGATCGTGTAGCCGAGCGGATAACCCTTCTCCAGGGCCGCGACCATGGTGAACATCTTGAACACCGAGCCGGCCTGGTAACCGGTGATGTCGCCGCCGCCGGTCAGCAGCGGGTTCGTGGTGTTCGGATAGGTGCCGCGGATGCCCTGGCCGGCCTTCCGCGGGTCGGAGGACATCTCGTTCTGCGGGTGCGCCGGGTCGTCGAGCTTGTACTTCCGGTTGGCGGCCAGCGCGCGGACCTTGCCGGAGCCGGGCTCGACGGCCGCCACGAGCAGCGCGTTCTTGTTGTCGTCCTGGATCTCGTCGGAGATGTTCGCCCGGGCCGACGTCTGGGCCTTCACGTCGAGCGTGGTGACGATGCGGTAGCCGCCGCTCTTCAGGCGACGCTCCCGGTCGTACGGCGTCTGGCCGAACTCTTCCCGGCCCATCCACCAGCGGTAGAAATAGTCGCAGAAGAAGCCCCACGCGTTCTTCGCCACCGAGATGCAGCCGTTGCCGACCGGCTTGACCGTTCGCGGGATCGGCTCCTTGACCGCCTTGTCGGCCTCCGCCTGGGTGATCATGCCCATCGTGACCATGCCGGGGATGACGTAGTTGTTGCGGCGCTCGAGGATCTGCTTGTACCCGTCGGGGGTGGTCGGGTTGAAGCTGGACGGCGCCTTGACCATGCCGGCGAGCATGGCGGCCTGGCCGATCGTGAGGTCCTTCGGCTTCTTGTTGAAGTAGACCTGACTGGCGGCGAAGACGCCGTACGCCTGGGCGCCGAACGGGGCGATGTTCAGGTAGCGCTCGAGGATCTGGTCCTTCGTGAGCTCCTTCTCGATCTGCAGCGCGTACTTCATCTCGGTGAGCTTGCGCTTCGGCGTGTCCTTGGTGGCGTCCACGACCTCCTGCGGGTTGGTCGCCGAGTACGCCAGCCCCATCCGGACCCACTGCATGGTGATCGTGGAGGCGCCCTGCCGGGCCTTGCCGTTGTTGTTGTTGACGAACGCCCGGGCCACGCCCTTCAGGTCGACGCCGTTGTGGTGGTAGAAGTCCCGGTCCTCGGCCGCCACGATCGCTTTGCTCATGTACGGCGAGATGTCCTTGAGCGGGACGTCGCTGCGGAACTCGTCGTAGAACTGGGAGATCTGCGTCTTGTTGTCGGACGCGTAGATCCGGGTGATCTGCGGGGAGTTGAAGTCCTTGAGCTCGCTGGGCAGACTCGCGAACGATTCGCCACCGGCCTTGACGGCCAGCCCGGACATGGCCGCCGCCGGGAAGGCCGCGGCCGCGACCACGAGGCCGGCGAGGAGACCGCACACCAGTAGTGAGCTGCCGTTGGCGAAAATGTTGTGATCGCGTCTGCGCATCCAGGAGGTCACCCGAGCAGGGTACGGGAACGGAGCACGCGTCGCCTGTCGAGAACGTCGTGCTTCGCCCAGATTGATTCTGCGCCTTCCACCCCGTGCGGCGCAGCCCCCCGAAGCGAATTGCCCGATACTCCCGGGCTATGGGTTTTTGAGGGACAACGTTGCGTAATCGCCCGACTACAGAGCATGATGGTCCGGCGAGCTTGTCGCACGACGTCTGCACGGCTTGGGGGACATATGCGGTGCGGGCGTCAGGGGGTAACGCAAGGGGGGACGTGTACAGATGGGGATGATCAGCGACTGGCCCAGCATGGCGGCGTGTCAGAGTGGCGACCCTGACGCGCTGTTCGTGCAGGGCGCCGAGCAGAACGTGGCGAAGAGGATCTGCCGCAGCTGCCCGGTCCGCTACGAGTGCCTCGCCGACGCCCTGGACAACAGGATCGAGTTCGGCGTCTGGGGAGGCATGACGGAACGGGAGAGGCGGGCCCTGCTGCGCCGCCACCCGCACGTGGCGAGCTGGCGGAAGATGTTCGAGGCCGCTCTGCGGGAGTCCAGCGCCGACAAGGTGCTCATCCCGACGCGCTGAGCTAACTCACCAACAGGGTGCCGATCGTCCGCAGCCCGTCGACGTCGTGAACGTCGGCGGGCTGCGCCGCGATCGAGGCGGCGGGGACGCCGGGGAACGCATCGGTGAACGTGGCCGCCACGCTCGCCTCGCGCTCGATCTGGCGCATCAATGCGGCGTGTACGCGGAGAGCGTCCGCGGTCATCTGCTGATCCGTCGCCGCGGCGGCCGCCTCACTGCGTTCCGCACTCAAACCAGAAATTTCCGATTTGTGCATGCGGTTGAGCACGACCCCCGCGAGCGGCATCCGCTCGGCGACCAGGCGCTCCGCGAAGTAGGCGGCCTCCCGTACGGCATCCTTCTCGGGGGCCGCGACCAGCAGGAACGCGGTCTGCGGGTCCTGCAGGATCCGGTACGTCTCGTCGGCGCGCTGCCGGAAGCCGCCGAACATCGAGTCGAGCGCCGCGACGAAGCCCGACAGGTCGGTCAGCAGCTGGGCGCCCAGAATCTTCTGCACCGCCCGGGAGAACAGCCCGAACGAGGCCGTGACCAGGCTGAACATGCTCTTGCCGGAGCGCGCCGGCGCGAGCAGCAGGCGCAGCATGCGGCCGTCCAGGAAGCGGGACAGCCGGGCCGGCGCGTCCAGGAAGTCGAGCGCCGAGCGGGACGGCGGGGTGTCCACCACGATCAGGTCCCACTCGTCGGTGGCGCGCAGCTGGCCCAGCTTCTCCATCGCCATGTACTCCTGGGTGCCGGAGAAGGTCGAGCTCATGGCCTGATAGAAGGGGTTCGCGAAGATCTCGGCGGCGCGCTGCGGGGTGGTGTGCTGCTGCACCACCTCGTCGAAGGTGCGCTTCATGTCGAGCATCATGGCGTGCAGCTCGCCGCCGTTCTCGCCGTCGATGCCCTTGACCTGGCGCGGGGTGTTGTCCAGCTCGCTGAGGCCCATCGACTGGGCCAGCCGGCGGGCCGGGTCGATGGTCAGCACCACGGTGCGCCGGCCGTGCACCTCGGCCGCGCGCACGCCGAGCGCGGCCGCGGTGGTCGTCTTGCCCACCCCACCGGCGCCGCAGCACACGATGATGCGGGTGGCCGGATCGGCGAGGAGACGGTCGACATCGAGAGGTTCAGCCACCACGTACTCCAGGGTAATCAGGGTCAGGCCCGCATGAGTTCGCTCGCGAGCTCGTCCAGCCCGGCCCGGTCGGCGCCGCCGGGCAGGAGGGGGAGCTCGATCGTCGGCCGGCCGACCTCGGCCAGCTCCCCGCGCAGCGACTCCTCCAGGTCGCGCCGGGTGAGATACGCCTTGGCCTCGGCGGCCAGGCCGTTGACCGTGGCCGCGTCGACGGGCAGGCCCGCCTCGGCCAGGCCGCGCTTGAGCTCGGCCTTGGTCACCTTGCCGGCGGTGAGCAGCGCCGGGCGGGCGCCGTTCACGATGATCCGGCCGAGCGAGATGTGCAGCGCCTTGAGCTCGGCGATCGCGTCCAGCGTCTCCTGCACCGGCATCTCCTCGAGCAGGGTGACCACGTGCACCGCGGTGATCGGCGAGCGCAGCAGCGACGCGACGCCCTCGCTCTGCGTCTTGATCGGGCCGACCTTGGTGAGCTTCGCGGTCTCGGCCGTGACGTTGAGGAAGCGGCCGATCCGGCCGGTGGGCGGCGCGTCCAGCACCACGGCGTCGTAGATCCGGCGGCCGTCGTGCGAGCGGGTGGTCGCCTCCTTCACCTTGCCGGTGAGAAGTACGTCACGCAGGCCCGGCGCGATGGTGGTGGCGAAGTCGATGGCGCCCACCTTGCGCAGCGCCCGGCCGGCCGCGCCCAGGTGGTAGAACATGTCGAGGTACTCCAGGAGCGCCTCCTCCGGGTCGACCGCGAGCGCGCGTACCTCGCCGCCGCCGGCCACCTGGGCGATCCGCAGCTCCTTGTAGGGCAGCGGCTCCACCTCGAAGAGCTGGGCGATCCCCTGCCGGCCCTCCACCTCGACCAGCAGCGTGCGCCGGCCCCCCGCGGCCAGGCCGAGCGCCAGCGCGGCGGCCACCGTGGTCTTGCCGGTGCCGCCCTTGCCGGTCACGACGTGCAGCCGCGCCGGCCATCTGCTGTTGACGTGCTCGCCCATGCCCTCCACGGTACGGCGGGCTGTCAGCCGGAGACCTCGCAGACCAGCCACCCGGTCTTGCGGATCACGGTGAACTCGAGGTCTTGCCGGGCCGTCTTCTCATCGCCGGTGGACATCGTCACCTCGACCGAGACCAGCGCGCGGTCCTCGCCGGAGTTGGACACGGCCGGCTCGTCCCAGCGATAGACCGGGTCCTGGTACTGGTCGGAGTAGCTCTTGATCTCCCGGACCCGGTCGGTGAGCTTGGTCGGGTCGCGCGCCTCGCGGCAGACCAGATTGTCGGCGGCGGACGCGTCCTGCTGGGTGTAGACGGCGGTGAGGAACCTGTTCACCGCCGTGGCCGGGTCCGGCGAGCCGGGGTTGTCGGCATCCCGGAGCAGGAAGTACGCCGAGACCGCGCCGCCGGCGCAGAGCATCAGCGTGGCGGTCAGCGCCATCGACACCCACAGCGCGCCGCGTTTGCCCTTGGCCGCCGGGGTGGGCGGGCCGGACCAGATCGGCTCGGCCGGCGCCTCGACCGCTTCGGTCGCCGGCGGGTATTGCCAGGCCGGGTGCTCCGGCGGCTCGGTCTGCCACTGGCCGGGCGCCTCGTGCCGGGCTTGCCAGGGCGCGATCACCTGGGTCCGCTCGGGGGTCACCGCCGGCATCATCGCCGTGGGCGCCTCCGCGTAATCCCAGGTGTGCGGCGGCTCCGGCGGGACCGGGTCGTCCGGCGGGATCGGCTGCGGCGGCTCCGGATCGGGCGACGGCAGCGGCGCGGGCTCCGGATGACCCGGGTGGCCGCCCTGCGCGTGCGTCATCTCGCCCTCCGTGATCTCGTCGGCAGGTCTCAGCCTAACCAAGGCGGCCGTCGCGTGGGTCCTAAGCTGACCCGGTACCCGACGATTAGGGAGTCATCAGGCGATGCAGAAGTGGGAGTACGTGACCGTGCCCCTGCTGGTCCACGCGACCAAGCAGATCCTCGACAACTGGGGCGAGGACGGCTGGGAGCTCGTCCAGGTCGTTCCGGGCCCCAACCCGGAGCAGTTGATCGCTTACATGAAGCGGCCGAAGTCATGACGACGCCGATCGCGGGCGAGGGCGGGGTCGACGCGTACGCGAGGCTGGCCGAGCTCGGCATCAGCCTGCCGCCGGTGGTGCCACCGCTGGCGGCCTATCTGCCGGCCGTGCAGACCGGCAGTCACGTGTACGTCTCCGGCCAGCTCCCGATGGTCGAGGGCAAGCTGGCGCAGACCGGGAAGGTCGGCGCCGAGGTCACCGCCGAGCAGGCCGCCGAGCTGGCCCGCACGTGCGCGGTGAACGTGCTGGCCGCGGTCGAGGCGCTGGTCGGCCTCGGCCGGGTCGTGAAGGTCGTCAAGGTCGTCGGCTTCGTGGCCTCGGCGCCCGGGTTCACCGATCAGCCCACGGTCGTCAACGGCGCCTCGAACCTGTTCGGTGACGTCTTCGGCGAGCAGGGCCGGCACGCGCGCAGCGCCGTCGGGGTCGCCGAGCTGCCGCGGGACGCCCCGGTCGAGGTCGAGGCGATCATCGAAGTCGCCGGATAGCACGAGATCGCCTGATGGGTCGCTCTGCGTGACCTGAGCGGCTGCTGAGATCGCACATCCGGTCCTCGGCTCCACCCCCGTGCGCGACGTACGATTTTGCGCATGGGGGGAGCTGCGCTCGACGGCCGGCCGGGCTGGGTGACGCTGCTCCGTGCGCCCAATCCAGGCCCGATGACGCTGGACGGCACGAATACGTGGGTCCTGCGAGCGCCGGGCGAGGAGCTGGGCTTCGTGATCGACCCCGGCCCGCTCGACGAGGGCCATCTCCGCGCGATCGCCGAGCATGCTCCGTTCCGTGCCATCTTGATTACGCATGGTCACTTCGACCACGTCGAGGGCGCGCCCCGGCTCTCCGCGATGCTGGGCGGCACCCCCGTGCTGACCTCGTTCGATGCCGACATCGCGAGCGACGGCTTCCGCATCCGCGTTCTGGACACACCGGGGCACACCGCCGATTCAGTGTGTTTTCTCGCGGAATCGGGGAACAGTCCCGCGATGTTCACCGGCGACACGGTTCTCGGCCGCGGCAGCACAGTCGTCGCCGCGCCGGATGGCGACCTCGGGGCGTACCTGGAAAGTCTGGAGCTGCTCCGCACCCATCCGGATGTCCCGATGCTCCCCGGCCACGGCCCGGCGCAGCCGGACGTGGCCGCGATGGCCCAGTTCTACCTCGATCACCGCCGGGAACGGCTGGCCCAGGTCGAGGCGGCGATGGGGCAGGGCGCCGACACCCCGGAAAAGGTAGTGGATCTCGTTTATCCGGACATCGACCCGGCGGTGCGGTTTGCGGCGATCTTCAGTGCCAAAGCTCAACTGGATTATCTGAGTCACAAAAATCGGGAATCAGGAACAAGGGCCGACGGGTTGGATCGGCTGTGACCTGTCCGGTGTGTGGAACCGTCGCCGTGCCCGGCGCCCGCTTCTGCCACAACTGCGGCGCCGCCCTCCCGGCCGCGGCCACCCTGCCCGCCGCCGAGCGGCGGATCGTGACCGTGCTGTTCGGGGACCTGTCCGATTTCACCTCCTGGTCGGAGGATCTCGACCCGGAACGGGTCGGCGCGGTCACCGACCGGGTGCTGGCCGCCCTGGCCGGCGCGGTGAAGACGTTCGGCGGTCATGTCGACAAGCTGACCGGCGACGGGATCATGGCCGTCTTCGGCGCCCCGGTCGCCCATGAGGACGACGCCGAGCGGGCGGTCCGCGCCGCGTTGAGCATGCAGCGCGCGGTCCGCCGCGTGCTGGACGACGAGCGGGGCGGCGGCGCCCCGCTCGGCCTGCGGGTCGGGCTCAACACCGGCGAGGTGGTGGCCGGCATCCAGGCGTCCATCGAATACACCGTCATCGGCGACACCGTGAACACAGCCGCCCGGCTGGCCGACGCGGCCGCGGTCGGCGCGGTCTACGCGGGCTCGCGCACCAGCGCCGGCACCCGGCACGTCGCCTCCTGGCGGCAGCTGCGCCCGCTGCGGCTCAAGGGCAAGCGCGAGCCGGTGCCCGCGTTCGAACTGCTCGGCCTGCACGACGCGCCGGGCACGAGATCGGGCCTCGGCGACGAGGCGCCGTTCGTCGGCCGGGAGACCGAGCTCGGCCGGGTGGCCGGCCGGCTCGCCGAGGCGATCGACTCGAACACGCCGCGGGTCATGGTGATGACCGCCGAGGCCGGCATCGGCAAGTCTCGCTTCGCCGGCGAGGTCAAGCGCCTGGCCACCGGCTATGACGTGGGCGCCGGCGGACGGTACGCGGCGCACACCGGCGCCCGGGTGCTGCGGGTGCGCTGCCGCGCGTTCGGCGAGCGCCGCCGCTTCGCCCCGCTGGCCGACCTGGTCCGCAAGTCGGTCGGCCTGCCCAAGGACGTGGTGTCCACGGTCGGCCGCTCGGTGGTCGAGGAGCGGCTGCGCAAGCTGGCCAACCGCCTGAGCCGCGACGGCGAGGCTGCCAAGATCGACATTGACCGGCTGCTCGGCCTGCTCGGCTATGGCGAGGCCCCGACCAACCCGGTCGGCCCGGCCACCGGCGCCGACTGGCAGCCGGCCACCACCCGGCAGGACGCCGACGCGGTCTCCATCGCGGTCGGCGACCTGCTCTCCGCGCTCGCCGCCGAGGCGCCGCTGGTGGTCATCGTGGATGACCTGCACGACGCCACGGCCTCGACGGTGGACGCCCTGGGCCGCACGCTCTCGCTGCTCGAGGGCCCGGTCGTGGTGCTGCTGCTGGGCCGGCCGGAGCTGGTGCGTACGGCCGGCGCGCTGACCCGGCTCGCCGACGCCGAGGTGCACACGCTGCCCCCGCTGCGCGGCGCCGACGCGTCCCGGCTGCTCACCTCCTACCTCAACGGCGGCAAGCTGCCCCAGGCGGATACCGACCGGCTGCTCGCCACCGCCCAGGGCAACCCGTTCTACCTGGCCGAGATGGTCACGCTGCTGATGGAGCGGGGCGCGCTGACCCCGGCGATCGGGGCGCACGCCGCCGGCAAGTGGCAGCTGGCCTCCGGCTCGCTGAGCAGCTCGGTCAGCAGTCAACTGCTCTCCCGCGACCTGGCCGCGGTGCTCGCGGCCCGGATCGACGCGCTGCCGCCCGAGCCGCGCGCGGTGCTGCGGGACGCGGCCGTGGTCGGCGACACCGTGCCGACCGGAGTGATCGAGGCGTTGCGCGAGCGGCGGGCGGCCAGCGACGCCCGGCCCGGCGCGGTGGCCGCGGTCGAGCTGGAGCGCTCGATCGACGAGCTGTTGCAGCGCCGCATGCTGCACCGGGTGCGCGGCGGCTACGCGTTCACCACGCCGCTGATGCGCGAGGCGGCGTATTCCGGGATCGGCAAGGCCGACCTCGCCGACCGGCACGCGTACCTCGCCCAGTGGGCCGCCCCGGAGACCATCGACCGGCTCGGCTACGACGGCGCCTCACGGTTGAGCCTCACCGAGAACGAGCGGGACGCGTTCGTGGCGGCACATGCCGAGTGCACGGTCGAGCTCGCCGACCAGGTGCGGCTGCGGCCGGATGCCGCGGTGCGTGACGTGGCCCCGCTCGGCGTGGCGGCGCTGGGCCGGATGGCCCGGCGGGCCCTCGCGAACATCGAGCCGGCCGCCTCGATCGAGTACGCGGAGCGCGCCGCCCTGCTGGCCAAGGACGCTCTGCCGCTCTCCGACCAGCTGGTGCACGCCCGCGCGCTGCTGCGCCTGGGCCGGGCCGAGGAGGCGCTCTCGTACGGCGAGAAGATCGCCAAGAACTCGGCCGACGAGCCGACCAGCAAGGCCGAGGCGCTGCTGGTGGTGGGCCGGGCGCACGAGGCGCTGGGCGACATCGGCCGGGCCGTCGCGGCCTGGCAGGAAGCGCTGGACGTGGCCACCGAGGCCGAGTTGCTGCCCGAGCGGGCCAACGCGATGCGGCGGCTGGGGATGGCCGACTTCCTGGCCGGCCGGCTGAGCCAGGCGAGCAGCCGGTTCGCCGCGGCGTACCAGGTGACGCTGGCCGCGGGCGACCGGCACGGCCAGGCCTGGGCGCTGCAGAATCTGGCCTGGGTGACCACCACCCGCGGCGACTTCGCCGGGACGGATGCGGTGCTCGGCCGGGCCGCCCGGCTCTTCGCCGAGCTCGGCGACCCGGTGGGCCGGTCCTGGCTGCGCGGCACCACCGCGTTCGCCCGGCTGCTGGCCGGCCGCCTGCAGGAGTCGCGCCGCCTGGCCCGCATCTTCCTGCCCTTCGGCGACCGGGTCGGCGAGGCCTGGGCGGTCGGCACGCTGCGGGCGGTCGAGGCGTACGCGGCGAGCGAGCTGGGCGAGCTGGGGGAGGCCGACGGCGAGGCGCGCCGGGCGTACCGGGACTTCAACGCGGTCGGCGACGACTGGGGCCGGGGCCTGGCCATGGTCGTGCGCGGCGCGATCGCCCGCGGCCTGGGCGAGTTCGACCACGCCTTCGACCTGCTCACCGACGCCCTCGGGTACGCCGACCGGACCGGCCACCCGCTGCTGCTGGGGATGGCCGGCACCCTGCGTGGCTTCGTCGATCTGCAGCGTGGCGACCTGACTCTGGCCGAGGCCGACGCCCGCCGGGTGATGGCCGCGGTCGAGCCGCACAACCCGCTGGCGCCGGCCCAGGTCGGCCCGCGGGTGCTGCTGGCCGAGGCGCGGGTCCGGGCGGGCGACGCGGCGACCGCGATCGGGCTGCTCGCGCCGATCGCCAGCGACCAGGGCTCCCCGTCGCTGCTCTTCTCCCGGCGGCACGCGCTCGCCTCGTACGCGTCGGCTCTGCTCGCGGACGGCCGGGTCGAGGCCGCCCTGACCTGGATAGAGCGGGCTCGCGAGGCGCCGTCGGAGGACGTGCGCAGCGGCGTGCTGGCGGCGATGACCTACGCCCGGGTGCTGGCCGCGGCCGATCGCTGCGACGACGCCCGGCGGGCCGCGGACGAGGCGGTGACCCTCGCCTACTCGACCGAACAGGCGAGTGAACGGGCCGCCGCCGAGGAGCTTCGGGACACGTTGAACACCGAACCGATCGAAACTGTCATTTACGCGTCCGACGTGCCGGGATGACCTCGCTCGGTCCTGGCGTAAGTTCTCTTCCATGACGGGGACTCCGCCGGGACCGCTGCCTGTGCCTTATGTGCCGGGCATGTCTGGTTTGTCCGTCATAGCCCGCGGCGGCTACGCGACCGTCTACCGAGCCATGCAGGATTCGGTCGGCCGCGAGGTCGCCATCAAGGTGGAAAACCGCCGTCTGGACAGCAACCGTGACCAGGCCCGGTTCCTCCGCGAGGCGCGGGCCGCCGGGCGCATGTCGTCGCATCCGTACGTGGTCGACCTGTTCGACGTGGGCGTCACGGTCGACCAGCATCCGTACCTGATCATGGAGCTGTGCGACGGCTCCTACCTGGACCGGATGCGGATCAGGCCGCTGACCGCGGTCGAGACCAAGGACATGGGCGTCAAGATCGCCGATGCGCTGGTGCACTCGCATGCGAACGGCGTGCTGCACCGCGACGTGAAGCCGGCGAACATCCTCTACTCGCACTTCAACACGGCCCTGCTCGCCGATTTCGGCTTGGCCGTGCTGGGCGAGATGCGCGACTCCTCGGTCACCCTCGAGGTGCTGACCCCGGCGTACGCGCCGCCGGAGATGTTCCGGCACGACAACCCGTCCGGCGCGGTTGACGTCTATGCCCTCTGCGCCACCCTGTACGCGGTGATGCGCGGCCGCCCGCCCCGCTGGGACGGTGACCGCAACCCGAGCCTGATCACCCTGATGGACCTGTTCCACCAGCCCATCCCCGACCTGCCCGGCGTCCCGCGCGAGCTTGTCCAGCTGCTGCGCTACGGGATGGCCAACGACCCGGCCTCCCGGCCCACCGCCGAGCAACTGCGCGACCTGCTCACCAAGGTCGACCTGGAGTCGGGCGACCCGCCGGTGCCGCCGCCGCGCTGGTCGCCCGGCGACGACACGCCCACCGTGCGGGCCCAGTTCAAGCCGGCCAAGAAGAAATGGCTGTTCGGCCTACTCGGGATCCAGGACCGCTAGCAGCTCGCCGGTGTCCACCTCGGCGCCCGGGTGCACCGGGAGCGAGGCCACCACGCCGGCGCTCGGCGCGTGCACCGGGTGCTCCAGCTTCATCGCCTCCAGGGTGAGCAGCAGCTCGCCGGCGCGTACCCGCTGGCCGGGCACGACCAGCACGCGCCGCACCGCGCCGGGCAGCGGGGCGATCAGCGAGCCCTCGGCCGCCTCCGGGGCGGGCAGCGGGAACCGGGACAGCTCGCGCAGCGCCACCGAGCCCTCCGGGCTGTCCACGTAGGAGACCTCGCCGACCCGGTGCACGTTGAAGGTCAGCCGGATGCCGTTGACGTCCAGCACCACCCGCTCGTCGCCGGCCGCCACCACCACGGTCTCCGGGTGGTCGTCGAGCACCGGGGCCTGGCCCAGGCCGGCCAGGTCGAGCTCCTCCGGGTCGACCGCGCGCACCCACCAGCCGGCCAGCTCGCCGTGCCGGTTCATCCGGTAGCCGACCTCGACCGGGCCGGCCGGGCCGTCGTACACCGCGGTCTGCGAGCCGGACGGCACGTTGCGCCAGCCGGAGGGCAGGGAGCCGAGCACGGCGGCGGTTGCGCGTCGTCCGGCCGCGCCGGCCAGGGCGGCGGCAAGACAGGAGATGCGTACCGCGTCGACCGCCGACAGCAGCGGGGCGAACACCTCGGGCCGCCGGTCGAGGAAGTTGGTGTCCAGGTCCCCGGTCCGGAACGAGTGATGCCGCAGCACCCGGACCAGCAGGTCCCGGTTGGTGGCCACGCCGTGCAGCTGGGTCCGGGTCAGCGCCGAGGCGAGCATCCGGGCCGCCTCCTGCCGGGTCGGCGCCCAGGCGATCAGCTTGGCCAGCGTCGGGTCCGGGTGCACGCCGATCATCGAGCCGTCCTCCACGCCGGCGTCCAGGCGCAGGCCCGGCTGGGGCAGCGGGCGGAAGGCGCCGGCCACGTCGGGCACGGCGAACCGGTGCAAAGTGCCAGAGGCCGGAAGCCAGGCGTACGCCGGATCCTCCGCGCAGATCCGCACCTCGATGGCGTGCCCGCGGATCGGCGGCGGCCCCGGCATCGGCAGCATGCCGCCCTCGGCCACCAGCAGCTGCAACCGCACCAGGTCGTAGCCGGAGACGCACTCGGTCACCGCGTGCTCGGCCTGCAGGGTCGGGGTCAACTCGAGGAACCAGAAGTCGCCGGCGGAGTCCAGCAGGAACTCGACCGCGCCGGCGCCCACGTAGCCGATCGCCCGGACCGCGACGATCGCCGCCCGGCACAGCTCCTCGCGCAGCCCCGGGTCGACCGCCGGGGACGGGGTCTCCTCGATGATCTGCTGGTAGCGGCGCTGCACCGAGCACTCGCGCTCGCCGAACGGCACGACCGAGCCGTGCTCGTCGGCCAGGATCGGGATCTCGATGTGCCGGACGTCCTCCACGTACGGCTCGCAGAAGACGTCGCAACCCACCTCGCGCCGGGTCGACGCGATCGCCTCGGCGATCGTGCTGGCGTCCCGCACCACCCGCATGCCGGCGCCGCCCGAGCCGGCGTCCGGCTTGATCAGCACCGGGTAGCCGGTCACCTTGGCCGGCTCGGTGAAGGTCGGCAGCACCGGCACCCGTGCCTCGGCGGCCAGCGCCTTGGTCTCCCGCTTGCTGCGCAGCGTGCCGAGCACCTTCGCGGGGGCGCCGACCCAGATCATCCCGGCGTCGGCGACCGCGGCCGCGAAGTCCGGGTCCTCGGCGAGCAGGCCGTTGCCGGGGTGGATGGCGTTCGCCCCGGTCCGCTGCGCGGCCTTGATGATCAAATCACCACGCAAGTACGCAGCCGCTGTGCCTCTACCCAAGCCTGGACTATCAGTCGGCGGAGCCAGCGTTCCGCCGTCGAGGCGTACGGCATAGTCGGCCTCGGCCACGTGCGGCGCGTCGGAATCGGCGTCCGAGTAGACGGCGACCGTCTCGATGCCGACCAGGCGGCAGGTGGCGAACACCCGGCGGGCGATCTCCCCTCGATCTGCCACCAGAAGACGTCGGATCACTGGTCTACCTTTCCGGGTCGGAAGACACCGACGTGCCCGGCGCCCTCGACGACCGCGCTGTGCGTGGCGGAGAGGCAGAGGCCGAGGACGGTACGGGTGTCGCGGGGGTCGATGACACCGTCGTCGTCACCGCCGGCCGGCTCCTCGGCCGGCCAGCTGAACACGAAGCGGGGGTCGCCGGCGCGGCCGGTGTCCAGGGCCAGGTGCGGCACCGTGGACAGGGTCAGCGCCTCGATCTCGGCCGGGCCGAACCGCACCGCCAGCAGCAGCAGCGCGGTGTCGGTGGCGTTGGCGAGCTGGATCAGGTGCACGGCCTTCTGCGTCTCGGCGGCGGTGTGCGCGGCACCGGTGCCGGCCAGCACCCCGACCGGGTAGCCGTGCAGCTCGCCCCAGCCGGCCACCAGCGCCGGGCCGTGCGCCGGCTTGAACTCGTCGAAGTCGCTGCCGTCGAGGATCCGGGCGAGGATCTCCCGCGGGTCGTCGGTCTTGATGATCGACAGCAGGTCCTCGGCGTCGTACTTGGGCGCAGCCGGCGGGAAGGTGCGCGGCAGCGGCCCGCGCTTGCGCCAGTTCAGCCGCCGGACGCACTGCCGGGCCAGCCGCAGGCCATCCCGCTCGTCCTCGGCGGGCTGGTCGTGCGGGCTTCGCGCGGAGCCGTGCCCGCGCACCATGATCGTGTAGTCGGAGAGCTGCGGCAGGTACGCGTCGTTGCCGCCGACCGGGCCGAACACGACGGAGAAGATGGGCACCCGCTCGGCGGCGAGCCGGCCCAGGTCGCGGGCCAGGCCGCCGGCCCGGTGCGGCCCGCCGGCGGCGCCGTCCCCGGGCGACTCCACCAGGTTGATCAGCGGCAGGCGGTTGGATGAGGCGATCCGGGCGGCCCGGCGGATCTTCTCCAGCGGGTACGGGTTGTGCGCGGTGCGGTCCACGGTCGGATCGGTCGCGATGATCACGCACTCGACGCCCTCGACCACGCCCAGCCCGGTGACCACGCCCGCGCCGACCGGGAACTCGGTGCCCCAGGCCGCCGCCGGGGACAGCTCGAGAAACGGGCTGTCCTGGTCGAGCAGCATCTCGACGCGTTCCCGGGGCAGCAGCTTGCCGCGCGCGTGGTGCCGGGTCACGGCCTTCTCGCCGCCGCCGGCACGCGCCTGGTCCAGCGCCGCTTCGAGCCGGGCGAGCCGCTCCAGGGCGATCCCGCGGCTCTCCAGATAGGCAGGGGTGCGCGGGTCGATCGCCGTGTCGAGCACGGTCACGTCGGGACCCCGATGCGGTGTACGCCCCCCACCATGTTCAAAGCCGCGCCCTCTCGTGTTCGCCGGTGCCTCTCGACCACCTCCGTAACGAGCGGCCGAGCGGGTGCGACACGGATATGAATGACGCGGCTTTGTCGCCTTTTCAGGCGTATTTGGGGCGTTTGTCGACGGGGGTCAGACCCGAGCGCGGCGGGCCAGGCGCTCCGGGGCTGTGCTGCTACCGGCGCCTGGTCCTTCGGACCGGGGGCGCTGGCCGTCATCGCCTAGACGCGGGCTCGCCTGGCCAGGCGTTCCGGGTCCAGGATGATCACGCTCTTGCCGTCCAGGCGCAGCCAGGCGCGGGAGGCGAAGTCGGCCAGCGCCTTGTTCACCGTCTCGCGGGAAGCGCCGACCAGCTGGGCCAGCTCCTCCTGGGTGAGGTCGTGGGTGACGCGCAACACACCACCGTCGCGGGTGCCGAAGCGGCCGGCCATCTGCAGCAGGTTTTTCGCCACCCGGCCGGGCACGTCCGTGAAGATCAGGTCGGCCAGCGCGTCGTTGGTGCGCCGGAGCCGGCGGGCCAGCACCCGCAGCAACTGCTCGGCGATCTCCGGCCGATTGTTCAGCCAGGGGCGCAGCGACGTCTTCTTGAGCCGGGCGAGCCGGGCATCGGTCACCGCGGTCGCGGTCGCCGTGCGCGGACCCGGGTCGAACAGGGAGAGCTCGCCGACCATGTCGGACGGGCCCATGATCGACACGAGGTTCTGCCGGCCGTCCGCGGCCCGGCGACCCAGCTTGATCTTGCCGGACAGCACGATGTACAGGCTGTCACCGGCCTCGCCCTCGTTGAACAGGACGTCACCCTTGCGGACTTCGACCGTGTCCATCTCCTTGGCGAGCGCCTCGGCGGCCTCCGGGTCTACGCCCTGGAAGATTCCGCTGCGCGCCAGTACCTCATCCATCGCCGCACCTCCGAACACGCGCAACGCCTGCGCTCGATCAGTCTAGGCGCACGCGGGCGGGAATCGGGCAGGCACCCCTTGATCCGAATACTGCAGGGTAACCATTCCGACCGTGACGGGCAGTGGTTTTCGTCGCTCACGGCCGCGCGACAGGAAGGCATTGAGGGGGTCGCCCGCGGTGCTACCCGAAGGTATCGTCGCCGTCGATGAATTCCCAGCCCCCGTCCCAAAGCCCGGGCCTTTTCGGGCGTCCCGTCCTCACCGCGACGATCGCATTGGCCGTTTTGGCCGGTATCGGGCTGGGTGGCGTCGCGTTCGCGCAGCGAGGGTCGGTCCCCGGACCGCTGTGGCTGGAACCGGCCGAGGCCGCCCCCGTCTCCGCTCCCGTTTCCGCGAAACCGGCCGCCAGCACCGCCGGCACCGCCGGCGTACGGCGGATCACGGTCTCGGCCACCGGCGACATCATGATGAGCAACGCGCCGAACGGGATGCCACCGAGGGACGGCGCCGGCTTCTTCGACCCGGTGCGGGCCGACCTCAAATCCGACCTGGTGATGGGCAACCTCGAGCAGCCGCTCACCGAGGACACCGGCGCCTCGAAGTGCGGCACCCCGCCCGAGCCGAACTGTTATGCCTTCCGGTCGCCGCCGTCCTACGCGGCGCATCTGAAGGAGGGCGGGTTCCAGCTGATGAACCTGGCCAACAACCACACCCGCGACTTCGGCGTGCAGGGCGCGCTGAACACCCGGGCCGCGCTCGACGCCGCCGGCATCAAGTACACCGGTGCGCAGGACGAGATCACCGTCGTCGAGGTCAAGGGGATCAAGGTCGCGGTCGTGGGCTTCGCCGGGTACGCCGGAGCCAACAACCTCAACGACCTCGACCACGCCCGGACGGTGATCCAGCAGGCGAAGCAGCGGGCCGACCTGGTCATCGTGCAGGTGCACATGGGTGCCGAGGGCGCGGCCATGCAGCACGTCAAGCCGGGCAACGAGATCTTCCACGGGGAGAACCGCGGCGACCCGATCAAGTTCAGCCACACCGTCATCGACGCGGGCGCCGACCTGGTCGTCGGGCACAGCCCGCACGTGCTGCGGGCGATGGAGTTCTACCGGGGCAAGCTGATCGCGTACAGCCTCGGGAACTTCGCCGGGGCCGGGCACACGCTGAACAGTCAGGGCGCGCTCAAGTACGGCGGGATCCTGCGGGTCACGCTCGGCTCGGACGGGTCGTATGCCGGCGGGGAGTTCCGGTCGACGTACCTCGACGGTCTCGGCCTCCCGACCCGCGACACCGCCGGCGAACGGGGCCGCAAGCTGGTCCAGCAGCTCACCGCCGCCGACTTCGCGAGCACCGGGGCGAGGATCGGGGACGACGGGTCGATCTCGCCGCGGGCGTGAGGAGTTCCTGTCGTACCCGCGACGTACTCTTTAGCGGTGACTCTGGTGGTGCGGTCGGTCAAGCGGTTCGCGGGGGAGACGCCGATCGGGCGCAAGCGACGCGCCCGCAAGATGGCCAAGGTGCTCGCCGAGACGCACCCCGACGCGCATTGCGAGCTCGATTTCACCACCCCGCTCGAGCTCGCGATCGCCACCATTCTCTCCGCGCAGACCACCGACGTCCGGGTCAACCAGGTGACCCCCACGCTCTTCAAGAGGTACGTGACCGCCGCCGACTATGCCGGCGCCGATCGTGCCCAGCTGGAGGAACTGCTGCGCCCGACCGGCTTCTTCCGGGCGAAGACCGACTCGCTGATGAAGCTGGGCCAGGTCCTGGTGGAAAAGTACGACGGCGTCCTGCCCAACAAGCTCGACGAGCTGGTCAAGCTGCCCGGCATCGGGCGCAAGACGGCCAACGTGATTCTCGGCAACGCCTTCGACGTCCCCGGCATCACCGTCGACACCCACTTCCGGCGCCTGACCAACCGCTTCGGCTGGGTGCACGAGGAAGACCCGGTCAAGATCGAGTTCGAGGTCGCCGAGCTGATCGAGAAACGCGACTGGACCATGCTGTCGCACCGGGTGATCTTCCACGGCCGGCGCGTCTGCCACGCCCGCAAGCCGGCCTGCGGCGCCTGCACGCTGGCCACCATGTGCCCGTCGTACGGCACCGGCCCGACCGACGCGGCCGCCGCCGCCAAGCTGCTCAAGGGCCCGCGGGCGCGCGAGCTGGCGATCGCCGCCGGGGTCGACCCCGATCTCGTGCCGGCCGCCGCGGTCACCGAGCCGGAGGCCCCGTGAGGCCGTCGCGCCCGCTCGTCGCCGCCATGCTCGCGCTGGTCGCGGCCGTGGCGGCCGGGTGCACCGCCGAGGCCAAGTCGACCGACACCCCGTCGCCGTTCGCCGACTGTCAGGGCATCACCGGCCAGCCGGTGCCTTCCCTGCCGACCCTGCCCGACCTCAAACTCCCCTGCTTCACCGGCAAGGAGCAGATCGCGCTGCGCTCGGTGCCCGGTCCCCTGATCGTCAACCTGTGGGCGTCCTGGTGCGATCCCTGCCGCCGCGAGCTGCCGCTGATGCAGAAGGTGGCCACCCAGACGGCCGGCCGGGTCACCGTGATCGGCGTGGACACCGGCGACTCCCGCGAGGCCGGCGCGTCCTTCGCGGCGGACAAGGGTGTCAGCTTCCCGACGCTGTTCGACCCGGACAAGAAGCTGGCCAACGCGATCGCCGGGACGAACCTGCCGATCACCATCTTCATGGACGCATCCGGCAAGTCATACGTGAATAGGCTCCCGCTCGACGCGGCCAAGCTGTCCACTTTGGTCAAGCAGTGGGCCGGCCTGACGGTGGCGCTGTGAGCCAGGGGCGGGTGCTGTCGCGCCCCGGCGACCTGCCGTCCTGGTTCGATCCGCTGCTGGGCCGGGTCGACTCCTGCCGTACCGAGGATTTCACCACGCTGCGCCCGCCGGCCGGCGGCGGCCGCCCCAGCGCGGTGCTGGTGCTGCTCGGCGAGCAGACCCCCGGCGAGCCCGACCTGCTGGTCCTGCAGCGGGCCGCGACGATGCGTAACCACGCCGGCCAGCCGGCCTTCCCCGGCGGCGGCACCGACCCGGAAGATGCCGACGCCGTCGCCACCGCCCTGCGCGAGGCCCAGGAGGAGGTCGGGCTCGACCCGGCCAGCGCCGAGGTGCTGGCCCTGCTGCCCGACCTCTACATCCCGGTCAGCTCGTTCGTGGTGACGCCGGTGCTGGCCTGGTGGAAAAGGCCGCACGAGGTGAGCCCGCGGCAGCCGGCCGAGGTCGCGCACGTGGCTCGTCTGCCGATCGGTGAACTGGTCGACCCGCAGAACCGTATCCGGGTGCGGCATCCCAGCGGTTGGGTCGGGCCCGCCTTTCAGGTTCGGGGACTGCTGGTCTGGGGCTTCACGGCAGGGGTGATCTCGGTATTGCTCGACATGGGTGGTTGGTCGCGGCCGTGGCAGCCGGGACGCATAGTGGAGTTGCCGGAGGCATCAGCACCGGTCCCCGCCGCACGCGGCGGCGCGCCGGACGAGGTTCTGCCATGATCTTGCCCTGGCCCGCCCCCTCTACGCTGAGTGAGTGTCCGTGGTCGATGGCATCCTGATCCTGCTCATGCTGGTCTTCGCGATCAGCGGGTACCGCCAGGGCTTCGTCATCGGTGCGTTGTCCTTCGGCGGCTTCTTCAGCGGCGTGCTGATCGGCCTGCAGGTGGGCCCCCTGATCGCCGACAACTTCACCGACCCGACCGCCCGGCTGGTGGTGTCGCTCGCCTCGATCTTCGCGCTCGCCGTGCTCGGCCAGACGCTGGCCGGCTGGCTCGGCACCCACCTGCGCCGGCAGATCTCCAGCAAGCCGCTGCAGCGGGTCGACGACGCCGGCGGCGCGCTGATCTCGCTGGTCGCCGTGCTGCTGGTGGCGTGGCTGATCGCGGTGCCGCTCGGCTCGACCCCGTTCGAGGGGCTCAACCGCGAGGTGCGCAGCAGCGCGATCCTCGGCGGCATCGACAGCCTGATGCCGGAACAGGCGCAGGCGCTCTCCTCGGCGCTGCGCGACACGCTGGACACGAACGGCTTCCCCGATGTCTTCGGCGGCCTGGCGCCGACCCGCACCAAGGAGGTCGCGGCGCCCGACCCGGCGCTGAAGGGCTCGCAGATCGTGGCGAAGTCGAAAAGCTCGGTGATCAAGGTGCTGGGCACCGCGCCCAGCTGCTCGCGGCGGATCGAGGGCTCCGGCTTCCCCTACGCCGACGAGCGGGTGATGACCAACGCGCACGTGGTGGCCGGCACCCGGAACGTGGCGGTCGAGGTCAACGGCAGTGAGTTGCAGGCCAAGGTCGTGGTGTACGACCCGGAGCGCGATCTGGCGGTGCTCTACGTGCCCGGCCTGCGCGCCCCGATCATGCCGTTCGCCACGAAGCCGGCGGCGACCGGCGCGAGCGCGATCGTGCTGGGCTATCCGCAGGACGGGCCGTATGACGCCCAGTCCGCCCGGGTGAGCGACGTCAGCCGCATCACGGGCCCGGACATCTACGACTCCAACAACGTGACCCGCGAGATCTACACGATCCGCTCCCTGGTCCGCAGCGGCAACTCCGGCGGCCCCCTGATCACCCCGACCGGCCAGGTGCTCGGCGTGATCTTCGCCGCCGCCGCCGACGACAAGAACACCGGCTTCGCCCTGACCGCAGCCGAGGCGGCCCCGGTGGCTCAGGAAGGCCTGACCCGAACCCGCGGCGTCTCCACGGCAGACTGCGCGTAACCCGGTCCAAAAGAGCAAGATCAAATTCCCGCTACCGTACGGGACAGACAAGTCTCCGCTTTCCCAGCGACCTGGCTGCCGTCCCGGCCCCTGTGCCGCCCGCATCCGGGCTGTGCTGCAACTCGGGCGGGCCGAGCCAGGCGAAGGGTCACCCTGCCTGCCGCCGCTCACCCTCACGGCAAGGTGTCGCGCGGCGAGCCCCGCGCGCGACGGCCGAGAGTGGCGGGCGCCGCGCGGCGGCTGGCGGCGGCGGGCGGCGGCGTGCGGCGGCGGGCGGCGGCGGGCGACGGCGGGCGGCGGCGGGCGGCGGGCGGCGGGCGTGCGGCGTGGCGGCGAGAGCGCGCGGTGGCCGAGAAGTGCCGCGTGGTGGGCGGCGGGCGTGCGGCGTGGCGGCGAGAGCGCGCGGTGGCCGAGAAGTGCGGCGTGGTGGTCGAGTGCGGCGAGCGAGTGTGGCGCGCGGCGAGCGAGTGTGGCGCGCGGCAAGCGAGTGTGGCGCGCGGCAAGCGAGTGTGGCGCGCGGCAAGCGAGTGTGGCGCGCGGCAAGCGAGTGTGGCGATGTCGTGTAGGCGAAGCGGCGGATGGTCAGTAGGGCTGCGGCGGCGGAGACCAGCAGCAGGCCGGCGGCCAGGAGCCAGGCGTGGCGGGTGGGCCTGGCGGTGATCGTGGTGGGGGAGGCGGCCTGGCCGGCGGCGGCGTGCTGGGTCGGGACCGAGGCGTCGTCGGGGGCGGACAGGGCCTGGCCGGGGGCGGGGGCCGAGCCGAAGCGGGCTACGCCGGGGGAGGGGGAGTCGTCGAGCGGGTTTTCGAAGACTGCCGGGACCGAGGCGGTCAGGGCGCCGGTGGGGTTGACCTCGCCGAAGCCGTAGGTGGCGTCGCGGCCGGGTGGGCCGCGGTCGGTGGCGGTGCGGATGATGCGGTTGATGACCTCGCCGGCCGGCATGGTGGGCCAGCGGGAACGGATCAGCGCCGCCGTGCCGCTCACCATCGGGGCCGCGAAGCTGGTGCCCTGGACCTTCCAGTAGCCGCCGCCGGCCTGCGCGCCGACCAACTGCGTGGCGGGCGCGGTCACCACCGTTTCCTTGCCGGTGATCGAGCCGGACCAGAGCTGGCTGCTGTCCTTTTCCATGCCGGCCACCGCGACCACGCCGGGCTCGCGCGCCGGATACCACACCTCGGTGTCCGGCGAGGCGCTCGTGTTGCCGGTGCAGGCGACCACCACCACGTCCTTGGCGAACGCGTAGTCGAGCGCCGCGGACAGGGTGGCGCTGAAGCCGTTGCCGCCGAGCGACAGGTTGATCACCCGGGCGCCGTGGTCGACCGCCCAGCGGACGCCCTTGGCCACGATGATCGCGTCGTTGTAGCGGTTCTCCTCGTCCAGTACGCGTACCGGAAGAATCTTGGCTTTGGGAGCCATGCCGATGATGCCGTTCGTGTCGTCGCCGCGACCCGCGATGATCGCCGAGACGGTGGTGCCGTGGCCGACCAGGTCGGTGTCGCCGTCGCCCTTGGGGTCGACCAGGTCGACGCCGGGCAGCACCTGACCGACCAGGTCGGGGTGGGTGGCGTCGACGCCGGAGTCGATCACCGCGACCGTCACGCCGGCGCCGCTCGCATACGTCCAGGCGCCCTGGATGTTCAGCGTGCGCAGATACCATTCGTCGTTGCGGACCTGGTCGCCGACCAACGGGTTGACCGGCTCGGCGAGCGGGCGCGGGACGGCCGACAGGGGGGCGGCGGTCACCGGGGCGGCCGGGACGACGAGCGCGACGACCCCGGCGAGCGCTGCCGAGGCAAGGCGCCGCCCGCTCAGCAACCCGCACCGCCAGAGCGAAGGCGCAGCGCGCCGCCGCGGCGAAGGCACAGCGCACCGCCGCAGCGAAGGCGCAGCGCACCGCCGCGGCGAAGGCGCAGCGCACCGCCGGGGCGAAGGCGCAGCGCACCGCCGGGGCGAAGGTAACGCGGACCACCAGGGCGCAGGAAACGCTCCCTGCCTGGGGACAGGCGGCATCGCGCCCGGGGGTGGGCGGTCGTGCTCGCGGCAGTCACGGGGTGCATCGCTCATCCGATCCTGAACGGTCGATGCAGATTACTCCGAAACGGCGCGATATTGCTGGGGTTGGTCGATGCTTATCGCACCGGGAGTCTGTCAATTCGGGGGGTTTCACGCATACGGCGGCTGATGTGCCAGCTGGACGAGCCGGACGCCCTCACGGCGGGTGAGCAGGCGGCCACGTCCCGGCGGCATCAGCGTCGGCTTGACCGCACCGATCAAAGCGCCCTCATCGGACGGACCGGACATCACCAGGCCGGGCACCGACAGCTCGCGGAGCCGCTGGATCACCGGCTCGTACAGCGCCCGGCTCGCGCCGCCGGCCCGCCGGGTGAGTACCAGGTGCAGGCCGACGTCGCGGGCCTGCGGCAGGTATTCGAGCAGCGGGGTCAGCGGGTTGGTCGGGCCGGCCACCACCAGGTCGTAGTCGTCGACCAGGACGAACAGCTCCGGGCCGGTCCACCAGGACCGGTCGCGCAGCTGCTGGGCGGTGACATCCGGGCCGGGCAGGCGGCGTTCCATGTAGCCGGCCACCGACTGCATCAGCTCCAGCGTCTTCTGCGCCTGGATCCCGTACCCGATGCGGTGTTCCGATTCGGGCAGGTCCATCAGGCTGCGCCGGTAGTCGACCAGGATGATCCGGGCCTCCTCCGGCGTGAACCGGCGGACCACCGAGGTCGCCAGCGCCCGCAGGAACGAGCTCTTGCCGCACTCCGCGTCGCCGAACAGCAGGAAGTGCGGGTCCGAGGCGAAGTCGATCTCGACCTGCTGCAGGTCGGCCTCCGAGATGCCGATCGGCAGCCGCAGCCCGGAGCTGCGATCAAGGTCCATTTCGGAGTACGGGACGGACGAGGGCAGCATCCGCACGCGCGGGGCGAGCGGGCCGTGCCAGTTGGTGGCGACCGCCTTGACCAGCGCGTTCGTGTCGGCCATGGTGGCCAGTTCCGGACGTACGGTCAGGAAATGCAGGAATTTGGCCTTGTCGGTCGGGTGCTCGACGATGCCGCGGCCGGGCTTCTCCGGCACGCTCATCGCGGCCCGCCGGTTGATCACCGAGTCGCTCGGGTCGCCCAGCCGCAGCTCCAGCCGGGAGCCGAACAGGTCGCGGATCGCCGGCCGGAAATCCATCCAACGCGAGCTGGAGGCGACCACGTGGATGCCGTAGGACAGACCCCGGGTGGCGATGTCGGTGATCACCGGCTCGAGCTCCTCGTACTCCTTGCGGAGCGTGGACCAGCCGTCCACCACGAGGAACACGTCGCCGAACGGATCCGCGTCGGCGCCCGTGCCCGCCTTGTTGGCCCGGCGCCGCCGGTAGGACGCCATCGAGTCGATGCCCATCGCCGCGAACCGGGACTCGCGCTCGGTGAGCAGGGTCTGGATCTCGCCGACCGTACGCCGGACGCCGACCGTGTCGAGCCGGCCGGAGACCCCGCCCACGTGCGGCAGGTCGCGGACCGTGGTGAGCGAGCCGCCGCCGAAGTCGAGGCAGTAGACCTGCACCTCGGCCGGGGTGTGGGTGAGCGCGAGCCCGCAGATCATCGAGCGCAGCGCGGTCGACTTGCCGGAGAGCGTCGAGCCGACGAGCGCGACGTGCCCGGCCGCGCCGGCCAGTTGTAGCCACATCACGTCGCGCAGCTGCTCGCGCGGCTTGTCGATGACCGCGATCGGCACCTGCAGCGCGCCGTGCAGCTCGGGGTTGGCGAAGGCGAGGCCGCGCGTCGGGTCGGCGACCACCGGGCCGAGCAGCTCGTCGAGCGCCGGCGACTGGTTGAGCGGCGGCAGCCAGACCTGGTGGGCCGGCGGCCCCTGGCCGTTGAGCCGGTCGACCATCACGTCCAGCACGCTCTCGCCGGCGGGAATCTCTTCCGGCTTGGCCTCCACCGGCTTGACCGGTTTGGGGGCGGGGATGTAGCGCGTCGAGTACTCGAGGACCTGGGGGACGGCGGTCGCGCCACCGGCCGCTGCCCGGGCGCCGGCCTTGCGCAGCGGGCCCGACACGTACGCGGCCTTGAATCGCAGCAGCGGCTCGGTGCCGAACTTCAGGTAGCCGTGGCCGGGCGAGCGGGGCAGCTCGTAGGCGTCCGGCACGCCGAGCACGGCCCTCGATTCCAGCGCCGAGAAGGTTCGCAGGCCGATCCGGTACGACAGGTGCGTGTCCAGGCCGCGCAGCCGGCCCTCCTCGAGCCGCTGACTGGCCAGCAGCAGGTGCACGCCGAGCGACCGGCCCAACCGTCCGATCTGGACGAACAGGTCGATGAAGTCCGGCTTCGCGCTGAGCAGCTCGGAGAACTCGTCGCAGATGACCAGCAGCGACGGCAGCGGGGGCAGCGCCGCGCCACCCGCCCGGGCCTTCTCGTAGTCGCGCAGGCTGGCGTAGTTGCCCGCCTTCCGCAGCAGCTCCTGGCGGCGGATCATCTCGCCGTCGATCGCGTCCACCATGCGGTCGACCAGCACCAGCTCGTCGGCCAGGTTGGTGATCACTGCGGCGGTGTGCGGCAGCCGGTCGAGCGACGAGAAGGTCGCGCCACCCTTGAAGTCGATCAGTACGAAGTTCAGCGTCTCGGACGAATGGGTCGCGGCCAGCGCCATCACCAGCGTACGCAGCAGTTCCGACTTACCCGAGCCGGTGGCGCCGATCAGCAGGCCGTGCGGGCCCATGCCGTCCTGCGCCGACTCCTTGAGGTCGAGCTCGATCGCGCTGCCGTCGGCGCCCAGGCCGATCGGCACGCGCAGCTTGTCGCGGTTCGGCCGGGGCGTCCAGCTCTGCGCGACGCTGAACGTCTCCGGGTCGCCCAGCCCGAGCAGCTCGGCCAGGCCCATCTCGGTGGCCAGCGGGGTGTCCGACGACTTCGACATCGCGGCCAGCCGCAGCGGGGACAGCCGGCGGGCCACCGCCTCGGCCTGCTCGACGCTCAACTGGTCGGGCGTGCCCACCTCGGCCTCGTGATCCATCGAGTACGTGTTCAGCACCCGCCGGCTGCCCACGTGCGCGGCCTCGAGCACCAGCAGCGACCGGTCCAGCATGCGCGGCGGCAACTCGTCGAGGTCGAGCACGGTGACCCCGTCGATGCCGTCGTCGAGCTGGGTGGCGCCCTTGAGATTGATGCCGTCCAGCACGATCACCACGTGCGGCGCGTGACCGCCGGAGCCGCCGCCGAACCGCGGCCGGTTGCCGATCACGTCCTCGAGCAGGCGTTCCAGGTCGGGCCCGGTGCTCGCGACCAGCCGGACGTGGCCCAGCGCGTCGGTCCGCGACGGATGCAGGTTGTGCGGGAGCCACTTGACCCACTCCCACTCGGCCCGGCGCTCCGGGCCGGCGCAGATTGCGACGATCATGTCGTCCGGCGCGTGGAACGTGGCGAGCTGGCAGATCACCGCCCGGGTCAGCGAGCGGGCGTCCTGCTCGCCGGTAGGCCCGGCGCCGCGCAGGAAGACCCGGGCGAAGCCGCGCAGCGACGCCGCCACCGGCAGGTCGGGAACCACCGAATACGCGTCGAGGAAGCGTCGCAGCGCGCCCGCGGTCATCGGCTCGAGCTCGTCCAGCGGCCGGGTCTCCGGCGGGATCAGCGGGGTGGCCAGGGTCTGTGGGCCGACCGCGAGCCGCACCACCCCGAAATCCGGGTCGGCCGGGCGGCGCTCCCACACCCGGTAGCTGCCCGCGGTCGACCAGAGCTGGTGCGGGTCGGGGTGCCGGTAGAGCATGCCGACGCGCTGCCGGGTCGCCGTCTCGCGCACCCGTCGGCGCAGGCCGGCCAGGTGCCGCAGGTACTCCCGGCGGGCGGCCATCATCTCCGCCTTCTTGGGCGAGCCGCTGGCGCCGAAGCTGGTGGTGAGCATCGCGATCGAGGACACGCCGAAGAGGCCGCCGACGACGTACCCGTACGGCCCGCTGCGGCCCTGGCCCATCATCATCGCCATCGCCACCGAGCCACCGAGCATGGGCAGCGCCATCATCGCCTGCTGCCAGCGCCCGCCGGTCGTCTGCGGGATCTCCGGAGGAGGCTCGACGGCGATCTCTCCAGTCGGGATCTCCGGCGCCGCACGGCGCGCCGACCGCTTGATCACCACCGTGCTCATGCCAGGTTTGTCCCCTTCGTCCACAAGGGTGTGTGGTCACCCCCCGTGCGCGCGCCGTTAACCGGACATCGCGACGGCCCCATGGTAGGTAAAGTGCGGACCGTTCCGCAGCCTCACCACCGTCGATAGGAAAAGAAGGCATGAGCGTCGGCCTCGCCCGGGTCACGATCAGCGCTCCGAGCAGGCGCGTCGATGTCGCCCTGCCCGAGCACGTGCCGCTCGCCGAGTTGCTGCCCGAGGTGCTCCGGCATGCCGGCGAGGGCCTGGCCGACGACGGCGAAAAACATGGTGGGTGGGTGCTCCGGCGGACCGATGGCGCCGCGCTGGCGACCTCGCAAGGTCTTTACCCGCAGGGCGTACGGGACGGGGAAGTGCTGCACCTGGTCCCCGCGCACAACGCGTGGCCCGAGCTCGAATACGACGACGTCGTCGAAGCGATCGCCGAGGGCGCCCGCCGCCGGGGCAGCGCGTGGACGGCCTCCTCCACCCGGACGGCGACGCTGGCCGCGGCCGGGGTGCTGCTGGGCGTCGGCCTGATCGCGACCATGCTGGTCGGCCCGGCCTGGAACGCCGCGGCGTACGTGTCGCTGGCCGTCGCGATCGTGCTCGCGTTCGCCGGCGTCACCGCGTCACGGGCCTACAACGACGGGCGGGCGGGGGCGGCGTTCGGCGCGTACGCGATGCCCTATGCCTTTGCCGGCGGCGCCCTGCTGGTCGCGTCGATCGACCGGGTCGGCGTGCTCGCGCCCCTGCCCTGGCTCGGCGGTTCGGAGCTGCTGGCCGGCTCGGTGGCGCTGCTGATCGTGGCGGTGCTCGGCGGGGTCGGCGTGGCCGCGTCGCTGCGGTTGTTCACCGGCGGCGTGGTGGTCGGCCTGCTCGGCGCGGTGTCCGCGGTGGTGAGCATGTTCACCACGGCCGCGGGCGCGGCGGCGGTGCTGATCTCGGTGCTGGTCTGCGGGATCGGGGCGCTGCCGCTGCTGGCGATCCGGTTCGGCAAGATGCCGACGCCGCCGGTCACGCTGCCGACTGGCACCGACGGGTCGGCCGGCTTCACCGCCGGGTCGGTGCTCGACTCGGCCCGCGAGCGGCCCGACCGTGAGGTGGTCTTCGCGGCGGTCACCCGTACCGAGGAACTGCTGGCCGGCATGCTGCTCGGGCACGCGGTGCTGGCGGCGGGGGCGTTCGTGGTGCTGGCGGCCTCCGGGTCGCTCTCCTCGCGCCTCCTGCTGGCGGTCTCGGCCACCTCGCTGCTGCTGCGCTCCCGGCTGTTCGTGACCCTGCGGCAGCGGGTGCCGCTGGTGGTCGGCGGCCTGGTCGGGGTCTTCGCGTTCGGGGTCGGCCTGCTGCGCTCGGCCAGCGCGCTTCTGCTGCTGGTGCTGGTCGCCGCGGCGCTGCTGCTGGCGATCGTGACCGTGGTCGCGGGGGCTACCTACTCCACCCGGCCGCCGTCGCCCTACCTGGGCCGGGCCGCCGATCTCGTGGACACCCTGGTCGTCGTCTCGGTGATCCCGGTGGCCTGCGCGGTGGTCGGGCTCTACGACGCCGTCGGCAACATTTCGCTGGGATAGAAAATGTCACGGCCTCCGAACCGCGGCGGGGTCGTGCCGCGGCCCGGAGGCCGGATCGTGGCTGGTGCTGGGTGGGCTGGCCACTGACGAAACAGCTGCTGCCGGCCGGCGTGGCCGGTCAGTGGTGCTCGGCGCCCTCGGCCTCGGCGACCTCGGCGCGCTTGAACGACGCGCGGATCTCCTCCTCGGCGTCGACGCGACCGACCCAGGTGGCGCCCTCGACCGACTTGCCGGGCTCGAGGTCCTTGTAGACGGTGAAGAAGTGCTGGATCTCCATCCGGTCGAACTCGCCCAGGTGGTGGATGTCGCGCAGGTGCTCCTGCCGCGGGTCCTCGTAGGGAACGCACAGGACCTTGTCGTCGCGGCCCTTCTCGTCGCTCATCCGGAACATGCCGATCGCGCGGGACCGGATCAGGCAGCCCGGGAACGTCGGCTCCTGCACCAGGACCAGGGCGTCCAGCGGGTCGCCATCCTGACCGAGGGTGCCCTCGATGAAGCCGTAATCCGCCGGATACTGCGTAGCGGTGAACAGGGTCCGGTCGAGACGGATGCGGCCCGTCTTGTGGTCGACCTCGTACTTGTTTCGCTGGCCCTTGGGGATCTCAACCAGAACGTCGAAATCCATAGTTTTGCTCCCTTGACTCGCCCACCGAAAATGCCGGTCACGACGGGCGGGAACCGAGGCCGAAGATCAGTGCCCACTGGATCCGCGCGCAACGATGTGCCGGATGTCGCTAGTCTCCCCTAAGTCTGGCGCAGCGGGCGAGGAGGGGCGCGTGGGGAGGCAAGATTCACACACCGGGCCCGTTTACGAGGGCGCGCCCGAGCCGCACCATGCCGCGGAAAACGCTAGCCCATCCGCGGGTCGCGCGAGCGTTCCTTCTGGATCTCCCGAGGCGCCGGGCGGGTCGCCGTGGGCCACGCCGCCGCAGCGTGTCCTGGCAGCCGATGCGGCGTTGCCACCTGGTCGGGTGGAATCGGAGCGGCAGCGCCCGAGTGGCGCGAAATGGGCGGAAGATCAGCAAATGGAACCCCGGAATGGCGACTCCCGGCCGGTGACCGACGGGCGGGCGGCCGCAACCCGGCCCACGGCCGACGGGCGGGCCGCCGCGACGCGGCCGACGGCCGACGGCTGGGCCGCCGCTACCCGGCCCGCGGCCGACGGGCGGGCTGGCTCTACCCGGCCCACGGCCGACGGGCGGGCTGGCACGACCCGGCCCGAGTCGGCCGAGCAGGCGCGGGGCGCGTGGGCCACACCGCCCGCGGCCGGTCCACATGGCCGGGCGTCGGCGCCGCTGAACGCGGACGCGCCGGGGGCGCCCGCCGACGCGCAGCCCCGCGGGAGTGCGCAGGTGGCCCCCGGCCGGCCGAACGCGAGTGCCGGGCCGGGCGCGGCGGGCCCGTCGCGACAGGTGGCGCCGGGCGCGAGTGCTGGGCCGGGCGTGGGCGTTGGGCCGGGCGTGGGTGTTGGGCCGGGCGTGGGTGTTGGGCCGGGCGTGGGCGTTGGGCCGGGCGTGGGTGTTGGGCCGGGCGTGGGTGTTGGGCCGGGCGTGGGCGTTGGGTCGGGGGCGGGCGTTGAGGCGGGCTCTGGGCTTGCCGCTGGGGCGGGCGCGGCTGGCGTTCCTGGGGACTTTGGTGAGGGCGGGGAGGGGCAGCCGGGGTGGGTGGCGCGGGACTGGGCGGGCACCGGGGGCGGCCGGGAGCGCGAGCCGGCAGTTCAGCCCGCAGGTCGCGCAGCGGCCGGGACCAACGACGGTGATCGCGTTGAAGAGGCGGGGCCTGGCTCCTCGCGTACGGCCAAATCGCGCAAGATTTACGCCCTGCTCGCGGTGATCGTGGTTTTGCTTGCCGGGGTCGCCGCGGTGGGGTTGATGCGGCCCGGGCAGGAGCAGCCGAAGACGGCGGCGAAGGCGACGCTGGGGCCGGACCCGACGCCGACTCCGGTGCTGGGGGCCGTCGGTGCCGGGGGGAAGGCGCCGGATCCGGCCAAGGTGAAGGCGGCGCTCGATCCGCTGGTGGGCGCGAAGGCGCTGGGCAGTTCGGTGGGCGTGTCGGTGATCGACGTGGCGTCCGGGCAGACGGTGTACGACCGGGGCGCCGACGTGCCGGCCACGCCCGCCTCGACGACGAAGCTGCTGACCGCGGCGACCGTGCTCGCGGCCCGCGGGCCCGGGTATCGGCTGAGCACGACGGCGGTGGCCGGCCGCACGCCGGGCGAGGTGGTGCTGGTCGGCGGCGGCGATCCGACGCTGTCGGTGGACGCGAAGGGGCTGTACCCGGGCGCGGCCCGGCTCGACCAGCTCGCCGCCCAGGTCAAGCGGGCGCTGGGCGGCACCAAGCCGACCCGGGTGGTGGTGGACACGTCGCTGTTCAGCGGGCCGCAGACCGGGCTCGGCTGGTCGCCGGGCGACGTCTCGCCGGACGGGCAGGTCGCCAAGGTCCAGTCGCTGATGACCAACGGCGGGCGGGTCAAGCCGGAGCACAACGAGCACGGCGGCGATCCCCGGTTCGACGATCCGGGCATCTCGGCCGGTCAGGCCTTCGCGAAGCTGCTCGGAGTCTCGCCGGCGACGGTCAAGCGCGGGAAGGCGCCGTCCGCGGTGGCCGCCACCGGTGTCGCGCCCGGCGCCCGGCTCGGCGAGGTGCAGTCGCCGCCGCTGGTGCAGATCACCGACTGGATGCTCGAGCAGAGCGACAACATCCTGGCCGAGGTGCTCGCCCGGCAGGTGGCGATCGCCGCCGGGAAGCCGGCCAGCTTCGACGGCGAGACCGACGCGGTGATCGCGAAGCTGCGGGCGCTGGGGCTGCCCGGCGACGAGGCCGACCTGTACGACGGGAGCGGGCTGTCCAAGCACAACGGGATCAGCCCGTCGCTGCTCACCCAGGTGCTGGCGCTGGCGGCGAGCGGGAAGCAGCCGGCGATCACCGGGATCTTCGAGGGGCTGCCGGTGGCCGGCTGGTCGGGGACGCTGCAGGACCGGTTCGACTCGCCGAAGCCGAATCGGGTCGCGTACGGGATCGTCCGGGCCAAGACGGGCACGCTGAGCGGGGTCAACACGATGGCCGGCTCGCTGGTGACCAAGGACGGGCGGCTGCTGGTCTTCGCGGTGATGGCGAGCGGGTCGGGGAACGTCTACGCGGCCAAAGATGCCCTGGATCGGGTGCCCGCGCGGCTGGTGGCCTGCGGCTGCTGAGTCAGGGTTTCACCTGAGTGCGGGCTGGAATTCCGCGGGTACGGTGGGTTCATGGCGCAGTTCGTTGACTGGGATCTGGCCGCTGCGACCGCGGGCGCCCTGTCCAAATCGGGGCCCGCGGTCTCCTACGAGGATGCGATGGCGGTGGTGTCCGAGTTGCGGGCGCTCACCGAGGAGGCGGCCGGGCACGTCGCGGCGTATACCGGGCTGAATCCGCAGGTCGAGGTGCCGCCGGTGCGCGTGGTCGACCGCAAGGACTGGGCCGCGGTCAACATCCAGGGCCTGAAGCAGGTGATCGTCCCGCTGGTCAGCCGGCTCTCCGGCGACCGGGCGCCGGGCGGCTTCGCCGACGCGATCGGCTCCCGGGTCACCGGCGTGCAGGCCGGCACGATCCTGGCCTATCTCTCCGGCCGCGTGCTCGGGCAGTATGAGGTGTTCTCCGGCAACCCCGGCCAGCTGCTGCTGAACGCGCCGAACATCGTCGAGGTGGAGCGCAAGCTCGGCGCCGACCCGCGCGACTTCCGGCTCTGGGTCTGCCTGCACGAGGTGACCCACCGCACCCAGTTCACCGCGGTGCCGTGGATGCGTGGCTACTTCCTGGGCGAGGTGCAGGCCTTCACCGACGCGTCGCAGAGCGGCGAGCACATCGTCGAGCGGTTGCGCCGCAGCGTGGCCACCCTCTCCGAGGCCCTGCGCGACCCGGAGAGCCGCGCCTCGGTGCTCGACATCGTGCAGACGCCGGCGCAGAAGGCGGTGCTCGACCGGCTCACCGCGCTGATGACGCTGCTCGAGGGGCATGCCGAGTTCGTGATGGACGGGGTCGGCCCCGAGGTGATCCCGAGCGTCGACGCGATCCGGGCGAAGTTCAACCGCCGCCGGGAGAGCGGCAACCCGCTGGAGAAGGCGCTGCGCCGCCTGCTCGGCATCGAGGTCAAGATGCGGCAGTACGCGGAGGGCCGCAAGTTCGTGCACGGTGTGGTGGAGCGGGTCGGGATGGCCGGCTTCAACAAGGTCTTCGACTCGCCACTGACCCTCCCGCGGCTCGACGAGCTGGGCGATCCGGATGCCTGGGTGACCCGGGTGCACGGGCCGCAGCCGGCGATCGGCGGGTAGGTGGCGCGGATCCCGGCGGCGGTCGCGGCGGTGCGGCTGGCGGTGCGCCGGTCGCTCCCGGCGGACGGGCTCGTGCTCGTCGCCTGCTCGGGTGGGGCGGATTCGCTGGCGCTGGCGTCCGCTGCCCGATTTGTCGGGCAGGCCGCGGGTCGCCCGGTCGGGCTGGTGACGGTTGACCACGGGCTGCAGGCGGGGTCGGCGGCGCGCGCGGCCGACGTTGCCGACTGGGCCGGAAATTTCGGATTTGCGCCTGTGGAAGTCGCGACCGTGTCGGTTGCCGGGCTGCCCGGCGGCCCCGAGGCGGCGGCCCGATATGCTCGATATGCGGCGCTTTCTGACGTTGCCGGGAAATGCGGCTCCGCGGCGGTGCTGCTCGGGCATACCCGGGATGATCAGGCGGAGACGGTCTTGCTCGCGCTCGCTCGCGGGGCGGGGCCGCGCGGGCTGGCCGGGATGCCGTACCGGAAGGGGATCTTCCTGCGGCCTCTGCTGGACGTGGCGCGGGCGGACACCCGCAAGGCCTGCGCGGCTCAGGGGCTGGTGCCGTGGGACGACCCGCACAACATCGATCCGGCGTTCGCGCGGTCCCGAGTGCGGGGGGCGGCCCTTCCGGCGCTGGTCGAGGCGTTGGGGGCGGATGTGGTGGCCAACCTGGCCCGCTCGGCGGGGCAGATCGCGGCGGACAACGCGGCTCTGGACGACCTCGCTCGTTCGGCGCTGCTTTCGGCGTACGGGAACGATGGCCTTCGCATTTCTGATTTGTCGGGAATGGTGGGTGCGATCCGGACCCGGGTCCTCCACGCCTGGGCCAAGGAACTGGGCGCCTCGGGTGCGGCGCTGTCGCATCGGCACGTCGAGGCGCTCGACGCGCTGATCACCGATTGGCACGGTCAGGGGCCGGTGTATCTGCCTGGGGGAATCCGGGTGGCCCGGGTGCGCGGCGGACTCGTTCGAGTGCCCTGAGGGCCTGTGAGAACTGTCACTCGGGATGCCTGATTCGTCGGTCTTACCGGGTGGAACGGGCACTTTTCCAGCCGTTCTGCGGCATTGGACTACCGCCCCGTGCGTCGGACGGCAACCTTGATGCGGCAGTCTTACTTCATGGCTGAGGGCTCCTGGTACGACGCCGACATCGATCACGTGATCATCTCCGAGGAGCAGATCCGGGAAAAGACCGCCGAGCTGGCGAAGCAGGTCTCCGCCGACCATGCCGGCGCCGAGGGTGGCATCCTGCTGGTCTGCGTGCTCAAGGGTGCCGTGATGTTCATGGCCGACTTCGCCCGGGCGCTGGGCCACCACGGCCCGTCCACCGAGATGGAGTTCATGGCGGTCTCCTCCTACGGGCAGGGCACCACCTCGTCGGGCGTGGTCCGCATCCTCAAGGACCTCGACCGCGACATCACCGGCCGGCACGTGGTGGTGGTCGAGGACATCGTCGATTCCGGGCTGACGCTCTCCTGGCTGATGAAGTACCTCCAGTCGCGGTCGGCGGCGAGCGTCGAGGTGGTCGCGCTGTTCCGCAAGCCGGACGCGGTGAAGGTGCAGGTCCCGGTGAAGTACGTGGGCTTCGACATCCCGAACGAGTTCGTCGTCGGTTACGGGCTGGACTTCGCCGAGCGCTACCGTGAGCTGCCGTACGTCGGGGTGTTGAAGCCCGAGGTGTACGCCCGTAGCTGAACCGCTTCCTCAGCCTGTTCTCAGAATTCGTCTTTATGGGCGGATTTGCCACGAAAGACGGCTGAACGGACGAGGGCTTGGGGGTGTCCGGCCAGCGGGCTCACGGGTTCGCGAACGGCACGTACGGTGTACCGTCGAGTGACCGATGGACGCAGTGTCACAAGCGCCGGAGGGGCCGCCGGTGGGCGGCGACGTTGAAGTGACCAGGACGCCGATCAGGAGGGTCCGGGCGCTCGCCGCCCGACAACAGCATGGAGCGTACGCGTTTCTTCCGCCGCCCGGTGGTCTGGATCATTCTGGTGATCATCGGCGTAATCGCCCTGAGCTCGTTCTTCACCAGCGGTCCGAGCTACCAGCGCGTCGAGACATCGGTCGCGCAGGAGCGCCTGAACCAGCCGGGTATCAAGACGGTCGTCATCAAGGACAAGGAGCAGACGCTCCAGATCGACCTCGCCCAGCCGGAACGGTTCGACGGCAAGACGACCGACAAGATCGAGACTCAGTATCCGTACGACGCGACTCAGGTCATCTGGCAGGAAGCCCAGGAGGCCAAGACCGCCGGCCGGATCACCGGGACGATCGACACCAAGGTGTCCGGCGACAACATTCTCTTCAGCCTGCTGATCAATCTGCTGCCGATCGCCATTCTGGTGGTCCTGCTGCTGCTGTTCATGTCGCAGATGCAGGGCGGCGGCTCCCGGGTGCTGAACTTCGGCAAGTCCAAGGCGAAGATGATCACCAAGGACACGCCGAAGACCACGTTCGCGGACGTGGCCGGCGCCGACGAGGCGGTCCAGGAGCTGCACGAGATCAAGGATTTCCTGCAGAACCCGGCGAAATACCAGGCACTGGGCGCCAAGATCCCGAAGGGCGTGCTGCTCTTCGGCCCGCCCGGAACCGGTAAGACGCTGCTGGCCCGCGCGGTCGCCGGCGAGGCCGGGGTTCCGTTCTACTCGATCTCCGGCTCGGACTTCGTCGAGATGTTCGTGGGTGTCGGCGCGAGCCGCGTCCGTGACCTGTTCGAGCAGGCCAAGTCCAACGCCCCGGCGATCGTCTTCGTCGACGAGATCGACGCGGTCGGCCGGCACCGCGGCGCCGGCATGGGTGGCGGTCACGACGAGCGCGAGCAGACGCTCAACCAGCTGCTCGTCGAGATGGACGGCTTCGACACCAAGGGCGGGGTCATCCTCATCGCGGCCACCAACCGGCCGGACATTCTCGACCCGGCGCTGCTGCGCCCGGGCCGCTTCGACCGGCAGATCCCGGTGGACAACCCGGACATGGAGGGCCGCAAGGCTATCCTGCGGGTGCACGCCAAGGGCAAGCCGTTCACGCCCGATGTCGACCTCGATTCGGTGGCTCGCCGCACGCCCGGGTTCTCCGGCGCCGACCTGGCCAACGTGATCAACGAGGCGGCGCTGCTGACCGCCCGCAACGAGAAGCGGGCGATCTCGAACTACTTCCTCGAGGAGTCGATCGACCGGGTCATCGCCGGCCCCGAGCGGCGTACCCGGGCGATGAGCGACAACGAGAAGAAGATCACCGCGTACCACGAGGGCGGGCACGCGCTGGTGGCGTACGCGCTGCCGCACTCCGCGCCGGTGCACAAGGTGACGATCCTGCCGCGTGGCCGCTCGCTCGGGCACACGCTGGTGCTGCCGACCGAGGACAAGTACACCCAGACCCGGGCCGAGATGATCGACACCCTGGCGTACGCGCTGGGTGGCCGGGCCGCCGAGGAGCTTGTCTTCCACGAGCCCACCACCGGCGCCGGCAACGACATCGAGAAGGCGTCCGGCCTGGCCCGCGCCATGGTCACCCAGTACGGCATGAGCTCGAAGCTGGGTGCCGTCAAGTACGGCACCAGCGGCGACGAGCCGTTCCTGGGCCGCAACATGGGCCACGAGCGGGACTACTCGGACTCGGTCGCCGCGGACATCGACACCGAGGTCCGCGCCCTGATCGAGCTCGCGCACGACGAGGCGTGGGAGATCCTGGTCGAGTACCGCGACGTGCTCGACAGCATGGTCCTCGAGCTGATGGAGAAGGAGACCATCACCCGTGAGGACATGGACCGGATCTGTGCCCGGGTCGTCAAGCGGCCGCCGATGTCGCCGTTCAACGGCTTCGGCAAGCGGCTGCCGTCCGAGGCGCCGCCGGTGCTCACCCCGGCCGAGCGGGACAAGCTGAAGGCTCAGGCCGAGGCGGACGGTCAGTTCGCGGTCGGCTCGAACCCGAACGGCCTCGCGGAAGGCAGCAACTGATCAGCGACGACGGCGATCTCGACTATCTCGCCGCGCGCCTGGTCGACGGCAAGCTCACCGGTACCCCGGTTGAGGTTGCCGTCGACCTGGCCCGGATCGAGAAGGCGGTTCGCGAGATCCTCATCGCGATAGGCGAGGACCCGGACCGCGACGGCCTGGAGCGGACTCCCGCCCGGGTCGCTCGGGCGTACGCCGAACTCTTCGCGGGTCTTCGAGTCGACCCGGCGAAGGTGCTCACCACCACGTTCGAGGCGGACCACGAGGAGTTCGTGCTGGTCCGCGACATCGAGGTGATGAGCATGTGCGAGCATCACCTGCTGCCCTTCAAGGGGGTGGCCCACCTCGGGTACATCCCCGGCGCGCACGGACGGATCACCGGCCTCTCCAAGCTGGCCCGCCTGGTCGAGGTCTACGCCCGCCGGCCCCAGGTGCAGGAGCGGCTCACCTCGCAGATCGCCGACCTGCTGCTGGAGAGGCTGGAGGCGCGCGGCGTGATCGTGGTGCTCGAGTGCGAGCACCTGTGCATGGAGATGCGCGGAATCCGGAAGGTCGGCGCCCGCACGATCACCAGCGCGGTCCGGGGCGCCTTCCAGACCGATGGCAAGGTGCGGGCCGAGGCGATGGCCCTGATCAACGCCCGTTAGGCCCTGACCAGCCTGTTCGCGAACGTCGACATCGTGTACGTGCCGATGCCGAGCACCACCTCCAACGCGTTGCGCCGGGTGTAACCGGCGGCCAGGAACTCCTCGAGCTCGTCATCGGGCACGTCGCCGGTGGTGGCGAGCACCCGCAGGGTGAACTGGCGCATCGCCTCCAGCCGCGCGTCGTCGAGCGGCTTCTGGTCTCGCAGCGCGGTGATCAGGGCCGAGTCGGCATTCAGCTCGCGGAGCCGGCCGGTGTGCATGGCGATGCAGACCCGGCAGCCGTTACGGGTCGCGATCGTCATGACCAGGACCTCCTGGGCCAGCGGGTCCAGCGTGCTGGCCTCGAATCGGCCGCTGGCCTGCAGGAAGCCGCCGAGCATCTCGGGCGACTCGGCGAGTTTGGCGACGGCGTCGGGCAGGTGGCCGAGGTGCGCCACCGTGTTTTTGATCAGCGGCCGGGACTCGGCCGGGGCGGACTCGAGGGTGTGCTGGGTGAACACGAACTACCTCCGGTAGTATCGACAACCACGTTGTCTAAACCGTAAACCAGGTTGTCGAGTTTGCCAATGCCCTTTCCCTCCGTTGACGATCAAGATCCGCCGGGTTGGCAGTTGCCGCTGCTGCTGTTCGCCGGCTTCCGCTCGCTCATCGACGAGTTGCACGCCCACCTCGCGACCCGCGGCCACCCGGACGTCCGCCCGGTGTACGGCTTCGCCATGCAGGCCATCGGCGTGCACGGGGCCAGTGCCAGCGAGGTGGGGCGGCGGCTCGGCGTCTCCAAGCAGGCGGCCGGCAAGACCATCGACCGGCTGGACGCGCTCGGCTACGTGGAACGGGTGGACGACCCGCGGGACGCGCGCAGCAAGCTGGTGCGGCTCACCCCGCGCGGCGTCGACTGCCTCCAGCAGTCGGCGGAGATCTTCGAGCGGCTGCGGGCCGATTGGGTCGCTCAGCTCGGGGCCGACCGCGTGCGGGTGGTCGAGTCGTCGCTGCGTACGGTCGTGCCCTCCGGAATCTTCCCGGTCGACGTGCCCGGCTGGTTCGGATGATCGGCGATACTGGCCGCGTGCTCGAGAAAATCAACCCGCCGGGCGTGCATGAGACGGCCGGATACAGCCACGTGACGATTACGTCCGAGGGAAGGCTGGCCCACCTTGCCGGGCAGTGTCCGCTCGACCTCGACGGTGCGGTGGTGGGGGCGCCGGGAGATTACGACGCGCAGACCGACCAGGTCATCGCGAACTGTCTTGCCGTGCTGGCGGCGGCCGGCGCATCTCCGGGCGATGTGGTGCGATCAATCATCTACGTGGTCAGTCCGGACAGCGCGGTTCTCGCGGGGGTGTGGGACCGGCTCAATGCGTCGGCGCTGGGGCCGGCCTTTACGACCGCCAGCACGCTGCTCGGGGTGACGGCGCTCGGCTACCGCGGTCAGTTGATCGAGGTGGACCTGACGGCGGCGCTGCCCTAGATCACCGTGCGGAAGGCATCGGCGGCGTCCATCGCGGCGCGGGTCAGCTGGGCCGCCTCGTCCAGGCGGGTGCGGGCCTGCTCGAGCTGCGCGATCGCCGACGCGACCGAGGGGTGGAACGAGCCGATCGCGGTCATCCGGAGGAGCGCCAGCGCGTCCTCCAGCTGGTCGTTGACCTGCTGGATGCCGTTCGCCGCGCGGCCGGCGCCGTCGACCGACGCGGCCACGTTGGCCTTGACCTCTTCGACGTTCGCCATGTCCGCCTCGCCTGTCGGATTTATCGGAAAAATGCTACTAGGCCGACGCCCATGCAGGTCAGCAGCACCGGGGTGAGGCAGACGATCGCGCCCAGGATCGGCGTACGGTCCACCTTGGTCTTGGTCTGTTTGTCGTCGTAGACGAAGCCGATCGTGGCCCAGCCCAGCCCGAACGCGAGCACCGGCATGCTCAGGCCGCAGAGCAGCGCATAGGTCGGCACCGAGCCCTGCGGGGCGACCAGGTAGAGCACGATCTGGACGAGCAGTACGGCGGCCGCGAACGGGCCGTAGATCAGCAGGTTGCGGGCCACCGGTCGGAGCGCGCCGCCGCCCGGGGCCGGGCCGATGATGGTGGCGTCCGCGGCGTCGGCGGTGCGTCGGGCCTGCTGCAGCGCCACCAGCACGGCGGTCGGGCCGCCGGCCATGGCCAGCGCGGCCGATTGCACCTCCGGCGGGCGCGGGGCGAGATCCATTTCCGGTACGCCGAAGTCGCGGACCAGACGCGCCTGCTGGGGGGCGAGCCGTGCCCGTACGGCGGAAAGCTCCTGCCTTGCCGCCGTCGCGGCCGCCTGCTGTTCGCCCGCCGCGGTGCTGGCGGCGCGACGGACGGCATCCAGGCGCTGGGCGGCGGCGAGATACTCCGCCCATGGGCCGGGCGCCGGCGGGGTTGCCTGCGCGGGAATCGCCTGTTCCTGTTGGTCCGTCATTGCTCGTCGCTCTCCGGCCCTCTTGTCCCCGTCATAGCTCGTCGCTTTCCGGCTCGAGGAAGGGCACGACCGTGACGGTGCGGTCGGCGTGGCGGTCGTGCAGCAGCGCTCTATTCGGCCGGGGGTGCCAATCGACCGGGCGGCCCAGCATCAGCGCCACATCGGACTGTGGGCAGTTCAGGAACAGCAGGCCGGCCACATCCTCCCGGCCCGCGCTGCCGCCGGTCTCCTCGCTGAACCGGCGCATGCCCCGCCACCAGGACAACAGATGCACGCCGCGGCCCGGGCCCTCGCGCAGCAGCCGGCGCAGGCCCGGCAGGCCGCCCGGGCTCGCCGCGTCCATCCCGAACACCACGAGGTAGCCCGGCGTCTCCAGCTCCATGCCCTTCGCCAGGCCGGCTGCGTCGACCAGCGACACCTCCTGCCGGTGCCCGATCTCGGCGGCCAGGGTCTCGGCGAGGCGGTCGCCCTCGGCCACCAGCGAGGAGATCACGAAGCGGGTCGTCCGGGGCTGGTGGAAGGCGGCCACGCTGCGGGCGGCCGCGTCGAGGACCTCGGAACCGGACGCCGACGAGCCGAAGATGGCCAGATGCCGGCCCGGGGAGGAGTCGAGCGGGAAGGCGGCCGTCGACAGACTCACGTCGATCACGCGGCCCACCAGGGCGGCCGGGCGGGCGGCCCGACCGGCCAGCACCGACCGGTACGTCGGGTCGTCGGCCAGGTGCTGATGCGCGTACCCGGCGAAGATGCGCGGCGGGATAGCCTCCGGGTCGCGGGCGCCCCACAGCTTGTGGCGCAGGGCGCTGAGCACCTCGCGGTCGGCATGCGGATCGGGGAAGCGAACCACCCGTTCGTGGCCCCGGGTCGCGCCGCGTGGGCCGCCGAGACCGCCCGCGGTGTTCACCACGGCGGTGCCCAGGGGCAGGCCGGCGGCCGAGTCGTTGGTGGGCTCCAGCACGTCGCCGCCGCCGGGCAGGGCGATCCGCACCGGGAACTGGCCGAAGATCGAGTCACGCTTCGCGTAGAGCGCCTCGACGCCGAGCACGGTCTGGCTCGCCAGGATCAGATGGATGCCGTACGAGCGGCCCTTGCGGGCCAGCGACTCGAGCAGGCCGACCGCCTCGGTCGCGATCGGGTCGTTGCCGGCCAGCAGCACCTGGAACTCGTCGATGACACAGAGGATCCGCGGCAGCGGCCGGGACTGGCCCTCCTCGGCGGCCACCTGCCGCAGGTCGGCGAAGCGGGTCACGCCGGCCCGCTTGTAGGCCACCGAGCGGCGGGTCATCTCGGCGTCGAGCTCACGCAGGACGGCCAGGCCGTACTCCCGGTCGGACTCGACGCCCACGGCGCGGGCATGCGGCAGCCAGGTGCGATCGCGGCGGGTCGGCACGAACTCGGCGAACGACACGCCCTCCTTGAAGTCCAGCAGGTAGAGGGCCATCTCGGCGGGGCTGTACCGGGCGCCGAGGCCGTACAGCACGTTGATCAGGAAGGCGGTCTTGCCGGCGCCGGACCGGCCGCCGACGAGCCAGTGCGGGGTCAGGTCGTTGAAGCGCAGCACGAGCGGGGTGTCGCCGTCGTGCCCGACGATCGTGCCCAGGCCGTCGGCGGCGTCGCCGGACCAAAGTTGCTCGCCGGGCTCGGGCAGCAGATCGGCGAGGCCGACCTTGGCGGCGGCGGAGTGGGTGGCCAGCTCACGGCAGACGGTGTCGACCAGGCTGGGCGGCGGGTCGTCATCGAGATAGACCGGGGCGTTCAACCAGACCGCCTCCGGCGCCGAGCCGTACGTCGCGCCGGGCGGGTCGCCGATCACCACATACGGGTCGCGGACGGTGACGCTGGTCGTCCGCGGGAGCGGCGCCTGAGTAGTCTCGGCGGTCAGCGGCGGGGGCGGCCAGCCGGCGACGATGAGGTGCAGGCCGGAATCGGGCCCCTGCTGGGCCAGCGCGGCGATCCGCCGCAGCTCCTCGCCCTCGGTGAGCTCGGGCAGGCTGGCGATGACGACCAGCATCATCCGATCGCGGCGGCTGCGCCGCGGGGGGCCGCCGCGGCCGGGGCGCAGCCATTTGTCGGCCTCGGCGAGCACGTCGCGCAGGCCCTGCCGGTCGGTGGCGGGTGGGGACATCAGGCCGGCGTCATAGAGGTCGGCGAAAGGCTCGAAGACGGCGCCGCCGCCGACACCGTCGACGGCGCGGACCAGCACGGAGCCCGCCGGGGCGGCGGCGAGTAGGCGGAGCAGCAGGCAGCGCAAGAGGCCGAAGACCCGGGAATCGGTGGCGCTGGCGTCGATCGTGAGGTGTCCGGTGCCGAGCAGGGGGACAATTGCCGGAAAACGGGCATCGTCGAGGGGTTGGGCGACGCCGAGCCGGACGAATTGGGGCGGGAAGACGCCGCCGAGAGGGGTGTTGGCCGACTGAGCCTCCAGAGGGGAGCCCAGCCACCCCGGGGCGAGGTTGGCGGCCGCAACCCGCAGCTGCTCGGCCAGCGAATGCTGCTCCAGCGGATCGGCGGCGGGCAGCACCTCGGACTCCAGCGCCACAGCGGCGGCCTCGGCGACGGCGGCAGCCTGCCGGTGCAGGGCAGCAGCCTGCTGGACCCGTGAAGCTGAATCCGCCACCGCCCTCACCTCCTCTGTGCGGATAAAACTTATCCCAGACCGGGGCCGGGATCGCGCTCCCGGGGGCCAGCGGGTTACGCGCCGCGGCATTCACGGAGGTGGGTGGTGTGGCACGGTTCGGGTGTACGGAGGCACTACTGTCGTATGTGTGCAGCCGCAGGAGCCCGTTGTCGGAGGAGTGCCACAGGCGCCACAGATGCCGCCGCCGGCGGTCCCACCCGTGCGAAAGCCGCCTGCGCGACGCAGTCGGCTGATCTTGGCCACCGTCGGCGGCATCATGGCTTTGCTGTGCCTGGGAGGCGTCGGTGTTTTCGTCTCGATCTACGACAACGCCACGAAGATCGATCGAAGTGAGCCGGACGTCGTGACCGACAGCTTTCTGCTCGCCTATCTGGTGAACCGTGATGACAAGTCAGCTCAGTTGTTCACCTGTAAGAACCCACAACTTGCTGAGATCGGCGCCCTGCGCGATCAGATCGTCGCCCGCGAGAAACAATTCAACGTCAAGGTGTCGGTAAGTTGGGGTGCCCTCACACGGCAAGCCGTCACCGCAAAGCAAGAGGACGTGACCACTCAGCTGACGATCTCGGGATCTGCGAACGGCGAGCTCGGCAGCAGCCGCAACGAGGACTGGCGATTTCGCGTGATAGAGGAAGGCGGAGGCTGGCGCCTTTGCTCAGGCGCCAAAATCGCTTGATCTCATTCGACCCATAGCAGGTTAGCTCGAACCTCCAGCGTTTTCGGAGCCTTGCCGCTCCCAGCCCAGCGATACCAGTCGAGTTCTGCAGCCACGCGAGCGCAGACGTCGCCGATTTCGTTAGTGTGCAGTTCGGTCACGCCTCGCAGGTCACGACGCTCGCTGCCGTCTTCGCGCATCTGGACGACCCGTCGACCAGTAATCGTTCCGGCGTCGAGGGCGGCCACCGGTTCCTTCCGCGGTGGCTCGTCCAGCGATACTAGCCGCGAGGCCAGGCCCAGGTCGGCTGGGAAGGCGCCGGCGATGCCGAACTCCTCGACCCAGACTCGCTCGATGGGGACCAGCGGAGCGAAGACCTCGGTCTGCTCGGCCTCGGCGCGATACCACTCCGACTCGACCATCACTGGTACGTAGGTGCGGCTGCCCTGCACCACCTTCTCGTCCGCGCGCAGGTCGGCGCGCCACCCATGACCCGGCAGGCCGATCAGCACCCGCCGACCGCGGAGCTTTCCGCTCATGTTGGCGGGCGTGGGCACGATCGAACGCGGCGGATCGAGGGCCCAGTCGGGATGGCCCGCGAACGGATCCGGCACGGCTCCTCCGGTCATCCCTCACCTCCCAGCGGTACGCCCTGCTGCTTCATGAACGGGACGGGGTCGATCGCCCCGGCACTCGACCGGTCATCGTTCAGGTGTACCTCGAAATGTAGATGCGGCCCGGAGGAATTGCCGCTGGTGCCGACCCGCCCGATGACCTCGCCGGCCGTGACCTGCTGGCCCTCCTTGACGAACGGTCGCTGCACCATGTGGCAGTACCTGGTCATGATGTTGCCAGCCGACTGGATCTCCACCATCCAGCCGCAGCCGCCCTTGCCTGGATACCCGTCGACATCGCAGGTCTGCCGGCCCTGATGGTCCTCGTCGCACTTCACCTTCGACACGATTCCGCTGGCTGCCGCCATGATCGGGGTGTACCGGGCCACGATCAGGTCGACGCCCTGGTGGGTCGGCCGTTCCGGGGTGCGGAATCCGGAGCCGACCACCGCGCCCTTGACCGGCACGGTCCAGCCGGAGGCCGCGATCTGTCCGGCGGCGGCGCAAACCATGGTCACCGAGCTGCCCAACGCGCCGGCTGCGCCGTGCGCGAGTTCGTTGACGATCTGCGTGGCGACCGGCTCGTGCTTGGCGTACGCGTCCGGGTAGGCGCTGACCTGCACTCGCTGGGCCGCCTCGGTCAGCGGCATCGTCTCCCAGCCGGCGATGGTCTTGAGCTTCTCGTAGAACTTGGTGCTCGCGTAGACCGGGTCCATGATCTGCGTCGGCGTTCCCCAGCCGGAGCTGGGCCGCTGCTGGAAGAGCCCGAGCGAGTCGTGGTCGTTGCGTGCGCCGAGGTTGCCCAGGTTGGTCAGGCGAGACTCCTGCATGGCGGTGGCGACCGCGATGACCCAGGCCCGCGGCGGCATCTTCAGGTCGGAACCGGTATTGATGATGATGGCGGCGTTCCGGATCTGCGCCGCGCTGTACTGCCGGATCGAGGGCATCTTGGTGTCGGGGTTGATCGGTCCGCCCTTGCCGCACCCGAACGCGCTGTTGACGTCCGACCTGTTGTTGCTCTCGTCGTAGAAGCCGAAGAACACGGCGGTGACGCTGCCGGCGCAGCACAGTACGGCGAGGGTCGCCACGAGCGCGACCAGGAGGACGATCCTGCGAGGTCGCGGGATCCTCATGACCCGTCCCAGTCGATGCCGTCGACGAGCCAATGTCCGTCCGGCGCGACCAGGCGCAGGTTGAGTTTGCCGGAGTCCATCGTGACGACGGCGTTCACCACCGTGGCACCGACCGGCACGAGCGACGGCCGGCCGACCACGTGATCGGCCGGGACGCCGGCCGGGTCGACGCCGTTGAGCTCATCGGCAAGGTTCTGGGTGGCGTTGGGCAGCAGCCGGTCACGCCACGCCTTAGGGGTCACCTTCTGGTGGTTGCACCAGGCCGAGGCGAACGCGTACGCGACCTCCTCGGGCTGGGCCCGGCCCGGGCTAGTGGACGGCGCCGGCGGGGGCGCCGAGTCGTCGACCACGCTGTCGTCGTCGCTCGGGTTGATGCTGACCACCGGAGCGGGCGAGACCGCGCCCAACGCCGGTGTGGAGGGGTGGCCGTCCGAGAAGATCCGGCCGATCCCGACCACCGCCGCCACGATGGCCACGATGACGATGGCCACGCCGACGCGCGAGCGGAAGATCCGATTGAGGCTGATTTCGAGGAATCGGGGCATGCGGATCACTTAGCCTCGGAGCGCACCCGAGGAGTGGCCGGTTCGCGGGTGGTGCTCCCGGTCTCCGGTCGATAGATCGCGTAGGACGCCGGCTGCTCGGCCACATCCGGCTCGGTCCACCCTGGGGAGCGGCTCGTGCGGGCCCGTGCGGGCTCGGGTCGTGGGTGATCGCCGACCGAAGCTGGGGCGTCGCGATGATGGGTCTCGCTGCCGTCGGGCCGGGTCTGTGCCGGTACGATCTCGCGGCCGCCGCTCCGGGTGGATTCGAGTTCCGGGCGGTTCGCCGAGTGCGCCGGGTCTTCGAGGCGGGCCTCGGGCCGCAGGTTGCTCTGGTCGATGTAGACGGGCCGGCCATTCTTGCCCATCGTGGGCTCACGGGTGCCGCCACCGTCGGCTATGTCCAGCTTGGCGGCCTCGCGCATGTCCTGGAAGAACCGCCGATGCCACGACCCGGCCGACGCGATCGCCCGCACGCTGTCCTTGCCGCCGAGCTGCGTGATCCGCCGGTATGGACGCAGCAGCAGCCAGCCGACGACGCCAACCAACCAGACCAGCACGACCTGCAGCCAGCCGGGAAGGCTAGCCGTATTCATGATCAGATCAACAGCGAACAAATAAATCGCCGCGCCGGTCCCGAAGATCGCAATGTTGAAGATCGCAGCGACAACCGCATTACCAAGCCGCCGGATGCCTGCGCTGGCCGGCCGCAGAAGGCCAACCGTGCCGAGGATTGGAGCAGCTATGACGGCCCAGCGGAAGACAAGGAAACCTAACAGGACCAGTACCGATGCGGTCAGATCGAACATGGCAAACATGACCGAGGCCAGCATGGAGATGAACCCGGCGCCGATCCGGTCCATGCCGTTAATCCCCTGAAGGTACTGATATGACTCAGGGTCCTCCTGCTTGATTTGCTCGGCAACCTTTTCCCACTGCGCATTCTTCTGCTTGATTAGAGCGTCTCGAGTTTGGGGATTCGCCCGCAGCTTCTCGGCTTCTTGCCACGAGATGGATTTCGCTTCATACAGAGCCAATCCGTACTTCTTGGCAGTCTCGCTGTCGGCTGAACCGAGAAGGCCGCGGAGGAAGTTTCGATAAAGGATCGTCTCTGTCGCAGTGTCACTCGCGCGAACGGCCGGTGGACGGTTGTCGTCGCACGCGCCAGGAGTGGGGTCATCGCATTGGCCTGGAGGCGTGTTGTGCGCACGAGGGCCAACGGCCTCATGTACGACACTGAGGCTTGTGACGAGGGTCTGATCCGCAAGGTTGGCGGATCGAACTGGCCATGCTGCAATTGCTGTGACTCCGACCATTACAAGAATTGCCCAGCCTGCCGTCGTGGTGGCAGCACCCATATCCGCTTGCCTCGATCGCCATAGAAGGTAAAGACCGACGATGGCGAGCGTGATGACGCCGAAGACGCTGAATACCTTCTCATAGACAGCCTTGGTAGCCTGCTCGACCAGCGGATTTGCCCAACCCCACAGGGTTTGTGGGTCCCACGCGCGCTCTCTGAGCGCATTCGAGGCACCGATCACCGCTGTTGAGATCATGAACTCGCCGTTGGCGATTGTCGTCTCGAACTTATAGTCCGGATCTATCAGGGTTGAAGCGCAGCCGCTGCTGAGGTCGTAGGTGGTGTAGCTGTAACCGGCGTAGCCGTATTTGCTGTAGAGGCCGTCATAGCCGAGGCCGTCAGCTGAGGCTGGCTTCTCCGCGAACCATCCCGCCAATCCGGAATCTGGCGTGCTTGGCGTCGGAGGTAAAAGGCATTGAGCGCGATCTGCGCTCACATCTGCTAGACGGCTGACGCAGCCCGAAATATCAATTTGCCATTCCTCGGTGTTGCAAGCTCCGTTAGGAGCCTTCAGCACGCCGCCGCCGACAGCCGCGCTGGCGGAGGTTGTGGGTGCCACTGCCCAGACGATAGAGGCTACGACTGTGATGAACATTGTCATGGTCAGGGCCAGCGCCCGCCGCAGCATCGGTCAGTCCTCCATGTCCGGTGTGGACGCCGGGATTGCTGTCGGGGGTGCCGATGGCGTGGTGTCCAGGTGTTCCAGCAGGCCCTCGACGTACGAAACGTCGACTCTGACCTTCTGGACTCGCCCGTCCACGTCGCGCATCACGAACTCTCGGAAGCCGAGCCTCTGCTGGGATGACGCGTCGACCTGGGACAGCGAGGCCAGCGTCGCCTCGTAGCCGTCGTGCACCGGGACCCTCAGCAGGCGTAGCGCCTCGGACGCGATCTCCTGGTCTTCCGCGATGCGGCCCACGAAGACCGTCGACACCAGGTTTTGCACGTCCAGCCCGAGGATATCTCTGGGGTTCTGGGAGGCCACCAGTGCCGCCAGGTTCCACTTGCGGGAGTCTCGGGCTAGCCGCACCAGGAACGACCGGCCGGAGCGCCAGCCCTCCATGAAGTGCGCCTCGTCCAAGCCGACCATCTTGCGGGACGACATCGAGCCGCCGTAGCAGCGCCGGACCGCCAGGCGGTGGGCCGTGTGCAGCATCGGCAGGGCCAGTGACTCCTCGGCCGACCAGTACTCGCGCTCGATCTTCAGGTCGGGGAGGCGCAGGCCGGCCATCGTGATGACCGTCAGGGCCGCGTCGGCGCCGAGCAGGTGTTGCGGGGGCGAGCCGAAGAACAGCAGCGCCAGCGGCATCTCGGCGGTGTCCAGGAGCAGGTTGGCCAGCTCCTTGCCCTCCTCGTCGTCGAGGCCCTGCAGGGTGCGGACCACGTCGTCGAGGGTGGACGCCTCCTCGGCCGGCACCTGCCGCACCGCGTGCCGCAGCAGCGTCGCCGTGGACGCCTCCTTGGCGACCTGCGGCGGCACCAGCATCGAGCAGATGTCCTGGACCAGCATGCGGCGCTCGGCCCGGGCGTTGGAGACGGCGATCTCGTACTCCCGGTCGCCCCCGGGCCCGGTCGGGAACTCCGAGCGGACCGGCGTCGGGATCAGCGCGTAGGGAGCCAGCGTTCCCTGCTCGGAGCCGGTCAAATTCAGGACGCGAGAGTACGGCCGCAGCTCCGGCATCTGGCACAGTCGGGCGAGCGGCCCGGACGGGTCGAGCAGGGTCACCTGCACGCCGCGCCGGGCGTTCAGGTAGCCGAGCGCGCCCATCAGGGTCGACTTGCCGCCGCCCGGCTCGGCCACGAACACGCCGAGCCCGGAGCGCTCCCGCACCTCCATCGGGAAGTGCAGGTCGAGGAAGACCGGCCGCCGGCACGTCCCCGCCGTACGCCCGATCAGGTCTCCACGACGGTCGCCGACGGTCGATGCTGCCTGGGGCACCGCCGCGGCCAGCAGTTTGACCGGCATCCGCCGGACGTAGCCGGTGTTCGCGATCGGCTCGCCCGGGATGAACTCGCGGGCCAGCTGGTCCTGGTTCTTCGGGTGCTGCAGGGAGATCCGCAACTCCCGGGAGTAGAGCTGGATCAGCCGGCGGGCCCGCTCGAGGCACTCCTCGCGGGTGGCGCCGCCGACCGCGATCCGGTGCCAGCCGTGCGCCCGGGCCGACTCGACCGGCAGGCCGGTGGTCATCTCGTCGCCGATCACCAGCGCCCGCTTGGCGAGCCGTTCCAGCTCGGGCGGGGCGTCGATGCCGTGCTCGGCGTAGTCCAGCTGCTGCGAGCGGATCATCCGGAGCCGGTGCTCGAGGTTCTTGAAGGAGCTGTTCGAGCCGAGGATGTCGAGGCGCGAGGACAGCTCCATCGGCCATGGCAGGCGCTCGTGGAAGTGCAGCCAGGGCTCGTGCTTCTCGGGGATCTCCAACGGCTCCATCCGGCCGACCGAGAGCACCGCGACGTGCCGTTCCTCGCCGGTCATCCGGTTGACCAGCTTGACCGTCGAGCCGTACGGGGTCCGGTACCGCTCCACCTGCTCGGTGAGCGCGAGCAGGTCGCCGGTCTCCCATTGGCCGTTGGTGATCGGCGAGAGCAGCGCGGGCGGCGCCATGCACAGCGCCACCGAGCGGTAGAGCAGCCACTCCAGCTCGTTCGGCGCGACCCGGCGGCCGCGCATGCCGAACGCGTTGAGCACCTCGTCGAACTGCTCGACCGTGCGGCCGAGCTTGCGCCGCTCGCCGTCCGAGGTGCCCTTGCCGAAGACGCGCAGGATCCGCTCGGCGAAGGTGTCGCCGAGCGAGCGCCGGGCGAAGGTCACGCCGAGATACGTCTGCCCCTCGGCGTGGTTGACCGAGAGGAGGTGGCGCTGGGCCGCGACGAGGTGGTCGGACCAGCTTGTCGCACCGCGTACGTCGGGAAGGGGTTTTGCGGTGAACGAGTCGACCGTGCGGGCCCATTCGTCGGCCGGGAAGGGCCGGTTGGTGCGCCGCAGGTGCAGGCGGAACCCGGCCAGGCCGGCATACTGCTCGGAAATGGCCGACAGCAGCGCCTCGCGCTCGGCGTCGGGCCGGAACGCCCAGCGCACCTCGGGCAGGTAATACCAGGCCGTGACCGTGCTCTGGGTGAAGGTCAGGTGCCCGGCGATCTCGCTGATCGCCAGCTCCATGACCGGGTCACGGTCGTTGAACTTCAGCTTGTGCGGGCGTAGCTGCGCCGCCTTGGCGTCCGTCTTCGAAGGACTGACCTCGGCCTTCTTCTTCCGGGCCGGGGATTTTTCCTTGCGCTTGGCGGGCGGCTTCGCCGGCGACGGTACGGGCAGGGCCGGCTCCGGTTCGGCCGGTGCCGGGGGAGCGTACGGCTGGACGGCCGACGCCGGCGCGGGTCGCGTGCCGACGGTCTGCCACAGCGGCGGCGCGGTCGGCTCGGCGGTCGCCGGCGAAGGCGTGCTGGGCGGCGGGGCGGTCGGCGGGGGCGCGACGGCCATCGACGGGTTGGCCGGCCAGTCGTCGAAGTCCGGCCACTGCTCGTCCCTGGACGCGGCGGCATCCGGATAGAAGTCGGCCCGCGGCCCGACCGGCGCCCGGCTGAACGGGGAGACCGGCTCGGGCACACCCCAGGCGCCGGACGGCCCGTCGTCGACGACCGGCGGCGCGGCCGACGGTGGCGCGCTGACCTGCGGCCGGGCCACGGGCGGGGCGCTGACCCGCGACGGGGGCGGCGGTGGGGGACTCACCCGCGACGGGGCCGGCGGTGGAGCGCTCACCGGCGCCGACGTGGCCGGGGGCGAGACCGGCTGGGCGGGAAGCGTCTTGGGGGCCGGCGTCGCGCCCGGCGAGTCGAAGTCGAATCCGAAGTCGAAGTCGGCCTCGGGATCCGCCGACGAGCCCGCGGTGGCGATGGGCGCCGCCGAGACCGGCGCCGGCGTCGAACCGAACAGGTCGAGGAACGGCGAGTCGATATCGAGGGTGGTGTCGACGCTCGTGCCGCGCGGCCGGACCGGCTGCGGCGCCTGGAAGACACCGACCGCGCCATGGCCCGGCGCGGCGACGAACTCTTCGGCGTTGACATCCGCCGAATCTGGCGAAGGGTAGTGGTCTGATCGCATACCGTTACCGTGCCTGTCCGGCGTGGGGGAATCCGCCGGGGAACGCCCGTGCGGTGAAGGTCCGGTCATGCGCCGACTCCGAGGGAGCGTACGGCAAAACTGGTCATACCAACTCCTCCCGAACCCGGATACGAGTGGCGACAAGTCTCGGATCGCGCTGTTCCACGGCCGGCTCTCGCGTGCGCCGCCAGTCGGTCAGCGCCGTGCGGATGACGACCCGGGCGGGCCGGTCGGGGTCGACGTGCCGGAACACGTAGGACGTGGTGACCATGGCGAGGGCGATCTCCCACGCCGGGAAGGGGTCGAAGTCGAACGTGATCAGGTAGTGCCCGAGCCAGAACAGGGGTACCAGCGCGACGAACATGCCGTACTGCGCGTACGGCAGGTGGACGGGCAGGGTGTAGCCGGGCGGACCCAGATAGACCAAGCGCGCCCGGTAGATGTCGTCGTCGGTTCGGAGCCGCATCTCAGTTTTTGAACATCAGAGAGATGAGGAAGTCGCCGAGGAAGAACAGGGTCGCCGCGCCCGCGATGAACGCGAGGCCGACGATCGCGATCGCCGAGCTGGTGAGGACTTTGGAGATCTCACCGCGGCTGGCTCGCCCGATGAAGATCACGCCCAGCACGGCCAGGAGGATCGGCGCGATGTTGCTGGCGAAGAAAGTGACGATGCCCTGAGTGTTGATGCCCTTTGGCTGTTGGGGTGCGGCCAGGATGCCCTGCTGCAACACTGTCACGACGTGCGTGGCGAGTTCAGTGGCGATCATTGGTAAACCTCCCCGCGTCCGGTTAGGGGGGTCCGGACACGTCGCAGTTGTGAAGCCGCACGGCGACGCCCATATCGTGCTACTTCCAGCTCACCACGTCGAGTGAGCCGTTCGGGCACTGCCATGCTCGTCTGCTCTCTTCGGTTCGATGATGCCCAGATCCGAAGAGTACGGCGGGTACTTCTTGGCTACAAGCGGCTCATTCGTTACGCAAGGTAAACGCGTGCGTGAAAATGAGTCACCGGACATCGTACATACGTGCCACAACCCGCCCGTCCTACCCTCGTTGCGTGACGACTCAGCCAAGGGATGCGCAGCTCACGGGCGGGGAAACAAGCCGCCGAGATCACCCGGTCGTGATGGGAATCCTCAACGTCACTCCCGATTCCTTCTCGGACGGCGGGCGGTACACCGACGTGGACACCGCGGTCGAGCACGGCGTCGAGTTGTACCGGGCCGGCGCCGGCATCGTGGACATCGGGGGCGAGTCCACCAGACCGGGAGCGGAGCGGGTGGACGCGGAGACCGAGATCGCCCGGGTCGTCCCAGTGATCACCGGGCTGGCCGCGGCGGGCGTGCCGATGAGCATCGACACCACCCGGGCCGCGGTCGCCGAGGCGGCGCTGGCGGCCGGCGCCACCGCGATCAACGATGTCTCCGGCGGTCTCGCCGACCGGGCGATGGCCGCCGTGGCCCGCGACGCCGGCTGCCCGTGGATCCTGATGCACTGGCGGGGCCATTCCCGGGACATGAACAAATTGGCCGTGTACCACGATGTGGTCGCCGAGGTGCGCGACGAACTGCTCGAGCGGGTCGGCGAGGCGGTCGCCGCGGGTGTCGACCCGGGCCGGATCATCATCGATCCGGGCCTGGGCTTCGCCAAGAACGCCGAGCACAACTGGCAGCTCACCCGCCACCTCGACGTACTCGTCGACCTGGGTTTTCCGGTCTTGTTCGCGGCCAGCCGGAAGACCTATCTCGGCCGGTTGCTGGCCGGCCCGGACGGCAACCCGCGCCCGGTCGACGAGCGCGAGGCTGCCACCCTGGCCACCTCGGTGCTCGCCGTGGCGGCCGGCGCCTGGGGCGTACGCGTGCACGACGTCCGCGGAACCGCCGACGCCCTCGCCGTCTGGCGCGCCTCCGGCGCCCCCCGATTGAGTAAGAGGTGACGTTCGTGAACGGTCGGATCGCGCTGCGCGGGCTCAAGGCGCGCGGTTTCCACGGGGTCTTCGACTTCGAGCGGGAGCAGGGTCAGGATTTCGTGGTGGACGTGCTGCTCGAGCTCGACCTGGCCAAGGCGGCCGCCACCGACGACGTGGCGGACACCGTCCACTACGGGGAACTGGCCGAGCGGCTGGTCGCGGTGATCACCGGCGAACCGGTCAACCTGATCGAGACGCTGGCCGACCGGCTGCTGGCGGTCTGCCTGGCCGACGAGCGGGTCGCGGCGGCCGAGGTCACCGTCCACAAGCCGCAGGCGCCGATCCCGCACGACTTCGCCGACGTGGCCGTCACGCTGCGGGGAGGCCGGTCGTGAGCCGGGTGTCCGGCACGTTGCGGCGGGTCCGGTCGTGAGCCGGGCGGTGCTGTCGATCGGCAGCAACCTCGGCGACCGGTACCAGCACCTGCAGCTGGCCGTCCGGCTGCTCGGCGAGAGCGTGGTGCTGGTCTCCGGCATCTACGAGACGCCGCCGTGGGGCGACACCGACCAGCCCGCCTATCTGAACGCCGCGGTGCTGGCGGTGGACCCGGCCGCCGCCCCGCGGGACTGGCTCGACCGGGCGCGCGCGTGCGAGACCGCGGCCGGCCGGGTCCGCGACCCGGAGCGCCGGTTCGGCCCCCGCACCCTGGACGTCGACGTGATCGCGGTCTGGGACGCCGACGACCAGCCGGTGCTCGTCGACGACGCGGAGCTGACCCTGCCGCACCCCCGGGCGCACCAGCGGGCGTTCGTGCTCCGCCCGTGGATCGACATCCAGCCGTACGGGCGGCTGCCCGGCCACGGCTGGCTGACCGACCTGCTCAACGATCCCGCCCTCGCCGCCGACCTCGCGGGGATGACCCCCCGCCCGGATCTGCCGTTAGAGTTCAAGGCGTGAGCAATCCGCAGGCGCCCAAGTCGGACCCGTCGCTGCGGCCGACCAGCATCTCGGTGCTGGTCGTCGCCGGGCTGGCCGCCGCGGCGCTGGGCTGGCTGCTGATCAGCTTCTCCTACGGCTCGCTGCCCGACCTGCCGTGGTCGCCGGTGATCGTGCTGGTCGTGCTGGCCATCGCCGAGGCCCTGCTCGCGCAGAACACCAGCGCCCGCATCCAGCGCAAACCCGGCACGATGCGGGTCGATCCGCTCGCCGTGGCCCGGTACGTCGCGCTGGCCAAGGCCTCCTCGCTGGTCGGGGCGATCTCCACGGGCTTCTCGGCCGGGCTGGTGATCTACCTGGCGATGGAGTCGACCCAGGCGGCGCACGACGACCTGCCCAAGGCCGTGGGCAGCCTGGTCGCCGCGCTCGCCCTGGTCGGGGCCGCGCTCTGGCTCGAGCGGGCCTGCCGGGTGCCGGAAAAACCCGACGCCAAGGACGAGGACGACTCGGACCGCCCGAGCGGCCGCCGGTAGATTGTCGTCAATGGCAAGCGTCGATGCGCCGGGGGCTACCGCCCGTCGTTGATCCGGCACGATTTCGGCCTTGAACTGTGACCGAGCACTATCCGTATGCTTCGGAGCACGAGCATGCGTGCTCGCGCTTGGCGTGCGTCTCGGCCGCACGGAGACGCACATGAGGAGGCACGGACGATGGCGTACGACGAGACGACCTTCCGTCGGACCGGCGAGCAGCCGGCCGATCCGGCCGCCTACCGAGCGAACACGCTGGCCACGGCCGAGCAGCGCCGTCAGGAGTTCGCCGACTCGGGCGAGATCTCCTCGACCGACCTGCGCCGCGACGACGACGGCCGCGACCGGCTGGGCATCCACCTCGGCTGGGAGGTCGTGCTCCTGCTGGCCGCCGCCGCGTTCGGCTTCCTGCTCTGGCGGCTCGACCCGAACGCGCTCAAGCGGCCCGGCCTGGACAATTTGCTGGTCAACGGCGCCGCGATCGGCCTGCTCACGCTCGGTGCCGGGCTCAGCCTGCGGGCCGGCGTGCCCAATGTCGCGCTGGGCCCGATCGCCCTGGCGGCCGCCCTCCAGTACGCGACGCAGGGCGACGAGGGCCTGGTCAAGGCCGCGGTCCCGGCGCTGATCATCGCGGCGGCCGGCGCGATCGTGGTCGGCCTGGTCGTGGTGGTGCTGCACGTGCCGGGCTGGGCGGCGACCCTCGGGGCCGCGTTCGGCGTCATCGTCTTCGATCAGCTCAGCAGTCACCCGATCGTGGTGCAGGGCCGGTACGACCCGACCCACCAGGCGTTCTTCCTGTTCGGCGGGTTCGCGTTGCTGGCCGTGCTGGGCGGCGCCCTGGGCACGGTCACCCCGGTCCGTCGCTGGCTGGGCAGCATGCGGCCGTACGGCGATCCGGCCCGCCGACGCGGTGGCGTGGTGATCGCGCCGGTGATGATCGCGCTGGTCGTCTCCTCGGTCTTCGCGGTCGGCGCCGGCATCCTGATGTCCGCCCAGTCGGCCAAGCCGATCGTGCCGGGCACCGGCCTGGAGTGGAGCGGCATCGCGCTCGGCCTCGCCATGCTCGCCGGCACCAGCGCGTACGGCCGGCGCGGCGGAATCTTCGGCACGCTGTTCGCGGTCGCGGCGATGACGCTCTACCTGGACTGGTCCGGCCGCAAGGGGCTGGACATCGCGCTGTTCGCCACCGCGGCCTGCGTCTTCGGTGGCGGCCTGATCGTCACCCGGCTGGTCGAGACCTACGGGCGGCCGCTGCTGCCGAGTGTCGGCGAAGACTGGAACGCCGCGCCGACGACCGCCGCCGCGAACTGGACGCCCGACCTGGAGAGCTGGACCCCGGCCAGCACCGCGGCGGCCCGCACCGACCGCTGGGACGAGGGACCCTGGGGATCCACCCGATAGCCGATCCGGGCGGTCCTATGCTTGCCGTCATGACCACCCCGAGCTTCGCCGAACTGGACGCCCTGCCCACCGAGGAGCTGCGCGAGCGAGCGTTCGCCGTGGCGCGCAAGCACCACGACATCAAGTTCTTCTGGACCGTGTCCAAGCACCTGCCCGACTCGGACGACGTCGGCGAGCTCGACGGCGCGCCCAACTCGATCGGCCCGATCATCGACGAGTACGTGGCGCTCTGGCGGGAGTTCCGCGGCAAGGGTGGCTACGCGGAGCACGGGTACGGCGAGTCGGAGCCGCTCCTGCGCGCCGCGTTCATCGACTACCTCCAAACGCACTGATCCACTAGCGTCGTTTGACGGAGCCAGTTTGAGGGGCCAGCCATTCCGGGAAATACCGGCGCATGGCTCTCGGCAATCGCTTCAAGTCGGCACCCGGTGCGGGCACAATGGCCGCGCTCATACTGGTTCTCGTATTCGGCAGCACCTGGTACGCGAACTGGGTATCCCACAACACCAACCCCAACACCGCCGGCGGCTGGTGGCTCCGGCTGCTCGCCTGGCCGCACTGGACGTTCAACTCCAGCGACTCGCTCCGTGAGATCCTCGTGGCCGACCTGCGGGCGATTCTCGTGGTCGTGTTCACCGCGCTGTTCCTCTACCTGCTGCCCGGCTCGCAACTGGCCCGGGCGCGCGGCACCATCAGCCAGTTCTTCGCGGGCTGGGCGTCGTACATCTTCGCCGGCGGCTTCGCGGCGCTGGTCACCACACTGTTCCTGAAGAACCCGTCGATGCTCGGCGCGTTCCAATCGGCCGGCAGCGGCGCCACCTATGGCCTGTTCGTCGGCTGGCTCGTCGGCCTGGCGACGCTCGGCGGCTATCGAGGCACCAGATAGACCCACCGGAGGCGACGCGATCTCAGCGCGTCGCCTCCGCTTCGGGCACTTCGAAGATTGACGTACGCGTGACCACTCCCACGTTCTTGCCCTCCTCGACGACCACGACCTCCGGGGCGTCACTCGCCAGCATCACCGCCAGCGCGTCGTAGAGCGTCCCCTCGGCGTCCACGGTCGGCCCACCCGTCTTGGTGGCGGCCGACTCGATCGCCACCATCGCCCGACGCAGCGGGGTGACCGCGAGCCGCCGGATGCCCCGGTCGGCGCCGACGAAGTCGCTCACCGCGGCCGACTCGGGATTGGCCAGCAGCTCGGCGGGCGGCGCGTACTGCAACAGCCTGCCGCCCTCGGCCAGCACCGCGATCCGGTCGCCCAGCCGTACCGCCTCGTCGATGTCGTGGGTGACCAGCACGATCGTCTTGCGCACGGTGGCCTGCAGGCGCAGGAACTCCTCCTGCAGGCGGCCGCGGGCGATCGGGTCGACCGCCGAGAAGGGCTCGTCCATCAGCAGCACCAGCGGGTCGGCGGCGAGCGCCCGGGCCACCCCGACGCGCTGCCGCTGGCCGCCGGAGAGCTCGTGCGGGTAGCGCTTGGCGTACCGGGACGGGTCGAGGCCGACCAGGTCGAGCAGCTCGTCGGCGCGCTCGGTGATCCGTTTGGAGTCCCAGCCGAGCAGGCGCGGGACGGTGCCGATGTTGGTCCGGATGTTCTGGTGCGGGAACAGGCCGACGTTCTGGATCACGTAGCCGATGTGCCGGCGCAGCTCGACCGGGTTGCGCTCGAGGATGTTCTGCCCGTCGATGAGGATCCGGCCGTGGGTCGGCTCGATCAGCCGGTTGATCATGCGGAGGATGGTGGACTTTCCGCAACCCGACGGCCCGATCAGCACGGTCAGCTCGCCGGCGCGCACGTCGAGGCTGAAGTCGCCGACCGCGACCGTGCCGTCCGGGTACGTCTTGCCGATGTCCTCCAGCGTGATCGACGCGGCGCTCCGGGCGGGCCCGGTCCCCTTGATCGCGGTAGCGTCCACCTATGTCCTTCCTGTCGCCGGCGACGGCGCCCGTGCCGCTGGCCGCACCCGCGGGTGACGGGCCGGGAAATCCGTGGTTCTCCTGGCAGTACGTCCAGGACAACGCGGACACCATCATGAGCAAGCTCGGCTTCCACATCGGGATCACCCTGGAGACCGTGGTGATCGCGTTGCTGGTCGCGGTGCCGCTCGCCGTCCTCGCGTACTGGATCAGACCGTTGACCGGCCCGATTCTTGCACTCTCCGGCGTGCTGTACACGATTCCGTCGCTGGCGTTGCTCGCGCTGCTGGCCCCGCTGCTCGGCGCGACCAGCCGGGTGACGGTATTGATCGCACTGGTGCTCTACGCCCTGCTGCTCGTGATCCGCAACGCGCTGACCGGCCTCACCGAGGTGCCGGCCGACGTCAAGGACGCCGCGGCCGGCATGGGGTACGGGCGATTCGGCCGGCTCTGGCACGTCGAGCTGCCGCTGGCGCTGCCCGCCATCGTGATCGGCCTGCGGCTGGCCACGGTCTCCACCGTGGCCTTGGTCACCATCGGCGCCATCATCGGCCAAGGCGGCCTCGGCGACCTGATCCTGGGCGGCTTCGCGAACAACTTCTACCGTGCCGAGATCGTCACCGGCACGGTGCTCTGCGTCGTCCTGGCGCTGGTCCTCGACCTGGCCCTGGTCGGCGTCGGCCGGGTGCTGACCCCGTGGAGCCGGAGGCGTACCTCATGAGCTACTTCCGGGACGGCATCGTCTGGCTCAACGACCCGTTGAACTGGACCAATCCGGGCGGCCTGCTCGACCGGCTCCAGGAACACCTGGTGATCACGTTCTGGGCGGTGCTGATCGCCTGCGTGGTCGGGCTGCCGCTGGGCATCTGGCTCGGCCACCGCGGCCGGGGCGGCGGCCTGGTGGTCACCGTGGCCAATCTCACCCGGGCGATTCCGACGCTCGCCCTGCTCACGATCCTCCCGCTGACCGCGATCGGCTTCGGCAAGCTGCCGGTCATCCTGGCGCTCGCCGTGTTCGCGGTGCCTCCGCTGCTGGCGAACGCGTACGTCGGGCTGCGCTCGGTCGACCCCGAGACCAAGGAGGCGGCGATCGGGATGGGCCTCTCCGGCGGCCAGTTGCTGCGCAGCGTCGAGCTTCCGCTGTCGGTCCCGTACCTGGCCGCCGGGCTGCGGACCGCGGTCGTGCAGGTGGTCGCGACCGCCACGCTCGCAACACTTGTCAACGGCGGCGGCCTCGGAACGATCATCTCGGCCGGGTTCGGACTCGGCATCAGCCGCGGTGGCGCCCAGATCGTGGCCGGCGGCATCGCTGTGGTGCTCCTCGCACTTCTCGCCGAGGGACTGTTCGCGGGGATAGAACGCCTGGTCACGCCCCGTCCGCTGCGTTCCGCCCGGCGGCGCCGCCGGGGCCGGGCGGCGACGACCGCGTAACAGACCAGCATCTTTCCGCGATGTTGTCATACCCACCGGGTAGACCTAGGCCTGCATACAAACGGGCAACGCACTTCGGCTGCCCGTCGGACACGCGGCACGGCCCCGACGGTCGTGCCGGGACACAGAAGGCGGCAGTATGCGTCGACACTTGCTCCTGATGGCCACCAGCGCCACAGCGGCCATCGTCACTCTCGCCGGCTGTGGCAGCGCCGGCTCCTCCGGTACGCAGGCGCCACCCTCGTCGGCTGCGGGCGCGGGCTGTGCCCCGGTCGCCGGCAACGGCCTGGTGGTGCTCACCGACGACAAGAACCTGCAGAACACCGACAACGTCATCCCCGCGATCAACAAGAAGGCGTCGTCGCCGCAGCTGATCGCCGCGCTCGACAAGGTGTCCGCGGCGCTCGACACGACCAAGCTCATCGCGCTGAACAAGGCGGTCGACATCGACCGCAAGTCCTCCAAGGCCGCGGCGACCGAGTTCATCACCACCAACAACCTGACCGCGGGCCTGGCGAAAGGCTCCGGCAACATCACCGTCGGCGCGGCGAACTTCAGTGAGTCCGCCACCCTCGGCGAGATCTACGGCCAGGTGCTGACCGCGGCCGGCTTCCAGGTCAAGGTGCAGCAGATCGGCAACCGCGAGCTCTACGAGCCCGCGCTGGAAAAGGGTTCCCTCTCGGTCGTGCCGGAGTATGCGGCCACCCTCGCCACGTTCCTCCAGGGCAAGGTCGACAAGAACGGCAAGGACCCGTCCTCGTCCGACCTGACCACCACGGTGACCAACCTGCAGGCGCTGGGCGACAAGGTCGGCCTGGTCTTCGGGCAGGCGTCGCAGGCGCAGGACCAGAACGCCTTCGCCGTCACCACCGCGTTCGCCGACAAGTACGGCGTGAAGACGCTGTCCGACCTGGCCGCCAAGTGCTCCGGCGCGGCGACCGTGCTGGGCGGCCCGGCGGAGTGCCCGCAGCGGCCGAAGTGCCAGCAGGGCCTGGTCGACGTCTACAAGTTCCAGGCCGGCAAGTTCGCCACCCTGGACGCCGGCGGCCCGCTCACCAAGACGGCCCTCAAGCAGGGCACGATCAGCGTGGGCCTGGTCTTCAGCTCGGACGGCGCGCTGGCCGCGGGGTGACCTTTTTCACCCTCATTTGGCCGATTGTGGGATGAGCGCCGGGTTTCCACCCCGGAGCCCGGCGCTTCCCCGTTTCAATCTTGGCGTCCGCTCGGTAGCATCGGCGCCCATGCCGGATGGGGACGACGAGACGGGACGCAGCTCGCGACTGCTCCGCGGCCTGATCTGGGCGGGCGTGCTGCTCGCCCCGCTGGCCGCGGCCGTCGTGCTGCTGGGGCAGAGCTCGGGCGCGGTGCGCTTCGCCGTGCTGCTGATCGCGGTGAGCGTGGTGCTGATCGGCGCGTCGGTGCTGATCCGCAACGACCCGGTGCTCCAGCGCATGCACGTCGAGGACCGGGTCTCCGAGGAGATCGAGGGCCTACGCCGCGACCTGCGAGCCGAGTTCGGCCGCGGCGCGTCCGGCGCCCCCCAATCCGACAATTCCGGATTTTTCCGGGATGCCGGGCGACCGGCCGACGACCCCTTTCCGGCCGCCCCGCGCCGCATGCCCGACCCCGGCTTCGCCAGCGGCGGCCGAGCGGCAGTCCCGGCCCCGGCTCCCGCTGCGGCTGCAGTGGCCGTCGCAGCAGTCCGCCCGCCCGGCCCCGGCCCGCACGCCGGCCCCGGTTTCGGCCCTGGTCCGCATCTCGGTTCCGATCCCGAGTTCGACGAGCCGTCCTTCGGAGGCCGCCGCGAGCCCGGCATGACTTCCGGCCCTCGTCCCGTCGCCGCCTCGGCGTCGATCCCGGCGCCGCGCGGGGCGGCCGCCGTGCCCGCTCCTTCTTCGCCGGCCGTGCAGCGCGCCTCGGCCTCGGTCCGGCCCGGCGGCGGGCAGTACGGGCGCACGGGTTCGCCGGGCGCCGACTTCAGCGGAAGCAACGGGTATGCCGCGGCGCGGGTTGGCGGCACCTATGGTTCCCCGCGGGTCGTCCCTCCCGCCCCGAACGGCTTCGGCGACGGCTCCGCCGCCAATGGTTACGGCGGCCGCCCGGGCGATGGCCAAGCCCAGCCCAACGGAATCTACGGCGCCCCGAACGGCCACGAGCCGTCGAACGGCTACGAGCCGCCCGACGACGGCTACGAGTCGCCGAACGGCTACGAGTCGTCAGACGGCTTCGCGCCCTCGAACGGCTACGACTCGCCGAACGGCTACCAATCGCCGAACGGATACGACCAGTCGAACCACTACGAACCGTCGAACGGCTACGACCCGTCGAACGACTACGCCCCCGTGAACGAATACGGATCGGCGAACGGCTACCACGACGACGGCTACGGCGACTACTCGCACCTGGACCATGATGTGGCCGGCTACGGCCTCGGCGGCGGCTACGACGGCCCACAGGCGCCCGGCGACCCGGCTTACAAGGCCCGCCGCCACCGCCCCTCGGCCAACGACACCAACGTGGGCACCCTGGCCGACTTCGCCGCCTACCCCGGCTGGTCCGACGAGCCGCAGCCCGACGAGCGCTACGTGCAGGGGTACGGCCCGCGCAGGCGCTGACCGGCTTACTTGTCGATGTCGCCCACGACGAAGAACATCGACCCCAGGATCGCGATCAGATCCGGCACCAGGCACCCCGGGATCAGCGTCGCCAGCGCCTGCACGTTCGCGTAGGAGGCCGTCCGCAACTTCAATCGCCACGGCGTCTTCTCGCCCCGGGACACCAAGTAGTACCCGTTCACCCCCAGCGGGTTCTCGGTCCACGCGTACGTGTGCCCCTCCGGCGCCTTCACCACCTTCGGCAGCCGCACGTTGACCGGCCCGGAGATCTGGTCCACCCGGTCGAGGCACTCCTCGGCGAGGTCCAGCGACACGTACGCCTGGTCGAGCAGCACCTCGAAGCGCGAGTGACAGTCCCCGGCCTTCTTCGTGATGACCGGAACCTCGAGCTGGTCGTACGCCAGGTACGGCTCGTCCCGGCGCAGGTCGAAGTCGAGCCCGCTGGCCCGTGCCACCGGCCCGGAAGCGCCGTAGGCGGCCGCCTGTGCCGCCGTGAGCACCCCGACCCCGACCGTACGGGCCAGGAAGATGTCGTTGCGGCGGATCAGGTTGTCCAGGTCGGGCAGTCGCTTGCGGACCGTCGCGATCGCCTGCCGGGCCCGCCTGGTCCAGCCGGCCGGCACCTCCTCCTTGAGGCCGCCGACCCGGTTGAACATGTAGTGCATCCGCCCGCCGGTGGCCTCCTCGAGCACCGCCTGCAGCGTCTCCCGCTCGCGGAACGCGTAGAACATCGGGGTGATCGCACCGATCTCCAGCGGGTAGGAGCCGAGGAACATCAGGTGGTTGAGCACCCGGTTCATCTCGGCCAGCGCGGTGCGCAGCCAGATCGCCCGCTCGGGCACCTCGATGCCCATCAGCCGCTCGACCGCGAGCACCACGCCCAGTTCGTTGGCGAACGCGGACAGCCAGTCGTGCCGGTTGGCCAGCATGATGATCTGCCGGTAGTCGCGCACCTCGAACAGCTTCTCGGCGCCGCGGTGCATGTACCCGACGATCGGCTCGCAGGCGACCACCCGCTCGCCGTCCAGGGTGAGCTTGAGCCGCAGCACGCCGTGCGTGGACGGGTGCTGGGGCCCGATGTTGAGCACCATGTCGGCGGTGTCGAGCCCGGCGCCGGTCCCGACCGTCATCTCCCGCAGCGCATCCGTCACCTGAGCATGCTCCCACGCCCGTCCAGCCTGATCCGGTGCAGCAGCCACCAATGTCCGCCGAGCCCGGCCGGGTCGATCAGCTCGGCGGCCGCACCGGCCGCGGCGAGCGCTCGCAGGTACCCCGCCGGGTCGCTGCGGGCCAGATCCAAGGGTGGTCGCGCGCCGTCGATCCCGAGCGCCTTCAGCGCCGTCCGCTGACTGACGATTTCGTACGGTACGCCGGCCGCCCCAGCCGCAGCGTCGATGGCCACATGGGCGGTCACATCGCAGCTTCCGTCCGGGACCGGCGGCACCTGACGGCCGCCCCGGTAGCCGGTGAGTGTGCCCAGAGCGGGTCGTTCGTCACGCAGGTGCCCGTAATCGACCGCGAGCGCGCACCCGCGCCGCACACAACCCACAGCGTCGGCCCAGGCGGTGTCCCGCGGCCAGCCGATCTCGGCCCGGCCCGGCCCCGGCCACCAGCGGCTCAGCCAGAACAGGTCGGCCGCGTCCGGCGGGCCGCCCAGCGTCTCCTTGCCGGTCGCCGGGTCGACCAGCACCAGCCGCAGCCGCCCGTGGTCGTCCAGGTCGGCGACGTCGAGCGGCACGTTGTCCAGCCACTCCGTGGCGACCAGCAGCCCGACCAGGCCGTCCGGCACCGCCGGCCGCCAGGCGATCGCCGGATCGAGCCCGGCCGGTCGCGGCGCGACCTCGACGGCGGTCATCCGGACCCGCTCGGCCAGGCCGGCCGGCAGCAGCGCGCGCAGGGTCGCGAGCAGCTCGCCGCGGCCCGCCCCCACATCGACCAGGTCGAACGTCTCCGGGAGCCCGAGCGCGGCGTCGACCCGCTCGACCAGCCGCAGCAGGGCCCCGGCGAACAGCGGCGAAGCGTGCACACTTGTCCGGAAATGCTGGGACGGACCGCCCCCACCCCCGGCGAAGAACCCGCCCGGCCCGTAGAGCCCGGCAGCCATCGCGGCACGCCACCCCGTCACACCCGACACCATAGGCCCCACCGTGCGGTGCAGTTCTTCACACGGTGTTGTCACGGGCCTGTTACGGCGGCGCATACTTCACCCCGACCGGTACCCCGTCTCGAGGACTGGATCTTGATATGAGTGCAGTGCATCCTCTCAGCGTCGGCGTCATCGGCGCCGGCCGGGTCGGAGCCGTGCTGGGCGCCGCTCTCGTCGCCGCCGGCCATCATGTGGTCGCCGCGGCGGCCGTCTCCGCCGCCTCCCGCGACCGGGCGCACCGCCTGTTGCCGGGGGCCGCGACCCTTCCGGCCGACGAGGTCGCCCGCGTCGCCGACGATCTCCTGCTGCTGGCCGTCCCCGACGACGCGCTCGGCTCGGTGGTCGCCGGCCTGGCCGCCACCGGCGCGCTGCGTCCCGGCCAGATCGTGGCGCACACCTCGGGAGCTCATGGACTCGCCGTTCTGGGCGATGTGCATGGCATGGCCCTGCACCCCGCGATGACCTTCACGGGCGCCGACGCGGATCTCGACCGGCTGCCCGGCATCGCCTGGGGCGTGACCACCCGGGACCGCGCCTTCGCCACCCGGCTGGTCGCCGACCTCGGCGGTGTCCCTGAGTGGATCGCCGAGGACGCCCGCCCGCTCTACCACGCGGCGCTCGCCCACGGCGCGAACCACCTGGTCACCCTCGTCGACGAGGCGGCCGACCTGCTGCGCGCGGCCGGCGTCGAGCAGCCGCGCCGGGTGCTCGAGCCGCTGCTGTCGGCCGCGCTCGACAACGCGCTGCGGCTCGGCGACGCCGCCCTGACCGGCCCGGTCTCCCGCGGCGACGCCGGCACCGTCGGCAAGCACCTGGACCGCCTCCCGCATGAGTCACTCCCGGCCTATTTGGCGCTGGCCCGCCGGACCGCCGACCGCGCCATCGCCGCCGGCCGCCTTCGCCCCCAGGACGCCGCCCCGCTGATGGACGTCCTCGCCCGCGCCGCCGTAGGGAGCGCTCGGTGACCGCGCTGATCCATACCCGAGCCGAGCTGGCGGCGGCCGTCGCCGGAGCGCCCGATCAGGTAGCCGTGGTGATGACCATGGGAGCGCTGCATGAGGGCCACCGCACGCTGATGCGGGCCGCTCGCGAGCGCTCGCAGTTCGTGTTGGTGACGATCTTCGTGAACCCGCTGCAGTTCGGGCCGAACGAGGACTTCGACAAATACCCGCGCACCCTCGAAACCGACCTCGAGGCCTGCCGCGCCGAGGGCGTGAGTGTGGTGTGGGCCCCCAGCCGGGAGGACGTCTACCCAGGCGGGGCGCCGTCGATCACGATGAACGCCGGCCCGCTCGGCGAGATCATCGAGGGCGCGAGCCGGCCCGGGCACTTCGCCGGCATGCTCACGGTCGTCGAGAAGCTCCTGATGCTCACCCGGGCCGACGTGGCGTTCTACGGCGAGAAGGACTTCCAGCAGCTGGCCCTGATCCGCCGGATGGTCCGCGACCTGGAGCTGGGCGTCGAGATCGTCGGCGTGCCGACCGTGCGCGAGCCGGACGGCCTGGCCCTCTCCAGCCGCAACCGCTACCTCTCGGCCGACGAGCGGTCGGCCGCGCTCGCCCTCTCCCGGGCACTGCGCGAGGGCGCCACCCACACCGACCCCGAGGCGGTCCAGGCCACCGCGACCAAAATTCTCCAAGAAGAGCCGGCCGTACGCGTCGACTACCTCGCCCTGACCGGCCCCGACCTGGGCCCGGCCCCCGACGAGGGTCCGGCGCGCCTGCTGGTGGCCGCCAAGGTCGGCGCCACCCGACTGATCGACAACGTCCCGCTCCACCTCGCGAAGGGCCGCTGATGCTGCGCACCATGCTCAAGTCCAAGATCCACCGGGCCACCGTGACCCAGGCCGACCTACACTACGTCGGCTCGGTGACGGTCGACCTCGACCTGATGGAGGAGGCCGACCTGCTGGCCGGCGAGCAGGTCGCGATCGTGGACGTCACCAACGGCGCCCGGCTCGAGACATACGTGATCCCGGGCGAGCGCGGCTCCGGCGTGATCGGCATCAACGGCGCCGCCGCCCACCTGATCCACCCCGGCGACCTGGTCATCCTGATCGCCTACGGCCAGATGGACGACGCCGAGGCGCGCGCCTACCAGCCCCGGGTCGTGCACGTGAACGCCGACAACGAAATCATCGACCTGGGCACCGACCCGGCCGCCGCGGCCGACGGCATGGCCGGCGACCTGGTCCGCGGCGATCTCACGCTCGCGGTTTGAGGCCTGTCCCGTCGCTCCCACGTGACCGGCGGGACGGCCCCTGACCCACCACCTCACGCGAGAGTCGCGTCCACGGCCTTGCGCGGCAGCCAGGCCGCGTGGTGAGGCGGGGGCGGCCGCGATCGGCGATGCCCCGCCTCCCGTACGGAAAAATGGTTTTTGGGCTTCTCCTCGGTTTTTATCGCCATATGCTCGGGCAAGCAGGCGAAAATGGGGGGTAGCTGGGCGTGGGACACCGGGCGGGGATCCGGCTGGGGATCATGGCTGCCTGCCTGACGCTGCTCACGGCGTGCGGGATGCCCGGTGGAGTCGACGGCGACCTCACCAACGGGTGGAGCGCGATGGAGCCGGCCACCGGGTTCGAGCCGACCGCCGGGACCTGCCATGGGGCCAATTTCGATCCGATCGGGCCGCGCGCGACCTACGAGGAGATCGACTGCAAGCTGCGGCATCGCACCGAGACCGTGTACGTCGGCACCTACGACTCGCCGGTCGCGGAGGCCGACGAGCCCCCGGCCGACGGATCCGCCGGCGCCAAGGCCGCCTACCGGGTCTGCGACGAGCAGGCCACCACCTACCTCGGCGGCCAGTGGCGCACCGCGCGCATCTGGATCGGCGTCACCCACCCCAGCAAGGCGGCCTGGAGCGGCGGCGCCCGCTGGTTCCGCTGCGAGGCGCTCGAACTCAGCTCGGTGGAGGACGACGGCGCCGTGGTCCAGCGGGTCGGCACGCTGCAGAATGTGCTCGCCGACGGCTCCTCCGACCTCCTGCTGGGCTGCTACGCGGTGGCGATGGACAGCTCCGGGGCGATCGCGAACATGCCGGGGGTGGCCTGCTCGGCCAAGCACAACGCGGAGTTCGTCGGCATCTGGTACGCGAAGAACCTGGACTACCCGAAGGACGACAAGGGCTGGCGCACCTTCCACGACGGCTGCCGCACGCTGGTCGCGTCCTACGTCAACGTCCCGAACGACAAAGACCTTCAATATCGTACGGGTGTGATCTCGCTCCCGGGCAGCTCCGACGTGTGGGCGCTGGGCGATTACGGCGTGCGCTGCTACCTGTGGCTGGACGGCGCCGACCTGACCTCGACGCTCAAGGGCAAGGGCGCCAAGAGCCTGCCCATCCAGTACAAGTAACGGCCACCACTCCGATGCCGCCCCCGCGTGACGAGCGCCGCGGTGGCGGAGTCTACTGAGCAGATGTCACTTCTGGCCGATCTACCGGAGCTGCCGCGCCGGCTCGCCGCCGCCGAGCCGGGTTGGAGCGAGACCACCGACGTGCTGGTCGTGGGCTCCGGCATCGCGGGCCTGACCGCCGCGCTGCACCTGCGGGAACAGGGCTTGCACGTCACAGTGGTGACGAAGGTGAACATCGACGACGGCTCCACGCGGTGGGCGCAGGGCGGGATAGCGGCCGTGCTCGACCCGCTGGACACCCCGGCCGCGCACGCCAACGACACCGAGATCGCCGGCGTCGGGCTGTGCGACCCGGCCGCCGTGCGGGTGCTGGTCGAGGAGGGGCCGGCCCGGGTGCGTGAGCTGATCCGGCTGGGCGCCGAGTTCGACCGCCACCCGGACGGCTCGCTGATGCTGACCCGCGAGGGCGGCCACCGCGCCGACCGGATAGTGCACGCCGGCGGCGACGCGACCGGCGCCGAGGTGCAGCGCGCCCTGCACGAGGCGGTCCGCCGCGACCCGTGGATCCGGCTGGTCGAGCACGCGCTCGTGCTGGACCTGCTGCGCAGCGCCGACGGCCGGGCCTGCGGGCTCACCCTGCACGTGCTCGGCGAGGGCGCGGAGGACGGCGTCGGCGCGATCCTGGCCCGCGCGGTGGTACTGGCCACCGGCGGGATGGGCCAGATCTACTCGTCCACCACGAACCCGTCGGTCTCCACCGGCGACGGCGTCGCGCTCGCCATGCGGGCCGGGGCGACCGTCACCGACGTCGAGTTCGTGCAGTTCCACCCGACCTCGTTCGTGAGCGCCGCGGTCACCTCGGTGCAGCGGACGCTGATCTCCGAGGCGCTCCGCGGCGAGGGCGCCCACCTGGTCGACGAGTCCGGCAAGCGGTTCATGGTCGGGCAGCACGAGCTGGCCGAGCTGGCCCCGCGCGACGTGGTGGCCAAGGGCATCCACCGGGTACTGCTGGCCACCGGCGCCGACCACGTCTATCTGGACGCCCGGCACCTGGGCGGCGAGTTCCTCGAGCACCGGTTCCCGACGATCGTGGCGGCCACCCGGGCGGCCGGCGTCGACCCGGCCGTCGAGCTGATCCCGGTCGCCCCGGCCGCGCACTACGCCTCCGGCGGCGTCCGCACCGACCTGCACGGCCGGACTACTATCCCCGGCCTGTACGCGTGCGGCGAGGTGGCCTGCACCGGCGTGCACGGCGCCAACCGGCTGGCCAGCAACTCGCTGCTGGAGGGCCTGGTCTTCGCGAAGCGGATCGCCGGCGACATCGCCCGGGAGCTGCCGCCGCAGGCCGAGCCGTCTTTCCCAAGCGAAGGGCCGGCCTGGGTGGCCGACCCGGCGATCCGGGGTGAGCTGCAGCGGGCGATGACCCGCGGCGCGGGCGTGCTGCGCTCGGCCGAGTCGCTGGCCGGCACCGCCAAGGAGCTGGTCCGGCTGGCCGGGCTGCGCACCACCCCGCGCAACGCGGCCTGGGAGGCGACGAACCTGCTGACGGTCGCTTCGGCGCTGGTCGCTTCGGCGTCGACCCGGCGCGAGACGCGGGGCTGCCACTGGCGGGAGGACTTCCCGGTGGCCGAGGACGAGTGGCGCGGTCACCTGCTCAACGGCCTGTCCGGCAAGGGCGCGCTGACGCAGAGCTTCGAGGAGATGTCGTGAGTCTTGATCTGGATGAGGTACGGCGGATCGTCTACACCGCCCTCGGCGAGGACCTCGGCGATCCGCCCCGGGACGTGACCAGCGAGGCCACGATCCCGGCCACCCAGATGGACACGGCCGAGCTGGTGGCCCGGGCCGACGGAGTGGTGGCGGGGCTGCCGGTGGCGCTGGAGGTCTTCGCGGCCACCTCGGGCGGCACGGCGAGCTTTTCGCCGCGCGTGGCGGAAGGAGATCGGGTACGCCGCGGCGATGTGCTCGCGGTGGTGACAGGCCCTACCCGGGCGTTGCTGACCGCCGAGCGTACGGCGCTGAACCTGCTCTGCCGGATGTCGGGCGTGGCCACCCATACCCGGAAGTGGGCCGATGCTCTGGCCGGCACGAAGGCGACCGTGCTCGACACCCGCAAGACCACCCCGGGGCTGCGGCATCTGGAGAAGTACGCGGTGCGTTGTGGCGGGGGAACGAACAAGCGGATGGGCCTCTACGACGTCGCCATGATCAAGGACAACCACAAGCTCGCGGCGGGGAGTATTACGGCGGCTTTCGAGCTGGTTGTTCGGAAATTTCCGGATATTCCCGTGCAGGTGGAGGTGACCACGCTGGCCGAGGCATGGGAGGCCGTGGAGGCGGGGGCGACATTCCTCCTCTGCGACAACATGACGCCGTCCTTGCTCGGTGACGTGGTGGCGGCCGTCGGAGATCGGGCCGAGCTCGAGGCCACGGGTAATCTCACCTTGGCCACTGTGGAGGCCTACGCGGCGACCGGGGTCGACTACCTGTCGGTGGGTGGGCTGACGCACTCGTCGCCGATCCTCGACATCGCCATGGACCTGAGGCCTTAGATGCTGCTCTGTATCGACATCGGTAACACGAACACCGTTCTCGCGACCTTCGACGGCGACAAGCTCGTGCACAACTGGCGGGTCAAGACCGACTCCCGCAACACCGCCGACGAGCTCGGGCTGATGTTCCGCGGCCTGCTCGCCGGCGACAACGTGGAGATCACCGGGGTGGCCGCCTGCTCGACGGTGCCGGCCGCGCTGCGCAGCCTGCGCACCATGCTCGGGCGTTACTACGGCGAGCTGCCCAACGTGGTCGTCGAGCCGGGCGTGAAGACCGGCGTGCAGCTGGCCATCGACAACCCGAAGGAGGTGGGCGCCGACCGGGTGGTCAACACGCTGGCCGCGCACGCCCTCTACGGCGGCCCGTCGATCGTGGTCGACTTCGGCACCACCACCAACTTCGACGTGATCAGCGCGAAGGGCGAGTTCCTCGGCGGGGCGTTCGCGCCGGGCATCGAGATCTCGTTCGACGCGCTCGCCGCCCGGGCCGCCCAGCTGCGCAAGGTGGAGCCGGCGCAGCCGCGCTCGGTGATCGGTAAGAACACCGTCGAGTGCCTGCAGTCGGGCATGTACTACGGCTTCGCCGGTCAGGTCGACCGGATCGTCGAGCGGATGATCGAGGAAATCGGCCCGGTGAAGGCCGTGATCGCCACCGGCGGGCTGGCCGGCCTGGTCAAGGACGAGTGCCGGACGCTGACCGTGCACGAGCCGATGATCACGCTGATCGGGCTGCGGATGGTATATGAGCGGAACGTCTGAGGGCCGCTCAGTAGGCTAGGGCGCTGTCGTTGTCAGATTTCCCACCAGAGAGTCGTGCCGTGACCGAGCAGAATGTGCCGCCCACCGACGCCACCGAGGACCTGCCCGAGCAGATGCGGGTCCGGCGGGCCAAGCGGGAGCGGTTCCTCGCCGAGGGCATCCCGCCGTACCCGGTCAACCTGCCGCGCACCGCGACGCTGAAGGAGATCCGGGAGAGGTACGCCGAGCTGCCGACCGACACCGCGAGCGGCGACTCGGTCTCGATCACCGGCCGGGTGATCTTCATCCGGAACGGCGGCAAGCTGTGTTTCGCCACCCTGCGCGACGGCGACGGCACCGAGCTGCAGGCCATGCTCTCCCTGGACAAGGTGGGGGAGCAGGCGCTGACCGACTGGAAGCACCTGATCGACCTGGGCGACCTGGTCGGGATCACCGGCGAGGTGATCACCAGCCGGCGGGGTGAGCTCTCCGTGCTCGCCGACTCCTGGGCGATCAGCGCCAAGGCGCTGCGCCCGCTGCCGGTCGCGCACAAGCCGCTCTCCGAGGAGACCCGGATCCGGCAGCGGTACGTCGACCTGATCGTCCGGCCGCAGGCCCGGGAGACCGTTCGCGCCCGGGCCACCGTGGTGCGCAGCCTGCGCGAGTCGCTGTTCCGCCGCAATTTCCTCGAGGTGGAAACACCAATGCTGCAGTTGCTGCACGGCGGGGCGGCGGCCCGCCCGTTTGTGACGCACAGCAACGCGCTCGACACGGATCTCTATCTACGGATCGCTCCGGAACTATTTCTGAAGCGGGCCGTGGTCGGCGGCATCGAGCGGGTCTTCGAGATCAACCGGAACTTCCGCAATGAGGGCATGGACTCCAGTCACTCACCGGAGTTCGCCATGCTCGAGGCGTACCAGGCGTACGCCGACTACAACGTGATGCAGCAGCAGGTTCAGGAGTGGATTCAGGAAGCCGCGTTCGCGGTCGCCGGATCATACGTGGTGACCCACTACGACGGCACCGAGTGGGACTTCGGCGGCCAGTGGCGCTCGGTGACCCTGTTCGGGTCGCTCTCCGAGGCGCTCGGCGAAGAAGTCACCGTGATGACCGATCGGGCAGCACTCGAGAGTTATGCGGAAAAGCATGACCTTTCGGTCGACCCGAAGTGGAGCAACGGGAAGCTGGCCGAAGAGCTCTTCGAGCACCTGGTCGTCGGCTCGCTTCAGCAGCCCACATTTGTACGGGATTATCCGGAAGAGACCGCGCCGCTCACCCGCGCGCACCGGGAAACCCCGGGCCTCACCGAGAAGTGGGACCTGTACGTCAACGGCTTCGAGCTGGCCACCGCGTATTCCGAGTTGGTGGACCCGGTGGTGCAGCGCGAACGGCTGGTCGCCCAGTCGGTGCTGGCCGCCGGCGGCGATCCGGACGCCATGCAGCTGGACGAGGATTTCCTGCGCGCCATGGAGTACGGAATGCCGCCGACCGGCGGGATGGGAATGGGAATCGACCGGCTGTTGATGGCGCTGACCGGGCTCGGCATTCGGGAAACGATCCTGTTCCCGTTGGTCCGGCCCGAGTAATATTCGACCCGCCATTGACGGATACTGCCGCCCTGGCGTTATTGTCTTGTCCGTTGCGGGAGAACCTGTGTTCGGGAGGATAGCGGCGCGTGGCCAAGCAGATCATTCACAAGCTGGTCGATGACCTCGACGGCGGTGACGCCGAGGAGACCGTCAAGTTCGCGCTCGACGGCATTCAGTACGAGATCGACCTCTCGGAGAAGAACGCCGCTAAATTGCGGGACGTCTTCGCCCAGTACGTCAGTGCCGGCTCTCGTGTCGCCCGGGGTGGTGTGGTCGTGGGGGGCCGGGCCGCACGCGGCCGCGGCGGCGCGACCGCGGACCGGGAGCAGAACAAGGCGATCCGGGAGTGGGCCAAGAAGTCCGGCAAGGAGATCTCCGACCGGGGGCGCATCCCCCAGGAGATCGTCGACGAGTTCCACTCGAAGGGCCCCGGAAGGGGTTGAGGGTAGGCGTACGTCACAGGGGCCCGTCACGCTCGGCGTGACGGGCCCCTGTGAGCTTTCTCAGGTGATCTTCGGGCCGGATACGTAGAGTTATCCACAGGTGTGGAGCGGGTTGTCCACAGGCTGTGGACGCACGTCCCACGGCGATTTCGCTGTCCGCGTACTCGTTCGGGTGGGGGAACAGCCGTTGAGCGTGCGAAGTTGGCTAAATCAACGTTGCGGACGGTTTCGCGGGGCCACGAGGGCCCAGCAGAACCCCCGGGCGGCGATAGAGTTACAGCACGGGCATCACCGATGCCCGTGCGCTGGCCCCGCCAGCTGTTGAGACAGGCGCTCAGCATTGGCGCACGGCACGTGAGGAGCACGAGGGCATGTTCGAGCGGTTCACCGACCGAGCGCGACGGGTTGTCGTCCTGGCCCAAGAAGAGGCCCGGATGCTCAACCACAATTACATCGGGACCGAGCACATCCTGCTCGGCCTGATCCACGAGGGCGAGGGTGTCGCCGCCAAGGCTCTCGAGAGCCTGGGTATCTCGTTGGAGGGCGTCCGGCAACAGGTCGAAGAGATCATCGGCCAGGGTCAGCAGGCGCCGAGCGGGCACATCCCGTTCACGCCGCGGGCGAAGAAGGTGCTGGAGCTCTCGCTGCGCGAGGCTCTCCAGCTGGGTCACAACTACATCGGAACCGAGCACATCCTGCTCGGCCTGATCCGCGAGGGCGAGGGCGTCGCCGCCCAGGTGCTGGTCAAGCTCGGTGCCGACCTCAACCGGGTCCGCCAGCAGGTCATCCAGCTGCTCTCGGGCTACCAGGGCAAGGAGCCGGCCGCGGCCGGCGCCGCGGCGGGCGAGGCCGCTCCGTCCACGTCGCTGGTGCTCGACCAGTTCGGGCGCAACCTGACCCAGGCCGCCCGCGAGGGCAAGCTCGACCCGGTCATCGGCCGGGAAAAGGAAATCGAGCGGGTCATGCAGGTTCTCTCCCGCCGTACCAAGAACAATCCGGTGCTCATCGGCGAGCCCGGTGTCGGCAAGACCGCCGTCGTCGAGGGACTGTCCCAGTCGATCGTCAAGGGCGAGGTGCCCGAGACGCTCAAGGACAAGCAGCTGTACACGCTCGACCTGGGCGCGCTGGTCGCCGGTTCCCGGTACCGCGGTGACTTCGAGGAGCGCCTGAAGAAGGTGCTGAAGGAGATCCGCACCCGCGGCGACATCATCCTGTTCATCGACGAGATCCACACCCTGGTGGGCGCGGGCGCGGCCGAGGGCGCGATCGACGCGGCGAGCATCCTCAAGCCGATGCTGGCCCGCGGCGAGCTGCAGACCATCGGCGCGACCACCCTGGACGAGTACCGCAAGCACCTGGAGAAGGACGCCGCGCTCGAGCGCCGCTTCCAGCCCATCCAGGTCGGCGAGCCGTCCCTGGCGCACACCATCGAGATCCTCAAGGGTCTCCGCGACCGCTACGAGGCGCACCACCGGATCAGCATCACCGACGCCGCCCTCGTGGCCGCCGCGACGCTGGCCGACCGGTACATCTCGGACCGCTTCCTGCCGGACAAGGCGATCGACCTGATCGACGAGGCCGGCGCCCGGATGCGGATCCGCCGGATGACCGCGCCGCCGGACCTGCGCGACTTCGACGAGCGCATCGCCCAGGTGCGTCGCGACAAGGAGTCCGCGATCGACGCGCAGGACTTCGAGCGCGCCGCCCAGCTGCGCGACAAGGAGAAGCAGCTGCTCGGCCAGAAGGCGCAGCGCGAGCGGGAGTGGAAGGCCGGCGACCTGGACGTCGTGTCCGAGGTCGACGACGAGCAGATCGCCGAGGTCCTGGGCAACTGGACCGGCATCCCGGTGTACAAGCTCACCGAGGAGGAGACGTCCCGTCTGCTCCGCATGGAGGACGAGCTGCACAAGCGGGTCATCGGCCAGGAGGACGCGGTCAAGGCGGTTTCCAAGGCGATCCGCCGTACCCGGGCCGGCCTGAAGGACCCGAAGCGCCCGTCCGGCTCGTTCATCTTCGCCGGCCCGTCCGGCGTCGGTAAGACCGAGCTGTCCAAGGCGCTGGCCGAGTTCCTGTTCGGCTCCGAGGACGCGCTGATCCAGCTGGACATGTCCGAGTTCCACGACCGGTACACGGTGTCCCGCCTGGTCGGTGCCCCTCCCGGCTACGTCGGCTACGACGAGGGCGGCCAGCTCACCGAGAAGGTGCGGCGGAAGCCGTTCTCGGTGGTCCTGTTCGACGAGATCGAGAAGGCCCACCCGGACGTCTTCAACACGCTGCTGCAGATCCTGGAGGACGGCCGCCTGACCGACGGCCAGGGCCGGATCGTGGACTTCAAGAACACGGTCATCATCCTGACCACCAACCTCGGCACCCGGGACGTGGCGAAGGCGGTGTCGCTGGGCTTCCAGGCCTCGGAGGACACCGAGAGCAACTACGACCGGATGAAGGTCAAGGTCAACGACGAGCTGAAGCAGCACTTCCGCCCGGAGTTCCTGAACCGTATCGACGACACGATCGTGTTCCACCAGCTCCGGCAGGACGAGATCCTGCAGATCGTCGACATCTTCACCTCGCGCATCGAGGGCCAGCTCAAGAACAAGGACATGGGCCTCGAGCTGACCGACAACGCGAAGAAGTACCTGGCGAACAAGGGCTTCGACCCGGTGCTGGGCGCCCGGCCGCTGCGGCGGACGATCCAGCGCGATCTGGAGGACAGCCTGTCCGAGCAGATCCTCTTCAACGAGCTGCGCCCCGGCCAGATCGTGGTGGTGGACTGCGAGGGTGACCCGGCGAACGTCGAGAAGTCGAAGCTGAGCTTCCGCGGCGCCGACCGGGGGGTCTCGGTGCCGGACGCGGTGCCCGCCGACCTCGGAGCTGCCTCCAACGAGGAGTAACGGCGCTCGCTCTAGGCGAGAGCTGCGCTCTAGGCGATCCCTGTCCACAGAAAGCGTGGACAGGGATCGCTCCGCATATCTACCCGGGGGCCGAGCCCCCGGACCCCCACGCTGCGGTGGGTCAGCTGCGGTGGGTCAGCTGCGGTGGGTCAGCTGCGGTGGGTCAGCTGCGGTGGGTCAGCTGCGGTGGGTCAGCTGCGGTGGTATTTATGGGAGCGTTCACACTTAGCGGACTCCCCTAACGTCAGCGTTGAGAGGTGAGGTCTGTGTGGCGTAGGAAAGCGCTTACCGCGGTGGTCGTGCTGGTGGTGGTGGCCGGGGCGGCGGTGGGGGCCGGGGCGGCCGAGGCGGCGACCTATCCGAATCCGGGGGTGGTGACGGGCAGTGTCAACGTGCACGATCCGGGCATCGTGAAGAAGCCCGATGGGACGTATCTGATCGCGCACACCGGTGACAACATCGTGCTGAAGACCTCGACGGACCGGACGGCGTTCAAGGATGCCGGCGTGGCCTTCCCGGGCGGCGCCTCCTGGACCAGGTCGTACACCGGGGGCAGCGCGAACCTGTGGGCGCCGGACATCTCGTACCACAACGGCAAGTACTACCTGTACTACGCGGCCTCGACCTTCGGCTCGAACCACTCGGCGATCTTCCTGGCCACCAGCGGCACCGGCGCCGCCGGCACCTGGAGCAACCAGGGCCTGGTCATCGAGTCGGCGACCAGCGACAACTTCAACGCCATCGACCCGAACCTGTACGTCGACCCGTCCGGCCGCTGGTGGCTGAGCCTCGGCTCGTTCTGGTCCGGGATCAAACAGGTGCAGCTGAACCCGTCCACCGGCAAGCGGCTGGACAGCACCATCCGGTCGATCGCCGGGCGCGGCGGCGGCGCGATCGAGGCACCGTTCCTGTTCCACCACGGTTCGTACTACTACCTGTACGTGTCCTTCGACCTGTGCTGCCGGGGCGCGGCCAGCACGTACCGGATCATGGTGGGTCGCTCGACCAGCGTGAACGGGCCGTTCGTCGACAAGAACGGCACGGCGATGACCAGTGGTGGCGGCAGCGAGATCCTGGCCGGGCACGGCAGCATCCACGGGCCGGGCGGCCAGTCGGTCTTCACCGACACCGACGCGGACGTGCTGGTCTACCACTACTACGCGGACAACGGGACGGCGAAGCTCGGGATCAACCTGCTCGGGTACGACTCGAGCGGCTGGCCGTACGTCCACTAGAAACGGGCGCGTCCCGGCCACCGCGAAGTGGCCGGGACGCACTCGATGGGTCAGGGCCTAGCCGCCGACCACGGACAACGCCGTGGTCCAGTCGTCGGCGATCGCGTCCTGGGCCGCCTTGAGCGTGACCGTGCCGGCGCAGACCATCTTCTTCAGCTTGTTCTCGACCGTGTCCTTTGTGGCCGAGCCGTCGCCGTTGGAGTCGTAGTGCGGCTCGGGCCACAGGTTCTTTTCGGACTTCGGGTCGCCGCCGAGCTCCAGCGGGATGAAGTGGTCTTCCTCGTAGTCGGAGAGCGAGGTGTCGCTGTACTTGTACTGCGCGATCTGGGTCTTCTTCAGCGCGTTCGTGTAGGACGTCGAGGGCCGGACCGTCGCAGTCCAGCCGGACACGCAGATCGTCTCGTCGATATTGCTCTGCGTGACTGCGGAGTACCGGACGCCCGGCTGGCATTTCGGGTCGGGCAGCGGCAAGTAGGCCTGCGAGCAGGTGGTGGCCGCCTGGGCGGCGCCGGGCGAGCCGGTGAGAATGCCGGCGCAGGCCAGCGTGAGGGTGGACAGTGCGGTCAGGGTTCGAGACGGTCGACGCATGGGAGATCACACTCCGAGGTTGCGGCCGGGTCCGGGTCGCGACGGTGCGCCCGTCAATCGACTGGAGCTTATGCGCATGATCCTCTGGGTGCCCCATATCAATTGGGCCGTTCGTCGCGAGTAATGCCTGGTCCTGTTTTCGTGCCAGGCTGATCGACGTCGGCGCATGCGTCCGCTCGTACGCGGCAGTCTTCTCGCATGCGAATTCACCCGGTTGCGATCGTCCTGGCCCTCGGCGCCACCGCCGTCCTGTCCACGTCGGCCTGCGCCGCGACCACGCCCGGCCGGCCGACGGGACCGGCCACCCCGGTCAGCGCCGCACCGGTCAGCGCCGCACCGGCCACGGCCGGCAAGGCCGGCGCCGGTGGATCCGCCGGCGGCACCACCGCCACCACCACCAAGACCCACAAGCCGCCGAAGTCCGGCTCCGGCGACCCCGTCGCCTGCACCACCTCCGATCTGAAGGTCACGATCACCGCCCAGCCCAACCGGGCCGACGCGTACCGGCGGGCGTTGCTCACCATGACCAACATCAGTTCCAAGACCTGCGTGCTGGACGGGTGGGCGACCGTGACCCCGATCAACCCGGCCGGGGAGCCCATCAAGGTCGACGCCGGGGACGTGCGGCAGCCCGGCGAGCCGACCGCCGCGACCCTCAAGCACGGCACGAGCGCCTTCAGCGGCATGCGGTGGACGACCTGCGACAAGGCCGCGAGCGACTGCTCCGCCGCCAACGCCCTGCGGGTCCAGCTCTTCGGCGACGCCCAGACGGTCACCGCGCACCTCGAGGGCTTCGGCGACCCGGCGAAGGTCGGCATCACCATGAAGAGGGTCGAGTTCGGCTCGGTGCAGCCCAGCCCGCAGGGCGTCGTCGCCTGGTAAGGAGGCCTAGTAGGGCCGGTCGCCCGCCAGGACGAAACTGTCCGAGCTGAACGGCTCGACCAGGCCGTCCTCGACGAGGCCGGCCAGGGCCCGGACCCGCTGCGTCTCGTCCTGCCAGACCAGGTCGAGGCGCTGGCGCGGCACCGGGCCGGTGGCGTGCCGCAGCACCTCCAGCAGCAGGCCGCGCACCTGGCGATCGGTCCCGGCGTACCGCTGCGGCTTGCGACTCGGCCCTTGCGGCAGCTTCTCGCCGGTGGCCCGCCACGCGCAGGACGCCTCGAACGGGCACTGCGGGCAGCGCGGCGCGCGGGCCGTGCAGACGATCGCGCCCAGCTCCATGAAGGCGATGCTCGCGCGCGCGGCCCGGGACGGCGGGTCGGGCAGCAACTCGGCCACCGCGACCAGGTCGGCGGCCGTCGTGGTCGGGCCGGCGTCCGGCTTGCCCTCGACGGCCCGGGCCACCACCCGCCGGACGTTGGTGTCCACGACGGGGTGCCGCTGGCCGTACGCGAAGGTGGCCACCGCCCGCCCGGTGTAGGTGCCGACCCCGGGCAGCGCCAGCAGCTGCACGAGATCGGCCGGGACCACGCCGCCGTGCCGCTCCACGATCGCGACGGCGCAGGCGTGCAGGCGCATTGCCCGGCGCGGGTAGCCGAGCCGCCCCCACATCCGGATCGCCTCGGACGGCGGGTCGGCGGCCAGGTCGGCCGGGGTGGGCCAGCGGGTCATCCAGGAGCGCCAGGCGGGCTCCACCCGGACCACCGGAGTCTGCTGCAGCATCACCTCGCTGACCAGCACCCCCCAGGGGCTCGTGGTGGGCTGCCGCCACGGAAGATCCCGGGCATTCTGGTCGAACCAGGCGATGGCGTCGTCGGCGAAAGTCATGGCAGGACATACTGTAGGCGGGTGCACGAGCTTGCCATCACCGTCATCGGCCCGGACCGTACCGGGATCGTCGCCGACGTGGCCGAGGCGCTGGCCGAGGTGGGCGCCAACCTCACCGACTCGACGATGACCCGCCTGCGCGGCCACTTCGCGATGACCCTGATCTGCACCGGCGCCGGGGTCGAGGCGGCCTCGCTGGCCCTGGAACCACTCGACGGGGTGACCACGACCGTCCGCGAGGTCTCCCAGGCGGATGCGGCCACCAACGGCGAGCCGTGGGTGGTGAGCGTGCACGGCGCCGATCGGCTGGGCATCGTCGCCGCGGTGGCCCGGGTGGTGGCGGCCGAGGGCGGCAACATCACCGACCTGAGCACCCGCCTCACCGGCACGCTGTACGTGCTGATCGCCGAGATCGACCTGCCGGCCGGCGCCTCCGAGGAGCTGGCCGAGCGGCTCGCGGTGGCCGGCGCCGAGCTGGGTGTCGAGGTGACGCTGCGCCCCGCCGAGTCGGAGCTGCTGTGACCGAGGGCCGCGTCCGGCCGGTCGTCACCGCTCCCGCGGCGGTGCTGAGCACGGTCGGCGCCGAGGTCGACCCCACCTCCCCGGAGGTCGTGCAGCTGGCCGCCGACCTGGTCGCGACCATGCGCGTCTCGCCCGGCTGCGTCGGCCTGGCCGCCCCTCAGGTCGGGGTCGGCGTCCAGGTCTTCGCCGTCGATGTGACCGGGCATCCGAAGGCGGTGACCACGCACGGCGCGTTCGTGCTCTGCAACGCGAAGATCGTCGAGGCGAGCCGGTGGAAGGCCGGGCGCGAGGGCTGCATGTCGGTCCCCGATCTCACCGGTGACGTGAAGCGGGCCGGCCGCGTCATGGTCGAGGCCGTCGCGCCCGGCACCGGGGAGCCGGTCACCCTCAGCACCGACGCGTTCGAGGCGCGCGCCCTGCAGCACGAGATCGACCATTGCGCGGGCAAACTTTTCCTCGACCGGGTGGCCGGGGCGCACGCCATCTACCAGCGAAGGGTCTATCTCTAACGGCGGGCAAGGCGAGTCGGTGTCGCGTACCCGGCGCGTCGCGGCCGTCGCCGGGGGTGTCCGGGTTTACGGTGACCCCATCATGCGATCGACGGTTGGTCCCCTTCCTCCCGCCGTCTACTGGCGGCGGCGTGCAGTCGTGCTGGGCGCTGTCCTGCTCGGCCTCATCGTGCTGTTCGTTTCCTGCTCCGGCAACGACAAGAACGATCAGCGCGGCAAGGGCGCCTCGTCCTCGACGTCCCTGCCCACCCCGGCGCCCGCCAAGACCTCCGCATCGCCCGAGCCGTCCTTCCTGGACGGTGTGCCCGGAACCCAGCGGTCGCTGCCCGCCCTGGGCGACCTCGAGTCGCAGGACCCGACCGACGACGCCGACAGTCCGACCACACCGCCGGCCACGGCGAACGGTCAGAACACCAACGTTGGCGCCGCCGCCGGCTCCTGCGCCGACTCGGAGTTCCTGGTGGCCGCCGGCGTGCCGACGACGACGGTCAAGCGGGGCGCGCCGCTGGAGATCACTATCACGGTCAAGAACACCGGTAACCGCACCTGCAGCCGCGATGTCGGCGCGGGTGCGCAGGAGCTCTACCTCGAGGTCGGCGCCAAGAAGTACTGGTCCTCCGACACGTGCAACAAGGACAACAGCGCCGACGTAAGGCAGTTCGCGCCGGGGAACACGCGAACCACCAAGTTCACCTGGAACGGCCGGCAGTCCAGCAGTTGTACGGGCACCTCGCCCTCCGGGCCGGCCCCGCCGCCCGGTCAGTTCGAGCTGAGGGCCCGGCTCGGCACCCTCGTATCCCAGCCGGTGCTGCTCACCCTCATCTCCTGAACGGTCCCGGCCTCATCTCCTGAACGGTCCCGGCGTCCTCAGTGGACGCCGGGCCGCGTCACGTCCCGGCGCCGTCAGACGTAGCGCTCGAGGATGGACGCCTCGGCCAGCCGGGACAGGCCCTCCCGCACGCCACGGGCGCGCGCGTCGCCCACCCCGTCGACCGCCTGCAAGTCTTCGACCGTGGCGCCCAGCAGGCGCTGGAGGCTGCCGAAGTGGTCGACCAGCCGCTCGACGACCGGGGGTGGGAGGCGGGGCACCTTGGCCAGCAGTCGGAAGCCGCGCGGGGAGACCGCGGCGTCCAGCGCGTCGGACGCGGCGGGGTAGCCGATCGCCTTCGCCACCGCGACCAGGTCGATCATCTCGGTGGCGGAGAGCAGGTCGAGCTCGACCAGGGCCTCGTCGAGGGTGCGGGCCTTGCGGCCGGTCGGCAGGTAGTCGCGGATCACCAGGGTGCGGTCGGCGTCGACGCCGGCCATCAGCTCGTCCAGCTGGAGGGCCAGCAGGCGGCCGTCGGTGCCCAGCTCGACCACGTAGCCGGAGATCTCGTCGGCGATGCGGCGGACCATCTCGAGGCGCTGCACGACCGCCACGGCGTCGCGCACGGTGACCAGATCCTCGATCTCCAGGGCGGAGAGGGTGCCGGAGACCTCGTCTAGCCGCAGCTTGTAGCGCTCCAGGGTGGCCAGGGCCTGGTTGGCCCGGGACAGGATCGCCGCCGAGTCGTCGAGGACGTGGCGCTGACCGTTCACATACAGCCCGATGATGCGCATCGACTGGCTCACCGAGATGACCGGGAAGCCGCTCTGCTTGGCGACCCGCTCGGCCGTACGGTGCCGGGTGCCGGACTCCTCGGACGGGATCGACGGGTCGGGCATCAGGTGGACGGCGGCCCGCACGATGCGGGTGCCGTCGCTGGAGAGCACGACCGCGCCGTCCATCTTGCACAGCTCGCGCAGCCGGGTGGCGGAGAACTCGACATCGAGCGGGAAGCCGCCGGTGCAGATGCTTTCCACCACGGCGTCGTGGCCGAGGACGATCAAGGCACCCGTACGGCCCCGCAGGATGCGCTCCAGACCGTCCCGCAGGGCGGTGCCGGGAGCCATCAGGGCGAGATTGGCGCGGAGCGGATCGGGGCTCACGCCGCCCCCGCCCCCGAGACCAGGGCGTGCCGAACCGTTCACGCCGGGTCGTGGCGGCGGGCTGGCGGCGGCGGGCTTGGAACCATCGCGGTCGAGCGGCACCTGGACATTCTACGGACTGTCATCCAGAGCGCCGAGGCGTGGTTCGATGAATGCTCCGTAGCGTGATCAAAACTCACCCTGTGTCACCGGCCGCCGTGCTCGGCCGAGGCCCGGGCCGCGGTCTGCAATGCGGAGCGTAGGTCGGCGACCTCGGTGACCCGCATGCCCTTGACGCCGGTGCCCTCCGGGGCGCAGCCGGGCGGCACCAGCGCCTCGCGGAAGCCGAGCCGGGCCGCCTCGGCCAGCCGCCGGCCGACCGCGCCGACCCGGCGGATCTCGCCGGTGAGGCCGACCTCGCCGATCGCCACCAGGTGCGGCGCCATCGCGAGATCGAGCCCGCCGGAGGCGACGGCCAGCGCCATCGCCAGGTCGGCCGAGGGCTCGACCAGCCGGATGCCGCCGACGGTCGCCGCGAACACCTCGCGGTTGTAGAGCTTGAGCTGCTTGGTGCGGCGCTCCAGGACGGCCAGGACCATCGCCAGCCGGGCGCTGTCGAGCCCCGACACCGTCCGCCTCGGTGACCCCTGCACCTCCGCCCCGATCAGCGCCTGCACCTCGGTGACCAGGGCCCGGCGGCCCTCCATCGCGACCGTGACGCAGGTGCCCGGGACCGGCTCCTGATAGCGGGTGAGGAACAGCCCGGACGGGTCGGCGAGGCTGGCGATGCCGCCCTCGTGCATCTCGAAGCAGCCCACCTCGTCGGCCGCGCCGAAGCGGTTTTTCACGCCGCGGACCAGCCGCAGCGACGAATGCTTGTCGCCCTCGAAATGCAGCACCACATCGACCAGGTGCTCCAGCACTCGGGGGCCGGCCACCTGACCGTCCTTGGTGACGTGACCGACCAGGACGGTGGCGATGCCGCGCTCCTTGGCCACCCCGACCAGCGCGGCGGTGACCGCGCGGACCTGGGTCACGCCGCCGGGCACGCCCTCCGTGCCGGGGGCCGAGATGGTCTGCACCGAATCGAGCACGAGCAGGCCGGGCTTGACCGCGTCGAGATGGCCGAGGACGGCGCTCAGGTCGCTCTCCGAGGCCAGGAAGAGCCGCTCGTGCAGGGCGCCCAGCCGCTCGGCGCGCAGCCGGACCTGACTGACCGATTCCTCCCCGCTGACCACCAGCGACGGGCTGCCGGCGCCGGCCGCCCACTGCTGGGCCACATCGAGCAGCAGTGTGGACTTGCCCACACCCGGCTCGCCGGCCAGCAGCACCACCGCGCCGGGGACCAGACCGCCGCCGAGCACCCGGTCGAGCTCGCTGACGTTGGTGGGCACCGCCTTGGCCGGGGCGGCGCTGATCGTGGCGATCGGCCGGGCCGGCTCGGCGGGCATGCGCGAACTGACCACCCGGCCCGCGCCGAGCGGGCTGGACACCGTGGACTCGATCACCGAGCCCCACTCGCCGCACTCCGGGCACCGGCCGAGCCATTTCGGCGGCTGGTGCCCGCAGGCATCGCAGACGTAGGCGGGTCGGGCGGCCTTCGCGGTCGTACGGGCGGTCGTCACCCGGACAAGCTATCCGGCGGGTACGACAAATTAGGCTCTTGTGATCGATGTGTGGGTGGGTTGTCGGTCATCGGTCGGGTAGTTCGGGTCGGTGACCGCCGAGGCTGAGCATGGCCAGAGCGATGATGGCAT